>JBEGOY010000028.1:0-4626 GCA_041181745.1 Actinomycetota bacterium | reverse complement strand
CCTGCCAGCAACGCGGTAGCCACTGCTGCTACTCCCTCGCTGTTGCCCAAAAACCCAAGGCCATCGGTTGTCGTTGCACCCACGGTAACAGGTGCTCCCAGGATGCCGGAGAGTTCAGATTCAACTGCGCTGCGCATTGGTGCAACCTTTGGTCGGTTGCCAATAATTTGCACTGCGACGTTTTGAATTGAATAACCATTTTCATTTACTAGCTTCATAGCCGATTCAAGAAAAACTCGACCATTCGCGCCCGCATATTCAGGGCGATCGATGCCGAAGTTTGACCCGATGTCGCCGAGCCCTGCAGCTGAAAGTAATGCATCAACGATTGCGTGGCTTACCGCGTCGCCATCGCTGTGACCTTCGAGACCGCGCTCGCCGGGCCAAATAATTGTGCCTAAATAAAGTGGCTTTGCTGGGTCATCGCTAAAGCGGTGCACATCGGTGCCGATGCCGCTTCGGAATGTATTCGCGAATCTAAGTTCGGCGGCGGCAAGATCTTCGGCGGTTGTGATCTTGAATGCTGCTTCAGCACCTTCTACCGCCACAATCTGACCACCGTGCGCTTGAAAAAGTGCGGCATCGTCGGTGAATTCAGTAGTTGCAGCTTGGTATGCCGAAAGCAAATCAGTGATCTTGAAACCCTGAGGCGTTTGTGCTGCGCGCAAAAGATTTCGATCTACGGTCTCCCGAACAATTTCGCCTTCAACGCGCTTGACTGTGTCAGCAATTTTTAGAACTGGCACTGCACCATATGACGAGCGGCGAACTTCAGCGGCGACCCGATTGAATAGCGTGGCCGGTGCAAGTGCGCGCGCAGCGTCGTGAACCAAAACCACTTCTAGCGATTCGTCGATTACTCCGAGTGCGTTTGCAATTGATTGTTGACGCGATTCGCCACCGACCACCACATCGAATCGAATTGACTTGCCGGCAAGGGCAACATCGGCAAGTTCAGCCGTTTGCTGTTCGTGCCCCTCTGGCACTGCAATGATCACTTGCTCGAGTGCAGCGACATCTGCGATGTTTTCTAAAGTGTGCTGAAGCAAAGTCTTTTCGGCAAGCGAAACGAAAGCTTTTGGTTTGTTGGCACCGAGACGGGTGCCAAGGCCTGCGGCCACAACAACCACCGCGAGATCGCGATTGGTCATGTTGTGCCTAAGAAGCTAGAACTTCGTCGAGAGTTGCCGATGCCTTGACTTCGTCAACCTTGCGGGCAAGAGCAAGCTCTGAAACCAAAATCTGACGGGCCTTAGCAAGCATGCGCTTTTCACCGGCAGACAAACCGCGGTCTTGGTCGCGGCGCCATAGGTCACGAACCACTTCTGACACCTTTACAACGTCGCCCGAAGCAAGCTTCTCGAGGTTGGCTTTGTAACGGCGAGACCAGTTAGTTGGCTCTTCGGTGAATTCTGCACGCAGCACACTGAAAACTTGCTCAACGCCTTTTTTGTTGATGACGTCACGCACGCCAACCATCTCAACGTTCTCGGCTGGCACCCAAATGGTTAGGTCGCCTTGGGCAACCTTTAGCTGCAGGTACAACTTGGTTTCAGAACGAATGGTTTTGTTAGCAACCTCAACGATTTGAGCTGCTCCATGGTGTGGGTAAACGACGGTTTCGCCGACTTCAAACTTCATGCAGGTGATTCCCTTCAGAAACCACGATTTTACCACAGGCTGGCAGTGTAACAAAGGGATAAACTAATAGCGCTATTGAGTGTTTCTCGGGAGGAAATAATGGCAATTCGTAAATTTGCAGCAGTTGCTATCGCGGCTACCTTGGTTTTTGGCACCGCAGGTTGCACATTCACCTCTCCGGTGGCTACCCGCCAGGCCTACAGCCCAAGCGATGGCGGCCAGGTTGACCTAGAAACCGTCAAAGCCCGCAACTTCATCTACCTAAGCAATGGCACCCAGGCTGCCCTGTTTGGCTCTTTGGTGAACTCTGGTTTGCAAGACGCTGAGGTTCACCTTCAGTACACCGATGCCACTCTGAACGAGAAGAAAGACGTTCACTTTGTTGTGAAAGCCGGTCAGAAGCTAGACATCGGCTACAACGGCGAGTCAGCGCTAGGCATTGACCTAAACAAGACCCCTGGTTCAATCGTGAGCATTTTTGTTGGCCAGGATTCAGCAACCGGCAAAGAGATTCGTGTTCCAGTGCTCGATGGCACCCTAAGCGAGTACGCACCACTGGTTGCCACTTTGAGCACAGTGACCCCTGCGGCTGGCGAAGCCGATCACCACGCTGAATAAGGTTTAGATCACCAAAATCTTCAAACAAAAAACCCTCCTGGTCGGGAGGGTTTTTTGTTTAAGGCTTAGACCTCGTATTTGTAGCCGAGACCGCGCACGGTGAGCAGGTGCTCCGGACGGGCCGGGTCATCTTCAATCTTCGAGCGGATGCGCTTGATGTGAACATCCAAGGTCTTGGTGTCACCAAAATAATTAGAACCCCACACGCGATCAATAATCTGACCGCGGGTCAGCACTCGGTTGGCGTTCTCAAGCAAAAGTTCAAGAAGCTCAAATTCCTTAAGCGGCATTGACACTTTCTCGCCGTGAACGAATACCAGGTGACGGTCAACATCCATGCGCACTGAACCAACCTCAAGGATGCCCGGAGTCTCGTGCACCGCAGGAGTGTCAGCGTGACGGCGAAGCACAGCCTTCATGCGAGCCAACAATTCGCGAGTTGAGTAGGGCTTGGTCACATAATCATCGGCGCCGATTTCGAGACCAACGACTTTGTCAATTTCGGAGTCTTTGGCGGTCAACATGATGATTGGAACTTGGGATGTGGCGCGAATGTGTCGGCAGACTTCGTTGCCGCTCATGCCTGGCAGCATTAGGTCGAGCAGAATCATGTCTGCACCAAACTCTTCAAACACCTTCACCGCTTGGCTGCCATCCTCGGCTTCGACTACGTCATAGCCCTCTTTTTGCAACAGGTAAACCAATGGTTCGCGCAGTGACTGCTCGTCTTCAACTACTAGAACACGGGTCATTGTTCATCCTCAATGTCATGGTCATTAACAATTGGCAGGCGCAAGGTAAATGTTGAACCCAAGCCAGGTCGGGAAAATACTTGGATGTCGCCGCGGTGGTTTAGGGCAACATGCTTAACAATCGACAACCCGAGGCCGGTGCCTCCGGTTTGACGTGAGCGAGATGGATCAGCACGATAAAAACGTTCGAAGATTCGCTCAAGGTGTTCCTGCGCGATACCAACTCCGTTGTCGGTGACTGAGATTGCCGCAATGTTTGCTGGTTCAGTTTTCAGACCAATGCCAACTTGGCTGCCTTCGTCTGAATAAAGAATTGCGTTTTCGATGAGGTTCTTGACCGCCATCGTCAACATTTCGTGGTCGCCCAAAACTTTGATGCCGGCCGGTGCGTCAAAACTGATTCGCACGTGTCGGCGTTCGGCAAGCACTTGGTTGCGCTCCACCGCTTCTGAGATGACCCCGGATAGGTCAATCACGTGTGCGTTCTTGGCAATGTCTGCGCTTTGCAAACGAGAGAGCTGAATGATGTCCTGAACCAAGCTGGCCAGGCGACGTGATTCGCGAAACAAATCTCCGGCGAATTTTTTGACCATGGTGGCGTCATCGGCAGCGTCGACTAGCGCTTCTGAAAGCAAGCTAATTGCGCCAATTGGCGTCTTGAGCTCGTGCGAAATGTTTGCCACAAAATCGCGGCGAGTATCTTCGAGTCGCTTCGACTCGGTTTCATCTTCGACTGTCAAAAGCACGTTTCCGTCTTTTAGCACTGTGGCACGCGCGTGCACCCAGACAGAGTCATTGCGCAGGCCGGTTGAAAGTTCGAACTCACCCTCGCAAGGGTCGCCCGAGGTGCGGGCCTTTTCGACCAGCTCAACCAGAGCACTGTGAATCAAAATGCGATTTTGAACCAAGCCGATTACCTGAGCGCCGGTGGTGGCACGAACCACGTGATTTGAGCCATCAACTACAACGCCGGCGGTAGCCAAGACATCCAGCAGATAAGCAACAGTTTCCTGCACTGGCTGGGTCGCAACGGCTTCCAATTCGGCCTTCCTTGTTCGAAGTGCCAGAATCCAAACCAACATCCCCCCTACCAAGAACCCCAGCACTGCTGCTAGTAGGATGGCGAAGGATGCGTTCACATTCTTAACACTAGGCGATTCTGACACCCCGCCGAAGTTCAGGGTTTGAGCATCCGAGGAAATTTGGTCTTAGTTCAAGCACTATTTCGCCTTTGTTCACCTAAGGCTGTAATGGTTCTTGTTATTACACGGTTTTAAGGAAGGTGCACCATGCGCGAAATTTTCCAGTCTCAGCTGCACGAGGTTCAGGCTCGCCTAATCGAGATCGCCGAAGACGCCGCTCGCGTGGCCGAGAAGTCAACCAAGGCTTTCACCACCTCTGACGTAACCTTGGCCGACGAAGCTATCGCCGTTGCAGACGCAATGACAAATAAGGCTCTCGCTCTTGACGAGCTAGTTATTCGCATTCTGGCAAAGCAGTCACCGGTGGCTCGCGACCTTCGCATCCTGGTTTCAGCTCTGCGCATCTCAGCTTCGCTTGAGCGCATGGGTGCCCTAGCTGGCCACATCGCCGCAATTGCTCGCTACCGCTTTCC
>JBEGOY010000027.1:0-18063 GCA_041181745.1 Actinomycetota bacterium | reverse complement strand
TTGCCTACAAAGCGCTGGCTATTAGCGCACGAAGGTTTAGCCGCAAACGATTAGGTAGCCGAGGTGGTTATCAAAATTAGTGATCGACCATCTTGTTCAAGAACCAAGCCAACCTTCTTAGCGGCCGCTTTCAATTGCGAAATAGTTTCTGGAAACTTTTTTGCTGTTAGAGCAGCGCGAACTAGCTGGCCCTTAGCTTTTTTGTTGAAGTGATTCAGCTGCTCACGACTGCCGTCTTCACGCTGAACATAAACCATGACCGAGTAAACCTCAAGGTCTTCGGGCAAGGGCGCTAGCTCTGCATAAGCCTTTGATCGCAAATCGATGATTGGCCCCTTGGCTAATCTTGACCAAACCACAGTATGCGCTTTGGTCCAATGGTTTTTTAGGTTTAGGCCATTTAGCAATTTGTTTGGCGCCAACTTGTAAACCGGAATTAGGTCGGTTGCCGCAATCAGTCCGAACAACGCCGATTGAATCAATACATATTGTTTCGCGAGCTTTAATTCATCCGGGGTTAGTTGATTGTGCTCAGTTGGGGTGCCCTTGAGCCCCCGCCCATGGATGGCCGAATATAGCGTGCCGGTGTAGCGCTGGATGGCCGGCATTGTTGGCGCATCGGCAAGCGATTTATCGCCTAACTTTTGCAGCACCTCGAGCCGGGCAGCGTTTAAACCACCAAAAGTTTGGGCTGCCTGATGGATGTTGATTTGCTTGCCTCCGGGTGCCTTAGTCTCAGAAGGTGGCAATAGAAACAACATGGCTTTAGCCTATTTGCCATCGCCCTAGACTGGTGCCATGGTCAAACTCACGAAGATTTACACCCGCACCGGCGACGAGGGCATGACAGGCCTTAGTGACTTTTCACGCACCCGCAAGACTGATCCGCGCATCGAAGCATATGCCGACGTGGATGAAGCAAACTCTGCGATTGGTGTGGCCGTTGCTTTAGCGAAAAACGAATTTGATGCAGACACGCTGTTGCTGCTGTCTCAAATTCAAAACGACTTATTCGACCTGGGTGCCGATCTATCAAACCCATTGAACGAATCTTATGAATACGAGCCGCTGCGAGTTGACACCATTTGGATTGACGCTCTCGAGGCCGCAATCGATAAATACAACAGCGAGTTGGGCAAGCTAGATTCATTCATCCTGCCTGGAGGCTCAGGGTTGGCGGCTGGTTTGCACTTGGCACGCACCGTAGTTCGACGCGCAGAGCGTGCTACCTGGCATGCCATTGAGGCCTATGGCACTGAACCCGCCAAAAAGGGTCACCCAAATGGTGGAGTCAATGTGACGGCAGCAAAATACCTAAACCGACTCAGTGATCTTTTGTTTGTCTTGGCACGTTATGCAAACCTCAAACACGGTGGCGATGTCAAGTGGGTTCCGGCCGCAAACCGTCGCGAGCGACCAGTGCACCCGACACGCACCGAATAGCACAAGCCTTAGTAAAGCAAAAAACCCGCTCATCTCTGAGCGGGTTTTTTATTGAAACTCTGTTTAGATCAGTGCTGCGTGACGAGCAACCACCGTGACAACATCGTGCTCAACCGAAAGGAATCCATCTTCGGCACTTGCCTTGATTGATTCACCATCAGCAAGAGTGATGCGCACTTCACCGGTGCCAAGAATTGCAAGCATTGGCTCGTGACCTGGCAGCAAACCGATTTCACCCTCAACGGTCTTTGCAACAACCATCTTGGCTTCGCCAGACCATACAGCCTGGTCGGCAGCTACTAGTTCAACGTGAAGAGTCTTTACAGACATAATTACTTGCTCTGCTTCTGAATCTTGTCCCATTCCTTGAGAACATCGTTGATGTCACCAAGGTTGAAGAACGCCTGCTCACCAACGTGGTCAAAGTCACCGCGAGCAATCGCAGCAAAGCCTTCGATGGTGTCCTTCAGCGGAACTGTTGAACCAGCAACACCGGTGAACTTGGTAGCCATGTACGTGTTCTGAGACAAGAAGCGCTGAATGCGACGAGCTCGTGAAACCGTGATCTTGTCTTCTTCTGAAAGCTCTTCAACACCAAGAATCGCGATGATTTCCTGAAGCTCTTTGTTCTTCTGAAGAATTGACTTCACGCGAGTTGCGGTCTCATAGTGGTCCTTCGAAATGTAGCGAGGGTCCAAGATACGAGAAGTTGAAGTCAGTGGGTCCACAGCAGGGTAAAGACCCTGTGAAGCAATGTCACGAGAAAGCTCGGTTGTTGCATCCAAGTGAGCAAATGTAGTTGCTGGGGCCGGGTCGGTGTAGTCATCCGCAGGCACATAAATAGCCTGAAGTGAGGTAATCGAGTGACCGCGAGTCGATGTGATGCGCTCCTGAAGAAGACCCATCTCATCTGCCAAGTTTGGCTGGTAACCCACAGCAGAAGGCATGCGGCCTAGAAGAGTTGAAACCTCTGAACCTGCCTGAGTAAAGCGGAAGATGTTGTCGATGAACAACAGCACGTCCTGCTTCTGAACATCGCGGAAGTACTCCGCCATGGTCAGAGCTGAAAGTGCAACGCGAAGACGGGTGCCAGGTGGCTCATCCATCTGACCAAAGACCAGTGCAGTTTTGTCGATAACGCCAGACTCGGTCATTTCGTCGATTAGGTCGTTACCCTCACGAGTGCGCTCACCAACACCGGCGAATACAGACACACCGTCGTGGTTTTCTGCCACGCGGTAAATCATTTCTTGGATCAAAACGGTCTTACCAACACCGGCACCACCGAAAAGACCAATCTTTCCACCCTGAACATAAGGGGTAAGCAAGTCGATGACCTTAATACCGGTCTCGAACATGGTGGTCTTTGACTCAAGCTGGTCAAACGCAGGCGGCTGACGGTGAATCGACCAAGTCTCTTTGACTTCAATCTTTTCGCCAGGCTTTGCGTTTAGAACTTCACCGGTCACGTTGAATACGTGACCCTTGGTGACATCACCAACAGGAACAGAAATTGGGGCGCCTGTGTCAGAAACGGTTGCGCCGCGAACCAAACCATCGGTTGGCTTTAGGGCAATCGCACGCACTAGGTCGTCTCCGAGGTGCTGAGCAACCTCAAGAGTAAGAGTGGTCTTCTCGCCAGCTACATCTAGCTCGGTTGTGAGCGCATTGTAGATAGCAGGGATGGCATCGTGCGGGAACTCGATGTCAACAACTGGACCGGTAACGCGCGCAATGCGCCCGGTGCCGGCTGCAGTAGCTGCTGCCTTCTTCTTGGTCTCGGCCATGTCTCTTTCCTTCTCTTAGTCCTGATCGTCTGAAACAGACAGCGCGTCTGCTCCACCAACGATTTCGGAAATCTGTTGCGTAATTTCTGACTGTCGCGCTGCGTTTGACAGGCGGGTGTAGTTCTTGATCAGCTTGTCTGCGTTGTCTGTAGCTGACTTCATTGCCTTTTGACGGGCAGCGTGCTCAGATGCAGCTGACTGAAGCATGGCGTTGAAAATGCGACTTTCGATGTAAACCGGAAGCAAGGCATCAAGCACCTTGGTTACGTCTGGTTCAAATTCGTAAAGCGGGAAAACTTCGTCGGCTGCCGGAGCTTCTACGCCCTCAACAACCTCGAGTGGCAATAGACGAACAACTTCTGGAACCTGCGCAATCATGGAAATGAATCGGTTTGATACCAAGTGAATCTCGTCTACACCACCATCGGCATAGTCAGTGTTGAAAGCCTGAACCACGGCGTCAGCAATTTCTTTAGCAGTGTCGAACTGTGGCAAGTCAGAGCCACCAATCCACTGCTGCACAAACGCGCGACGACGGAAGTTAAAGCTTGAAACGGCCTTGCGACCAACGAGATAGTAGACAACTTCTTTGCCCTGCTCTTGCAGCAGGTTGGCCAGTTGGTCGGCTTCTTTAAGCACGTTGGATGAGAACGCACCAGCCAAACCACGGTCTGAAGTGAAGATAACTACTGCAGCGCGATCAATGCGAGCTGGCTCGGTGGTAAGCGGGTGATCAACATTCGAGAAGGTTGCCACTGCAGATACCGCACGAGTTACAGCACGCGAGTATGGCGCTGAAGCAGCTACGCGCTGCTGCGCCTTATAGATGCGCGATGCGGAGATTAGCTCCATGGCACGAGTGATCTTCTTTGTAGTCTGTGCAGACTTAATTTTTTGTCTGTAGACACGCAGTTGTGCTCCCATGGTTCCCTCCTCGCTTTCTAAATCTGTTTGGTCGAATAGATGGTGTTAGAAGAATTACTTCTTCTTTGCAGCAGCAGGCTTCTTTGCAGGAGCCTTCTTTTGCTTCACGATCTTCTCTTGGCTAACTTCGTCTTCATCTAGAACGGTTGCGTCGCCCGCAGAAGCAAGTGGCGCACCACCCAAGGTAGCAAAGCTCTTCTTGAACTTGGCAACAGCCTTTTCTAGTTCGGCGATGGTGTCGCCCTCAAGGTTGTTGGTCTCGCGAATTGTGGTCAGAATCTTGGTGTTGCGACGCAAGTACTCAAGCAGTTCTGACTCAAAACGCAATACATCTTCAACCGGAACTTCGTCTAGCTTGCCGGTGGTGCCAGCCCAAACTGAAACGGTCTGGTCTTCAACTGCATATGGTGAGTACTGAGGCTGCTTTAGAAGCTCCATCAAACGTGCACCGCGAGCTAGCTGCTGACGTGATGCCGCGTCTAGGTCAGATGCGAACATGGCGAATGCCTCGAGTGCGCGGTACTGAGCAAGTTCGAGCTTAAGGGTTCCTGAAACCTTCTTGATTCCCTTAACCTGAGCCGCACCACCAACACGAGAAACCGAGATACCTACGTCAATAGCAGGGCGCTGGTTTGAGTTGAACAGGTCTGACTGCAAGAAGATCTGACCATCGGTGATCGAAATCACGTTGGTTGGAATGTATGCAGAAACGTCGTTTGCCTTGGTCTCAATGATTGGTAGACCGGTCATCGAACCGCCGCCAAGTTCGTCGTTCAACTTTGCACAGCGCTCTAGCAAGCGTGAGTGTAGGTAGAACACGTCACCTGGGTAAGCCTCGCGGCCTGGTGGACGACGAAGAAGAAGTGAAACCGCACGGTAGGCCTCGGCCTGCTTTGAAAGGTCATCGAAGATGATCAAAACGTGCTTGCCGCCATACATCCAGTGCTGACCAATTGCAGAACCGGTGTAAGGAGCTAGGTACTTAAAACCAGCTGGGTCTGAAGCAGGTGAAGCCACGATTGTGGTGTACTCCATTGCGCCGGCTTCTTCAAGCGCGCCCTTTACGGCTGCAATTGTTGAGCCCTTTTGACCAATAGCAACATAGATGCAGCGAACCTGCTTCTTGACGTCGCCAGATGCCCAGTTGTCTTTCTGGTTAATGATGGCGTCGATTGCAATAGCAGTCTTACCAGTCTGACGGTCACCAATGATGAGCTGACGCTGACCGCGGCCAACCGGAATCATGGCGTCGATAGCCTTGATGCCTGTCTGAAGCGGTTCGTGAACTGACTTACGAGCCATAACGCCTGGGGCCTGAAGTTCTAGTGCGCGGCGACCCTCAGCCTTGATGTCACCAAGACCATCGATTGGGTTACCTAGTGGGTCAACAACGCGACCCAAGAACTTGTCGCCTACTGGAACAGAAAGAACTTCACCGGTGCGGTGCACTTCCATGCCCTCTACGATGCCCTCGAAGTTTCCAAGAACAACGGTACCGATCTCGCGCTCGTCTAGGTTAAGTGCTAGACCAAGTGTGCCGTCTTCGAACTTAAGCAATTCGTTAGCCATTGCACTAGGCAGACCTTCAACGTGAGCAATACCGTCACCGGCATCGATTACGTGACCTACCTCGGCGCGTGACGCCTTGGCTGGCTCATAAGACTTAACGAAGTCCTTTAGAGCGTCGCGAATCTCGTTCGGGCTGATTTTCAGATCTGCCATCTCTTATCCTTTGCTTCTGGGTAAACCCGGTTGGTATTTGCTTGCGATTAAGCGAGCTGAAGTTTTGCTGCTGTTAAACGTGAGCTGAGGCTGCCGTCAAGAATTTCGCCGGCTACCTGAACTTTGATTCCGCCAAGGATGGTTTCGTCAACCTCGACATTTAGCTTGAGGCTCTGCCCATAAGACTTTGCCAAAACTGCCTCTAGACGCTGCAACTGGCTTGCACTAATTGGCGCAGCAACAGTGACGGTGGCAACCAGGCGAAGAGCGAACTCAGAAACCTGCTTGCCAAATTGTTCTAGAACAACAGATACGCGACGACGGCGTGATCCGGTGATTGCACGGCGAATAAGGGTTGCCGCTTCATCTGTGACCTTGCCCTTAGTCAGCGAGTCGACCAACTTCAGCTTCGCTTCATCGCTAGCTAGTCGGTCGCCAAGTGCAAACTGAAGGTCTTGATCTGAATCAACCGCAGACTGAAAAGCGAACAGCTCGCTTTCAACCTTGGCCAAGTTCTTGTTTTCGGCTGCAATTGCTGCAACCGCAAAAACCGCTAGCTGCTCGAATGCGGCAACTAGGTCTTGGCCGGTAGACCAGCGCAGGCCAACCAGTGAAGTCACAAACTCAAGCGCAGTCTTTGACAGGTTCTTGCCGAATACGGCAACAAGAGCACCTGATTTTGCGGCAGCCTCGGCGGAAGGGTCCGAGAGGATGCTGCGCAATTGAGTTGATGATGCAACGGCTGCGCCGACTGCGAACAACTCTTCTGCGAACTTAAGATTTGCCGTAGCCAACAACGGGGTAAGCGTTGCCTTTGCTGCGGCGATTGACTGCCTGGTTGAACTGGCCATTAGTTCTTGCCTGCTTTGGTCTTTGAAACGCTGTCGCTTGCCTCGAGGTCGGCCAAGAACTGGTCAACCACGCCGCTTGCGACTTTGTCATTCTTTAGGCTGGCGCCAACAACGCTTGATGCTAGATCGATTGCAAGTGAACCAACCTCGGCACGAAGTGAAATAAGTGCTGCCTGACGCTCGGCTTCAATTTGAGCTTTCGCGGTAGCGGTTAGACGAGCTGCCTCTGAAGCTGCCTGCTCTTTGAGTTCAGCCAAAATGACTGCACCCTCTGCGCGTGCTTCTTCACGGATCTTTGAAGCTTCGGCGCGTGCCTCTGCTTGCTCGGCTTCGATGTTTGCAGTTTTAGCTGCAGCTTCAGCCTGTGCTTTTTCAGCTGCTTCGAGGCGACCTTCGATCGCTTCGGTGCGGGCATCCAAAGTTTTCTTGAAGTTCGGCAAAACCTTGAACCAGAAGAAAGCCAGAAGAATTACGAAGACAACCGACGACCACAAAAGATCATACGAAGCTGGCAAAAGCGGGTTCGGCGAAGCCTCACCCTCCGCCGCTGCGCTAAGAATCTTTGAAATCATGGTTTAGATCCTGACTGATTAACCGAAGATGAATGGGGTTGCAAGACCGATAAGCGCTAGCGCCTCGGTAAATGCGATACCAAGCCACATGGTGACCTGAAGCTTTGCAGCCAATTCAGGCTGGCGAGCGATTGACTCGATGGTCTTTGAAACAACTAGACCTACACCGATGCCAGGGCCAACTGCTGCTAGGCCGTAACCGATAACTGCTAGGTTGCCGCTCAGTGCGGCGATGTTTGTAACGTCCACTTTGTATTTCCCTTCCGTGGTTTAGACCTGACGGTTGTCAGATCTTGATTAGTGCTCGTCTGATAGGGCCAACTGAATGTAGACCGTGGTCAGCAGAGTAAAAACGTATGCCTGCAAGAAAGCAACCAGCATCTCAAAGAGAGTGAATGCAAACCCAAACACGAATGTGCCGGCACCGAACAACTTGAATGCGCCTTCGGCGTTGAACAAGAAGAACTGGGTAGCCGAGAAACACAGCACTAGCAACAAGTGGCCGGCAATCATGTTCATGGTCAAACGCAAAGCAAGAGTGACCGGGCGAAGAATGAAGGTCGACAGCAATTCAATTGGAGTCACCAGGATGTAGAAAGGCTTCGGCACACCTGCTGGAAATAGCGAAGCGGTAAAGAAGTGGCCACCGTGCTTTTTGACGCCGGCGTAAATGAAAGTTAGGTAAGCCGCAACTGCCATCACAATTGGCAAACCGATTACTGATGTTCCGGCGATGTTTAATCCCGGGATAATGCCCGTGATGTTCATGCCCAAAGTCACAAAGAAGATTGTGGTTAGCAACGGCAAGAAGCGGTCGCCATCTTTTTCACCGAGCTGCTCGTGAGCGATGCTCTTTCGCACAAAGTTGAGCGAGATTTCACCCATTAGCTGGAACTTGCCCGGAACAAAAGACTTGGTTTTGTTGGCCTGCTTGAACTTGCTAGTCCAAAGCCAGAAAACTACAACGAGCAAAGAAAGCACTAGCAAACGAATCAACATGATTCGGTTTAGAGCAAATGGAGTACCTTCGAAAGCCACGATCTCTGGATAGAACTCCATGATTGAAGGGGCGTGAAAGCCGCCGCCAGACTCTTCAGTGCTGGCTGCTACATGTAGCAGGTTCAGTGCGGTAGTAAACAGCGTCGTGTACTCCTGTTTCGGGGCAAGGCGTTAAAGCCTTGCGGCGATTTACAGTGCGATTTAAGCATCTAAATTTCGCTGACGCTTGCGATTATCCTAACAGCAAGAACCGCGCCAAAATCACGGTTTTAGCCCCATCGCCGAATTTTTTTGGGTTTTTACTCAGTCACCCACCACTGGAATTCGTGCCTTCAGGTAGACCAGTGAATCAACTGCCAAAGTTGCCAAAATCGATGCCACCAGCGTGAAAAACAAAACTGGTCCATTAATGAAGTCAGCGCCTTTGAGTGCTCCAATTACCAGGATGAATCCCACCAGTTTCAGCAGCCATCCACCAAGCACTAGCCCGAAGAAACCACCCAGCGGCAGTTTGCCACCCAACCAAACGCTGACCGCTGTGAGGGTCACAAAAGCCAAAGCGAGCCCCGCGCCAATGAGCGCGCTGAACAATCCCGGCTGACCCGCGACGGCAAATCCAATGCCACCGCCAACCACGGCAATTGCTGCAGTCAAGATTGAGCCCTGAATTAGAACACTTCGAAACACGCCGTTGAGGGCCTTAGACATTTACTCTCCTCTTTAAGACTGGCCAAACCGTGTAGAGCAGAGCGCCCGAAATTCCGATCAAAAAGAAAAGCGCAACTGCCCAGGCATCCAAAAAGAAAACCAAGAGGCAAGAAAGAGAAATTACGGCTGTCCAAATGTAAAAGACCAGCACTGAGCCAAGGTGCGTGTGACCAAAGTCTTGCAGTCGGTGGTGGATATGTTGACGGTCAGCCGCGAAAGGCGACTTTCCAGCGCGAAGTCTTCGGAACACAGCTAGGCCAAAATCAAGTAGCGGCAGCACCAAAATTGCCAAAGGCAAAATTAGTGGGATGAACGCAGGAACGAGGTCGCCGCGACTTACCTGTTGTGGATCAATTTGACCGGTAACGGTTAGAGCAGAAGTTGCCATCAAAAGCCCAAGCAACATTGCGCCAGAGTCCCCCATGAAGATTTTGGCTCGGTGCCAGTTGTAGGGCAGGAATCCCAGGCACATGCCAATCACAATCGCTGAAATCAATGATGCCAAGTTGAAGTAGTTGCTAGGCGAAGTTTGCTGGGCGAGCAAATAGCTGTAGGCAAAAAATACCAAGGTGCCAATTAATACGACACCGGCAACCAGGCCATCCAGGCCGTCAATAAAGTTGACTGCATTCATCACCAGCACGGTTAGAAAAACGGTGACGATAAACGAGATGCCAAAACTGCCAATGGTTAGTCCACCGATTGGCAACGAGACTATCTGCACACCCTGCCAGGCCAGAATTCCTGCCACTACAAATTGGCCAGCAAGTTTTAGGCTCCAGTCCAAGTCATAGAGATCATCGAGAAAACCAATCAGCGTTATCAGTGCTGCAGCCAAAAGAATTGCCAGGATGTGAATTGGGTCGGTAAAGACGCTTCGAAACCAGCCGAGCATGCCGGCAAAGCCGAGTGCCACGGCAAATCCAAAGAACATGGCAAGGCCACCGAGTCTTGGAGTTGGTCGAGTGTGAACATCACGCGCGCGAATTTGCGGATAAAGCTTGTACCTATGAGAAATCTTTAGCGTTGCAAAGGTGCCAATAAATGACACCACCGCTGCAATCAGCATGATCAATAAATATGCGCGCACTTTAGATTGCCTCTTGCAGCAGGTCGCCAACGATCGATCGAATGCGATCCGCACTCAGCGCTCCGCGTCGCACCATTTTGATAGAGCCGGTTGAAATCGCATTTCCTTCTTCGTCGAAGGTTTCGGTCACATTTGTCAGATCCAAAATTGTCGATGCCTCGCCCTTGGGGCTAGTGCCAGCATCCAGGTAAACCTTTACCGAGGATCCAAGATATGCCTCGGCCTGTTGGCAGGTAGCTGCCGCCGGTTGACCAGTTAGATTGGCGCTCGAAACGGCCATTGGGCCAACCTCTTCTAACAATGCCAGCGCAATCTTGTGGTCTGGAATTCTTAACGCGACAGTGCCCTTGGCCTCCCCCAGGTTCCACTGCAATGACGGTTGCGCTCGCAAAATCATGGTTAACGCACCCGGCCAAAAGGCTTCTGCAAGTTTTTGGGCAATCGCCGGCACGGATTCAGCCAAGGCATGCATGGTTGCAATGTTTGGAATCAAAACTGGCGGAGGCGACTGTGGGCCGCGGCCTTTAGCGGCGAGCAAGGCTTCTACGGCTTTGGCGCTAAATGCGTTTCCGCCGATTCCATAAACGGTGTCGGTCGGCAAAACCACAAGTTCGTCGCGGCCAATGGCAACCTTGGCTAGCCGCATGCCGGTTAGCAGGTCTGTGTCGACAGAGCAGTCATAGATGCGCTCCATTGTGCCCCTCGCTTTCTAACCCAGTTACTTAATTGCGGTGACTGCACGGTCGCGACCGGTTAGGTCTCGATGCGAGCGCACTTGACGCCATCCATCTGCCAATAGTAGTTGAACCACTTGATCTGCCTGCGAGTCGGCGTGCTCGATGATCAGTGAGCCCCCAACAAATAGCAGGCGTCTTGCAGCTGCGGCCACGTGATGAATCACGTCCATGCCGTCCTCACCTCCATAGAGGGCAAGGGCTGGATCGAAATCTCGCACTTCGACGTCTCTTGGCACCGCATCGAGAGGAATATAGGGCGGGTTCGAAACCACCACCGCGACGGTGCCATCAAGATCGTGAAAGGCATCAGCTAAATCACCCAGGATGAGACTGGCGCCCGTTTCTTGATATCTGTCAAAGTTCTTGCGAGTAAATTCAAATGCCGCTTCGGATTTCTCAACCGCGAAAACCTTTGCGTTGCCAACCTCGGTGGCAATCGCAAGAGCGATTGCACCCGAACCAGTGCCAAGGTCAACCGCGATAGGTTCTGGTTGAGCCACCTGGCGAACTGCATCAATTGCAAGTTGCGCTACGAATTCGGTCTCTGGCCTTGGAATGAAAACGCCTCGACCGACTTGTAATTCAAGATTTCGAAAGTAAGCCTTGCCGGTGATGTGTTGCAGCGGTTCGCGGGCTAACCGACGACCATAAAGATTGTTCAGCTGTTCGGCTTGTTCATCGGTCAATTCAGCACCGATGATTACTTGGCTCTGAACTGCGCCACGACTTAATCCCAAGACAAAACCGGCAAGCAGTTCGGCATCAACAACCGCCGAGTCGATTCCGGCGGATTCGAAACGCGCTGCCGCGTGTTCAATCAGATCACGAAGCAGCATAGGTTACTTTTTTTCGTTGCCGATTGCGGCTAGGCGGGCTTCTTCATCCATGGCAATTGCAGACTGAATTACCGGCTCGAGTGCGCCGTCCATAACCGCATCCAAGTTGTATGCCTTGTATCCGGTGCGGTGATCGGCGATGCGGTTTTCTGGAAAGTTGTATGTGCGGATGCGCTCAGAGCGGTCAACTGATTTAACCTGAGACTTGCGGGCCGCAGACTGCTCGGCTTCAATAGCCTCTTGCTGAGCAGCCAAGATGCGAGCACGCAAAACACGCATAGCGGCTTCGCGGTTTTGCAGCTGAGACTTTTCGTTCTGCATGGCAACTGTGATGCCGGTTGGCAAGTGAGTGATGCGAACTGCAGAGTCGGTGGTGTTTACCGATTGACCGCCTGGGCCAGATGAGCGGTAAACGTCGATGCGCAAATCATTTTGACTGATTTCAACTTCTTCGGGCTCGTCAACTTCTGGAAAAACAAGTACGCCGGCTGCCGAGGTGTGAATTCGACCCTGTGTTTCCGTTGCTGGCACTCGCTGCACGCGGTGAACGCCACCTTCATATTTCAGGTGAGCGTGAACGCCCTGAGCTGGGTCGGTCGAGTTGCCTTTGATGGCCAACTGAATGTCTTTAATTCCGCCAAGGTCTGACTCGTTTTTGTCAAGAATCTCGGTCTTCCAACCCTTTGAGTTGGCGTACTGAATGTACATGCGAAGCAAGTCTGCAGCGAAGAGCGCAGATTCCGCTCCGCCTTCACCGGCTTTGATTTCCATGATTACGTCGCGGCCGTCATCTGGGTCACGCGGAATCAGAAGTCGGCGAAGTTTTTCATTGGCCGCAACCAAGCGCTCTTCGGTGAGAGTTGCTTCTTCAGCAAACATCTCATCTTCTTTAGCTAATTCTTTTGCAGCCTTCAGATCTTCATTGAGGCTGACAACCTGGTTGTAGGCTGCAACAATCGCGCCCAACTCGGCGTATCGACGGTTGAGTTTTTTAGCTAGCGCAGGATTACCGTGTAGCGCCGGATCAGACAGCTTGGTCTGAAGTTCGGCGTACTCAGCGAGTAGCGGTTGAACCGAATCGAGCAATTATTACTCCGAGTCTGAGCCAGTTGGAACTGGCATTGACTTCTGAACCTGCATCAAGAACTCAACGTTGCTCGAAGTTTCCTTCAAGCGGCTAAGCACAAGTTCAAGTGCCTGCTGTTGTTCCAAACCGGCAAGTGCACGACGAAGCTTCCAAACAATTTTGGTTTCATCTGGGTTCATCAAGATTTCTTCACGACGAGTTCCAGAGGCGTTTACATCCACGGCAGGGAAAATGCGCTTATCAGCAAGCTGACGAGACAAACGAAGTTCCATGTTTCCGGTTCCCTTGAACTCTTCGAAGATAACTTCATCCATCTTCGAACCAGTTTCAACAAGAGCCGTAGCCAGAATTGTTAGCGAGCCGCCGTCTTCAATGTTTCGGGCTGCACCAAAGAAACGCTTTGGTGGGTAAAGAGCTGATGAATCAACACCACCAGAGAGAATTCGACCAGACGCAGGTGCGCTCAAGTTGTAGGCGCGACCCAATCGAGTGATCGAGTCAAGAAGCACAACAACATCGTGGCCCAGTTCAACCAATCGCTTGGCACGTTCGATTGCCAACTCTGCAACGGTGGTGTGGTCTTCTGCAGGGCGGTCGAAGGTTGAAGCAATAACTTCACCCTTTACGGTGCGCTGCATATCGGTTACTTCTTCAGGTCGCTCGTCAACCAAAACAACCATCAGGTGAACCTCTGGGTTGTTCTGTGCGATTGAGTTTGCAATTGCCTGCAGCACCAAGGTCTTGCCGGCCTTTGGAGGAGAAACAATCAATCCACGCTGACCCTTACCGATTGGTGAAACCAAGTCGATGATTCGGGTGCTCAATTTGTTTGGCTCGGTCTCAAGGCGCAGACGAGTCTGTGGGTACAACGGAGTCAACTTGCCAAACTCAACGCGAGTTGCGGCTTGCTCAACGGTCAAGCCATTGATTGAGTCAATTCGCACGATTGCATTGAACTTTTGACGACCCTGGCCTTCGCCTTCGCGAGGCTGGCGAATTGCACCAACTACAGCGTCACCCTTGCGCAGGTTGTACTTCTTTACCTGACCAAGCGATACGTAAACGTCGTTTGGACCAGGCAGGTAACCACTAGTGCGAACGAATGCATAGTTTTCGAGAACATCTAAGATTCCGGCTACTGGGACTAGCACGTCATCCGGAGAAATTTCTGGCTCAATTTCGTCCATCGAGTTGCCGTTGCCACCTCGGCCACCGCGGCGGTCACGATCACGGTAGCGATCGTTTCGGTCGCCGCGACCACGGTTGCGGTTGCGGCTGTTGCCGTTGCGGCGCTCGTCGTTAAAGTCGCGCTCGTTGCGTGAGTCGTTATCGCGGGTTGAATTGTCGCGCTGAGCGTTGTCGCCCTGCTCGCCATCACGGTCTGAGTTGTTTGACTGGTTGTTGTCGCGATTGCGGTTGCGATTGCGATTGCGATTGCGGCTGTTGCCAGAACGCTCTGAACGCTCGCCGGCTTCGCTGGCAGCCCCCTCATTGCTTGAGGTCTCGTTTGATTTGCTCTCACTGACTGCCGGTGCGGTTTCGCTTGATGCGGCCTCAGCCTTTGGTGCGCGTGAGCGTGAAGTCTTTTTGGTGGCAGCTGCGTCATCGGCGATCGGCGCTGGAGCTGCTGCTTCTGCTACAACTCGGCGACTCTTGCGCACTGGAGTTGTGGTTTCCTGGATTTCATCCATGTTTTTTGATTGCTCTTTCTTGAGTAATTCTGCGCCTAAGTGATTCTTAGATTTCGCAGCTAAACGCGGCCTTGCCGCGAGTGAATCGCAAGTGTGTTGCGAGGATTTCATCAAAAGGCTTTTTGTGAAGCCCGACCGCTAAGCGGCCTATCGATGCAGTACTACAGTAGCACCTTTGAAGTCGACCGCCAACAGCAACGCCTTCCACTGCGGATAGTGTTGCTCGGCTAATTTGGCCGCTTCTAGGCGTTCTGCAGGGTCGCTGGCCAACACCAAAACCGACGGGCCTGCCCCCGAGACCACTGCAGCGTGGCCGTGCTCGCGCATCAACTTCACAATTGCATCGGTCTCTGGCATAGCCGCCGCGCGGTAATCCTGGTGCAAACGGTCTTCGGTTGCAGCCAACAGCAGCTCTGGGCTCTGGGTCAAAGCAGCAATCAAAAGTGCCGATCTAGAAACGTTAAACACCGCATCATCGTGAGGCACAGACTGTGGCTGAAGCGAGCGTGCCAAAGCGGTAGACATCTTGTGGCTCGGCACTAACTCGAGCGGTGAGACTCCACGGTGCACAAAAAGTTTTTTGTGGTGCGGGCCAGACTCGTCTTCCCAGGCAATCGTTAACCCGCCGAATAGTGCGGGGGCAACGTTGTCCGGGTGCCCTTCAAGTTCGGTCGCAATGTTGAGCAAGTCTTGATCGTGAATTTCAACAATGCCATCAAGCAAGCCTTTGGCTGCGATGATTCCAGAAACCACTGCTGCACCAGAAGAACCCATGCCGCGACCGTGAGGAATGACGTTGTGCGCCACAAGTTTTAGCCCAGGCAGTGGTTGATTAAATTTCTTGAACGTGAACGCAATCGACTGCACTACAAGATTGCTTGCGTCGGTCGGCACATCCCCCGCACCTTCGCCATGAACTTCAACGAATGCGCCTTCACCGGCAACAGCCTCAACCTGCAACTCGTCGTAAAAAGAAAGAGCCATGCCGAGGGTGTCAAAGCCAGGGCCAAGGTTTGCCGATGTTGCCGGAACCCTGACCGTAACTTTGCGACCGATGATAGAAGTCATTAGCTGTTCTTAACCAGACCTAGACGCTCGGCAACTGCTTCAACCTTGTTGGCAACTGCTTGTGGCTTGATGTCTTTGCCGCTGTCGGTCTTGAGCGCCCACATTGGGTCTTTCAAACCGTGACCAGTCACAGTGACAACGATGGTTGAACCGGCTGGCACTTCGCCTAACTTTGAGTGCTTGAACAAACCTGCAGCACCAGTGGCAGATGAAGGCTCTACGAATACGCCAACTTCTTGGGATAGGAATCGGTGCATCCAAAGAATTTCTTTGTCAGAAGCAAAGCCAAACTGACCGTTGCTTGCTGCTCGCGCTGCAAGTGCCAAGTCATAAGAAGCCGGGTTGCCAATGCGAATTGCAGTTGCAATTGTGTCTGGCTTCTTGACCGGGTTGCCGAATGTAAATGGAGCCGAACCTTCTGCCTGGAATCCCCACATCTTTGGCAAAGCCTTGATGCGACCAGCGGTTAGGTCTTCTGCGTAACCCTTTGAGTAAGCGGTGTAGTTTCCGGCGTTGCCAACTGGCAGCACGTGAAAATCAGGAGCAAAACCAAGTGCATCAACAACTTCGAAGGCACCGGTCTTTTGCCCCTCGATGCGATCTGGGTTAACCGAGTTCACTAGGTGCACTGGATAGTTCGCCGCAAGATCACGCGCAAGATCTAGACAGTCGTCGAAGTTGCCCTTGACCTGAAGAATTTGCGCCTTGTGAGCAACTGCCTGGCTTAGCTTGCCAAGCGAAATCTTGCCCTTAGGCACCAACACCACCGACTGAATGCCGGCTGCGGCCGCATAGGCTGCGGCTGAAGCTGAAGTGTTTCCGGTAGAAGCCGCGATAACGGCCTGCGCTCCGTGACCTACTGCCTTCGAAACGGCCATGGTCATGCCGCGGTCTTTGAACGAACCGGTTGGGTTCATTCCCTCTACCTTTAGCAAAACGCGCTCTGCGCCAACAAGTTTGGCAAGCGCAGGTGCCTCAACCAAAGGCGTGCCGCCCTCACCCAAGGTGATCACTGGGTTATCTGCAGTGATGTCTAGACGGTCAAAATATTCACGGATAACTCCGCGCCATTGGTGGGCCATTAGATTCCTTCTACTCGAATTACTGAAGTAATAGATGCAACGCTGTCGCTAGCTGCAAGAGATTTAACCACGGCACTTAGCGAAGCTTCGGTTGCCGCGTGAGTGCCAACCTCTAGATAAGCGGTCGGGCGCATGCTGCCATCTTTTTCACGAACGGCCTGCTCGACGGTTTCGATTGAAACTTGGTGGTCGGCAAAAATGTTTGCCACCTTGGCAAGCACACCAGGCTGGTCGGTGACCTCAAGAGTGATTTGGTAGCGAGTGTGTGCGCGATCGATTGGCAAGATTGGCAAGTTTGCGTGCACCGAGTCGGCAAGACCTGGCCCACCGGCAACGTGACGCTTTGCTGCCGAAACCAAGTCACCCAAAACTGCGGATGCGGTTTGCACACCGCCGGCACCGGCACCATAGAACATGAGCTGGCCAGCAGACTCTGCCTCTACGAACACCGCATTGAATGCACCGTGAACTGCCGCAAGTGGGTGTTCACGTTCAATCAACGCAGGGTGCACGCGAACCGAAACACCGGCCTCGCCGTTTTCATCCGCAGCAACTCGCTCACAAATAGCCAACAACTTAATTACGTATCCATCGCGCTGCGCAGCGGCCATTTGCTGTGCAGTTATTTTGGTGATGCCTTCGCGATAAACCTTGTCTAGCGGAACCTCGGTGTGGAACGCGAGATAGGCAAGAATCGCGGCCTTTTGTGCCGCGTCAAATGCTTCAATGTCAGCAGTTGGGTCTGCCTCGGCATAACCAAGTGCGGTGGCCTCGGCAAGCGCAGCTTCGAACGAAGCGCCGGTGGTGTCCATGCGGTCAAGAATGTAGTTGGTTGTTCCGTTAACAATGCCCATGATGCGATTGACCTTGTCACCGGCAAGTGATTCGCGCAATGGGCGAATAATTGGAATCGCACCAGCAACTGCTGCTTCAAAGTAAAGCTGTGCACCAACTTGTTCGGCGGCGTCAAACAATTCGGTGCCATGGTTTGCAAGCAACGCCTTGTTGGCGGTGATTACATCTGAGCCTGAATTCAAAGCCTGCAAAATATAGGTGCGGGCCGGCTCGATGCCTCCCATAACTTCAATCACAATGTCGGCACCAAGGATGAGTGGCTCAGCGTCAGTGGTTAGCAAGTCGCGAGGTACCCCTGCGTTGCGCGGAGAGTTGATGTCACGAACCGCGATGCCAACAAGTTCGAGCTCGGCTCCAACTCGGGCAGCAAGTTCGGCTTTGTTCTCGATTAGCAGGCGTGCAACCTGAGAACCTACTGAACCGGCACCCAGCAACGCCACGCGAAGCGGACGATATTCTTCCATCGGTTAACTCTTCTCATTCTTTTGTATTGCCTGGTACTTCAAATCTCTGCTGAACAAATCGGCTTCAGTCTCACCGCGAATGATCAATCGCGCCTGACCGTTGCGCACTGCAACGACCGGAGGTCGGGTCAAGAAGTTGTAGTTGCT
>JBEGOY010000026.1:0-30029 GCA_041181745.1 Actinomycetota bacterium | reverse complement strand
CGTCTTTGCCCTTGCCAATGTTGGCACCCGGGTGAAAGTGAGTTCCGCGCTGACGAACGATAATCTCGCCTGCGTTTACTTCTTGACCTGCGTAACGCTTTACGCCAAGACGCTGTGCGTTTGAATCGCGACCGTTTCGGGTCGAGCTAACACCTTTTTTCGAAGCCATTTTGGGTTAGTCCTTTACTTGATCTCTGTGACCTGAACGCGGGTCAACTCTGAACGGTGACCTTGACGCTTCTTGTAGCCGGTCTTGTTCTTGTACTTCTGAATGATGATCTTTGGACCACGTAGGTCGTTTAGAACTTCAGCGGTTACCTTTACCTTGGCAAGCGCTGCTGCCTCGGTGGTGACCTTGTCGCCATCAACTAGAAGAAGAGCTGGAAGCTCAATCTTGCCGTTGGCATCAGCCTTGATACGGTCAAGCGTAACGATGGTGCCTACTGACACCTTCTCTTGACGGCCGCCTGCGCGGACTACTGCGTAAACCACAGATCTACCCTTTGTTCGAAAGTCTTATTTTTGTTGCGGAGATTACTCAACAGGCAACGAGGGTCTAGTCTACATTGCCAGTTGGCTTGGGTCAAACCCTTTAGCCACCTATTTCTGCATTGCTTGAGGCGTTTGCCGGAGCTACGACCCCAGCGCTACTGGCACGGCGCGGCTTGCGTCGCCCCTGCCCCGGCGCCTTTGGCTCTGGCAGAGCCTCCAGCACGGCCTCCAACATCTTTTCAGCATCCGCATTGGCATCTGCTTTTACGGTCGGCAAAACAATCGGCGAAGGCTCTCCCGCTGCGGCGTGGGCAGCCACGGTTGAAGCCGCAATCTGAGTAATCACGCTGTTGATTTTGATGGCGCTCTCTGGTGTCACCACTTTGGCCGGTTCAGGCTTCTGGTTGCGATCCTGGCGGTTCTTTTTGCCCTGTTTTTGGCCTTGATTCTGGTTCTGCGGCTTTGAATCTTCACCCAAGTTGTGCTTTGAACGCATGATTGGCTCGTGGTGCACAATCACGCCACGGCTGGCACAAGCTTCACAAGGCTCGCTGAATGCTTCCAACAGGCCGATACCCAGTTTCTTTCGGGTCATCTGAACCAAACCAAGTGAGGTGACTTCAGCCACCTGGTGCTTGGTGCGGTCGCGACTCAAGCACTCCATCAGTCGGCGCTGCACCAAATCACGGTTCGATTCAAGAACCATGTCAATGAAGTCGACCACGATGATTCCACCGATGTCGCGCAAACGAAGCTGGCGAACAATTTCTTCTGCCGCTTCAAGGTTGTTCTTGGTGACAGTTTCTTCGAGGTTTCCGCCAGAGCCAACAAACTTGCCGGTGTTAACGTCAACCACGGTCATGGCTTCGGTGCGGTCAATCACAAGCGAGCCACCAGACGGCAGGTAAACCTTGCGTTCAAGCGCCTTTGCGATTTGTTCACCAACGCGGTACTCGTCAAAAATGTCTTTGTTGCCGGCGTACTTTTCAACTCGCTCGAGCAGGTCTGGCGCAACCGACTTCAAGTACTCTTCGATGGTTTCGCGTGCGTCATCACCAGAGATAACCATTTTCTGGAAATCCTCGTTGAAAACATCGCGCACAATCTTGACCAGCAAATCAGGTTCGCTGTGCAGAAGCACTGGCGGCTGACCCTTTTCAACTTTTTGGCTGATGTCTTGCCACTGCTGCTGCAAACGCTGAACATCCAAAGTCAACTGCTCTTCGGTTGCGCCTTCGGCTGCGGTGCGAACAATCACACCGGCGTCTTCTGGCAAAATCTCTTTCAAAATTTTCTTTAGTCGCGCACGCTCTGAGTCTGGAAGTTTGCGTGAAATGCCGTTCATCGAACCGTTCGGCACATAAACCAAATAGCGACCAGGTAGCGAAACCTGACTGGTCAGACGCGCACCCTTTTGACCAACCGGATCTTTGGTGACCTGCACCAAAACCGTATCGCCGCTCTTAAGAGCTAGCTCGATTCGTCGTGGCTGATTACCAGTTTCGGCAAGCTCCCAGTCTACTTCTCCCGAGTACAACACAGCATTGCGACCGCGACCGATGTCAACGAACGCGGCTTCCATAGAAGGCAACACGTTTTGCACCTTGCCTAGGTAGACGTTGCCGATTAGCGATGCCTCGGATGCCTTCGCGACATAGTGCTCAACGAGAATTCCATCTTCAAGCACGCCAATTTGAATCTTGCCGTCTTTCGAACGCACGACCATGTGTCGGTCAACTGCTTCGCGTCGAGCGAGGAATTCAGATTCGGTAATTGTTGTGCGACGTCTACCAGCATCGCGACCATCACGGCGTCGCTGCTTTTTTGCCTCAAGGCGAGTCGAACCCTTAACTCGAGTTGGCTCATTGCTAGGCGCCTTCGGTTCGCGTGGTGTGCGTACTTTAACTACTGTGTTCGGATCAACCGCATCGATGGTGCCTTCTTCACCAGCACGACGACGAGAACGACGACGCTTGTGGCTGTCATCGCTTTCAACTTTGTCGTCGACCGGGCGGCCACGCTTGGCATCAATTTTTGGCGTTGGCAAATCTGGCGCCATAAACATGAGTGAAGTAGCTGAAGGTGGAGTTACTGCGGCCGGAGCAGTTTCTGATGCATCTTCTGACTTGGCTTTTGCCTTGCTCACTCGCTTAGCTGGTGCCTTCTTAGCCACTGGCTTTTCTGCCTTGGCAACCACCTCGTCAACCGATGCAGGAACCTTTTTGGCGGCTGGTTTTGTAACTGCCGCTTTTTTGGTAGCTGGTTTTTCGGTTGCTTTAACCTCTGCGGGTATTGAATCCGCGGCAGTGACTTTAGTCTTGCGAACGCGGGTTGCCTTAACAGGCTGTTCTAAATCTTCGTTTTTCACCATTTCTGGTGCACTCCAAGCTGCCTAGACCTAGGCCACACGCACTAGCCCTAAGGCTTAAAAATCGTTGCCAATCACGATTGTGACTAACCAAAACCTGTGTGCAAGTTGCTTATTTATGCGGCTCTCACTGCCCGATGGGTCTTATGCGACGTCAACGCCAAAGCACTTGCAAAATCTTTAGTCGCACCAGTGTGGTGGCGCAACTCGTTCCAGTATGCCATCTGAGGCGTGAAAAGTCACCAAAAGCGCGTGCGATACTGATTTCGTGAGCAACCAATCAGCGGCAATTAGCAGCCAACCAAGCAAGAGTTTCGCCTGGAATCTGATCATTACCGGCATTGTTGGCTGGTTTGCAGCCTTCGCGCTGGTGATCGAGCGCATCCACGTCGCCAGCAATCCAACGGCCGTGTTGAGCTGTGACGTAAACCCATTCATCAGCTGCAAATCGGTGATGTTGACACCGCAAGCCTCTCTTTTAGGGTTTCCAAACCCAATTATTGGATTGGGTGCATTCATGGCCCCGATTGTGGTGGGAGCCGCAATTTTGGCCGGCGCTAAGTTTGCTGCCTGGTTTTGGCGACTTTTTGCACTCGGAGTCACAATGGGCTTTTTGTTTGTGCTCTGGCTATTCACCCAAAGCACTTTCGTGATCAGTGTGCTTTGCCCTTATTGCATGATCGCCTGGGCAGCAATGGTGCCAATGTTCTGGCGGGTGTTCATTTTTGGCGCCAACGACGGATTCATTGACACACCGATTAAGTGGGTTGGCTTCTTTGACTGGGCGGCAAACAAGGCTTGGTTGTTCACCGTAATCACCGAAGCTTTGGTAGTTATTACGATCGTGATTCGCTTCTGGCAAAATTGGCCATCACTATTCAAATAAAGATTTCTTTGTAACTAAAAAGTGGGTCTGCAGTGCAGACCCACTCTTTTATTGATTACTAAAACCAGAGCGCCAGCTCACGCTCGGCAGATTCCGCTGAGTCAGAACCGTGCACCAAATTTTGCTGAACCTTTAGACCCCAGTCTCGGCCAAGGTCACCGCGAATTGTTCCGGGAGCCGCGACAGTTGGATTGGTTGCGCCGGCAAGCGATCGAAAACCTTCGATGACGCCATTCCCTTCGAGCCTGATTGCCACAACCGGGCCACTCATCATGAATTCAACTAGTGGTTCATAAAAAGGCTTGCCCTCGTGCTCTGCGTAGTGAGCAGCAAGCAATTCTCGAGAAGCATTAATCAATTTCAAATCCGCGACCACGTAACCCTTGGTTTCGCAGCGGCGGATAACTTCGCCGATTAGGTTTCGCTTGACCCCATCTGGCTTAACTAAAACCAATGTTGATTCGCTCATTATTTCTCCTCTGAAATTTCTGCTTCAACTACATAAACATTTTGACGATCAAGCGCGGCACGTGCTCGATCGATGGTGACTCCGGCAATCATCGCCCAAGCCCAAAGACAAACAAAGATTCCACCAACAAACCACATCAATGGCACCCAGATGCCAAGACTCAGCACGATCAATTGCAGCAGCCATCCCCAGTAATAAGAGATTTTGCTGCGCAGAATCGCAGGAGTCACAATTAGCAAGAAGGCAATCGACAAGCCCACTGCCCAAACCACCGGACCATCGGCCACCTTTAGCCCAAAGGCAACCAGTGTGGCAAAAAACACAACGAAAGATTCGAAAGCAAGCAGCATCGAGCTCAATGCTCGTTGGGTTGATTTTGCTCTAGGTTTACTCATCTTGTTCTGCCTCAATCTGCTTCAACTTTAGAACGTCGCCCACAAGCGTGACCGAACCAGTAACCACAATCGCACCCGGTTGCCCGGCCGGAATCTTCAGCGCAGCTTCGGCAAGTGCCCACTGGGCATTTATCTGAACGGTCACCCGGTCTTCGCCAAGAATTTCACGAGCCAGAGCTGCCAACTGCTCAGCTTCGATCGCGCGCGGCGAAGATGACTGGGTGATGACCACTTCAATCAGGCTGTCGTCTAGCGCCTCAAGAATTTCTCGGGCATTTTTATCAGTCAAAATCGATAAAACACCAATCGCATAAGGCGACCCGAAAGAATCTTTTAGCGCTCTGGCTAGCGATTGAGCCCCGTCGGGGTTATGTGCGGCGTCAAGAATTGTGAGTGGTTCGCGGCTCACCACTTGCAATCGACCGGGCGATGAAAAGTCCGCAAACGCCGCTCGAACAACATCATCCATGATTCGCTGTTTGCCACCACCAAGAAACGCCTCGACCGCCGCCACCGCCAGAGCAGCGTTTTGAGCCTGATAAAAACCGTGTACCGGCAGGTTAAGTTCGCGATACTCCCCAGCAATGCTTCGCAGAGTTACGGTTTGACCAAGAATGTTTGGTTCACTCTCGAGAACCTCAAAATCGACACCGTAGGTTACAAATGAATCGGCTAAATCTTTTGCTATTTGCTTCAGTTGAGTCAATGCATCCGCATGCTGAATTGCCGAAACGACCAGCGCTCCCGACTTGATGATTCCCGCCTTAGTGTTGGCTATTTCTTGCAAAGTATTGCCGAGCCGATCTGCATGATCTATTGAAATTGGGGTGAAGACCGCAACGTCGCCATCAGCGATATTCGTTGAGTCCCAAGTGCCACCCATTCCGACTTCAAGCACCAAAACATCGACAGGAGCATCGGCAAAAATCGCAAAGCCAAGAACAGTTAGTGCTTCAAAAAAAGTTAGTTTGTTCTCGCCTGCGGTTTCTAGTTCGGCATCAACGATTTCAAGAATTGGCTCAATCTCATTCCAAACACTAAAAAGGCGCTCATCGCTGACCGGGTCGCCATCCAAAGAAATTCGTTCATTGATCTTGACCAAGTGCGGGCTCGTGAATCGCCCAGTGCGCAATCCGTGTTCGCGCAACAATCGTTCGATGAATCTACTCGTGCTGGTTTTGCCGTTTGTGCCGGTGACGTGAATTACTCGATATGCCTTTTGAGGATCCCCTAGAAGTTCTGCGGCACGTGCGGTAGCAGACAAGCGAGGTTCAACCTTGTTCTCTGGCATTCGCGCCAGCAATGCTTGCTCAACTTCGGCGGCTCGAAGCTGCCAATAGTGATCCTCGCTCAGGTGATCGCTCAAAGTTTGGCCACCGAAATTTGCACTTCTTGGTTGTCGCCTACTGCAACAGCATTTTGCGGCTTTGAATTGCTGACAGTTTCGATTTCTAGAGTCAAAGTTTCACTCTTCACAAGTTCGGCGTGTTCAGCAACGGCAGATAGAACCTCATCAGCCGCAGTAAGGGTTAATTTAATTCTGTCGCTCACATCAAGGTTGGCATCTTTACGAGCTTGCTGAATTGCACGAATAACGTCTCGAGCCAAACCTTCGGCTGCCAATTCTGCAGTCACTTTGCCGTCAAGAATCAAGAATCCGCCGGAAGGCAAAATACCAATGAATTCAGTGATTTCGGTGTCTTCGAGTTTTTCTGAAGTATCGGCTACAAGGTCAATTGTGTATTCACCTTCGATTAGTGCGAAACCGCCGGCAACTACTGTTCCGTCGACGTCAGTCCAATCGCCGGCCTTAGCCGCCTGAATGACCGCCTGCACATTTTTGCCGATGCGCGGGCCAGCGGCACGTGAGTTCACCGTAAGTCGCTTAATCACACCAAACTCGGCAGTTGAATCAAGAGACATCTCTACAAGATATACTTGCTTGACGTTCAATTCATCCGCGATGATCTCTTTGAACTGGGCCAGCCCAGCAACATTCTTTGTAACGGCAGTCAACTTGGCCAAAGGCAGGCGCACGCGCAAGCCATTTGCTTTTCGCAAACTTGACGCCACTGAAGTGACGCTTCGCACCTGGTCCATTGCTTCAACCAAATCTGCATCGTGAGGCAATTCGCTGGCTACGGGCCAGGACTCAAGGTGAACGCTGCGACCGTTCGTCAAGCCCTTCCAAATCTCTTCGGTCACCATCGGCAAAAGTGGCGCGGCAACGCGACAAAGAATTTCAAGCACTGTGTAAAGCGTGTCAAATGCTTCAGCTGAACCCTGCCAGAAACGATCACGAGAGCGACGCACGTACCAGTTGGTCAAAACGTCAGCAAAATCGCGAAGCGCAGCGGCAGCCGAATATGAATCGAATCGGTTTAGGTGACTCTCAACTTCGATGATTAGGTCGTGAGTTTTCGAAAGCAGATAACGATCAAGCACGTTAGTGCTTTGCACCGAGTGCTTAGCCTCGTAGTTAGAGGCATTGGCATAAAGCGAGAAGAAGTACCAGGTGTTCCAGAGCGGAAGCAACACTTGTCGCACACCTTCGCGAATTCCCTGCTCGGTCACAATTAGGTTGCCACCGCGCAAAATTGGACTGCTCAGCAAGAACCATCGCATCGCATCGGCACCGTCGCGATCAAAAACTTCGTTTACGTCGGGATAGTTGCGAAGTGACTTTGACATCTTTTGGCCATCGTTGCCAAGGATGATGCCGTGAGAGACCGCCGACTTGAATGCTGGGCGATCAAACAACGCTGTTGATAGAACATGCAGCGTATAGAACCAACCACGAGTCTGACCAACGTATTCAACGATGTAGTCACCTGGGTTGTGAGTGTCGAACCAGTCTCGGTTCTCAAACGGATAATGTGCTTGAGCGAATGGCATCGAACCAGATTCAAACCAACAGTCCAAAACTTCAGGAACACGACGCATGGTCGATTTGCCGGTCGGGTCATCTGGGTTCGGCCTAGTGAGCTGATCAATAACTGGGCGGTGAAAATCCGCGGGACGCACACCGAAATCTTTTTCAAGTTCGTCAAGCGAACCATAGACATCGATGCGTGGATAGTTAGGGTCGTCGGATTTCCAGACTGGAATTGGCGCACCCCAGAATCTGTTGCGACTAATTGCCCAGTCGCGCACATTTTCTAACCACTTGCCGAAAGAGCCGTCTTTCGTGTGATCAGGCGTCCAATCGATCTGCTGATTAAGTTCAAGCATGCGATCACGCAACTTGGTGGTCTCAACGAACCACGAAGAAACGGCCTTATAGATCAGCGGATTTTTGCAACGGTAACAGTGCGGGTATGAGTGCTCGTATGAAGCTTGGCGAAGAACGCGACCTTCGGCCTTCAGTTTTTGAGAAATTGGCTTGTTTGCATCAAAAACATGCTGGCCAACAAAGTCAGAAACGATGCTGTTGAATTCACCGCGCTCGTTCACCGACACATAAGTCGGAATGCCAGCTTCGTTACAGACACGCTGGTCATCTTCACCGTATGCAGGCGCTTGGTGAACAATTCCGGTTCCGTCGCTGCTACCAACATATTCATCAGCCAAGACTTGCCAGGCATTTGATATTTCAAACTTGGTGTCATCGCTGTAGTAATCAAAGAGCGGTTGGTAGCGCAAACCGGCAAGCTCACGACCTAGATAAATTTCACTGATTGCAGCGTTCAATTCCTCGGATGTTTCGTATCCAAGATCTTTTGCAAAACCTGCGGCCAGTGACTTTGCCAAGATGTATTTATTTCCCGGCTTGCCACCATCGGCAGCTCCAGCGGCACCTGCCGGAACAACCGCATATTCAATTTCTGGGCCTACCGCTAAAGCAAAGTTAGTCGGCAGAGTCCATGGTGTGGTTGTCCAGGCAAGCAGGCGAACGCCTTCTAGTTCTTGACCCGCTGAGATTGGAAAAGTCACTGTCAGGGTTTGATCCTGGCGATTCTTGTAAACCTCGTCATCCATGCGCAACTCATGGTTTGACAAAGGCGTTTCACAACGCCAGCAATAGGCCAAAACCTTGAAGCCTTCGTAGATCAGGCCTTTTTTATGCAACTCACTAAAAGCCCAAAGCACACTCTCTGTGTATGGAGTGTCTAACGTCTTGTAGTCATTGTCGAAATCTACCCAACGCGCTTGTCGAGTGATGTAGCTTCGCCATTCTTCGGTGTATTTCAAGACCGAGGTGCGGCAATAGTCGTTGAATTTATCGATTCCGTATTTTTCAATTTCTGGGCGACCCGAAATGCCTAGTTGACGTTCGGCTTCAACTTCAGCCGGCAGACCGTGGGTATCCCACCCGAAGCGGCGCTCGACCCGATAACCCTGCATAGTTTTGAAACGGGGAACCATGTCTTTGGCATATCCGGTAAGCAGGTGGCCGTAGTGCGGAAGACCATTGGCAAATGGCGGACCATCATAAAAGACGAATTCCTCGGCGCCAGCAGCCTTGCGCTGGTCGATTGACTCCTGGAAGGTGCCATCCTTGGCCCAAAAATCAAGAATCTGCTCTTCAACCGCCGGAAAACTTGGGCTTGGGTTTACACCTTCGCGCACGGCGTTAGTCGAATCGGTGTTCTTGGGATACATGCAGGGCTTTCTGGCAGTCAAGCAAAAGGATTTCTGTTATCAATGTTAACCTGTAACAAACCCCTTTCTTGGAGACTTTACGCGTGAATACTGCCCAATCCGGCTCATCGAGCATCCTTAGCCCTGCCGACGCACCCGAGAAAGTGGGCGTTGAGGGCCTTGAGGAAAAGTGGGGGCTGCGCTGGGAAGAGCAAGGCGTTTACCGCTTTCGTCGCGAGGCTTCGCGAGCCGAGATCTACTCGATTGACACCCCGCCGCCAACCGTTTCGGGTTCGCTTCACGTAGGGCACGTCTTTAGCTACACCCACACGGATGTTGTTGCTCGCTATAAGCGCATGCAGGGGCTTGAGGTTTACTATCCAATGGGCTGGGACGACAATGGTCTACCGACTGAACGCCGAGTGCAGAATTTCTTTGGTGTGCGTTGCGACCCATCACTTCCTTACATTGAGGGTTTCGTTCCCCCATTTGAAGGCGGCGACAACAAAAGTTCTAAGGCTGCCGATCAGATTGCTATCTCACGACGCAACTTCATTGAACTTTGCGAGCGCCTAACTACCGAAGATGAAAAACAGTTCGAGGCCCTTTGGCGTCGTCTTGGTCTTTCTGTCGACTGGAGTCAGACTTACCAAACTATTTCCCCGGCTGCCATCGCTGTTTCACAAAAGGCATTCTTGAATAACCTTGCTCGCGGTGAGGCTTATCAATCGATGGCACCAACTCTTTGGGACGTAACCTTTAGAACCGCTGTGGCACAGGCCGAGCTTGAAGATCGAGAGCAACCGGGCGCATATCACCGCCTTGGATTCAACGGACCAGACGGCAAGATCTTCATTGAGACCACTCGCCCGGAATTGCTTGCCGCTTGTGTGGCATTGGTGGCTCACCCTGATGATGAGCGCTACCAGGGTTTGTTTGGCAAAACCGTTAGAACTCCATTATTTGATGTCGAGATTCCGGTAGTTGCACACCGCCTAGCTCAAATCGACAAAGGTTCTGGCATCGCCATGATCTGTACTTTCGGAGACGTCACAGACGTTATCTGGTGGCGCGAACTTGACTTGCCTAACCGCGCAATCCTTGGCTGGGATGGTCGCATCATCGAAGAGATGCCTGATGTAATCACCAGCGAGCAAGGCAAAGCGGCCTACGCCGAACTGGTCGGAAAGACCGTATTTTCGGCCAAGCAGCGAATTGTCGAATTGCTGCAGGAGTCGGGTGACATGATCGGCGAGCCAAAACCAATCACCCACGATGTGAAGTTCTTTGAAAAGGGCGACAAGCCACTTGAGATTGTTTCCACCCGCCAGTGGTACATCCGCAACGGTGGTCGCGACGCGAATGTTCGCGAACGACTTATCGAGCTGGGCAAGCAACTTAACTTTCACCCAGACTTTATGCGCGTGCGTTTTGAAAACTGGGTAAATGGCCTAACCGGCGACTGGCTCATTTCACGTCAACGATTCTTCGGTGTGCCAATTCCGGTTTGGTATGCACTGGATGCAAACGGAGAAGCAAACTACGAGACTCCCCTAGTGCCGAGCGCCGAATCACTTCCGATTGATCCATCAACTGATGTGCCGGCAGGCTACACAGAAGCACAGCGCGGCGTTGCCGGCGGCTTCATTGGCGAGATGGACATCATGGACACCTGGGCCACATCATCGTTGACTCCACAGCTTGCTGGCGGCTGGATTGCAGACCCAGAAAAGTTCGCCAAGGTTTTCCCATATGATCTTCGGCCGCAGGGTCAAGACATCATTCGCACTTGGTTGTTTTCAACCTTGCTGCGCTCCGAGCAAGAGCATGGCCAATTGCCTTGGTCAAACGCCGCAATCTCCGGCTGGATTCTGGACCCTGACCGCAAAAAGATGTCGAAGTCAAAGGGCAACGTGGTTGTGCCTGCCGAACCAATTGACAATCACGGTGCAGACGCTGTGCGCTACTGGGCAGCATCTGCCCGACTTGGCACCGATGCTGCATTCGATGAAGGTCAGATGAAGGTTGGTCGCCGTCTGGCAATCAAGCTTTTGAACGCTGCTAAGTTTGCACTTTCGTTCGAAGTGCCTGCGGGCCAAACCAAAGTGACCGAACCAATCGACCAGGCCATGCTGCTAGATCTTGCAAACGTAGTCACGTTGGCCACTGAAGCGTTCGAAAGCTACGACCACACCAAGTCACTTGAATTGACTGAGAAGTTCTTCTGGACATTCACAGACGATTACCTCGAGCTTGTCAAAGAACGAGCCTACGGCCAGGGTGGCGTCTCAGCAGAACAACAGGCATCGGCAGCAATTGCACTGCGCACGGCGCTGCACACCATGTTGCGCTTGTTTGCACCGTTCCTGCCTTTTGCAACTGACGAAGTTTGGGGTTGGTGGCAAAAAGACGCTGGTTCAATCCACCGTGCGGCCTGGCCAACCCATGCAGAAATTGCAGCTGATTTGGATGGCAGCAACCTTGGACTTCTAGAGCTAGCCTCTACCGCGCTGTTTGGTGTGCGAAAGGCAAAATCCGATGCCAAGGTTTCAATGAAAGCCGATGTTGAATCTGCAGTGATCGAAGCTCCGGCGGCAACGCTGACTAGTTTGCGATTGCTAGAGACCGACCTAAAGTCAGTTGGCCGAATTGCAACCCTTGGATACGCCGAAGGTGAAACGGTAGCAATGGTTGATGTGGTGCTTGCGGAGAAGCCAGAAGCTTAAGCAGTTTTACGGTTGCTCTTGAATGGAACTGTCTGTGGAACTGCACCTTCAGTAACGACCGCCTTGGTAATTTTTACAACACCCTGAATTTCGCTGCCTGGAATCTCAAACATCACCGGACCAAGGATTTCTTCCATGATTGCACGCAAACCACGGGCGCCGGTTTCTCGCGCAACCGCTAGATCGGCAATTGCCTCTAGTGCAGACTTTTCAAATTCAAGTTCAAAACCGTCTAGTTCAAACATGCGCTGGTATTGCTTTACCAATGCATTTTTAGGTTCGGTGAGAATTTGCATCAGCGCCGAACGGTCTAGCGGAGTCACGGTAGCAATTACCGGCAAACGACCGATGAACTCAGGAATCAAACCAAACTTGCGAAGATCTTCTGGCTGCACCTCGGTGAAGATTTCAATGTCATCGTTCTTTCCAGAAATTGGCGCACCGAATCCGATGCCCTTCTTGCCCGCACGTTGAGAAATAATCTCTTCAAGACCAGCAAATGCACCGGCAACAATGAACAACACATTAGTGGTGTCAATCTGAATAAATTCTTGCTGAGGATGCTTGCGGCCGCCCTGAGGAGGAACCGAAGCAACTGTGCCCTCCAGAATTTTCAGCAGGGCCTGCTGAACACCTTCGCCCGAAACATCGCGAGTGATTGAAGGATTCTCAGCCTTGCGTGAAATCTTGTCGATTTCGTCGATGTAGATGATTCCAGTTTCAGCTCGCTTAACATCGAAATCTGCCGCTTGAAGCAATTTGAGCAAAATGTTTTCTACGTCTTCGCCAACATAACCCGCTTCGGTTAGTGCAGTGGCGTCGGCAACCGCAAATGGCACGTTCAATCGCTTGGCTAAAGTCTGCGCCAAATAAGTTTTGCCACAACCAGTTGGGCCAATCATCAAAATATTTGACTTGGCGATTTCAATTGAGTCATGCTCTTTGCCAGCAGCGGTTAGTGTGCCGCGAGAACGAAGTCGTTTGTAGTGGTTGTAAACCGCAACCGCCAAGGCTTTTTTGGCTTGATCTTGCCCGATGACGTATTCGTCTAAGAAGCCTTTAATTTCGCGAGGCTTTGGCAGATCGATTTCTTCAATGCCATCAGCAACAGCAGCACCGAGTTCTTCTTCGATGATTTCATTGCAAAGTTCAATGCACTCGTCGCAAATATAAACACCTGGGCCGGCAATAAGTTTGCGAACCTGCTTCTGTGACTTTCCGCAGAAAGAGCACTTTAGTAGGTCGCCTGATTCACCGAGCTTGGTCATGCAAGAACTCTATAGCCCAAAAACGACAATGCGGGTGAGGCCCGCCCACCCGCAATGCGCTATTTCTAAAGGTTTTATGCGTTTTTGCGAGAGGTGAGCACCTGGTCGATCAAGCCATATTCCAAGGCCTCTGGCGCTGTGAGAATCTTGTCACGATCGATGTCATGGTTGACCTCTGCAACGCTGCGCTTTGAGTGCTTTGAAAGTGTGGTTTCAAGCCACTCACGCAAACGCATGATTTCGCGAGCCTGAATCTCGATGTCAGACGCCTGACCGCGACCCGAATCACCCGTGGATGGCTGGTGAATCAAAACGCGAGCGTTCGGCAAAGCTAGGCGCTTACCGGGTGCTCCTGCTGCAAGCAACACAGCAGCAGCCGAGGCAGCCTGCCCCAGACACACGGTCTGAATCTGCGGACGAATATATTGCATTGTGTCGTAGATGGCGGTCATCGCAGTAAATGAACCACCAGGTGAATTGATATACATGGTGATGTCACGATCTGGATCCTGAGATTCAAGCACCAGCAATTGCGCCATTACGTCATCCGCGGAGGCATCATCAACCTGAACCCCCAAGAAAACAATGCGGTCTTCAAAAAGTTTGTTGTATGGATCTTGACGCTTGAAACCGTAAGAGGTGCGCTCTTCAAAAGTCGGCAGAATGTAGCGAGACTCTGGGCTCTGAAAAATATTTGAGTTAGTCATGTTGCTGCCCGCCCTTAGTTGTTGCCCACGCCAGTTTGGCTGGCTGCGTACTTTTGAATGTGGTCGATGAAGCCATACTCCAGGGCCTCTTGTGCACTGAACCAACGGTCACGGTCACCATCGGCTTCAATCTGCTCGACAGTCTTGCCGGTTTGTTCAGCCGTGATTGAAGCAAGCTGACGCTTCATCGAGACGATTAGCTCGGCCTGAGTCTGAATGTCTGAAGCGGTGCCACCGAAACCGCCGTGTGGCTGGTGCAATAGCACGCGAGTGTTTGGTGTGGCATAGCGCTTGCCCTTGGTGCCTGATGAAAGCAAGAACTGCCCCATGGATGCGCACATGCCGATGCCCACGGTAACGATGTCGTTTGGCACGTATTGCATGGTGTCGTAGATGGCCATGCCCGCGGTGATAGAACCACCTGGCGAGTTGATGTACAAGAAGATGTCTTTTTGTGAGTCCTCAGCAGCGAGCAACAGAATCTTGGCGCAAATCTCATTTGCCATATCGTCACGAACTTCGGTGCCCAACCAAATAATGCGGTCTTTGAGCAGTCGCTCGAAGGTGCTGTTTGGGCCCATTGGGTTGTCAGCCATGAAGTACTCCTAAATCTTGAGGTTGCCTGACAAAGATAACTGCAACACTGAGCAATTCATTGCCTTGTTCGCCCGTGGCTAAAGTGCAGAAATCCCCGCCAATAACTTGACGGGGATTTCATAGTTTATTTATTAGTCGTGATCGTGACCGGTGTGGTCATCGCCAGCCTCGAAGTCAGTCTTGGTGAACTCAGAAAGGTCAACCTTGTTGCCCTTTGAGTCGGTAACCGCAGCAGCCTCAAGCACGATTGACAATGCCTTGCGACGAGCTACCTCAGCAACGAACATTGGAACCTGTCCCTGCTCGCTGATTGCCTTGATGAAGTCGTTTGGTGTCATGCCGTACTGCTGTGAGCTTTGCACTAGGTAAGCAAGAAGCTCTTGCTCGCCAACCTGAAGCTCTTCTTTCTCGGCGATTGCGTCAAGCAACATCTGCACCTTGAATGAACGAGTGCTTTGCTCAAGCACCTCAGCGCGGTGGGCTGCATCTTCTAGACGACCTTCGCCCTCTAGGTGACGGTGCACGTCAGCTTCGACAAGTTCTTCTGAAACTGGAACATCAATCAGCTCTAGAAGCTGGTCGGTTAGTCGATCGCGAGCCTGAATGCCCTGCTCGTAGTTCTTTGAGCGAGCAATTTGCTTCTCAAGGTCGGCTCTAAGTTCGGCAAGCGTGTCGAATTCGCTGGCAAGCTGAGCAAATTTGTCATCTGCCGCAGGAAGCTCGCGCTCTTTAACGGCAGTGAGCGTTACAGAAACTTCTGCTTCTTGGCCTGCCTTGTCGCCGCCAACCAACTTCGACTTGAAAGTGGTTGATTCTCCGGCGGTAAGGGTGTCTAGTGCTTCATCGATTCCGTCAAGCAAATTGCCGGCACCAATTTCATAAGAAATGTTTTGAGCTGAATCGATAACGTTGCCATCGATGGTTGCGCTCAAGTCAATGGTGGTGAAGTCACCCTTCTTTGCTGGGCGGTCAACTGTCTTTAGGCTGCCAAAACGAGCACGAAGTGCATCAAGTTCTGCGTCAACTTCGATTCCGCCAACTTTGATTTCATCGACCTTCACCTGCAGGCCTTTGTATTCCTTGAGGCTTAGTTCTGGTCGAACTTCTACCTCAATCTCAACAATTAGGTTGCCTTCGAAGGTCTTCTCGTCTGGGCTCTGCTTAATGTCAGCCGCAGGCTGACCCAAAGGGCGCAACTTAGTTTCTTCTAGTGCTTCACGGTAGATGCTGTCCAAGCCGTCGTTGATGGCATGTGCCAACACTGCTGGGCGACCAACACGCTGGTCAAGAATCGCAGCTGGAATCTTTCCCTTGCGGAAACCCGGAATGTTGACGGTCTCGGCGATGTGCTCGTAGGCGTGATCGATGCTTGGGCGGAATTCCGCCGGGGTAACTTCGATGGTTAGCTTCGCGCGAGTTGGCTTGATGCGTTCTACAGAGGTTTTCAAGGGCTTCTCCTGAAAAGGGCCCGCCCCAAAATGAGACGAGCCGGTTTTTATCAATGGTCTTCGCAAAAACTAGACCGAATGGTCGGGGTGACAGGACTCGAACCTGCGATATCCTGCTCCCAAAGCAGGCGCGCTAGCCACTACGCTACACCCCGGTTGATTTTCTGATCGAAACCAGAACAACCTCCGTAACTCTATCCCATAGAATAGAGCGGTTGCGTCGATTTCACTGAAATTGGTCAACCACCCGCGGGCGTAGCTCAATGGTAGAGTCTCAGTCTTCCAAACTGATTGTGCGGGTTCGATTCCCGTCGCCCGCTCTGAAGATGCAAATGATTACCGGCCTTTTGGCCGCACCTGGCACTCGCTAAGCAGGTTGGCAAGAAACACAAAAATAAAGTTTTCGTGCTGCCATGATTTCGATTGAAATATTCGTCTTGCAAATTCTGCACGGCAAGCCCTCGCGCTTATATACAAAATTGCGTTCGGCCTTCGATGGGCGTTTGGTTCGCAATTCATCCCGGGTGATCATGAAGCCGGTTTTTACGCCAACTTTCAGCAGGTCTACTGCATCTCGCCAGATTGCTTCAACCTGGGATGATTGCAACTCATTGCCTGGCCGATGCGGATCGAGGTTGGCACGAAAAAGAATTTCAGCTCGGTAGACATTGCCAATGCCTGCGATGACATCTTGATTCATTAGCAGCAAACCAATTGGAGTTTTCGAGCCCAGAACCTTTTGAACAAACCTCGCTTGCTCGACACCTTTTGGATCAAGGTTAAGTGGATCTGGGCCAAGTCTCTTTTCGACTGCCTTTACCTCAGTCTTGGTCAACACTTCACACACGGTTGGCCCTCGCAGATCTGCAAGATAATCTTCCGTACTAAACCTGGCTCGCACTTGACCAGTCGGCTGAGGTAATTCGTCGCCATCCAGCTGAACAACATTCCACTTGCCATAAATGCCGAGGTGAACTCTCAAAGTGAGTTGATTATCGAACTGCAGAAACATTTGCTTGCCAATGGCCTTGGCCTTGATCAATGTTCGCCCACTAATTAATTGAGCGCCCTCAGAAAAACGACCCTGGGGTGAGGTTACCGAGACAACTTGCTTTGCAAATAACCGATTGAAGTCATTTGCAATTCGATGAACGGTATGCCCTTCTGGCAATTAAAGAATGTCTCCGGTTTGTTCGTAGGTAGCAATCTTGCCGATTCGACGAACATGGCGCTCGTCGTTGCTGAATGGCTCGGCAATGAAAAGTTCAATCAGATGAAGAACTTCATCCTGACTGTGCTGGCGAGCACCAACGGCAATGACGTTTGCATTGTTGTGCTCGCGAGCCAATTTTGCAGTTGATTCATTCCAAGCCAATGCGGCACGAATGCCTTTGACCTTGTTTGCGGCAATCTGCTCGCCGTTGCCAGACCCACCCAGAACGATGCCTAGAGCTTGAGCGCCAGCCTGTTCATCAGCAACCACAGCAAGCGCTGCATTGATGCAGAAGCTTGGGTAATCATCCAAAGCGTCATACTCGGCTGGCCCATGGTCAAAAACTGAGTGTCCCTGCTTGGTCAGTTCGCGAATTAGAAAGTGGCTGAGTTCCAGACCGGCGTGATCGGTGGCTATGTGAATGCGCATGACACCAGTTTAAGGCTTGATAACCCTGCTATTAGGCTGGTGGCAAAACCATCAAGCATCGGATGAAAATTGCCTGGAGAGAACCTAACCCGCGCTGAGGCAGCAGCCCGCGCACAATTGCTGAGCGTGGAGAGCTATGAAGTAGCTCTGGACCTAACTGTGAGTGATCGAATTTTCAGGTCAACAACGACAGTGACTTTTGAATCTCACCAAAGCGGCGCAAGCACCTTCATTGATGCAATTACCGACAAGGTGCACCGCGTTGTTCTAAATGGTGTTGAGCAGGATGTAGCCGCTGTGGCCGACGGCACCCGAATTCAACTAAACAACCTGCAGACTCGCAATGAACTTGTTGTTGAAGCCGATGCTTTGTTTATGAATACTGGCGAAGGTCTGCACCGATTTGTTGACCCGGTAGACAACGAGGTTTACCTATATACCCAATTTGAAGTGCCCGACTCACGCAGAGTTTTTGCGGTTTTCGAACAGCCAGACCTTAAGGCGACCTTCACATTTAGCATCACTGCGCCGGCACATTGGAAAGTTGTGTCGAATCAGACTTCACCAACGCCTCAAGAGTCGGGTGACGGAATAGCAGTTTGGAACTTTGCCCCAACCCCACGAATTTCAAGCTACATCACGGCGATAATCGCTGGGCCATATGTTGAAACTCGAAGTTCGCTTACTAGTTCAGACGGGCGCGAGATTCCCCTGGGCGTCTTCAGCCGCGCATCTTTGTCGCAATTCATGGATGCCGAATACATCTTTGAAAAGACTCGACAGGGTTTCGAATTTTATGAAAAGGCGTTTGATCAGCCTTACCCTTTTGAGAAATACGACCAACTCTTTGTTCCCGAATTCAATGCCGGTGCAATGGAAAACGCCGGTGCGGTTACATTCACCGAAACCTACGTATTTAGATCGAAGGTAACCGACGCCATTCGCGAGCGTCGGGTTGTGACGATTCTGCACGAGCTGGCACACATGTGGTTCGGTGACCTTGTGACCATGAAATGGTGGAATGACCTTTGGCTCAACGAATCTTTTGCTGAGTACGCGTCTACCCTGGCAACAGCCGAAGCCACAGAGTGGAAGGGTGCGTGGACTACCTTCACCGCGCTGGAGAAATCCTGGGCATATCGTCAAGACCAACTGCCTTCTACCCACCCGATCGTTGCCGAGATCAACGACCTAGCCGATGTGCAGGTTAATTTCGACGGTATTACCTATGCAAAGGGCGCCTCGGTTTTGAAGCAATTGGTCGCCTGGGTTGGTCAAGAAAAGTTCCTTGCTGGTGTTGCAAGTTACTTTAAAAAACATGCCTATCAGAACACTGAGTTAGCAGACCTGCTAGATGAGCTTGAGGCTCAATCTGGGCGCGAGCTGCGCAGCTGGTCAAAACTTTGGCTTGAGACAGCTGGAGTTAATACTCTTCGGCCAATCATCGTGCTAAACGATGAAGGCAAGATTTCTTCTTTTGTTGTAAAACAGTCAGCGATTGCTGAGCACCCCACCATTCGCCCACATCGAATGGCGATTGGCTTTTACAATCTTGTCGCCGGCAAACTGACCCGAGTGCACCGACTAGAACTTGATGTCGCTGGCGAGACCACGAATGTTGACCAACTGGTTGGTCTGGATCGCCCTGATCTTGTGCTGCTAAATGATGACGATTTGGCATACGCAAAAATTCGCCTCGATGAGCATTCGTTGCAAACAGCGTTGCAACACCTTTCAACCTTTGAAGACTCATTGGCCCGCACATTGATTTGGGGTGCCGCTTGGGATGCTACCCGAGATGCAGAAACTAGCCCGCGAGACTTTATCAAACTGGTATTGAACAACATCGCTACAGAAACCGAGTCGACCACAATGCTGACTCTGTTGCGTCAACTAACCACCGCAGCACATCTTTATGTGGCGCCGCAGCACCGAATCAATGTGCTTGCCGAAGTTGGTGACGGCCTGTTGGCGTTGGCAAAAAACGCCGAGCCAGGTTCTGACGCCCAGTTGCAGTTCACCAAGTTCTTTGCCTCGTTTGCCAACACTCCTGCTCAACTTGATTATCTAGAAGCGCTTTTGTCAGGCGCCGAGAAGCTGCCGAAACTGACAATCGATGCTGACCTGCGTTGGGAATTGCTGACCGGTCTGGTTGTTGGAGGTCGGCGAAACGGCACCGACATCGATGCCGAGCTAGCCAACGACAACACAGCAAACGGTCAAAAGGCTGCTGCTGGCGCACGGGCCGCACTGCCAACACCAGCCGATAAAGAGTCGGCTTGGCATTTGCTGACCGAGACACATGAACTTTCAAACGTTCTGGTTGACGCGGCTAGCCTCGGATTCGTTCGCGTGACTGACGGCTCGCTAATCGAACCGTTCGTTGATCGATACTTCGAAAATGTCGTTCGAATTTGGAACGACAACACCTTCAAGATTGCCGAGTACCTGATTGAAAATCTTTACCCGAGCATAATCGCTAGCCCTCAACTGGTGGCGAAGTCAAAATCCTGGATTGACCGCAGCGAAATCGCGGAAATTCCTGCGTTGAAGCGTATTTTGGTAGAAGGTTTAGCAAATGTCGAACGTGCACTCGCGGCACAGGCTCGTGATCTGAAGGGCTAGCAATGGATTTCTACAGCAGCACAGTTCAATGGCTTGCCAACTTTTGGAATGACTACCAAACACTGATTCGCATTGTGTTGATGGTGATCGGCGTGATTGTGTTGCGCGCGCTGCTGCTGATTTCGGTTAGACGCGTTGTGCGCGGAATCGTCTCTGGAGTAAAAGGCAAAACCAATAAAGCCGCCCAGAGCCAAGAGCTGGACTCGCCGCTGACTCAGGCACGTGTGGTTCAACGAGCTAAAACCATGGGCTCGGTGCTCAGCAACTTCATCACTTGGAGCCTTTACATTCTTGGCGCCTCAATGGTTCTTGGTGAGCTGGGCGTGGCCGTTGGAGCATTAATTGCCGGAGCAGGAATTGTTGGTGCGGCTATCGGTTTCGGTGCCCAGAGTTTAGTGCGCGACCTCATCTCAGGTCTCTTCATTGTTTTTGAAGATCAATACGGCGTCGGTGACGCAGTTGATCTAGGTCAAGCAACGGGAGTTGTTGAGTCAGTAGGTATGCGAGTCACTCAGGTGCGTGATGTACATGGCACGCTCTGGTACGTTCGCAACGGCGAAATTATCCGCGTTGGTAATTCTTCACAAGGATGGTCGCGAGTGGTGCTGGATATCGCATTGGATTATTCAGCAAACGTCGACAAAGCAACCGCCGCAATTACCAATGCTGCAGAAGGTTTGGTTTCGGAATCCACGTATAAGAATTCAGTAATCGGAAAGCCAGAAGTATGGGGAATCGAAGCGCTGAGTGGCGAGAAAGTGGTGCTTCGCATTGTGCAGCAGGTTAAACCAACTAAGCAAGATGAACTTGCGCGAGAATTGCGCGCACGCATCAAGAAGGCATTGCACATAGCCAAGATTCAATTGGCCGCAAGCAACCAGAACATTTATGTAGAAGTAGCCGGCAAGGCGGTCAAGTAATTGGCTAATGGTTTCGAAGAAGCCGCAAACATCCAGTCGATTCAGATTCGAAATTCGTCGGGTGAACGCGTAGGTGGCAGTTTCTACGACCTTGTCGGTGGCTCGACTACTTTCAAAAAACTAGTTGCAAAATTCTATGAAGGTGTCGCAACAGATCCGATATTGCGGCCGATGTATCCAGAAGAAGACCTTGACCCAGCAGCCGAACGACTGCAACTTTTTCTCGAGCAATATTGGGGCGGCCCAACTACCTATCAAGAACAACGAGGTCACCCGCGACTTCGAATGCGCCACAACGCTTTCAAGATTGGCCCAGCTGCGCGTGACGCGTGGCTGCTGCACATGAGGGCCGCACTCGAATCACTCGAGTTGCCGCCGTTGCAGCAGGCTGAGCTGTGGGGTTACCTCGACAGTGCCGCTCGTTCACTTTTGAACAGCGCTGAAAACTAAACCACTAAAAGCGAGTTGCTACTTTTGCCAGCACGTGGCCATGCAAACTGCTTAGGCGAATCCATCCTTCGGCCTGATACAAACCAACTTCTTCATTTTCAGTTAGAAAACCAAGTCCTGCCGCAACGAATGCCGCACCGGTTGGAACCATAGTTTCAAGGTCGATTCCTCTACCCCAAATATCTCCTCGGATGCGCGCCGCGATTGGACCACCGACTGATTCCGGCAGGGCGGCCGCGACCTCGGCTATGCCATCCCTGGCAATTTGAGTAAGACGGTTTTCATTGATGGTGCCCACCTGTTGCCAACCCTGACGAGGCGGAGAAATGCCAGCCCACGGCGCTCGCATGGTTTCAAGCAATTGAATTTTGAATTCTTTTGTTTCATCGCTGCCAAGCAAATGTGCCAGTCGCTCCTGCATTGCGGAAATCGGTACGAGCGCATCAATCTCAGCTTCGCCGGCCAGCTCAGCGGTTCGCAAGCCCAGAACAGTTGGCCCAGAGTCCATGAGGTTACCCGAGAAAATTGGGGCGACATAAGCAGCAAGAACGTTGCCAAATGCGCGAAGGCGAACCAGGCCATCAGGGTCAAGTCGCTTAGCGCGATTCAAAAAAGACTGCAGATCTGCCGCAGTTTCGCGGTCAGCAAGAACAAAGGGGTTAATCATGACTTGTCTAAACTAGCCTGAGATAGGCAAAGTTGCCCGAAAGAATTGAGCCGAATTTTGAGCCTCCAGATTCCTAATGATCCTCTGGCCCAGATGATAGAGACGCTCGACCTGCAATCGGCCGGCAATAGCAGCAAAGACGAAGACTTGTTCATCGGCCCGAGCCAGTGGATGCCACACGGTCGAGTCTTCGGCGGTCAAGTTTTAGCCCAGAGTTTGGTTGCGGCGTCGCGAACCATCGAAAATCGAAATGTGCACTCGATGCACGGATATTTTTTGCGACCAGGCAACATGGAACTGCCGATAACCTTTTCAGTTGATCGCTTGCGCGACGGCCGGTCATTTAGCACCCGAAGAGTTCAAGCTTTTCAATCGGACCTACCGATCTTTTCGATGATCGCTTCTTTTCAAGAAGAAGATCCTGGACTTGAGCACCAGGATGATTTTCCATCCGGCATCCCCGAACCCGAATCGCTTCCCAGCGCAGCAGACTTAATCGGCGATAACCCACATCCGGTTGCCCAGTATTGGGCCAAGGCTCGACCATTTGATATGCGTCACGTAGATTCACCTATCTATTTCAGCGTTGAAGGCAAGCCGGTTGCGCATCAGGCTGTTTGGTTGAAAGCACTTGGGCCAATGCCCGACGACCAATCTCTGCACACTGCAGCCCTGGCATATGCGAGTGACTATTCAATTCTCGAGAGCATTTATCGACGCCATTCGATTGCTTGGTCACACCCAGGGCTCAAGAGCGCAAGTCTCGATCACGCAATGTGGTTTCATCGACCTGCAAAAGTAGATCAATGGATGCTCTACGTTCAAGAATCACCAAGTGCGCAAGGCGGCCGTGGTCTTGCCCTTGGCAGAATTTTCAACAGCCGCGGCGAATTGCTTGCAACCGTAGCCCAAGAAGGCATGGTTCGTGTACCAGAAATGAGGAAGTAAAGAATGATAAATCGCACAAAACTGTCAAACCTCTACGAGCGAGAGCAAGAAACATTCCTCACTAGAAATCCAAAATCAAAAGCAGCCTTCGAAAATGCTGAACACCTCTTCGGCAGAGTTCCAATGACTTGGATGAATAAAAAAGCTGGCGGCTTTCCACTTTATTTTGATCGAGCAATGGGCAATCGCATTTGGGACATCGATGGTCATGAATACATCGACTTTGCACTTGGCGACACCGGGTCAATGGCTGGGCACTCCGCACCGGCAGTGGTTGAAGCAATCGTCAAACAGGTTAGAGACAAGGGCGGGCTAACCACAATGATGCCTACTTTGGATGCTGAATGGGTTGCTAATAATCTGACCGAACGATTCGGAATGGCAAAGTGGAGTTTCTCGCTCACCGCGACAGATGCAAACCGATGGGCTATTCGCTTGGTGCGAGCCATTACCGGCAAGCCGAAAATTCTCTTCAATGCATACTGCTATCACGGTTCAGTAGATGAAGCGTTGATTGTGGTTGGCGAAGATGGCGAAGGAGTCAGCCGACCTGGCAATGTGGGTTCACCAGTGGACGTGACCCAAACTTCACGAGTTGCAGAGTTCAACGACCTTGAGGCGCTTGAGCGTCAACTCAAGAATGGGGATGTTGCTGCCGTGCTGATGGAACCAGCGCTAACCAACATTGGAATTGTTTTGCCTGAGCCCGGCTACCTTGAAGGTGTTCGCGAATTAACTCGCAAATATGACGCCCTGCTTATCATCGACGAAACCCACACTTTTTCTGCCGGGTATGGCGGCATGACTCTGCGAGACCACCTAGAGCCAGACGTTTTTGTGATCGGCAAAGCCATCGCCGGTGGAATACCTACTGGCACCTACGGCCTTAGTGCTTCACTCGCCGAAAAAGTTCTAAGCCGCACCGATCTTGATCTCGTTGACATGGGTGGTGTCGGTGGCACTTTGGCGGGCAATCCGTTGCAAGTTGCGGCCATGCGAGCAACGCTTGAGAAAGTTCTAACCGAGGATAACTTCAAACTGATGATTGATCTGGCAACGGTATTCACCGATGGCGTCAATTCTCTATTTGAAAAATATGATTTGCCTTGGAGCATTAATCAACTGGGTGCACGCGCAGAATATCGTTTTGCTAAGCCTTATCCAAAAACCGGAACAGCAGCCTTTGAATCTGCCGACGCAGAACTCGAGGACTTCTTGCACCTTTACCTAGTCAACCGTGGAATTCTGTTGACGCCGTTCCACAACATGGCTTTGATGTGCCCAACTACAACACTGGCTGACGTTGAACTGCATCTGAGCATCTTCGAAGATGCAATCAAAGAGTTAGTCAGCGCTGAATAGTTTCTGAGCTGGCGTTTAGTCGCGAGTTAATCGACGATAAGTCGAACGGTGCGGCTTTGCGGCATCTGGGCCAAGTCGCGCAATCTTGTTTTCTTCGTAAGCCTCAAAGTTTCCTTCAAACCAGTACCACTGGTCAGGCTTTTCGTCAGTGCCTTCATAAGCCAAGATGTGCGAAGCAACTCTGTCGAGAAACCAACGGTCGTGCGTGATGACAACTGCACAGCCCGGAAACTCGAGCAATGCATTTTCTAGGCTGCTCAAAGTTTCAACGTCCAAGTCGTTTGTTGGCTCGTCAAGCAGCAACAAGTTGCCACCTTCTTTTAGGGTCAGCGCCAAGTTCAAACGGTTGCGCTCACCACCTGATAAAACACCTGCTGGCTTTTGCTGGTCCGGGCCCTTAAAACCAAACGCTGCCACGTAGGCACGAGAAGGCATTTCTTGGTTTCCAACTTGAATGTAGTCAAGACCGCCCGAGACAACTTCCCAGAGTGACTTATTTGGATCAATTCCGCCACGGCTCTGGTCTACGTATGAAATCTTGACTGTCTCTCCGACCTTCAAGTCTCCGCCGTCTAGTTTTTCTAGGCCAACGATGGTCTTGAACAGTGTTGATTTACCAACACCATTAGGCCCAATGACACCTACGATGCCGTTGCGCGGCAAGCTGAAAGACAAACCGTTGATTAGCGACCGCCCGTCGAAGCCCTTCTGCAAATTCTTGGCCTCAATGACGATGTCGCCAAGACGCGGACCCATTGGAATTTGAATCTCTTCAAAGTCCAATTTTCTGGTGCGATCTGCCTCGGCAGCCATTTCTTCATAGCGAGCCAAACGAGCTTTGGATTTTGTTTGGCGTGCCTTTGAAGACGAACGAACCCAATCAAGTTCTTCAGTCAATCGCTTGGCAAGCTTGGCGTCTTTCTTGCCTTGAACTTCTAGGCGCTCGCGTTTCTTTTCTAGATAGGTTGAGTAGTTACCTTCATATGGATACGCGCGGCCACGGTCGAGTTCCAAAATCCACTCGGCAACGTTGTCTAGAAAATAGCGGTCGTGCGTAACTGCCAATACAGCACCCGGATACTTTGCCAAGTGTTGCTCAAGCCAAAGAACCGATTCTGCATCCAAGTGGTTTGTTGGTTCGTCTAGCAACAACAGGTCTGGCTTTTCCAGCAACAATTTGCAAAGAGCAACGCGACGGCGCTCTCCTCCAGATAGTGATGTGACTGGTGAATCGCTCGGTGGGCAACGAAGTGCATCCATGGCCTGTTCAAGTTGCGAATCAAGATCCCAGGCATCCAAGTGATCGATCTGTTCTTGCAGCGTGCCCATTTCGGCAAGCAACGCATCAAAGTCTGCATCTGGCTCTGACATCAGAGCAGAGATCTCGTTAAAACGGTCTAACTTAGCCTTGGTGTCTTTCACGGCAAGTTCTACGTTTCCAAGAACAGTAAGCGATTCGTCAAGCGGTGGCTCCTGCATCAACATGCCCACTGTGTATTCAGGGCTCAGGCGCGCTTCACCATTGCTTGGCGCATCTAGGCCCGCCATGATCTTCAAGACTGTCGACTTACCGGCACCATTCGGGCCAACCACGCCGATCTTTGCCCCAGGGATGAACGCCAAAGTCACATCGTCGAGAATTACCTTGTCGCCGTGCGCTTTGCGCGCTTTGATCATCTGATAGATGAATTCAGCCATGAAAAATCAATCACTTTCGGTTGGTTTGCTAGCCGAATGAAAAAGCACCCTCAGTCGCTTAGTCAGCTATGGGTATAAGTTTACCCGACCAAAATTAGCCCGCAGTGGGCATCAATTGCTGACTGTCGCGAATGAGGGTGCTTGCCTCTGTGGCGAGGCAGACTGGAACATCAATTTGCTCGAGGGGTTGAACGCCTTGATGCGCCAGTGGTCTTATTTCTTGGCGCCAACCAGCTCGCGCTCAGGTTCGCTTGGTTCGTCTTCGGGATCGGCTTCACGAACCAACACGGTTCGAGTGAAAACCGAATTGCCCCAGGTGAGATCGTGCCCAAGCGATTCAGCCTCGATTTCTACCGAGGTGCCAGCTCGCTCGCCGTTGTCCCAGTCGCGAACCCGAAGTTTTCCAACGGTGACCACGCGGTCACCCTTAGAAATTGAGCCCGCTGAATTAATTGCCAATTGACGAAACGCAGTGACCGTGAACCAGTTAGTTTCACCATCGATCCACTTATTTTGATTGCGGTCGAAGCGACGCTGCGATGACGCCAACCTAAAAGAAGTGATCGGCAGGCCATCTTGGGTGACCAGGTGACGTGGAGTGGTAGCCACCAAACCGGTGACTGACAGAGTTCCTGACATGAATTGCCTTTCTCAAATGTGCCACTTGGCTTCTGCCAGATGGAGTGATTTGAGTTTGACGATTCAGCTTGGTCAAAAACCAAGTGCGACTATTTTTGTGGATAACTACTTTAGGTAGTTAGTAAAGGCAGCTCTGGTCTTCGCCATTTTTGGTGCGACAACCGCATTGCAGTATCCCTGGTTTGGATTCTTGTCGAAGAAATCTTGGTGATACTCCTCGCCTACCCAAAATTCGGTCGCCGGCGAAAGTTCAGTGACAATCTGCCCGCTCCACAAATCACGGGCTCGATCGATAGCCTCCTCAAAGAGTTGCTTTTGTGAGTCATCGGCATAAAACATCACCGAACGATATTGAGTGCCCACGTCGTGACCCTGACGATTCAGTTGAGTCGGGTCGTGCATGGTAAAAAACAAGTCAAGAATTACGTCGGCCGCAATCACTGACTCGTCGAAGATCACCTTTACGACTTCAGCGTGACCGGTGTTGCCACTGCAGACCGCCTCGTATCCGGGGTTTGAAATTGAGCCACCCATGTAGCCAACCACCGCGTCTTGAACACCCTTAAATTGCATGTAGCAACTGTCTAGGCACCAAAAGCAGCCACCACCAAGAACAAAACTCATCATGCCTCTAGCCTAGGCTGGTGCCATGAGTTATCAAGCGCAGGATAATCGCTACCAACAGATTCCATATCGACGCGTAGGTAAAAGCGGTTTGCAACTACCCGAAATTTCACTGGGCCTCTGGCACAACTTTGGAAACACAACTAGCTTTTCGAGCCAACGCGCCATCTTGCGCCGCGCATTTGACTTAGGCGTCACTCATTTCGACCTGGCCAATAACTACGGAACACCATTTGGCTCGGCCGAATCAAACTTTGGCAAGCACATGAAAAAGGACTTTGCTAAATATCGCGATGAGCTAATCATCTCTAGCAAGGCCGGTTATGACATGTGGCCTGGCCCTTATGGCGAATGGGGTTCACGCAAATACCTGTTGGCCTCCTTAGATCAAAGTCTCGAGCGAATGGGTCTGGATTATGTCGACATCTTTTATTCACACCGATTCGACCCAAATACCCCGCTAGAAGAAACAATGGGCGCATTAGCTACGGCAGTTACTTCGGGGCGCGCGCTTTATGTTGGCATCTCGAGCTACGACGCCGAACAAACTCGTCAGGCCAAGGCAATTCTTGATTCTATGGGAGTCCCTTTGCTGATTCACCAGCCGCGTTATTCGATGTTTGATCGCACACCAGAAAACGCACTTTTCGACACCCTTGCCGTGCAAGGCGTTGGCGCGATTGTTTTTTCACCGTTGGCGCAGGGTTTGCTATCAGACCGCTACCTATCCGGGGTTGCCCCAAAGGGTTCACGCGCCGCGCAAGACAACTACCTAAAGAGCGACAAAATCAACGATGAATACTTGGCACATGCGCGGGCACTCAACGAGATTGCCAAGGGTCGCGGTCAGACCCTGAGCCAACTGGCCCTCAAATGGGTGCTGCGACAACCAACTGTGGCCTCGGCATTGGTGGGTGTAAGTTCAGTGGCCCAGCTGGAACAAAATCTGGCCGCAATTAGTTCACCTAATTTGACTATTCAAGAACTCAAGCTGATTGATCAACACGCAATTCAGGGACTAGGACTCTAATCATGGCAAGCATTGAACTTGGCGCCGCAACCTTTGGTGACACCGTTGTTAAAGAAGGAATCACGATTGTTGATTTCTGGGCGGAATGGTGCGGCCCGTGTCGCCAGTTTGCCCCTATCTTCGAAGAGGCTTCAACCAAGCACCCAGACATTACTTTTGGCAAGGTTGACACCGAAGCCGAAAAGCAACTTGCCGGTGAAGCCGGCATTAGCTCGATTCCTACCCTCATGGTGTTTCGTGATGGAATTTTGCTTTACAACCGACCAGGCGCGCTTCCGGGTGCCGCACTCGAAGAACTCATCGGCGCGGTGCGCGATCTAGACATGAATGAGATTCGAGCCGAAATCGAAAAGCAAGACTCAGACATCGGCGATCTCTCTGAGCCGGCAAATTAGTTTTTAGAACTCAGCAAGCGGCATGCCAAAAGCGTGCGCTACACCGGCGTGGTAAATCGCACCATCATGCACGTTCAATCCAGCAGCAAGGGCTGAATCGTTTTCACACGCGCTGCGCCATCCTTGGTCTGCAATTTTCAAAACGTAGGGCAAAGTCGCATTGGTGAGAGCGCTGGTTGAAGTCACTGGCACGGCCCCTGGCATGTTGGCCACACAGTAGTAAGTGCTGTTGTGAACCTTGAATGTTGGATTGTCGTGCGTAGTTGGCTTTGAGTTCTCGAAACAACCACCCTGGTCAATCGCGATGTCAACCAAAACCGAACCAGGTTTCATGTTTTTGACCATTGAGTCGGTGACCAGCTTGGGTGCTTTTTCACCTGGGATAAGCACTGAGCCAATTACCAAATCGGCATCGCGCAGTTGCTCGGCAATTTCGTATGCCGTTGAAACACGAGTGCGAATCGCACCATTAAAGCGAGCATCGATTTCACGAAGTTTTGGCAAAGAAACATCAATCACAGTTACATCGGCATGCAAGCCAAGCGCCATCGATGCCGCGTTCTCTCCGGCAACACCGCCGCCGATTACAACCACCTTGGCTTTGGCCGAGCCTGGCACGCCACCCATTAAGACTCCACGACCTCCCTCATTTTTCATGAGTTGGTAGGCGCCGATTTGAGCTGATAGCCGCCCGGCAACTTCGCTCATTGGCTGAAGCAGCGGCAGACTTCGGTTGGCCAGTTGCACTGTTTCATATGCAATTGCAGTCACCCCGGCATTGATCAGTGCGTCGGTGCACTCGCGGGAGGCAGCCAAATGCAGATATGTGAATAGCACCTGACCCGAATGAAGTAACGAATATTCGCTTGCGATTGGCTCTTTCACTTTAAGCAAGAGGTCTGCGGCAGCCCATGCCTCGCCGGCGGTGGCAACAATTTTTGCCCCCTGGGCCTGATAGTCGGCGTCACTGTAGCTCGACCCAAGACCGGCACCGGACTGAATCACAACTTCGTGGCCGTGCCGCACCAACTCGTGCACTCCAGCCGGGGTAATCGCCACCCGGTACTCGTTGTTTTTAACTTCGGTCGGCAC
>JBEGOY010000025.1:0-6484 GCA_041181745.1 Actinomycetota bacterium | reverse complement strand
ACCATTCCGTTTTTTAGGTCGTTTGAAGTTGCCATGACGCAATCACTCGTTTCAATTATTAGCGAATTCAGATGCGCTCAAGGCGCAATAACTTACCCAATTCTAGTGGCCACAATCGGGCCAGCTAGCGTTTATTTGGCTAGTTGCGCCAGTGCCAAAAGATAGGAATCGGTGCCGAAACCAGCAATCACTCCAGTTGCCACGCCAGAAATCACGCTGGTGTGGCGGAATTCCTCGCGAGTGTGCGGGTTACTTAGGTGAACCTCAATTAGCTTTAGGCCGGCCTTGGTAATTTGAACTGCCGCATCACGCAGCGCGTATGAATAGTGAGTGAAGGCAGCCGGGTTCAAGATCACATTCTGCTTTGCATCCACTGCTTCATGAATCCAACCGATAAGTTCGCTTTCGCTATCGGTCTGGCGAACATCCGCCATCAGTCCCAAGTTCGCGGCAGCAGCTTCAACCGCAGAAGTCAAACCAGCAAAATCAAGCTCGCCATAAATATCGGGCTCGCGAGAACCAAGGCGTCCTAGGTTTGGGCCATTCAAGACCAATACATTTTGCATGTTTATAGGTTACCCCTAGGCAACGATTTCCTGGAAGGCTGCGTGCAGCATTTCAGGAGTTGGAGCACTCATGATGGTTGGCTTGGCAAGGTCATCAAGCACCACAAAGCGCAAAGTTCCCGATCGGGTCTTCTTGTCGCGCTGCATGGTTTCAACCAACTGATTCCACTTTTCCGCCGAGTAGGTCGTAGGCAGACCCAGCAGGTTCAACACCGATCGGTGTCTATCGACCACAGCATCACTTAGTCGTCCAGCAAGGCGAGCGAGTTCGGCAACGAAAACCATACCAATTGAAATTGCCGCGCCGTGACGCCACTTGTACCGCTCGGCATGCTCGATTGCGTGCCCAAGCGTGTGTCCGTAATTCAAGATTTCGCGAAGTCCGGCTTCCTTGAAATCTTCACCAACAACTCGCGCCTTAATGGCTACCGATCGCTCAATGATTTCTTGGAAAGCTTCCGAACCTGGATCAGTTGCTGTTGCTACGTCTGCTTCGATCAGCTCCAGGATTTTTGGATCGGCAATGAAGCCGTATTTAACAACTTCGCCGAAACCAGCAAGAATTTCGTTTCGCGCAAGAGATTGCAAAGTATCTAGATCAATGATTACCTTTGCCGGTGCATGGAAAACTCCAACGAGGTTCTTACCCTCGCTGGTGTTGATTCCGGTCTTTCCACCAATTGCAGCATCGACCATGCCAAGCAGAGTGGTTGGGATTTGAATTAGTTTGACACCACGCAACCAGGTAGCCGCAACGAAGCCGGCTAGATCTGTAGTTGAGCCACCACCAAAACCAATAACAGCATCTGTTCTGGTGAAATCAGCTTTACCCATGATGCCCCAGCAGAAAGCTGCAACCTCTACACGCTTTGCATCTTCGCTGTCAGGAACTCCGGCAAGAATTGCCTCTACCCCCGACGCCACCAAAGTCTCACGCAAGAGTTCTGCAGAAGCGGTTAGTGCAACCGGGTGAACGATAAGCACTTTGCTTACCTGCGAACCAAGTGCGGCTGGAACCTCACCCAATAGCGCGCGACCAATCAAAATGTCGTATGGATTTACTCCAGTTACAGAAATAACTTTTGTTGCGCTCATTAGATACTCAATCTTTCACGAATCTCGGAAATAGTTTGGGCAAGTGGATGGCCAGACGTATCAATCGTCACATCTGCAGTGGACTCATAGACTGACTTTCGCGAGTCGTAAATTCGCTTCCAATCTTCCATGCCGTTCTTTAGTAGCGGCCTTGACCCATTACGCAATCGCGAACCCATGTGCTTACCGTCTGTAGCAAGGTAGACCACGGTTGCGTTTTTCAGAAGTGCACGTGACTTCTCAAGTAGTACTGCCCCGCCACCGGTTGCAACAATTCCTGGGCTCTTGAGTGCTCTGGCCAGCGCAAGGTGTTCAACTTCGCGGAATGCTTCTTCGCCGTGCTCAGCAAAATAGTCTGCAATTTTTCCATGCTCGTCCACGATGAGGTTATCGGTGTCGCAAAAAGGAACCTTCAGTGCGCGAGCTAGCTTCTTGCCGACGGTACTTTTTCCAACGCCCATTGGGCCAATAAGTACAATGACGTCGGACTTAGCGGGCATTAGTTGCTTGAATCCGCCGAAGTTAGCACGGCAGGAATGTTTGCCAAGTATGACTCAAGGTTGCGCTTGGTCTCAGCTACAGAGTCACCACCAAACTTTTCGAGTACAGAGTTAGCCAGAACAAGTGCAACCATCGCCTCGGCAACTACTCCGGCGGCTGGAACTGCACAAACATCTGAACGCTGGTGGTGTGCCTTTGCTGCCTCACCGGTTGCAACGTCGATTGTCGCAAGAGCCTTAGGAATAGTTGAGATTGGTTTCATTGCCGCACGAACGCGCAGAATTTCACCGTTACTCATTCCGCCTTCAATACCGCCTGCACGATCGGTCAATCGGTGCACAACGCCTTTTTCATCGCGCTGGATCTCGTCGTGAGCGACCGAACCACGGCGACGTGCAGTCTCAAAACCGTCACCAACTTCAACACCCTTGATGGCCTGAATGCCCATGAGTGCGCCCGCTAGTTGTGAATCAAGTCTGCGGTCCCAGTGCACAAAACTTCCAAGGCCCGGTGGAAGCCCGTAGACCAAAGTTTCTACTACACCGCCAAGAGTGTCTCCGTCTTTGTGGCACTCATCCACTTCAGCAACCATTGCCGCAGAAAGATTCGCGTTGAAGCAACGCATTGGGTCTTCGTCAATTGCTGCGACATCGCTTGGCTTTGGAAGAGCTAGGTCGGCCGAAGCCATTACCGGACCAATGCCCACAGTGTGAGTCACCAGCTCAATACCAAGTGAACTCAAGAAACTTGCAGCTACGGCTCCAAGCGCAACTCGCGCCGCGGTTTCGCGAGCACTGGCACGTTCAAGAATTGGACGGCTGTCTAAGAAGCCGTATTTCTGCATGCCGGTGAAGTCTGCGTGACCAGGTCGTGGACGGGTCAGTGCCTCTGCACGAGCGCCGGAAAGTTTTGATTCGTCAACAGGATCTGCTGACATTACGTCCTGCCACTTTGGCCACTCTGTGTTGGCAACGGTGATTGCGACCGGCCCACCCATGGTTAGTCCGTGACGAACACCACCCGATAGCGAAACTTCGTCTTGCTCAAACTTCATTCGAGCACCGCGGCCATAACCAAGGCGACGACGAGCAAGCGCATCCTGCACATCTGCGGTGGTGATAGCAATTCCTGCTGGCAGGCCTTCTAGAACGGCAACGAGCTCAGGCCCGTGCGACTCCCCTGCGGTGATCCAACGTAACATAGACCCATTTTGCCACAGTGCACTCGATACACCGGCTGATTACGGCTATTCCTCTAGAGCAATTCTCATTGCCTGAACCACCGCAATCTCATTTGGCAGTTCTGCCTCAGGATTACCTGTCTTAAAGATTCGAATCTGGGCAATCGCCTGCCAGATCAACATCTCTAGACCGCTAACTACCTTTTGGTTCTTCATCTGCCATGCGTCAGCTAGACGGCTTGGCCATGGATGGTAGGCCACATCAAGAAGAACACCGGCAGGCTTGAAAAATCTTGAAGTTGCTAGCTTCTTGGCTGCAACGTCCATTGCGCCGCCAGGAAGCGTTGAGATTGTGACTTGTGCCTTATTTGCAGCCGTTGCAAGCCTTCTGGCGCTAGAGACATGCAGCCCAAGAGATCGACCAAACTCGATTAGCGAAGAACGACTTGTCTTGTTTCGCGCCAACACCAACACCGATGACCCCGGTGCCAATCTTGCAATCGCCGCCATCGCCGATGTGGCAGTGGCGCCAGATCCAATAATTAAACTCACTTTTGTCGGCGCTGTGCTTGCCAGACTTATGGCCTGCGTGATGCCAAAGACATCGGTGTTGAATGCGTGCCACAGGTCGCCTACTCGAACCAGAGTGTTCGATGCTTTTGTGCTTTTAGAAATATCGTCGGTGACGTCGGCGAATGAAAAGGCATCCTCTTTTAGGGGCATAGTCAAACTAAAACCTGCGAACCCTGCGCCGTCGTTTTCGACGAAACGCTTTAGTCCGCCCTTGGTTACCTCAAAGCGTGAGTAATCCCAATCTTCACCTAGTACCCGATAAGCAGCCGTGTGAATGAGCGGAGATTTTGAATGCGCGATTGGCGAACCCAGCACCGCAAACTTTTTATCCATGGCCGCTTTACTCATAACCAGGGTGATCCTTCATCCATGCTTGCCAAAGAGAAACGGCCTTTTCGTGCTGTGCGTAGGTCTCACTAAAGACAGTTTCACCGGTTTCAAGATTAATTGTGCAGAAGTACAACCACTTTCCAGCGGCGGGGTGCAGAGCGGCATCAATGGCAACGGAGCCAGGTGCCGAAATTGGCCCGACCGGAAGACCGGCGTGCAGGTAGGTGTTGTAGCCGTTGTTGTTGGCACGATCGGCTCGTGAGGTGCTTACCGTGTTGCCACCAACTCCGTAACTTACGGTTGCATCCGACTGCAAGTGCATACCATCAGCAATTCGGTTTAGGAATGTTCTAGAAACCTTGTAGAAGTCTTCCTTGATTCGAGCTTCCTTTTGAATCACGGATGCCAGCGTCAGCACATCGTGAACCTTGTTCGCTGGAATGCCGAAGGAGTTGATTTCTTCTAGCATGCGGTCAACCATGGTTTGCAGTATCTCTTTTGAAGTTGAACCGGGTGCAAATGTATATGTTGCCGGAAACAAATAACCCTCAAGGTTTGGCAGCTTTGCACTCAGGCCAAATTCCTGCGGTTTGGTAAACAGAGATTCAAACTCCCACTTAGGTACTCCGGTTGATTCTGCGAGCACGCCAAACATCACGCTCGCGCGCAAGCCCTCCTTTATGGTGGTGCGTTGAAGTGAAGCCGAGTTCTGATCGCTTAGCGCTGAGATTGCGTCCGCTGAACGCATCTGCAATTTCAATGTGAAAATCCCAGGGTAGAAAGTTGGATTGGTATCAAGAATTAATTGGTAAGTAGTTCGGAAATTCTTAATCACACCAGCTTTGAGCAATTGATTGGTTATTGACTCTCCCGAGTCACCCGCCTTCACAGTAATTTGAACGCTGCCAGTTCCCGGGCCAGGAAAGTCATTTCCTTGAAGCTGTTCGATGGCCGCACGAATCAAACCCTTGTTGGCATAGGCAACGGCTCCACCAAGCAGTAAAACAAAAACGATAAATCCGGCAAGAATGCGGCGGCGAGCATACTTATTCATAAACTTCACCCATCGCCTTGCCTGGCTGTTTGCCAGTGCTTTTCTCTTGTTCCATTGCTTGTTCCAAGATAACGGTTGCCGCAATCTGATCGATTATTTGACGACCGGATTTGGAATCGCGTCCAGATAGTTTCAAGGCATTCGCTGCGGTGACAGTAGTCATACGCTCATCAATGAAGCGAACTTCCAACGAAACCAATGAGCTCAACTGTCTCGCGAAATCTATTGCATCCTCTGTGGAAGCCGAATGATTGCCCGACATCGAGACTGGCAGACCAACATAGATCTCAATCGGCTCAACCTCGGTTATTAATTCAACGATTCGGCTAAGGCTTGGCTCCAGATCTGCGCCGCGTGGAACTGTCTCAAGACCGGATGCGAGAATGGCGTGAAAGTCGCTTGCCGCTACACCAATGCGGACCTTGCCAACATCAACTGCCAGTCGACGACCGGATCGCACTATGCGCTCAGCGCTTCCTTGACTGCAACGATTGCAGCGGCAATCTTTGATGCATCAGAGCCACCACCCTGAGCGATGTCATCCTTGCCGCCACCGCCACCGCCAAGCACTGCGCTTGCTGCTCGAACCAGCGCACCAGCCTTGGCGCCAGTAGTGCGGGCGGCGTCCGTAGTTGCAATCACCAGCATTGGCTTGCTGTCGATGACTCCAAAGACAGCAGCAATTGCGTTTTCGCCAGAAACCTTTTCGCGAATTGAGGTTGCCAAAGTGCGAAGGTCGTCAACCGAACCAATTTCGCCAAGCTCTGCAGCGATAAATTTAGTTGACCCAACTTGTTGTGCAGCGGAAATGAACTCGGGAATACGAGTTGCAAGTTGACCGGCCTGAAGCGAAGCTATCTTGCGCTGAGCAGCCTTTAGCTCTTCGATGGTTGAAACCAATCGCTCTTCAAGCTGTTCCTTAGGCGACTTCAAGGCTTCAGTCAAACGAGCGACCAGAGCACGCTCAGCCGCGAATGCACGGAATGCTTCGATACCTACTAGAGCCTCAACACGACGTGATCCCGAACCAACAGATGATTCACCAATCAGCGAAATCATTCCAATTTGTGAGCTGTGATCTACGTGAGTACCACCACAAAGTTCGCGCGACCAAGGTCCGCCAATTTCAACTACGCGAACGCTCTCGTCATAGGTCTCACCAAATAGAGCCACCGCGCCCCACTT
>JBEGOY010000024.1:0-27968 GCA_041181745.1 Actinomycetota bacterium | reverse complement strand
TTGCCTGGTACTTCAAATCTCTGCTGAACAAATCGGCTTCAGTCTCACCGCGAATGATCAATCGCGCCTGACCGTTGCGCACTGCAACGACCGGAGGTCGGGTCAAGAAGTTGTAGTTGCTTGACAACGAATAGCAGTAGGCGCCGGTGGCGGCTACCGCCAAAAGATCATTTGGTTGAACATCTGCAGGCAGATAGTCATTGCGAACAACAATATCGCCACTTTCGCAGTGCTTGCCAACTACACGCGCCAAAGCCGCATTTGCATCGGTGCTTCGAGACGCCAGCAAAACGTGATATTCCGCTTCATACAAGGCCGGGCGGGCATTGTCGCTCATGCCGCCATCAACCGAAACATACTTGCGAACCGCTGGGCTAGCGCCGTCGGTAACCTTGACATCTTTGATGGTGCCCACGTTGTAAAGAGTGATTCCAGGATTACCCGCGATGAAACGACCTGGCTCAAATGCAAGGGTTGGCAGAGAAATATTTAGCTTCTTGCATTCTTCGGCCACAATCGCCGTAATCGCATCGGCGAAGTATCCAATGTTTGGAGCATGATCGCCCGGCTTGTAATTAATGCCAAAGCCACCACCGAGGTTAATTTCGGGAATCTCGCCGCCAGCCAATAATTGAGCGTGCAGTTCGATAAGTCGTTTGGTTGATTCAACGAAACCTTCGATGGCATAGATCTGAGAACCAACGTGCTGGTGCAAACCTAGAAATTTGAGGTGGGAGTGCGAGCGAATCTTGGCCACCAGAGCTGCAGCATCGGCAATAGGAATGCCAAACTTTTGGTCTTCACGAGCTGTTGCTAAGAAGTCGTGGGTGTTTGCGTGCACTCCGGTGTTTACGCGAAGTCGAACACCCTGGATTTTGTCTTGGGCGCCGGCTGCCGACGCAATTCGCTCGATTTCGATTTCAGAGTCAATCACGATTGCGCCAACCCCAGAGGTTACCGCTCGGCCAATTTCGAAAAGTGACTTGTTATTGCCGTGCAGGCCAATTCGACTTGCGTCGATTCCTCCGGCGAGCGCTGCCGCGAGTTCTCCGCCCGATGCAACGTCCATGTTTAGGCCGAGCTCGTTGATCCAACCCGCAATTTCTGTGGATAGAAAAGCCTTGCTCGCGTAATAAATCTTTGCGTCAGTGCCAATCTTTTTTGCAGCATCGCTAAGGGCAGTTTTTGCAGCAGTGGCACGTGCACGAAAATCATCTTCGTCGATCACATAAAGTGGTGTGCCGAATTGCGTGGCCAATTCACCAACTGAGACTCCGGCTACTTCAAGTTCGCCGGTCGCACGTCTTTTTGCGTGACGAGGCCAAACATTCTGGTCAACGGCATTTAGGTCTGCAGGTTGGTTTAACCATTTAGGTGCAAGCGGATTCGACACGTTTACATCCTCTCTGGTGTGCTGACGCCAAGCACGGCCAAGCCATTGCGAAGCACCACGCCAGCTGCGTCGTTTAACCAAAGACGAGTGCGATGCACAGTCTCGACAGGTTTCTCTGAAAGCGGTGTCACCCGACAAGCGTCATACCAGCGGTGATAAGCGCCAGCGACTTCTTCGACATATCGGGCAACGCGGTGTGGCTCACGGAATTCGGCTGCTTGAGCCATGACTCGAGGCAATTCGATTAGTTTGGCAAGCAATTCAGATTCCGTTGCATGAGTCAACAAACTTGGATCAAATTCGCTGCGATCCACACCCAAGCTGGCTGCGTTCTTAGCTACCTGAGCTGTGCGGGCATGTGCGTATTGAACATAGAAAACTGGGTTGTCGTTGGTCTTCTTTTGCAATTGCTCTAGATCAATGTCTAATTGCGAGTTGATTGACGAACGAGCCAATGCATAGCGAGCCGCATCGACTCCGACCACCGAAACGAGGTCTTCCATTGTTACAACTGTTCCGGCCCTTTTAGACATTCGCACGGGTTCACCGTTTTGAACCAGGTTCACCATCTGACCGATAAGAATCTCTAGATTCACTCCTGGCTTGTCGCCGAATGCTGCGCAAAGCGCCATCATGCGCGGAACGTATCCGTGGTGATCGGCACCCAACATATAGATGCACTGGTCAAAGCCGCGCTCACGCTTGTCTAAGTAATAAGCAATGTCACCGGCAATATAGGCGGCTTCACCGTCGCTCTTAATGATTACGCGATCACGATCATCGCCAAAAGTGGTTGAGCGCAACCAGATTGCGCCGTCTTGTTCAAAGATGTGGCCAAGTTCACGCAATCGGGCGATGGATTTTTCTACTGCGCCAGATTCGTAAAGCGAGTTCTCGTGAAAGTAAACATCGAAATCTACACCGAAGTCATGCAGTGATTCGCGAATCTCTTGAAACATGAGTTCAACGCCGGCGGCTCGAAATGCTTCTTGCGCTTCGGCTTCGGGCAACGCCAAAAGATCAGCTGCGGTTTCTGCCAAAACACGATCGGCGATCTCTTGAATATAGGCACCGCCATAACCGTCTTCGGGCGCATCCTCACCGCGAGCCTTAGCCAAAAGCGAGCGAGCAAAACGATCGATCTGGGCGCCATGGTCGTTGAAGTAATACTCTCGGGTCACCTGCGCGCCCTGAGCTTCAAACACGCGAGCCAACGAGTCACCAACCGCGGCCCAACGAGTGCCACCCATGTGGATTGGACCGGTTGGGTTTGCTGATACAAATTCAAGATTTAGTTTGACGCCGGCAAGATCGGTGCCCTGGCCGAAAGCTTCGCCAGCTTCAACAATGCTCTTGGCCAATTCGCCGGCCGCAGCTGCATCCAAGGTGATGTTAATGAAACCAGGGCCAGCAATATCTACTTTTTTAACGCCGGCAACCTGTGCAAGAGGTTCAGCGAGCAACTCGGCGAAGGCGCGAGGATTGGTGGCAAATTTGCTGGCCAACTGCATGGCACAGTTAGTTGCCCAGTCGCCGTGTTCGCGATTTTTAGGGCGTTCGATAACCACCTCGGCTGGCAAATCTGCTGCGCCAAGTTTGCCATCGGCTTGCAAGCTAGCAAGGATGCGCACAATTGCGGCAGATAGGTCTGCTGGAGTCATAGAAGGGCCTTAAAAACGAGGCCAGTTCGGCCTGCACTTGCGTGAATTTACCTCTAATCATACGAGAAAGGCGGTTGCCGGAGCCCTAAGACCCTGGCAACCGCCCCAGCTCGAGGCTTTGCTTTACTTGACCGCACCCGCGGTGAGGCCGCGAACGAAGAAGCGCTGCAAGGCAAAGAAAACAATTACTGGAATGACCAACGAGATGAAGGACCCAGCAGCAACTGTTTGCCAACCATCGCCGTATTGTCCGAGCAGTCGAAGCAACTTATAAGTCATAACTGCTTTTTGTTCGCCAACGAAGATGAACGCGATCAAGTAGTCATTCCAAACCCAGAGGAACTGGAAAATGGCAAATGATGCAATCGCAGGAATCGACATTGGAATGATCAGCTTCCAGAAAATTTGATAGTAGCTTGCACCATCGATGCGGGCTGCCTCAATAAGGGAAACCGGAAGAGTCATCATGAAATTGCGAAGGATATAAATTGCTAACGGCAAAGCGAAGGCAGCGTGCACAATCCATGCCGAGGCAAAGTTTCCAACCAACTCGATGCCAAAGGTTTTCTTTAACCAAACCATTCCCTTAAGAACTGGAATAAGGGCTGACTGAAGCGGCAAAACCATGAGCGCCACCAGGCTGGCAAACAAAACCTCGCGGCCCTTGAATTCAATAAAGGTGAAAGCAAAGGCTGCGTTGGCTGCGATTACTAGAGGCAAAATCGTTGCTGGGATGCTGATGACTAGGGTGTAGATCAACGAGTCGAGCATTCCACCTTCAATTGCTTTTTCAAAAGAAGCCAGTGACCAAATTTGATTGAAAGGGTCAAAAACTGCAGTCCACCACCCGCTGGCAGCTGCTTCATCACGGTCGCGCAATGAAGTGATAAGCAGACCCACAGTTGGCAGCGACCAAATAACAACCAGAAAAGCTAGCGTGATTGTTGAGCCCAAACTCCAGTTGCGAATCGAAGCAAAAAACTTTTTCATCGGATTTCCTCCTGGTGACGAGCAGTTCGAACCTGTAGCCACATCAACGGTGCAATCAAGACACAGAGGATGGTAACAACAGCAGCCGAGCCACCAATGTTTGATTCAACAAAGAACAAGCGGTAGTACTCGTAGCCAAGCACACTGGTATTGAAGTTTCCGCCGGTCATTGCTAGTACAACGTCGAAGACCTTCATCACACCGATAACTGTTGTGATGAACACCGACATGATTGTTCCGCGAATCTGAGGAACTATAACGCTGATAAAAATCTTTAGCGGGCCAGCGCCATCGATGCGTGCCGCCTCAATAGTTTCTTCAGGCACAGCCTTAATGGCAGCTGAAAGCAAGACCATCGAGAAACCGGCGTTTAGCCAAATCACCACGATCATCAGCAAGAAGCTATTTAGGCGACCTGCATCAATCGAAAGCCACGGTTGAGCTGTGCCACCGGCAGCCTCAACAATTGCGTTTAGCAAACCTACCTGGGGGCGCCCCGGAGGTGGATAGTCGTAGAGATAACCCCAAATTGTTCCAGCAGCAACGAAGCTGATGGCCATTGGCATGAAGATAAGTGACTTCATTACCTTTTCGCGCTTTGGGCCGACATTGTTAGCCAAGTTGGCAAAGACTAATCCAAAGCCCACTGTGACAAACGGCACGAATGCCACCCATAAAAAGTTGTTAAGCAGAATGCCTAGAAAGTTTGCATCCGAAAAAAGAGTTGCGTAGTTTTCGATGCCAACGAAATTTTTGGCGCGCTTGTCAAAGAATGACCACGCAATAGTTTGAAAAAACGGAACAACCGAAACCACGATTAGCAAAACTGCCGCGGGCAACAAGAAAGAAATGGCTCTTAGTTTGTCTTGAGTTTTTGCTGGAAGAAGTCGCACCAGAAAATCAAGCAACCAGTAGATCGCCCAGCTTCCGGCAACACCCAGGATGATTGCAACAACGCCAACAATTATGTCGTTCATGCCATTCTCCAATCTAGATGGTGCAGTTGTTCAAAGTGTAGTTCTGTGAGACAACACTGGCGGAGGCTAAAAGCCCCCGCCAGTGTCACTTCTCAAATACTTTCTATAGCTAGAAAGTCTTGTTTAGTTTTTAGTACTTGCCGTCGATTCGAGCAGCAGCCTCGGCCCAAGTTGCCTTACCAGCAACAAAGTCGGTGCCGGCAGCCCAGAACTCAGCGTTAACTTCTGAAGGCATCTGGTCTGAACCATCGAAACCAAACAGAGTCGCTGCAGCCATAGCTGCACCAATCTTCTTGTTTAGTGCATTCGGGTACAAGTTAGTGTCGAAGTCCTTGTGCGGTGACAAGATACCGGTAGAAACTAGCTTGTTGCCAACGGCGGTGCTGTAGATGAACTCAGCAACCTTCTTGACGTCTGAGTCAACGTGACCAGCGAATACTGCTGCTAGGTCACCGCCACCAAGAACAGCCTGGGTTGCTCCCTCAGGTGCTGGAAGCGGGAATGCATCTGCGTGGGTGTAGTCCTGAGCTGCAAGTTCAGCCTGAATGTTCTCAGGGAAGAACGAGGTGATGAATGAACCTTGACGCAGCATGAAACACTGACCCTTAGCCTGGCCACCGGTCTCAAATAGAGGTGCGGTGTTACCGAAACCGTCGGTAGCCATTGAAGCGCCGCCACCGTTAACCTGACCAGGAGCAAGCAAGCGCTTTGCAACTAGGTCTGCTGCTGCGGTGATCTCAGGAGAAGCGAAGTCTAGGTCGCCTGCAACCCACTGTGCGTACTTTTCGCCACCAAGAGTGTCAAGAACGTACTGCTCCATCCAGTCGGTGAATGCCCAACCAGTCGCGCCACCAGATTCGATTCCGGCACACCATGGGTAACCAGACTTGTCAGACTGAATCTTTGCCTCAAGAGCTACAAGTTCAGCTTCGCTGGTAGGAACGGTGTAGCCGTGCTTCTCGAATTCAGCTGGGTTGTAGAAAACCATTGACTTCATGTTTGCAGAAACTGGAAGACCGTAGATTTCGCCGTCAACAACTGCAAGGGTGTCCCAACCCGGAACAAGTGTCGACTGGATAGCTGGAAGATCAACAACGTCCTTCAGAGGAACAAGGCTGTCAGCAAGGTCCTTTAGACCACCTGGCTGTGGCCATAGAGCAATGTCAGGCTCCTGACCAGCTTCGATCTTTACCTTGATGTCTTTGTCAAATGATGCAAGAGATGTGAAAGTGATTTCGATACCGTTTGCTGCGCCGAACTCATCCAGGGTCGCCTGGAATGCCTTAGCGTCTGCTTCACCGTATCCGCCGAAAATTGTTACTTTGCCGTCACCCTCCGGAGCGCCTGCTGCGCAACCGGTTAGTGAGACTGCTGCAAGAGCTGAGATAGCTGCAACCGATAGGAACTTCATTCCTAGCTTCATACTCATTAGTCCTTTCAAAGAAACACTGAAAGCGGTTACTTTCAATGTGCTCTGCCAGACTAGCCACTGAAAAACACGGATTGGTTAAGAAAAGGCCGATTTAAGATAACGATTTGTAAACGCTTACATTTATTGCGCTCTCAGGATGAGCCCGAGCACGGGATCCGCCGTCACCGGAATCGGGTCAGACAACTCCCCCAGGAATTCACCGTCAACGTTGTTCAAAAAGGCAATTAGGTTCCAACCGCCGTCGCGATCTCTTACCAACCTGGATGCATAAAGGCGCAGGTCCGGAAACAGGACTGCACGGTTGAAATCAACATCGCTTAGGTCTGGGGCTACCGGCATGCTGTAGACGCCGCCGATCTCACCGGCGGCTTTGCGCTCTGGTGAGAGCCAGAGCGGGCCGCAGCAGAACAACACGATTGGCACACCGTCAACAATTTCAAATTGAAACACCTCTGTTTCACCGAAACCCTGACCAGGGCCACCCAGTGGCGGTTGAAGTTGCCAATTCAACAAGTCGGTTGATTTGGCGACACCCATGATGGCTTCTTCGCTGCGACTCTTTGCCCCCGGCGAACCGGCGGTGGTGAGCATCGTCCAGCCTTCATCCCCTGGCAGTTTAAAAACCCACGGGTCGCGAAACGGTTCATTGCTAAAACCGGCTGCCAGTGTTTTATACCAGCGTGCATCAGCGGCCACTAGCGGCAGTGGGTCGAGTTTGGTCCAGGTCACTAAATCTTTGGATGTTGCCGCGCAAACGGTTTGGCGTTCGCCCGCATCTTCGCGACTGGTGCCGGTGTAGAACATCCACCAGATGCCATCAACGTTTTGAACTATTGAACCTGTCCACGTGGTCCAGCTGTCTGCGGCCGGTGATTCTGAAGGCGCAAGCGCATCGGCAACTACTGTCCAGTTTTTTAAGTCAGTCGAAATCGCGTGACCGACGGACACATTTCGGTGGCGACGATTTTGATCACCAAGCGCGCGCGAGGCTTGCAAATAGAAAGCGTGATGATTCTGACCGTCAAATACAAACCATGAATCCCAAACCCATTGCCCAGGTAGCCTTAGTGCCAACCGAATCTCCTTGCTTGCTGTCGAAAACCCCACCAGCCTAAAGCAACCCCGCTGTTAGTCTTGGTCTGCACCCTTTGCCCCTATAGCTCAGGGGATAGAGCGCCGCTCTCCGGAGGCGGGTGCGCAGGTTCGAATCCTGCTAGGGGCGCATGTTTGGAATAAATTGGCTGAAGCCCGAAACACTTATTGCGTCATTTGGCGCGTTTGCAATGATTGGCGTTTGCGCCATTGTCTTCATTGAAACTGGCCTGCTGGTTGGTTTCTTTTTGCCAGGCGATTCTTTGCTTTTTGTTGCCGGACTAATGGTCTCCGCCGGCGCGATCAATATCCCAATCTGGTTGGCGTGCCTATTGATATCTGCCGCTGCTTGGGCCGGCGATCAAACCGGATACTGGATTGGCCGCCGAGTTGGTCCAGCAATTTTCAATAAGCCGAATTCAAAGTTTTTCAGTCAAGAAAATGTTTCGCGCACCAACTCGTTTTTCGAACGCTACGGTTCAAGGGCAATTATCCTGGCGCACTTTGTGCCAGTGATGCGCACTTTTGTGCCGGTTGCCGCAGGCATCGGGCAAATGTCATACCGCAGGTTTTTGAAGTACAACGTATTTGGAGTGCTTGGCTGGGGTTCTGGCGTTACCTTGCTTGGTTATTTTTTGGGCAAGATTCCATTTGTTGCAGACCATGTCGAATACTTCACAATTGGTTTTGTAATTGTGTCAAGCATTCCGATTGCGCTTGAAGTTATTCGCACTCGTCGTCAGCAAAAAACCGAATCGCTTATTGACTAGCGGTTCAGCAGATAGCTGCAAAGTTGCTCAAGTGCCAACGAGCGATGGCTGATTGAGTTTTTCACTTCTGGCTCAAGTTCTGCGGCGGTTAATTCAAATCCTGCCGGTATGAAAATTGGGTCGTAACCGAAACCATTGGTGCCGTGCTCTTCGGTTGCCACTCGACCGGGCCAAATGCCGGTGAATGAAATTTCGTTTTCTGAATCCACGTAGGCGATTGTGCAAACAAATGATGCCGAACGATTTTGCTCTGCCATATCGGCTATCTGTGCCAGCAGCAGTTGGCGGTTGGCTGAAGCATCGCGACCTCCGGCCCAGCGAGCACTAAAAATGCCAGGTGCACCACCGAGCACTTCAACAGCAATACCTGAGTCATCGGCAATAGAAGCAACGCCGGTATGGGCAAAAGCTGCCCTCGCCTTGATCAATGCGTTCTCTAGAAAACTTGTGCCGTCTTCAACAGGTTCAGGGCCGTCGTAGCCAATCAATTCAACTTCTGGCACAGCGGCGGCGATGATTGCACCAAGTTCTTGAACCTTATGTTGATTGTGTGAAGCCAGAACAAGTTGCATTATTTGGCGGCCTCGAGAGCCTTGGTTTGAATTTCGGTGAGCTCTGTGGTTCCCTTCAAAGCAAGGTCAAGCAAAAGGTTCAGCTCGTCTCGATCAAACGGCACACCCTCGGCAGTGCCCTGAACCTCAACAAATTTTCCGCCGCCGGTAACAACAACGTTCATGTCGGTGTGGGCTCGAACATCCTCGGTATATGCGAGATCTAAAAATGGAACACCATCGATGATGCCCACAGAAACTGCCGCAACGCTATCGGTTAACGGTTTTGCTTTAGCCGAGATAAGTTTCTTTTCACGGGCCCAGGCAATTGCATCGGCTAGAGCAATGTAGGCGCCGGTGATTGCAGCCGTGCGAGTGCCGCCATCGGCTTGCAAGACGTCACAGTCAATCACGATGGTGTTTTCACCCAGCTCGCGAACGTCGACAATCGCGCGCAGGCTGCGACCGATAAGTCGCGAGATTTCGTGAGTGCGGCCACCGATTTTGCCTTTTACGGCTTCACGATCGTTGCGATCATGGGTTGCTCGAGGCAGCATTGCATATTCGGCGGTGACCCAACCTTCGCCTTTGCCTACCTTCCAGCGAGGCACACCCGCGGTGAATGATGCAGTGCAAAGAACTTTGGTGCCGCCAAATGAAATTAACGCTGAGCCTTCAGCGTGCGCGCTCCAACCACGTTCAATTGTGATTGAGCGGAGCTGGTCTGCTGTGCGACCGTCTTGACGTTGAGTCATGTGAGTGCTTCTACTTTCGTAACTTCTGGCCCCAAGAATCTGCGGGCTAATTTCTCGAATGACTCAGCGTCACCGGTGGCTTTGAACGTAAGAGTTGGTGCAGTGGTTGCAGTTCGCAAAAGGTCATGAGCCACAAGAGTGCGGTAAACATCTTTAGCAGTTTCTTCTGCCGATGAAACCAGCGTGACGTCTTCGCCCATCACATATGAAATTGCACCGGTTAGCAACGGATAGTGAGTGCAGCCCAGAACCAAGGTATCGACTCCGGCATCACGAATTGGACCGAGGTATTTTTCTGCATCGGCAAGCAGTTGCGGGCCAGAGGTTACGCCCCGTTCCACATAATCAACAAAGGATGGGCAGGCGGCACTCACGATATGCAAGTCGACGGCAGCTGCGAAAGCATCGTCATATGCTCGTGACGTGATTGTTGCGTTGGTTCCGATTACGCCAACCTTTTGATTTCTGGTGGCGGCAACCGCACGGCGAACAGCAGGTTGAATAACTTCGACCACCGGAATGCCACGCCCCACGGTGTATCGCTCGCGTGCATCACGCAAGACAGCGGCCGATGCCGAGTTGCAGGCAATTACAAGAATTTTTACGCCTTCGTCAACCAGACGATCCATCACAGCCAGCGCGAGTTCACGAACTTCGGGAATGCTCTTTGGACCATAGGGGCTGTTGGCGGTATCACCTACATAAATGATTGATTCGTTTGGAAGTTGGTCAATAATTGCGCGAGCTACGGTTAGCCCACCAACCCCTGAGTCAAAAATGCCAATCGGCGCGTCATTCACGATTGAAAGTCTACCTTTGGCCATTTCAACCTGAGCTATTGGCGAGCTTGCGGCTACTGGTTAGTGCTCTTTGGATCTTCTGGCCGAAGGCCTTCGTAGATCTCTTTGCAGGTTGGGCAAACCGGAAACTTCTGTGGGTCGCGGCCCGGCACCCAGGTCTTGCCACACAGAGCAATCACTGGCGTGCCAAGCACCGCAGACTCAACAATTTTTTCTTTGCGAACATAGTGCGAATAGCGCTCGTGATCGCCAGGTTCTACATTTTGAATTTGCTCTTCGAGCAGAGTTGAACCACTGGATTGACCAGCTAGTTCGTTTGGATCACTCATTCAAAACCACCTATTTAATGTTTGCAGCGTCACCCAAGACTACTTCGACGGTCATGTTCTTGCCATCTCGCAATAGATCAATGGTTGCCTTGGCTCCAGCCGGTTCGGCACGAACCGCAGAGGTTAATTCGCCTGCACTGTTCACTGCCTCGCCATTGAATTTCACAATGACGTCACCGGCCTTGATGCCAGCTTTTTCTGCGGCACCGCCAGCGGTTACCTGCTTAACTTCGGCGCCCACGCTAAAGCTAGATGCACTTGCGTTATCTGACCAGTCCACAACACCCGCACCCAACAGTGCGTGACTTGCTTTGCCCGTCTTCATAATTTCGTTAGCAATGCGCTGCGCGACATCCGAGGGAATGGCGAAGCCAACGCCGATGTTGCCCGATGCCGAACCAGAACCAGCCGAAGCGATTGCAACGTTGATGCCAACCAGCTCGCCCTTGTCATTTACCAGCGCACCGCCAGAGTTGCCCGGGTTAATGGCCGCATCGGTTTGAATTACGCGCAAGTTGATTGCGGTTCCCGAACCACTAAACAACTGCAAGCCTCCCCCGGTGCCAGAGTTTTCTGGAACGGCAGAAGATGCAACCTGAATGGTGCGGTTCAGTGCAGATACGATTCCTTCGGTCACGGTGTTGGCAAGACCAAGAGGTGCACCAATGGCAACCACTTTGTCGCCAACATTTAGTTTGTTGGAATCAGCGAATTTAATTGGCGTGAATTTCACCGGTGCATCAACTTTTACAACGGCAAGGTCGTTGATTGGGTCGGTGCCCACCACGGTTGCCGGATAAACGTGACCGTCATAGGTTTTCACCTGGATCGAAACTTTTGAACTTTGCCCCTCGAGGGTGACCACGTGATTGTTAGTCAACAGATAACCATCGGCAGTTAGAAAGACACCTGATCCGTTGCCGGCGCCCGATGCGCTAGCCACATTCACCGTTGCAGTAGATGGCGCCGCGGTTGCCGCTGCCCCGGTTACCCAGGTGACTGAGTCGGCATTATTCACGACTACGGCTGCCGGTTGAGTCCAAAGGTTGTAGACACTGACTCCAACGCCTGCACCCACACCAGCACCGACCACTGCGCCCAGAGTGATTGCAGCTGTGCCCGTAAGGAAGGTTGTCTTTTTTGCCAGGCGCTCTTTTAGAGTGGTGCGCTTCTTGGCAAGGGTTGGAATCTCAGCAACTTCAAATACAAATTGGTGGTTGTAATCGTTCAATTCAGTTGGCCTTTCAAGCTCTACTTGTGCGATCAGAATGCCAAGCAAGCCTGAATAGTTTATGTAACCCTGCTGAGAACTAACTGCGTTTTTCTAGCCACAGCCAAAGCTGGCCGGCCGAAGTTGGCAGGTGCTGCCAACCAAAGCCACTCGTGCGCCACCGGCAATCTCTGGCTCGTTTTCGGTTGGAGAATCTGCAATAACTGCGCTACGAGCCGCTGCGACTTTCACGTTGAGATTTGCAATCATCGAGATGGTTCCCGGTTCGGCAAGCCAGGAGGTCTGGCCGACGAAGCGATAAGAGACTGCATAGACCACTTTCGCATTGACTTGGTAATTACCCTCTGATGCAAAGGCATGCTGAACTTGCAATCCAGAACCCGAGGTTCCATCATCAAAATTCCAAACCATCGATACCGGCGTGAACATGACTTCAGCCGATTTACCCAAGATTTTGCCAACCTTGAAATGGGTTAGGGCGTCTGAATTAAAGAAGAGTGGCGTACTTGGCTCCACTTGATTTGCCGGCCAGACCGAAGCACTAACTGCAGTAGGCACAAAAGCCGCGGATTCGTTTTTGCTCGATGCAATCGATGGCACAATGACCGCTTTTATCTTGGTTGTCGTCGAAGCGGTGACCTTTGGTTTAGTGACAACCTTGCTGACGACCGGAGTCACCACTGTCTTAGTTTTGACGACCGGCTTTGCCGGCTGAAACGGGAATGACTTTTTTGGCGCGCTGGTGGCTGGTCTAAGCGATTTTGGCAGCACAATCGGCTTAGCTCCAGACGATCGCGCTGGATTGGCCACAGTTTTAGTGGCTGTTCGCGCCGGTGTTTTTATCGTGACCGATGAGGTGGTTTTAGTGATCGTTTTGGTGTTGGTTTTCACCACGGATTTTCGAGCCGGCACAACAGTTTCAATCGAAGCACAAATGGTCACGCTTTCGCCATCAACCTGTGAGCCATAGGCGAAACTGCTTGCACCACCGCCAGCATTGCGACAACCGGCCCAGCTTGGTTCAGGCACAAAAAGCAGCATTGTGATCAAGAGCGATGATCCGAGGATTGCGACGTAGCGAGATTGACCTCTGTACATAACTTGCAGGTTAGATGGGTGCCGACATTTTGGTTTTAGTTATTCACAGGGCAATCAATGGCGCTTAAAACGAAATCCCAGCCTTTACTGAGACTGGGATTTCTACTTGGTTGCGGGGGCAGGATTTGAACCTACGACCTCCGGGTTATGAGCCCGGCGAGCTACCGAACTGCTCCACCCCGCGGCGAAGTTCCAAGTGTAGCACGCCGAATAGCGTCACGGCCAGAGTTATTTATTTGCCGCTATCGCTGCTTCGATCGCTTTCTTCAAAGCCGCATCGGCCTTTCCATAAGCAGTCCAGTCACCAGAAGCCATTGCGGCTTGCCTATTAAGCAAAGCGACTCGCGCCTGTTCAAGTGCGTTGGCAAGCGCAGCATTTGATCCGCCGGAATTTCCAGAACTTGGAGTTCCTGGCGTGCTCGGCGTTGGAGTCGAACCACCATCCCCGGCATTGGCACCCGAATTGCCACCGAAGAGTGAGTCGAGAGCCTGATTCAAAGTGTCTTCGAAAGCGATTTTGTCACCGAAGGCAACAAGAACTTTCTTGAGCAAAGGAAAACTTGTTTCACCCATCGACTGGATGTACACCGGCTGCACATAAAGCAACCCGCCACCAATTGGAAGAGTGAGTAGGTTTCCGTTAAGCACCTTGGTTGAACCCTGACGCAAAATATTTAGCAAACGCGAAACTTCAGCGTCTGCACTAAACGAGTTCTGCACTTGGCCCGGGCCAGGCACGATTGTGCTGCTAGGCAAGGTGAGCAAACGCAATTTTCCATACTCCGCAGAAACTGTTCCGGCTTGCGAACCTGCGTCAGAATCGGCAACTAGATAACCCTTGAGCACGCTGCGACTCGAGGCTCCGGTTGATCGCGGAATGTATGTCGAGTAAAGCGAGAAGGCCGGCTTGGAAGTGCCCGGAACCTGCATGCTCAGGTAGTAAGGCGGTTGCAACGACCCCGCACCAACGGTTGTCGCAGAGACTGGATCATTCGGAGTCATCCAAGCATCTTCTTGAGAATAGAAAGAGCCTGGATCACTCACGTGATAGGTGCCCAAAATTGCGCGCTGCAACTTGAACATGTCTGCTGGATAGCGCACGTGGCTCAGCAGAGATCCAGACATTTCGGAGATCGGGTGCAGAGTATTCGGGAAAATCTTCGACCAAGTTTTTAGGATCGGATCTTTTTCATCCCAGGTGTAAAGCTTCACGCTTCCGTCGTAAGCATCCACGGTTGCTTTTACCGAATTGCGAATGTAGTTAATCGAACCGCGGGTTGAACCAGTGGTTGTGCTGGTGTCAGAAATTGCATCACCAAAGTTTTCAGCACGCGAGTATGGGTAGTTAGCCGAAGTTGTATAACCGTCAACAATCCAAACGAGTCTTCCATCTACTACCGATGGATAAGTATCGCGATCGAGAGTTAGGTATGGCGCGGCCGCCTGAACTCTTTCGATTGGATCGCGCTTATAAAGAATCTGCGAATCATTGTTCACAGCGTCTGACAACAAAATCTGCTCGCTCTGAAACTTCAACGCATAGGCAAGTCTCGAGAAGATGTTGTCCAGCTTTGGACCACCGTTGCCAGCAAAAGTTGTGTAGGTTTGGTCGGCCTTGCCGTTGCCCGCTGGATAGTCCAACTCACGTGGGGCAACCGATTTCGGCGAACCCACAATTGAATAGGCTGGGGAATTCTCACCAAAGTAAACGCGTGGCTCATAGTCGCCTAGCAATCCGGTTGATGGAATGCCCTTTTGCAAAAATACCGGCTGACCCTCAACCGATCGCTGGTTTCCGTAAGCAGCCACAACACCGTATCCGTGGGTGTAAACAATCACGTTGTTGTACCAAGACTGCGAAGAGCCGAGGCCCGATTGATCGAGCTCGCGCACCGCTACTACTGTGTCTTGGGTTTTGCCGCCAATTTGATAACGGTCAACATCTAGGTGAGCAACAAAGTTGTAGTACTGCTTGTATTGCTCAAGCTGCTTGAACGAGGCACTCACAAGGGCTGGGTCAATGATGCGAATGCTCGCAGTCGTCTCTGCGTCTTGACGCAATGCTCCCGCCGTCGCATCCGTGGTTGCTTTGTAATCAGTTGTTTCAACTTTGTCTAACCCATAAGCAACTCGAGTGGCATCAATGTTGCGGGTAATGAACTCGGCCTCAAGCGTGCGTTCGTTTGGCACCACTTGAAAGGTTTGAATAATCCACGGATAAATTCCACCGAGCACCAGCGAGCTGACTACCATCAGCGCGGTTCCCATCACTGAAAGTCGCCAACGACCAACAACCGCAGTGACCAAGAACAGAACTGCCACCACAAGTGCAATCAGAGCCATGATTTGAAAACCAGGGATAGTCGCGTTGACATCGCTATAAGTTGCACCGGTGTAAAGACCCGAAGCACTGGTAAGGGTTGCGTATTGGTCGAGCCAAAGACTGGCAGCTTGAACCACTAGGTAAATGGCAGCAATCACGGCAATCTGGATGCGAGCTGGCTTAGCCACCTTGCTATTGCGACCAGCGAACTTGATGTTGCCATAGACCAGGTGCACCGCGGTGGCTACCAAGCCGGCCAGCAAGACCATGGCCGACAGATAGGTGACGGCCGCGCTCAGAAACGGCAAATCAAAAAGATAGAAAGAAACATCGAGACTAAATTGAGGATCTTTGGTTCCCGATGGGGTTCGGTTCAACCACATCATTACGATTGGCCAGCGACTGATCGCCGCAACACCTCCGAACACTCCCAACAAAATTGGCAAACCGATTTTGATTGCCTGGCGCAGGCGCTCTAGCAATTCGCGGTAAATGGCAAACGCATCTCGCTCGTCAGGAAACTTAAGGTAGATAGGTCGGCTGCGATAGGCCAAGTTGTAGCTGACACTGATCACTGCCGCCATTGCTAATGCAGCAACCAAGAACACCGCTGCTTGGGCTAGCAGTTGAATTGTGAACACTTGACCAAAGCCAAGTTGGTTGAACCAAAGCACATCGGTATAGACGCCACTTGCTGCAAGCAGGCCGATGCCCAGCACAACAATGATTGATATTGCAATCGAGAACGGTGTTGGTTTTTTCATGATTCCCCTGTTTATTTATTTGCTGCAGGTAGGCAGGTTGGCTAAGTCGCCTGACTTGCCGATAGTTGAAACAATCTTGATTGCCTCGACAAATGTCGAAACCTTGAACACTTTTAGGCCGGCTGGGATATTTCCAATTACTTCATTGCAGTTGTCTGCGGGCGCTAAAAAGTAAGCTGCCCCGCCATTTTGTGCGCCATACATTTTCTGGCGAATGCCGCCAATTGGTCCAACCAAGCCAGATGAGTTGATGGTTCCGGTTCCAGCAATGTTTTTTGCACCGGTCAATTCGCCCGGGGTGAGCTTGTCATAAATTCCAAGTGCAAACATCATGCCGCCCGACGGGCCGCCCACATCGGCTAAGTGCAATTTCACGTTTACCGGGAAATCATATTTATAACCGACGGTGACACCCATGCGCCAGGCCCCGGTTTCATCTTGAATCGGATCAATTGACAACTTCATCGCGACACCATCGCGAACAATAGAAACGATGAGCGAATTTTTTCCATCGTATTTATTTACCTGTGCACGAAGTTCATCGATGTTTTTCACATTCACACCATCAACGGCAGTCACATAATCCGCGGCGATAAACTTGCCACTGGCTGGCGATTGCTTTGCAACTTCACTGACATAAATAAAAACCGGAACTTTATAACCAAGTTGGCTAAGAGAAGCCGCAATCGCTTCTTGCTGCGAAACCTCCATCATGGCGCTGCTCTCAAGCTCGCTCTGCTTGGTGGTTTGGTTTGGTGGAAATATTTCGTCCAGAGGCACAACGCTCTTGGCAGGGTCTAACCAGGCTGAAAAAATGTCAATCCAACTAGGAGTCTGCTCACGATTGCCAACCACCGAAACAGTCAACAAATCAAGATGGCCCGAAGTTTTGTAGGTGGGAGCATCCGGAATTTCGATTACTGCAGTTCCGTCAGGAGCGCCTAGCACGTTGAATGTTGGGCCTGGCTGTTCTATGACGTATCCGGTTGGCAAATAGAAAGCTGCGAGCAGGCCAAACATGGCGACGATCAGAAATGCTAGGCCCGCAAAACGGCGAGATTTACCCTTTTTGCCGGACTGCTCTTGGCTCCGGGGGTGGTCAAAGAAACTCAATGACGCCCTCTCTAAATTCGATGGAATGCTTCAAGCCTAAACGCGATTATCTTTGTCAGGTAAGGACAATGCATGAGCGAAGACAATCAAGTGCCCGAGGGCATGAACCCCGAGGATTTTGAGCGTCTGGCTGCCTTTATAGAGCAGGCCAAAGCCGCAATGGCCGCGATGCCCGCCGATGCCACCGCCGGGGTCAATTGGCAGATTGCAACATCCCAGGCACGTGAAATAGCGGCAAAGGGTTCTACCCCGATATCTGACGCCTCGCGCCAATTAATTCAGACTGCTGAGAACATCGGTGCTCTTTGGCTGAATGACGCCACCGCATTTTCTGGACTGACGAGCGAATCAAAACTTTTGAGCCGTGAGCTTTGGGTGGCCGATGCGATGCCTTTGATGCAGTCTCTGGCCGAGCCAGTGGCTAATCGCATGAGCGCGGCGTTGTCTGAACACCTGGAACAGAACATGCCCGAAGAATTGAGTGCACTTTTAGGCAACACCAGCAATTTCATGCGCGCCGCCGGTGGAACCCTCTTTGCCGTGCAGCTGGGGCAAGCACTGGGCAAACTCTCGACTGAGGTTCTATCCGGCGGCGATATTGGCTTGCCACTGTTCAAAGATCAACGTGCGGCTTTTGTGCCACAAAACCTCGCGGCATTTGTGAGCGGTCTTGAAATTGAAACGGACCAGCCCTACATCTATCTTGTGATTCGCGAGATGGCTCACGTTCGTTTGTTTAAGCACAGCAAGTGGCTGCGCGAAGCAGTCATAAGTCAAATCACAAAATACGCTGCAGATATCTCAATCGACAATTCAAGAATCAGCGAATTCGCCGAGGATTTTGATCCGAGCAATACCGAACAAATACAACAGGCTCTTGAGTCGGGGGCATTCATCGCCGAACGCTCAGATGAGCAAAAGGCGGCACTGGCAAATATCGAAACCACACTTGCACTTATTGAAGGTTGGGTAGATGTGGTCACAGAGAACGCAACCAAGCTATTGCCGCATGCTGCCGCCATTGCCGAAGCGGTGCGACGACGACGCGCAACCGGCGGCCCGGCAGAACAAACTTTCGGAACCCTAGTAGGTCTTGAACTTAGACCTCGTCGTTTGCGTGAAGCCAGCGCAATGTGGCGTCAGGTTGGCGACGCGCTCGGAATCGATAAGCGGGACTCGCTTTGGGATCACCCAGATTTGATGCCAACTGCCGAAGACATCGTGAACCCGGCAAAGTTGATTGCCAAATTGCGTGGCGAAAATATTCAATCGGATGATTTCGACCAAGCACTTCGCGATTTGCTCGGTGAATAATCTCTGTGCATAACTAAAGCGACTGGCCAACAACTGCCCCATCCTTGGGGGCATGGTCTATCGAATCAATCCAAGTCATCAACCGCTTTGGCGCGACCCACACACTTTGCAACTTGGGCTCGGCAGCAACAAGGTTTTGCTGCGCAAACTATCTGCAGCTCAAGAGAGACTGATCGCTGCGCTTTATCAGGGAATCGCCGACCAACAACTTGGCCTAGTCAGCAAACAACTCGGGCTGGCCGAAAGCGACTCTAAACAACTAATTAGCGAGGTCGAAGAATTGCTGCTTCGCGAATCAAACGCAAGCAAGACTCAATTGAGCAGTGAATTCATAGCTACTGCCTATGCAGAAATAATTCGAAACAGCCTGACTCATTCGATCGATGGCGAATCGGTTTTGATTGAACGCCAACATCGTCGAGTAGCGATTGAGACCCTGAATCGCACGGGGCTTTCACTGAGTCTTGGCCTAGCCGCTTCTGCGGTGGGCACTTTGCTGAGCGCTGACACTCAACTGGTCAGCCAGTCAGACCTGGGGGCTTCGGCTTATGCCACCCAGCTTGAAGGTCGATCTAGGCAACTGGCACTTCAGGCAATATTGCAGGCCTCACCAAATCAAACCAAAGTTGAAAACTTAACGACCGAAAAACAAATCTCCAAACTTGACTTCGCTGTTTTAATTGCAAATCAAGTGATACCTACCAAGCGCTACGCGCCATTCATGAAACACAGTATTCCCCACTTGGCTATCACCTTCGATGCAAACGGCGCCTGGGTATCTCCCACCATCGTGCCCGGCAAGACTGCTTGCCTTAAGTGCTTAGATTTGAGCAAAACTGAGAGCGACGAAAAATGGCCGGCAATTGCCAGTCAACTAGCCACCAGCAGCAATCGTTTCGATGACACCTCGAGTCAACTTTTTGCCGCTGGTCTCGCTCTTCAAAAAATTCTCACGCAACTTGATCGCATCGGCGGTTTTGAATTGACCCAAGAAGAAACCAACGGATACCGCCTTAACGCAACAACCGGTGAAGTATCTGAATTTCAATGGCAGATCAGCAAGGCCTGTGACTGCTGGCAAGTTTGAGGCAACTAAATTCTTGGTTGCAGCAACGCTAAAAATCTTGACGGTTCGCGATCTCGAGTTGAGTTGGCTTCGGCCCTTGCCCACGAAAGCGTTAGTTCGCTGCGGGCTCGAGTAATTGCAACGTAAAGCAACCGTTGTTCTTCGCGAAGTTCGGCTTCAGTCTTTGCATAACTGATTGGCAAATAGCCCTCGGTTAAGCCAATTATGAAGACGTAGCTCCATTCGAGCCCCTTAGCGGCGTGAATGGTAGAAAGTGTAACGGCTGCCTTGACCGGTTCATGCTGCGAGCGCTGGCGTTCTTCAAGTTCTTTGGCCATGTCTGCCAAGGTGGCATCTGGCGGTAATTCTTCGGTGATTGCCAAAAGTGAATTTAGGGATTCCCACTTTTCGCGATTTGCACCGGGCTCCGCCGGTTGCTGGGTCTGCCATCCAAGGGAACGACAAATTTCTGCAACAAGTTCGAACATACTTTTTTCGCTCGCCACCAGCGCACTGGCGCGAATCGCTCGAATTGCATTTTGAATTTCTGCGCGGTTAAAGAACCTCTCGCCGCCGCGCACCTGATAGTCAATGCTCAATGCGGCAAGTGCGTTCTCAACCAATTCAGATTGACCATTGATGCGATACAAGATTGCAATGTCGCTTGGCTTGACGCCCTGGTCTAACTTGCTGCGAATTGATGAAGCTACCGCAGCAACCTCATCGGCAACAGTTGCAAAAGAAAGTGTGCGCGGTGCCAAGCCGACAGCATTCGCAGACTGCAGCGGTTCGACGCTCGAACTCTGTGCGGTAAGGCGATTTGCAAAACTTACAATTTGCCCGGTTGATCTGTAATTGGTGGTTAGTTGCACTACTTTGGCGTCGGTGAACCTTGATGCAAAATTCTGCAGATACTCGCTGGTTGCACCGGTAAATGAATAAATAGTCTGGTTCGGGTCGCCAACCACGCACAGGTCTGAATGACTGCCCAGCCAGGCATCGAGAAGCGAATGCTGAAGCGGCGAAATATCTTGATACTCATCAACCGTGAAAAAACGGTATTGCTGTTGCACGTGAGCCAGAGCCCGCGGTTCGGCGCGCAATAATCCCAGGGTCAAAATCAATACGTCTTCCCAGTCGATTTTTTGCGCCTTAGTTTTGGCCGACTCATAGGCCTCTTGCAATTCAAGGTTTTTGGCTGGGCTTAAGCCAGCAATCTTGGGGCGAACTTTCACCTGTTCGGCATATGCCTCCATGCTGAGCATTGAGTACTTGCGCCACTCAATCTCGGCGGCGATGTCTCGCAAAGCGGCTGAATCGAGACGCAGTTTTAAAGTGTCGGCAACCTGCGAAATTAACCTGGCCTTGGATTCCAGAACAGTGGGTGCAGGAACGCCGGCAAATTGCGGCCAAAAGAATTCCAATTGCGACAGCGCGGCCGCGTGAAATGTTTTTACCGAAACTGCACCCACGCCCAATTGGCGCAATCGAGCACGCAACTCACCGGCCGCTCGATTTGTATAGGTAAGGGCAAGCACTCGATTGGCCGCGAAGTATCCCTTGGCAATTCCATATGCGATGCGATGGGTGACGGTGCGAGTTTTGCCAGTTCCTGCTCCGGCCAGAATGCAGGTTGGGCCAACTAAAGACTCGGCAGCTTCACGCTGCTGCGGGTCTAGATTCTCAAGCAGTTCTTCTGGATCCACTTAAGGCTTTTCGAGTTCAGTGGCAGACAAGATTTCTGAGCCATACCAGTGTTCGATCAATGCGCGAGATATCGTCATGCGGCCCGGCAATAGCAACTGCGATGCTTCGGCAGCAATGTCATCACGGCTAAACCAACGCAACTTTTCAATTTCGAAACCGTCAGGCAGCAAATCTTTTTCTGAATGCTGAGGATCAATTTTTGCGGTGAAGCCAACCATCAGCGAATAAGGAAATGGCCAGGCCTGGCTTCCGAGATACTCCGGATCAATTACGTGCACACCTGCCTCCTCGTGCATTTCCCGAAGAACCGCAGCGGTGAGTGATTCACCTGGCTCAACAAAACCCGCCAAGATCGACCAGCGATTGGCCTCCCAGACACCTTGTGATCCCAGCAAAATTCTGTCTTGATCATCGATTACCGAAACGATAATTGCCGGATCAGTGCGCGGAAAAAGTTCATGCCCGTCTATCGAACATTCGCGAACCCAGCCCGCTTGCTTGACAGTGGTAGTGGCTCCACAGCGCGGGCAAAACTTGTGGTTGGCATGCCAGTTGGCCAATGCCAGACCTTGCGCAAACAATCCCGAATCACGATCGCTAAGCCCGGCGCCGGTTCTGCGCAGATGCTGCCAGCGATCCAAAGGGGCAAGTTTCGATGCTTGGTCTTCATCCAGAATCGCCAGGATGATCGGGCTGCCAATCGGCAAGTCATCAGATTCATGCGTGGTCTTGCCCAGGTATACAAGGTGTTGCCAATTTTGAATCTGCGCTGGATCAACTAATTGCAACTTCGGTTGCGGGTGATCTGCCGGGCCCACCAATAAAACTCGGCTGTCATAAATGGGCATAACTCGCGCGTCAGCGTTGGCAAAAAGTTCAACGAAGACTTCATCGCGGGTGCGAGTCAAATAGTCACGGTCAATCGCGGCACGGGCCAGCGGCAACACAAGCGGTTGATTCATGTTGCCTCTCTTTTGCTGTTCGCGTGGCGATGCAAGGTGAACGAAGAGTTTCTATCTAACCTGAATGTCATGGCTAAATCTCCCTTGATTTTAGCGGCGCTGGCAAAAGCTGCCGTTCCGCAGTATGACTTCACCCAGGTAAAGGGCCTTTCGGCCGAAGGCTCAGCGGCATTTGACACCGCATTGCTCACCGCAACCACGGGCGACCACTACATCATTCGAATCGCAAACACCCAAGCGGCCGGCGCCGAACAAGAAGTTGAACTGCGCGCCCTCAAGGCTTTTGGCATCACCGATCGCATGCGTCTGCCATTCAAGATCAGCAATTTGATCGGCGAAACCAAGGATGAACGCGGAAATCGTGCCCTGGTTTTCGAATTCATCTATGGCAATCCAATCGACATCAACACAGTCTCAGCCGATAGCCATTTCTCGAACAGCATCGCAAAGGCGATTGCCGCAATTCACAATTTGAGCAAATTGATTGTTGAAGACGCCCACCTGGCTTCATATGAGCCAGCCGAAATTGTTCGCAACCGAGTTGCCGAGCTAGACCGAATTGCAGCAACCGGCAGAGTGCCATCAATTTTGCTTTCACGATGGGAAGCAGCGCTTGAGGATTCAAGCCTGTTCCGTTTTCAACCCTGCGTAATTCATGGTTCACTAAACGGCGACTCGATGTTGGCTCTCGACGGTGAAGTTACCGGAGTGCTCGGCTGGAGCACACTCAAGATTTCTGACCCGGCCGAAGACTTTGCTTGGATTCTTGGAACCGGTATTCACGAACTTAGCGACAGCATCATCGACGTTTACCGCCAACACCACATTGCAGTTGACCCTGGATTCAGACAGCGAGCAACTCTTTATAGCGAACTCGAATTTGCCCGTTGGCTGATGCACGGTTTGGCTAAGAAAGATCAAGAGATTATTGACGATGCGGTGTCTTTGCTAGAGGGTCTAGCCGAAGAGGTCGCTACCGGTGCAGTTGGTCGACTCACGGCGGCACCTATCCAAGTAATCAATACCTTTGAGCCAGCCCCGGTTGAGGTTTTGATTGAAGAAACCGAATTCGAAGTTATTGACCTCAGTGCCCCGGATGCCCAGACGGCCGAGCAAATTTCATTCAATGACGACGCCACTCGTCCAATCGAACTGCCGCAGAAATCTGACAACGAGCTCTTTTAGGGCCCGTTGCGTGTCGTAATCTAAAGGGATAAAGAAAGGTCGGCATGGACGTCAGAATCGGCATTCGCAATAGCCCACGTGAAATCAGCTTTGAATCAGCGCAGTCTGCAACCGAGGTAGAAGCACTTGTTGCGGCTTGCCTTGAAGCAGGCAGCAAAGTCTTGAAACTCGCTGACAACAAGGGTCGCAAATTTGTAGTGCCTACCGATGCACTTGCCTATGTAGAAATTGGCGCAGAAGAAACTCGCCGGGTTGGATTTATTGCCTAATGGACTTCATCTCACTGCTTAATTTGGCATTCATTGTTATTTACGCCCTGATTCTTGGTTTGGTGGCGCCATACGTTGGCGTTAAGAGCGATAAGTACGGCTCATTTGTGCCAACCGCACTAGCAACCGTGGCCGGCAGCATGATCTGGATCATTTTGACCTGGGCAGGTTTTCACTACGACGAGGCATGGATTTGGATCATTGTGATGTTGGCAATGCCGGCAGCACTTTGGTTCGGCGCAAAGCGCATCGAAAAAATTCGCGCCTAATTCTTAAGCGGTCAATCCCAACGCATCCATTCGGATGGTGTGTGCGCCGATAAGTTCGGTGACCAGCGGTTCCAATTTGGCATAAGACGCAAGATTTACTTCTCGCTCTTGCTCTGCAGTCAACTTTTTAGTTTTTGCGATGCCAGCCAATTTGCGGTTATCAAATGCGGCGCGCAACTCAAGCAAAACGTCACCCATCAAGCGACGACCCCAAACCGCAAGTCGGTGCGACAGCGTTGGGTCCTCAGCCATAGATTCAATGAGCACTCGCTTTGCAAACGCTTCAAATTTCTTGTCGCTCAGCGCTTTTTCAACGTCTGCTCGAGTAATTGGGTCTAGCCCAATTGCTAAGCGACGATAAAAATCATCTAGTAAACCCGAGACCAAATAAACCTTGATCAAGCTTTCGAACCAGTCGATTCCGTTGGTGCGTGAGTGAAATGTTTCGATTCGTTCAACGAACGGATCCATCGCGTCGGTTGGGTCAACACCAAGTGCAGCAATTTTCTTGCTGATTGCGCGGTATTTTTCAAAGCTCTTGGCTGCAGCCTCGCTCAGCTCTGCCTTGTACTGAGTGTTTGGTGAATATTTGAGCTCGCTGGTAAGAATTTCGAACTGGCTCAGTTGCAGGTAAGCCAACTGCCCCAAGAAAACCTTTGGCTCCGGAGTGTATGGCTTTAGGTTTACCGTCTCGGTATTGCGAGCAGTGCGCTCAACGCGAGCCGGAAGGCTGAGGTTGCGCGCCTGGTGGCGAAGTCGTTTAAACCAATCAAACACAGACACAAGGATACCCGCCATCCAGAGATGTGCCATTTTGCGGTGACTAGACTTGTCGAGACATAGGAGCACTATTGAATTTCAAGGAACTAGGCATCGATCAAGACATCGTTGATGCGCTCGAGACCAAAGGCATCACCAGCCCGTTTCCAATTCAGGAACAAGCGATTCCACTTGCTCTCACTGGCCAAGACATTATCGGTCAGGCAAAAACCGGTACTGGCAAAACTTTTGGTTTTGGATTGCCGTTGTTGCAGAGCCTGGGGCTCAACCCAGAAAAGGGTGCCAAAGCTCTTGTTGTTGTGCCAACCCGCGAACTCGCGATTCAAGTTGCTGACGACCTAAAGCTGGCCGCGTCAAACCGCTCAACCACCGTTGCTGCAATTTACGGCGGCAAGGCATACGAAGAGCAAGTTGCCGAAATCAATGCCGGCGCACAAGTTATTGTGGGCACTCCTGGTCGCCTGATTGACCTTTCAAAACAAAAACTTCTTGACCTTGGCAATATACGATTCATGGTTCTCGATGAGGCCGACGAAATGCTCGATCTCGGTTTCTTGCCAGACGTCGAAAAACTTTTTGCCTATACCCCGGATGGCCGCCAGACGATGTTGTTCTCGGCAACCATGCCAGGCAGCATCGTGACAATGGCACGCAAATATCAAAATCGACCGGTGCACATTCGCACCAACGACCCAGATGAAGGTCACACCAAAGCCGACATTAAGCAATTTGTTTATCGTGCACACGCCCTAGACAAAGACGAAGTTGTCGGTCGCATTTTGCAGGCAGAGGGTCGCGGCAAAACTGTTATTTTCACCAAAACTAAGCGCCAGGCTTCAAAAGTTTCAGAAGAGTTGGTAGACCGCGGTTTCAATGCAACGGCATTGCACGGCGATATGACTCAAGAGGCGCGCGAGCGTTCAATGACCGCATTCCGAACTGGCAAAAAAGATATCTTGGTGGCCACCGAAGTTGCTGCCCGAGGCATCGACGTTGATGACGTGACTCACGTAATCAACTACACAATTCCTGAAGATGAAAAAGCGTACCTACACCGAGTGGGTCGCACCGGCCGTGCTGGCCGCCTGGGAATCGCAGTTACATTTGTTGACTGGGAAGACCTGACTCGTTGGACACACATCAACACCGCTTTGGAATTTGGCCAGCCAGACCCGACTGAAACATATTCAAGCTCTGCTCACCTGTTTAGTGATTTGAACATCGCTGCCGGCACAAAAGGACGAATCGCGAAAAGCAAGCGACCTGAGGGTTGGAAGCCAGGCGACGATGAAAAGCCACGTGGCGGCCGCGCAAACTCGGGCAAGCCTGGCGGTCAGTCTGGCCGCAACCACACCGGTGGTGGCAACCGCGGAGATCGCGATCGAAATGGAAAGGGCGCCCAACCGCACAAAGCTGCCGGGCATGAAGCACCGGCACATGGTGATGGTGAGCACAAACGCCCGGCTACTCCAAGAACTCGCAACCGCACTCGCAAAAACAGCAGCGGAACAACCAACTAAAGAATTGCTTTAGCGCCGCTGCCGGCCGCAAGAATTCGGTCGAGCATCTCTGGCGGCGTGGTGTTTTCACCTAGTCGATTCGGTTTACCGTGAATGCCGTGATAGTCACTCGAGCCAGTGATGATCGAGTCATGTTTTTTCGCCAACATGCGCAACCATTCACGCGCAACTTCAGGCACCTCGCGGTGATAGACCTCAAACCCCGCTAGTCCGGCCGCAATGAGTTGCTCAAAATGTTCCTCGGGCAAATCCCCGCGTGACAAGTTATCTTTAGCGCCACCCAGCGGATGAGCAATGATCGGCACTCCACCCGCGTTCAATATCAGTTTTATAGCTTCCACCGTGTCGGTGGTATCCGTGGCCACATAGTATTTTGCAGATTTGTGTAACGGCCCGTGAAATGCTTCGGCACGGTCGGCAACCACACCAAGTTTTACGAGTGCATCGGCAATCGCCGGCCGCCCGATAGTTGCACCTTCTTGCAATGTCTCAAGAACCATTGGCCAGGTGATGTCAAAATCCGCGGATAACTTGTCAACGATTTTTTGTGCCCTCAGCTCGCGCGACCCCAACGTGTCATTCAACTCGGCGATGAGAGCGGCGTCTTTAGGATCGGGAAGGTAGGCCAACATGTGCACACTGATGAAGTGTGTTCGGGAATCCTTTTTAACCTGGGCCCGGGTGGTTACTTCGATTCCCGGCACAAAACCAACGCCCAGACGTTGTGCAGCCTCAGCAGCTTCAGACCAACCGCTTGTGGTGTCGTGGTCGGTGAGGGCAAGGATGTCTACACCGGCTGCAGCAGCGTGCTCAAACACCTGGGTCGGTGACTCTTTGCCGTCTGACCTGGTGGAGTGGCTGTGTAAATCGATTGAAGACATAGTGCCAGAATAAAGGGATGAGGAGCCGAACCCCGCACAGCGAGAAATTTTTAAAGTACATCGGCTCGAACTGGGCCGACCGCGCTGACAACCTGCCAAAGGTTTCGGTGGTTGCCAGTTATGCCAGCGCAAGACGTCAAGCCGTGGCTCAAAAATTCGCCGGTGAATTAATTTTGATTGAAGCAGGCGGCACAAAGGTGCGCTCAAACGACACCGATTACCCCTATCGGGCTCATTCGGCCTTTGCACATTTAACTGGCTGGGGCGCACAAACGGTTGCCGATTCAGTGTTAGTGATTGATGTCCGAACTCAGACCACAAATTCGATTTTGTTTTTCAACCCAACCGCGGGCCGAGATAGTGAAGAGTTTTTTGCCAACTCTGCAATCGGTGAATTTTGGGTGGGTGCCCGACCAACCTTGGCGCAAGTCAGTGCATTGCTAGACATTGAAACGCGCCCGCTGAGTGAACTTGAATCATTGATTGCCGATTCAAAAGCCAAATCTCTTGAAGACGAAGACCTTGCTCAGTTTGTTTCAGAACTTCGCCTAATTAAAGATGAGTTTGAAATAGCCGAAATGCGCAGCGCGGTAGCGGCTTCAATAAAAGGCTTTGAGGCTGTCGCCCGCAATTTAGTAGATGCAACCTTGCATGAGCGCGGTGAACGTGTGGTTGAAACTGCTTTTTACACCCAAGCGAGAATCCACGGAAATAACCTCGGTTATGACACCATTGC
>JBEGOY010000023.1:0-5022 GCA_041181745.1 Actinomycetota bacterium | reverse complement strand
TATAGGCGGTGGCCAGCTGCAACAAGGCGCGCATTCCGTAATCGACCTTGGCTGAAACATGCATGCGTCTATCAAACCATGAAACAAAACGACACAATCACGGCGTCAGCGCTGGCCTCGGCTAATCTCTACTAAATACATAGGAATTGTGGCAATTATTTTGGAAAGGGGCCGTCAGATGCGAAAAGCACTGCGAATTATTCGCTTGAGCATTGTGCCTGCCCTGTTGCTAGCCCTGATGTTCTCGGCGCCAATCACCACCGCTGCCCCGACCGACACAAACACAGGCGCAAGCGATGGCCTGCCGGCAAAACTGCGCATTGGATACTTTGCCAACATCACCCACGCCCCGGCCTTAGTTGCGGCACAGCAAAAACTTTGGCAGCAGGCACTGCCGGGCGTAGCCATTGAGCCTTTTATTTTTAACTCGGGATCGGCTGCGGTTGAAGCTCTCAAGGGTGGCGCGCTAGACGTTAGCTACATGGGGCCAAACCCTGCAATCGCTGGCTACTCAACGACCAACGGCACCTTGCTTCGAATCATCTCGGGCGCAACCTCGGGTGGCGCACAATTCATCACCAACGCAGCGATTAATTCAATCGACGATCTCCGCGGCAAGAACATTGCTTCACCTGGTTTGGGTGGCACCCAGGACGTTGCACTCAAATACTTTTTGCACGAACACGGTTTGGTCGCAAACCGCGATGTGATGGTTACCCCAACCGAAAACGCAAGCACACTTCAACTGTTTCAGCAGGGTCAAATTGATGGCGCTTGGGTTCCAGAACCTTGGGCTTCGCGCTTGGTGCTTGAAGGCAACGGCAAGGTTTTTGTAGACGAGGCATCACTTTGGCCAAACCAACAATTTGCCACCACCAACTTGGTTGCCACCACAACTTTTTTGCAGAACTATCCAAACGCAATCAAACTTTTGCTGAAAGCAAACCTGCAGGCCATCCAACTGATTGAATCCAACCCAAAACTTGCGCAAAGTTTGGTTCAAGTCGAATTGCTAAAACAGTCGGGCAAGAAACTGAGCCAACCGGTTATCGACCGCGCTTGGAAACATTTGCAGTTCACTAGCGACCCGCTTGCTGCTTCGCTGGCAACTAACTCTCAACAAGCTCAAGACATTGGTTTGCTAAATCTTCAAGCCGATGGCATCAAATCAATATTTGATTTGCGCATTTTGAATGAAATTTTGTTGGATAGTAACTTGCAACCGGTATCGGCTGCATCAAACGGAAAGCAATAACATGCACACCGAAACTGCACCGATTGTTGAAATCAAGCAGCTCACCAAACGCTATAGCGATAACGGACCCGTGGTGATTGACAGCCTTAACCTGTCGATTCAGCCGGGCGAATTTGTGGCCATCGTTGGAGCATCGGGCTGTGGCAAGAGCACGTTGCTTAACATTCTTTCGGGTCTAGAAAAACCAACCAGCGGATCTGTGCAACTAGATGCCAAAGCAAGCCTGATGTTTCAAGAGTCGGCGTTGCTTCCTTGGCTGACCGCCGGCAAAAACATCGAACTGGCCCTAAAGTTGGGTGGATTGCCGCGCCAGCAGCGCAAGGCAAGAGCTCAAGAGTTGCTTGAGTTGGTGCACCTGGGCCACGCCTATGACCTGCGTCCACACCAGCTTTCGGGTGGCATGCGCCAGCGAGTTGCCATCGCACGCGCCATTGCCCAAGACCGCAAAATTCTGCTGATGGACGAGCCGTTTTCGGCGTTGGATGCCATCACCCGCGATCTGTTGCACGATGAGTTGATTCGCATCTGGCAAGAAACAGGATTGGCTGTTTTGTTTGTCACCCACAACGTGCGCGAGGCTGTGCGACTTGGCCAGCGAGTAATCCTTATGTCATCAAAGCCAGGCAAAATCATTCGCCAGTGGAAAGTCGAGTTTGCGCAGCCACGTCGAATAGATTCCAACGATGTTGCACATTTGGCGGCAACCATCACCGATCACCTTCGTCAGGAGATTATTCGCCATGCCTAATTTTGAATACGTGCCCGATGAAGCCATTAAAGAAACTCGTGAAAAGCAACTTGTTTCACTAAGTGCCGGTCTCGACAATCTAGAAACCAACACCAAGGAACGTGCCACCTTTGGCAAGCGCACGCTCAAAGCATTGGCGCCGCTAGCGGCTGTTGCAGTGGTTCTTGCGATTTGGCAATTGTTGGTTTTGATTAAGTGGCAACCATCCTGGGTGCTGCCGTCACCGGCAATGGTGATTGATTCTTTGGTTCAGCAACACAACGAGGGCTTGCTAATTCCTTCCGCCATTAACTCATTGCGTCGCGGTGTTCAAGGCTTTGCAATTTCACTTTTGATTGCCACTCCAATTGGCATCGCACTCGGTTTGAATTCAACCCTGCGTTCAATTGCCCGGCCTATCATCACGGGTTTGCAACAACTGCCTTCGGTAGCCTGGGTGCCTGCCGCAATAATTTGGTTTGGTTTGTCAGACGCAACTATTTTTGCGGTGATTCTGCTTGGTGCTGTGCCATCAATTGCCAACGGATTGATTTCTGGCATCGACCAGATTCCGCCGATTTATCTGCGTGCCGGAAAAGTGCTGGGCGCAAAGGGATTAACTTCAATCACGCACATTGTGGTTCCAGCGGCATGGCCAGGTTATCTTGCGGGACTTGAGCAGGGTTGGGCTTTTGCCTGGCGTTCACTAATGGCGGCAGAGTTGATTGCCATCGCACCATCGCTTGGCCCAGGACTGGGTCAGATGTTAGACACTGGTCGCCAACTTGGCGACATGTCATTGGTGCTAGGCGCAATCGTCACCATCATGGTCGTTGGTGTGCTGGTAGAACGCCTGGTGTTCTCTCCAATCAGACAGAACACCCTGCGCAACCGCGGCTTGTTGCAGTCACGCTAAGCAGCTTCTTGTTGCCGACGCGTTAAACCGCTGCTCCGGTGCGGCTGATTTCAACCTGCTCTTCGCGGTCGACAACCTTCACGCGCTCGCGCTCTACGTGCGAGGTATCAGCTGCACCAAGTGCCAACTCATACTCATTTAGTGCCAACCAGCCCTGCCAGTTGGTGTACTTCACACCGCGGTCATCCAAGGTGGCCAACAATTCAGCACTGTCTGGGGTGGCCGGGTCAACAAGCTGATCTAGATCGGCAATCAAGTTCTCAATCGTCTCGGTGGCATCGCTCTTGGTGTGGCCAATCAGGCCAACCGGGCCGCGCTTGATCCAACCGGTGGCATACAAACCAGGCACCTGAGCGCCAGACTCATCAACCACGCGACCGCCCTGGTTGCGAATTACACCGTACTTGTTGTCGAACGGCACCTCTGGCAGTTCGCTGCCAAAGTAACCGATCGCGCGATAAACGGCCTGCACCGGATACTCGACGAACTCGCCTGTTCCGTGCACGGAAGCGCCATCAGCATTTAGCGCGGTTCGCTCAAACTTGATTCCGGTGACTCTGCTGTCGCCAAGAATTTCTACCGGGCTGGCAAAAAAGTGCAGGTGCAAACGACGGCTTGCTGGCTGGTCTTTCTTTTCATGCTGTTCTTCGCGCCAGCCTTCGATGATTCGTGCCATCACCTTGTGTTGGTTTGTCACGCCCTCGGCTTCTTCGTTGAACCAACCATCTGGAAAATCTTCGTCGTAAAGCACGATGTCAACATCATCAATTTCGCCAAGCTCACGAAGTTCAATTGGCGTGAATTTGATTTGCGCTGGGCCACGGCGACCAAACACGTGCACGTCGGTGACCGGCGACTTCTTCAATCCCTCATATACATTTGCAGGAATGTCGGTCGACAACATGTCATCGGCGTGCTTTGCCAAAACGCGAGCGACATCCAAGGCAACATTGCCATTGCCTAGCACAGCAACCTCTTTAGCCTCTAGTGGCCAAGTGCGTGGAAAGTCTGGGTGACCGTCATACCAAGAAACAAAATCGGCCGCACCATATGAACCCTCAAGATCAATGCCCGGAATGTTGAGGGTTGCGTCTTTGATTGCACCGGTTGCGAAAATTACGGCGTGGTAGTGCTGCTTGATGTCGGCAAGATTTAGGTCTTTGCCAAACTCAACGTTGCCATAAAAGCGAATGTGCCCGCCATCAAGCATCTCGTGCAACGAGTTAACGATGCCCTTGATGCGTGGGTGGTCTGGGGCAACTCCATAGCGAATCAATCCATAAGGCGCTGGCAGCGAGTCGAACAAGTCAATGTCCACATCTGGATACTTTGAGGCAAGAATGTTTCCCGCGTAAATGCCCGCCGGGCCCGCGCCAACAATTGCCACTCGTAGCTGCTTAGTCATTTGATTCCTTTACTGATTCTTTGAGGCTACTTGATGCAGCCGAGGCGAGTTTCACAACATCGCCAATGATTATTACGGCAGGCGCCTTCACGCCAACTTCTAATGCAACCCTGGCAACCTCGCCAAGGCTTGAAATCGTTACTCGTTGGTTGGCTCCAAAGCCATCCTCCACAATGGCTACCGGGCAGTCAGCCCCACGGCCTTCGGCCAGCAAGTTGGCGGCCGATTCAGCCAATGTGCTTACACCCATCAAAATCACGATGGTGTGATCAGCCCCGCCCGGCAGGTTGCGCACCGGCTCGTGACCCGTCACCACGGTGAAACTGGTGGCCAAACCTCGGTGAGTCACCGGGATGCCCGCTAGTGCGGGAACGGCGATCGAGCTGCTGATTCCAGAGACGGTAAAGGCCGTAACGCCATGAGCCGCACAAAATTCAAGCTCTTCGCCACCGCGACCAAACACATATGGGTCGCCGCCCTTCAGGCGAACCACTCGCTTGCCCAACTTGGCTTGGTCAACCAAAATCTGATTGATCTGCTCTTGTGGAACCGGGTGATTATCCGGGGCTTTGCCAACATCAATTAATTCAACGTCGCTGCCCAGATTCTCAAGCAAGCCTGCAGGCGACAAACGATCAAAGACCACAACATCGGCAGCAGCCAAAAGTTTCTTGCCCGCAACTGTAATTAGGTCAATATCGCCAGGGCCGCCACCAACC
>JBEGOY010000022.1:0-2647 GCA_041181745.1 Actinomycetota bacterium | reverse complement strand
GGTCGCCATGTGTGCTTGGCAATTTAGCCTCGGCCTCGAAGCGAATTCGGTCATCGACTTTTTCGGTTGCAAATTCAATTGAGTCCAAGCGCGAGGCAACAATTTGCTCAATGGTAATCACCGGCAAGTTTTCTTTGGCTCCAACTTCGATTAGTTCTGGCAATCGCATCATGGTTCCGTCGGCAGAAACCATTTCACCAATTACGCCAACCGGGTGAAGGCCAGCCAACTTGAGCAGATCCACGGTTGCCTCGGTGTGACCACGGCGTGAAAGCAAGCCATCTTGGTGGGCACGAAGCGGAAGAATATGACCTGGGCGAACCAATGAATCTGGTGTGCTCTTGCTGTCAGCTAGCACTCTCAGGGTCTTAGCTCGATCGGCCGCACTGATGCCGGTGGTCACGCCCTCGGCAGCATCCACAGACACCGTGTACTGAGTGCGCAGCAAATCTTGGTTGGTGGTGGTCATCAATGGCAATTCAAGATGGTTGGCAATGTGCTCAGTCATCGGCGCACATAGGTAACCCGAAGTATTCCGCACCATCCAGCCAATCCACTCTTCGGTGGCAAACTGCGCGGCCATGATGGCGTCGCCTTCGTTTTCACGATTTTCGTCGTCGGCCACCAATACTGGCTTGCCGGCGCGAAGTGCGTCTAAGGCTTCTTCGATGGTCGAAAGTTTCATTAGTTGTTTCTCATTTCGATTAGACGTTCAATGTGCTTTGCCATGACGTCAACTTCAACGTTCACTTTGTCACCCGGTTTTTTGCTGCCCAGTGTGGTCACTTTTAGAGTTTCTGGAATCAGGCTCAGGCCAATCCAGTTCTCACCTAGTTCATTGACGGTTAGTGAAATGCCATCAATTGTGATCGAACCCTTGAGAACCACGTATTTCATTAGGTTTGCCGGAATAGCAACCCGCACCCATTCCCAGTTCTCGCTTGGCTGGCGCGAAACGATTTCGCCAACACCATCGACGTGCCCCAAAACTACGTGTCCGCCAAAGCGAGTGGCCGCTGTCATGGCTCGCTCAAGGTTTACCGGGTCACCAACTTTTACGCCATCAAGGCTGGTTAGTTTTAAAGTCTCTTGCATCACATCTGCAGTAAATGACTCAGCATCTTTTTCAACTACGGTCAGGCAGGCGCCGCTCACCGAAATTGAGTCACCGCGGTTGGCATCAGAAACCACCAATGGACCACTGATGGTTAGCCGAATTGCATCTGGCAATTGTTCGATTGACTTAACCGAACCGAGTTCTTCAACAATTCCTGTAAACATTAGAGCTCCTTTGGTGCTGATCGAATGAAAATGTCGTTGCCCAGTTGGCGAACTTCTTTGAAAACAAGGTGGCGCGCATCGCGCATAGTTGAGATGTCGATGTTTTTAACCGAAGTCTTTTTGCCGCCGACAAGCATCGGCGCCAAATAGGTGATGTACTCATTTACCAAACCGAGTTTGATGAATGCACTTGCTGTCTTGGGCCCGCCTTCAACCAAAACGTGGCGAACACCGCGTTCATAAAGTTCTGCCAATGCCCCGTGAATTGAACGTGTGCGCAGGTGAATTGACTCTGCCGCATTGTTGAAGACGCGTGAACCAGCGTCGAGTTCAGTTTCACCAAGCACAACTCTCAGCGGTTGGTGTTCATACAGCGAACCATCTGGTTTTCTTGCGGTGAGTTCAGGGTCGTCAATAATCACTGTGCGAGTGCCAACCAAAATCGCGTCAATTTGTGACCGGCGCAAGTGAGTGTCGGCTCGGGATTCCGGCCCACTAATCCATTTGCTGGTGCCGTCTTCAGCGGCGCTTCGGCCATCCAGGGTGCTGGCCCATTTGACAGTAACAAAAGGGCGACCCTGCTTGGTTGCGGTCAGCCAAACTCGAGCCTGTTCGTCACATTCTGCTGCAAGCACGCCGCTTAGAACTTCAACCCCGGCCTCGGATAGCGTCTTGGCTCCGCCCGAAGATTTTGCACCAGGGTCGCTCGAACCATAGACAACTTTGGCGATGCCCGCGGCGATTAAAGCCTGCGCGCATGGTCCGGTGCGGCCGGTGTGGTTGCAAGGTTCAAGCGTGACAACCGCGGTAAGTCCACGCGGGTCGATGCCTTGCTCTGCGAGTTTGTTTAGCGCATCTACTTCGGCGTGCGCGGTGCCGGCTCCGCGGTGCCAACCCTCGGCAACGATTGCGCCATCCGAGTTAAGAATGACTGCACCAACCTGTGGATTAACCCCATAGGCAGGCCCGTTAAGCGCCAACAAAAGCGCGCGACGCATTGCGTCTTCATAGCGCTTGATGTTTTGCATCTGCCCAGCTTTCGTATTTATACGTGCAAGGGGGCAGGCGAGTAAAGCCGACGCCAGAATGGCGCGACTCTAACCGTTCCATCTACCATCCGGACTTTAACCGTCGGCATCTGAATTTCACAGATTCAACCGGCCACCGAGGTGGACGGGTCGCGGGCTGTAACCGCCGGCTCAGATTTTCACTGACCCCGATGAACGTTTTGTTGCGAGTTAAGGCTATCGCCCTGAGGGGATAAACCCAACTCGGTCATAAACCATTCCCAGAGTCTTCTCTGCAAGTTCATTTGCCTTGGCGGCGCCCTTGGCCAAAAGGCGGTCTAGCTCGGCTTCGTCGCTCA
>JBEGOY010000021.1:0-50717 GCA_041181745.1 Actinomycetota bacterium | reverse complement strand
TGCTGGGCAATCGCGAGAACCGGTCAAGAGACCTCTTTTTCGACTACCGCCCAGTTGGCTACCGAAGGTAAATATGTTGTGCACTGGAGAGTAGTTTCTGCTGATGGCCACCCGGTTGAGGGACTATTCGACTTCAAGGTTAAGAACACCAACGGCTTCACTGTGGATTCGAATATTCCCGCCTGCGGGGCTGACTCGACGTCCGCGGAGTCGCCGATGCCAATCAGTGGGCTAATTGACTTACCACCTGATTCTGCCGACTCAAAAACACCACTCTGGATTTGGTTTGGTGCAAGCGCAATCGGCGCACTATTAGTTGGCTTAGTTATTTGGTTAGTTGTGCGCCGCACACGTAAAAGCGAGTAGCCACCGAGTCAAGGGCACCTCGAGTTGCCCAGCCAACTTGCTTGCCATCGGCGCTTCTGGCAAACATTGCATAGGCAAGCCTCGTGCCATCTTTCGCATCGATAATGCCTGCCAGGCTGTAAAGCCCCGGAATGAATCCCGACTTGCCTTTTACGTAATTCCTGGCCACGGCGTTGACTCCGTTAAAACGACCGGCAAGTGTTCCTGATTCGCCGGCAACCGGCAGATAACTTTCCAGCGGTGACAAAACTGTGTTTGGCGTAGCCGCCAATTCCATGAGGTGCGCAATTATTCGCGGGGTCACGCGGTCAGCTTGCGCAAGACCCGATGCATCTTTCATCACTAGACCAGTTGAGTCAATCGCATAGCCGGCCAGAATTTGTTTTGTCATCGGCTCGATTGAATCAAAACTTGCGGATAACCCCGAGGCAATTGCAACATGTCTTGCGATGAATTCCGTCTCGGTGTTGTCAGAAGCCATCATCGCGTGATGCAACCAGAAATCCATCGGTTGACTAGACACACTGGTTAGTTCAACCGCGGTTTTTGGAGTTTTGCCAATTACCAATTTTGCATTTGGGGCAAGCGACTTGAGCGCGGCTTTGAAAAGTTGACCGGTCTTGCCAATTGGATCGGTGCTTCTGAAGCCGTCATAAGCCAAGCTGGTGATATCACCATTTCGACGGTCGCTATCTAACTGCAGAGCCGTGATGTTTGAGATGTACCCGTTTGTGCGGTCACTGGCCTTCCAGAACGGATTGTAACTTGGGCCGCTGAACAGACTTGAATCCAAAATTATTTTTGTAATTTCTGCATCGCTAGACCAGTTATTTAGAACATTTTGAGCCAGGGTTTCGAGTCGAGGTGCTGCGGTATAAGTTGACCGACTGTCTTTGGTTAGTTGCGAAAGACTAAAGTCCCCGCCGCCTCGAAGCACAATGGTTGAAGGCTCGCCCGGGATAGTCAACACAGCGGTTTTTGCTCGGTAGGTAGCCACTGGCAGTTTGGTCAAAGCTGTTGCAGCTGTGAGCACTTTGAGCACCGAGGCAGATGGAGTCTGCTCACTGCCTCGCACATCTAAAAGTGTGTTGCCACTTGAAGCATCGATTACATATCCATAAAAGCGACCAAGGGCAGGGTTGCTAATTGCTGCCTTAGCTGAACAACTGCCAGGTGCTGCCGGTGATTCTGTGGGACTCGGGCTGGGACTGGGGCTTGCAGTGCCGGCTGCAATCGCAGGCGCGGCAGTCAAACCAAACAGCAGGCTGCTGGCTAACACAGCAGCGCCGATTGCAGATTTGGTTTTGATCACCGAATAAAAATAACCGCTGCCGAACTTAGAGTTCGACTGCCTCGCCGTCGCGAGGCGCATGCGAATGCCAACCCAGCTGACTCTTAATGCGATCACTGAAAATCTGTGTGGCACCGGCTTCGCCGTGAACGACAAAAACGTGCTTCGGCTGCTCAGATGCACTGCCTAACCACGCAATCAATTCGTCGGCATCTGCATGCACCGAGAATGATTCAAGCTGCTCGATTTGCGCTCGCACCGGCACCATCACACCGTGCATTTTGACCTCGGTTTCACCCTCGGCCAATCTGCGGCCACGGGTTCCCATCGCCTGAAAACCAACCAGCAAAATTGTGTGCTTCGGATTCGGCAGCATTTCTCTTAGGTGGTGAACCACTCTCCCACCGGTCGCCATTCCAGATGCAGAAATGATGATGCATGGAGATTGCGGATTGTTAATGCTCTTCGACTCATCGACTGTCATTAGCTCAACGAGGGTTCCGGCATCGAACGGATCTTTTCCTTGCCAAGTTTGAACAATCTCGTCTCGAATCTCTGGAGAATCGCCGTTGATTGCTTCGCGATAAAAGGCAAGGGCGCGAAGAGCCATCGGCGAATCCGCATAGATTGGAACCTTGGGAATTTTTCCTGCCTGCATCAGCTCTCGAAGTTGAATCAAAATTACTTCGGTGCGGTCCACTGCGAAAGCTGGAATAAGAACAGATCCGCCGCGGTCAACAGTTTGATTGATGGCATCTTCAAATGAAGTGGTAGTTGCTGCGTGCTCGCGGTCGCCATAAGTTGACTCGGTGACGATTGCATCAATTGCTCCGCCAGGCACCCGGTCTGGGCTAATCAGCAGTGGATGTTGTTCGCGACCCATATCCCCGGTGAAAAGAATTCGCTTGCCAAAGAATTCAACCTCAACAAATGCAGCGCCAAGAATGTGACCCGATGGATAAAAAGTCACAAAGGTTTCTTCGGCAACTTTGACTCGGTTGTGAAACTTCTCAACGCTAAACAATTGCAGTGTTCGGGTTACATCTGGCTCTTCATAAAGCGCTTTAGGCGGGTTGTGTTTTGAGAAGCCCTTTTTTGCCGCGTACTTGGCATCTTCGGTCTGAATGCGAGCAGAATCGCGAAGCACAACTTCGGCCAACTTGGCAGTGAAGTTTGTCAGATGCACTTTGCCGCGAAAACCATCTTTGACCAATCTCGGCAAGTAGCCACAGTGGTCTAGGTGGGCGTGGGTAATAATTACCGCGGATAACTCGGCTGGATCAATCGGCAGCGGATTCCAGTTTTTTAGACGAAGTTCTTTGAGGCCCTGAAACATGCCGGCATCAATCATTACCTTGGTAGTGCCGGCTGTGAGCAAGAAGCGGCTGCCTGTGACAGTGCCCGCAGCGCCTAGAAACTGAATCATTGGTTTAACCATGTTTTGAGTCTAGATTGCTGGGCCATTTAGCTATCCCAGCAGTGGCAGACTGAAGTCATGAATAAGGCATTGCGCAATGACTATCTGCTTTTGGTCGGCACATTAGCCAGCCTTGGTTCGGGGTTTCTCTTTGAAATAAATCAAATGCATCTGGGTGCCATACTCAGCTGGGCTGCAGGTGGCGCCGTGGGGCTTGCGCTATCCATAGTTCTTTTGATTCGAGCAATCCGCGACAAAGAATTCGGCAGCGACATGCTTGCCTTGGTGTCAATCCTTGCTACTTCACTCACCGCAGAGTGGATTGCGGCAAGTGTGATTTCTGTAATGTTAGCGACTGGCCGCGCGCTTGAACGCTGGGCCGAGGGTCGTGCTCGGCGTCAACTAGAAGCCTTGTTAGCCCGTGCCCCACAATTTGCCCATGTGATTTTTGAGGACGGCTCTATAAAAGACGTCGCTCTCGCATCGGTCAGGGTTGGTGACCGACTTTTGGTTCGGTCTGGTGAGGTGGTTCCACTCGATGGAAATCTCATCACCGAAGGTTCGTTTGATGAATCTGCGCTGACTGGTGAACCACTGCCGCAATATCACGCACCCGCAGAAGAGGTGTCTTCGGGTGTTTTGAATTCCGGCGGTGAAGTAGAACTCATTGCATCTCGCGATTCTGAAAACTCAACCTATTCAAACTTGATTCGGTTGGTGCAGCAGGCTCAGGCGAATACAGCCAACGGTGTGCGCATTGCAAATAAGTGGGCGGTAAGGTTTGTGCCGTTTGCTCTGCTTCTTTCAATTGGCACCTGGATATTCACCGGCGAACTGAGTCGAGCAGTTGCAGTGATTGTGGCCGCCACACCTTGCCCACTGATCCTGGCCGTGCCAGTTGCAATCATTGCCGGCATGTCAAAGACTGCTTCTCGAGGGGCCATCATCAAAGGTGGCGCGGCACTTGAGCAACTCGCGCGCGCCGAGACTGTGATGCTCGATAAAACCGGAACCCTCACCCACGGCGGACCCGAGATTACCCAAATTGCATTTGCTTCGGCAGTTGACGAAGCTGAAACCATTCGCCTTGCCGCGTCTCTTGAACAATCGAGTCCTCACGTTATTGCTCAGGCATTGATTGCCGAAGCAAATCGTCGAGGCGTGACACTCGAAAGAGCAACTGACGTCAATGAAAGTCACGGCGTTGGCCTGACTGGATCCGTCGCGGGTAAATCGGTGCGCGTTGGCCAACCGGCAGGCGAACTTCCATCCTGGGCGAAATTAGACAACGCACTTTTGGTTGCGGTTGAGATTAACGGCGAACTGAAAGCAATGGTTGGTCTTGATGACCCATTGCGTGATGAAGCAAAATCAACGGTTGAATGGCTTCGCAAACTTGGTGTCAAACGCGTGATCATGGTCTCTGGAGACCGAAAGCAAACCGCAGAGGAGGTGGGTTTCGAAGTGGGTGTAGACGAAGTCTTTGCCGAGTGCAAGCCAGAGCAGAAGCTTGCGATCGTGCGCGCTGAAATGGCTGCAGCCAAGGGGTCCGTTGTAGTCGTCGGTGACGGCATTAATGATGCTCCGGCTCTTGCTGCCTCGGATGTCGGTGTGGCCATGGGTGCGCGAGGTTCGACCGCAGCGAGCGAAGCGGCAGACGTAGTAATTGTCGAAGACTCGATTCAGCACCTGGCCGTTGCAATGCAAATTGCCAAGGGCACCCGTGCCCGAGCCTTGCAGGCAGCAGGTGTCGGCATGGGATTTGCCATCGTGGCCATGTTGGCAGCAGCAACAGGATTCCTAACTTCCACTCAAAGCGCAGTAAGCCAGGAGTTCATCGACATGGCGGCAATTCTTTGGGCCTTGGTGCCAGTGAAGTATCAATTGAACAAACGAGGAAAATAGCATGCGCGTCATCAACTACGAACAGCTAAAAACGATTCTTTCGGGCGTAGGAGAGAATCCGCGAGTCGTTGCATCGGGCAACTTTGCCAGCCCAACCGTTTTGTTGCAGGCGTTAGACGAATCGGTAGAAACCTACCGACTCAATATGTTGGGAGCCCAGCCAGGAATTCCTGATCGCGAGGGCGTGGAATACGAATCTGCATTTGTTGGCCCCGGAATGCGCCGTCATGAAAGGTTGAACTATGTGCCAAGCCGATTGAGCTTGGTGCCAATTCTGTTTCGCGATCACTTTTGGCCAAAAATTGTTTTGCTTCACACTTCGGCGCCTCGTCACGATACCGTGAGCCTGGGCATCGAAGTAAATGTATTGCCAGCAGCCATTGAAGCTGTGCGCGAACGTGGCGGAATAGTGATTGCACAGGCAAATAAGAACATGCCATACACCTACGGCGATGCTCAAATTTACGAAAACGAGATTGATTACCTAATTGAAGTGGATGAGCCGCTGCTTTCGAAACTTCCATCTGAAGCGACTGGTGACGCTAAGGAAATCGGCAATCGAATCGCGGCGATGGTATCCGATGGCTCAACTCTGCAACTTGGCATCGGCGGAATTCCAGATGCCGTTCTTGCCGCACTACTCAAGCGAAAGAACCTGCGCATCTGGACCGAAATGTTTAGTGACGGAGTTCTTGATCTTCACAAGGCAGGCGCTCTTGATGCCGACCTGCCGCTAACCGCATCGTTTCTGTTCGGCAGCACAGAATTGTATGAGTGGCTGCACTTGAATCGATCAGTTCGAATGCTTCGCACCGAAAAAACCAACGACCCTGGCCAAATCAGCCGCCAGGCGAAGATGACAAGCATCAATGCTGCGTTGGAGGTCGACCTATACGACCAAGCAAATGCCAGTTATGTGCGAGGGCAGATTTATTCGGGCTTCGGTGGTTCGACTGACTTCATTGTCGGGGCGCTGCACTCCCGTGGTGGCCAATCTTTTATGGCGCTGCCTTCGTGGCATCCAAAAGCAAATAAGTCGTCGATTGTTGCTCACCTAACCGAGAACGTCACCAGCTTTCAGCACAGCTACGTTGCCACCGAACAAGGATTAGCTGCTTGTTTTGGTCACACCCAAACTGAACAAGCCGCCAATATCATCGCAGTGGCTCATCCGGATGCTCGAGCAGAACTAATCGACGCAGCCAGACGTATGGGCCTGATCTAAAGAAACCGCCAATAGCAAAAGGCCCAAGCTTTCGCCTGGGCCTTTTGCTCTCTTTGCGGGAGTTTCTTTGTTAGGACTTCTTTGAATTTTTGCGCTCGTCGATGATGATTGCGACGATGATGATGCAACCCTTGACAACGATCTGCCAGAACGGTGAAACGTTTAGGAGGTCAAGACCGTTGTTGATTACACCAATAAGAATTGCACCGACAATTGTTCCCCAGATGGTTCCGATGCCGCCCTTGAAGCTTGTGCCACCAATGATTACCGCGGTAATTGCGTCGATGGGCTATTTTTGATTCACGTTTTGTGTGACCAGGCGCCTAAGCGCACCAACCGCTTCTTGGCAGCATCTTCGATTGGGCTCTCTGGGCCAATCGCAAACCTCATGGTCTTCAAAAGACCGCGAACCACCGGCTGCACAAACCAACGTGGTCTCGCTTTTAAACCAAGCATTTGGCGAATCTCAAATGGCAAACTAACCACTGCTGCGTCAAATAGCAGTGAATAGATTGGCTTTGCGCTTCGAGGCAACGGCGCCTTTCGAATGAACTCCACAACCTGAAGCGTCTGCTCATCCACTCGCAAAAGACCTTGATCAATGAAATTTGATATTTGTTGATTCAACTCGGCCCGAGTCATTGGCGCTTCTTGCAACCCGAGCGGTTGCACCGATCTAGACCACTGGGCAACGTAATTATCGGCAGCACTGGCTTGTTTGCCCGAAGGAATTGCAACACTCGAATACCACTGGTGCGCGGTCAAGAAAGAGTCGCTGAATGCGATGTGCACCCAGAGCAGCAAGTCTGGATCTGCCGCTCGATAGGGCTTTTGCTCACCCTGGCCCGAAACGTATTCCCCCACCACGCGCGTGTGCAACCGATTTACTCGACTGGCTTCTTGCATGATGGCCTGCTGCGAACCAAAAGTTGTCACGGTTAGCCAACGAATGGTGCCCGACAAACGGCCAAGTGGATCCTGCTCGTATCGCGAATGTTGAGCTACGCCAGCTAGCGAACCCGGATGCAGCGCTTGCATAAGCAAAGCTCGAATTCCGCCAACCAGAGTTGCGAAATCTGCATGCACAATCCAAGGTGCATCATCGGGGGTGAACCAGCCCGGGTCATCGCCCGCTGCCACAACTTCGAGCCAAGGTGGAACGCCATTTGGGTCCCCCGAAAGCAAGCGACGAAAACGCACAGATAGCGCTTCTTGCCAAGCTCGGTTTTTCAATTGGCTCCTGCTTCTGTCACTAAAAATTGTTCGCTTCGAATCTAACAAGAAAAACCCCGACAGATTGCCGGGGTTTTTCTTGAATCGGTTCTGTTAGTGACTTACCGCTTTGCCAATAGCAGCACCGGTGAGTGAGCGAACCTCAAGTTCGGCATACTTCGCGGTATTGCGCTCAGTAGAGGTAATGGTTCCCAACCAACCCATGAAGAATCCGAATGGAATCGAAACGATTCCTGGGTTATTCAACGGGAACAACTTGAAGTTGATGTTGGTAATGCCGTTCTCTGGATCAAAAGGCAAGAACGATGTCGGAGTACCTGACACGTTGCCCGAGAAAACAAGCAAGATCACTGCGCAAGCAAGTCCGCCGTAAATAGCCCAGACCGCTCCGCGAGTGTTGAACCGCTTCCAGAACAATGAATAAAGCACCGCTGGCAGATTGGCCGAGGCGGCAATTGCAAAGGCAATAGCAACCAAGAAGGCAACATTCAGACCCTGAGCACCAATGGCCAGGATGATGGCGACTGCACCAATGAGCACTGCTGCGATTCGAGCAACGCGCACTTCTTTCTCTGGTGAAGCGTTGCCCTTTTTGATTACGTTGGCATAGAAGTCGTGCGCAAATGAAGATGAGCTAGCCAGCGTTAGACCGGCCACCACCGCCAAAATTGTTGCAAACGCGATGGCACCAATCACCGCAAGCATGATCGCACCGCCGGTGCTGCCATGCCCACCACCAAGAGTTTCAGCTAGCAGCGGAGCCGCCACGTTGCCACCCTTATCGGCTGCCTTGATGGCATCCTGGCTAACCAACGCCGCTGCGCCAAAGCCCAACGCGATGGTCATCAGATAGAAAATTCCGATGTTGCCAATTGCCCAGTTCACTGATTTGCGAGCTGCTTTGGCTGTGGGCACCGTATAGAAGCGAATCAGAATGTGAGGCAATCCCGCGGTACCAAGCACCAACGCAAGACCAAGCGAGAACAAGTCCAATTTGTTCATCAATGTCTTGAACGGGTCGTCAGCAACATCCACACCATATTTTTGACCAGGCGAAAGCAAATTCACATTGCCGCTGTTCTTAACTGCTGCACCCAGAAGCTCCGAAACGTTGAAGTGGAACTGCGCGAAAACCAAAATGGTTAGCAATGCAGCACCAATCATCAGCAAAAATGCTTTCAGAATTTGCACGTAGGTTGTTCCCTTCATTCCACCGATGGTCACATAGACAATCATCAGAATTCCAACACCTGCGATGATCCAGGTTTTGGCACCGGCATCAGTAATGCCAAGAAGAAGCGAAACGAGTGAACCAGCGCCAACCATTTGCGCAAGCAAATAAAAGATTGACACCACAATTGTTGAAGCCGCGGATGCAGTTCGCACCGGACGCTGCTTCATGCGGAATGAAAGTACGTCACCCATTGTGAAACGACCCGAATTGCGAAGCGGCTCAGCCACAAGCAACAAAGCCACCAACCAGGCAACCAAGAATCCAATGGAATACAAAAAGCCGTCGTAACCGAATAAGGCGATCATGCCGGCGATGCCAAGAAATGAAGCCGCAGACATGTAGTCGCCGGCAATCGCTAAGCCATTCTGGAAACCAGAGAACGAAGCGCCGCCATCATAAAAGTCGGTAGCAGTTTTTTTATTCGAGCGGCCAGCTCTGAAAACCAAAACCAAAGTCACTGCAACAAACGCAATAAACAGCACGCTGCTCAACAAAGTTGTATTCATTACTTGCTCAACTCCTTCTCGATTTTCTGACGAAGTTTCTCAGAACGCTCATCAAGGTTTTTAGTCGAGTGACGCTCATAGAGCCACATGATGATGAAGGTGCTAGCAAACTGCAATACGCCCAAAATAAAGGCGATGTTGATGTTGCCCAGAACAGGTGTGCTTACCCACTCACGGGCATAGGCGGTTAGAGCTACATAAAGGAAATACCAAACCAGGAATGCAACTGTTAGTGGAAAAGCAAAACCCCTAAATTTGCGTTTCAGTTCCTGGAATTCAGGGCTGGCCTGTGTCTCGGCCCAAACCCTTTCATTCTCTGAGGATGACATTGAACTCCGATGTTCACTAGGTTCACAATGCTGCTTTGCATCATGTGGGCGCCGAGGCGCTCTTTTGTGAGCCTAGTGAATACCAAAATTATTTTTTACAAAAATGGAATAGGTAACCCATTCGTTATCTCTAGCACTGAGGATCTTCGCTGGGGACTACACCGTTGATAAAGAAGTCATCCACGTGCTCATCGACACAGGCGTTTGAGTGACCATAGGCGGTGTGGCCTTCGCCATTGAAGGTAATCAGGCGCCCGCGTTTGAGAACCGAGTAAGCAACATCTACCGCCTGAGAATAAGGTGTGGCCGGGTCGCCAGTTGTTCCCACCACAACAATCACCGGCGCCCCCACAGCTTTATAACTGCTTGGATGTTTGGCAACCGGGTATGGCCAAGATGCGCAACCCAAACCGCCGAATTGCCAATAGCGACCAAACACCACACTGGTTTTCAACACAATCGCATTTTGCGCTGCCATCGCAGCTGCGTTTGAAGACTGGCGGGCATCCAAGCAATTTACGGCTCGGTTAGCTTCGGTCACATTGCTCGCATAAGTGCCATTAGTTTTGCGGTCGTTGTAGGCATCGGCTAGCTCAAGCAGAGTGTCGCCCTTGCCACTCTTTGCCTCAGAGATCGCATAACTCAGTGTGCTCCAACTGCTGCTGCTGTAGAGCGCCATAATTACGCCGGTTAATGCAGCACCGTATGAAAGTCTGCGAACCGAGGCAGTGGGCAACGGGTTTGATTCAATTTTTAGCAACAAATTCGCCATGGATTGCTGCGCGCTCAACAAACTTCCAGAGAATGGGCAGTCACTGCTGCTCAAACACTGAGTTAAGTAATTTCTAAACGCTAAGTCAAAACCTTTTAGTTGCGCAACGCTTTGCTGTGAATCGCTGAGCAGCGGGTTAATGGCTCCATCAAGAACCATTCGGCCAACGCGCTTGGCAAATAGCTCTGCATATGTTGCGCCCAAATAAGTTCCATAGCTATAGCCAAGGTAATTAAATTTGTTTTGACCAAAGACAGTTCGCAATACGTCTAAATCTCGCGCAGCTGAGACAGTGTCAATGTAGCCAAGAGCCTCACCGGTGTTTGCCACACAAGCATCGGCAAATTCCTTGAGATTTGCTTTCGTCTCGGCGATGTCTCCAGCACTGCCCAATTCGTATTTTGAAATTCCGTATAAAAAGTTGTCCATGCGGGCGGGGCTCAGACACTTAACCTTTGGTTCGCTATCGCCCACTCCTCTTGGATCAAATCCAACCAGGTTGAAATTTTTGCGAAGAGCCGCAGAGCCTATCGATGTAATTGAATGCAGAGAAAAATCAAGACCAGATGTTCCGGGCCCACCCGGATTGAAGAAAACGAAACCCTTCGGTTTTGCAATGTCGGCTTGGCGGTAGGCAACAGCGAGTTTGAGCTTTTTGCCTGCGGGCTTTGCCCAGTCCATCGGCACCAACACTGAACCGCAATAGGTGCGGTCACCGCACTTTGCGAAAGAAATTTTCTGAGAGTAGTAAGGCTTATATGCCGCTTGAATGCTGGCATCGGCGTAAGGCTTCAAAGTCACATTGCTAGGCAAATCGGTAGCTGCAACCGCACATGACGTGGTGACCAAAGCAAAGGCCAATGCGGCAGCCACAACTCTGATCAGTTTCTTGATTGGGGAAACCATTCTTACTTTCTGCGCAACTGAACTGCCAGCGCTTCAAGAGCAATTAGATCACGCACGTTCGAATCAATTCGATGGCGAGCTAAATTCACAGCTTCTATTCGGTGAATAGTTTGAGCCGGCGTCGAGCTGTTTGCCATCTCGGTAATGCCTGCCCGAAGCTCCTCGTTTACGAGAGCCACGCCCGCATTGATTTGCAAAGTCAGAACATCTCGAAGCAACGAAGTTAGATCCACCAGAATTCGGTCTAGACCATCGCGCACACTTCGAGTGGCACGGCGTTTTTGGCCCTCCTCGAGGGCTTTCAGGTCTGGCTTCAAATTGGCCGGAATGTTATCCCCGGGTTTTAGCCCAAGTGAATGCATGAGCGCTGATTTCTCTTCATCATCGCGCTCGGCAGTTAAGGCCTCGGCATCTTTCTTGGCGATCTCTAGCCAACGTTCAGCGGTGAGCACCGCCGAAGTGACGCCCGTGATATTTAGAGCCGCCATCAAAGTTTCTCGGCGACGACTGCGCGCTTCAGAGCTGGTTGCTAATCGGCGAGCCATGCCGATGTGGCTTTGCGATTCGGCCGCAACCTGGTGGGCCAATTTCGACTCAATGCCATCGCGCTCAATCAAAATGCGTGCCACTTCTTTAATAGCCGGCACCTTTAGCCCAACTCGGCGAACGCGCGAGCGAATGGTTGGCAACATATCTGCCTCGGATGGCGCACAAAGCAACCAGATGGTGCCTGCCGGTGGCTCTTCAAGCGCCTTGAGCAAAACATTGGATGATCTCTCTTGCATGCGATCGGCATCTTCGATGATCATGATGCGAAACTTGCCCGTTGAACCGCCAAATTGTGAATTGGCAACTAGCTGACGCACTTCTTCGATAGAGATTTGAACTTTTTCGGTTGCCAGCACGGCGATGTCTGGATGGCTTGAAGCCTTCGCCAAAATGCAACTCTTGCACTCACCACAGCCAGCGGTTGGGCACAGCAGTGCCGCCGCAAATGCGTGGGCAAGATTCGAGCGACCCGAACCCGGCGGCCCGGTTACCAACCAGGCGTGGTGCACGCCATCTTCGCGATGGCGAACGGCGATCTCGAGTTGGCCCACCGCTTCTGGCTGACCAAGCAGGTCATTCCAAATTGGTGCAAATGCGGTGGTGGTCACTTGGTTTGCAGCAACCCTTCAACGCGGGCACGAATTTTGGCCTGCATTTCTTCGATTGAAAGTTTGGCGTCAACCACAAACCATCGCTCTGGTTCTGCGTTGGCAAGCCCAAGGTAGGCCTGACGTACTGCTTCAAAAAATTCCGTCTTTTCACGCTCAAGTCGGTCTGGTTCGGTGCCGGTTTTCTTGCGGCGCATAATTGCCGCCTCGGCATCTAGGTCTAGCAGGATAGTGAGGTTTGGCAGCAAGTTGTCCACTGCAAACATCGACAGCGCGCGAACATCCGCAGGGTCGAGTGCTCGACCAACACCTTGGTAGGCCACGGATGAATCCAGGTAGCGATCGGTGATTACATCGGTGCCAGAATCCAAAGAAGGTTTCACTTTGGTTGCCACGTGATGAGCCCTGTCGGCCGCATAAAGCAAAGCTTCGGCTCGCGGAGCAACTTCGCCTTTTCGGTGCAACAAAAGATGTCTAATTTCTTGACCGAGTTCTGTTCCACCTGGCTCAAGGGTTCGCAGGGTTTGGCGACCACGCGCCTTCAAAAACTCCTCGAGCAAATCTGCCTGGGTTGATTTTCCAACGCCATCGATTCCCTCAAAAGAAATGAACAAACCCGGCATTACTTTTTCTTTCGAGTTGTGCCAGCCTTCACCACGCGCTTGGTGGTTGGCTTCTTAGTTGCCTTGCCAGCCTTAGCCGGAGCCTCACCAGGTTCAAGACCCAGCTTCTCGCGACGAATAGCTAACAATTCAAATGCTTGATCCGAAGTTAGTTCTTCAAGGTTTTCGTCTTTTGGAACTGTGGCATTTACTGCACCATCGGTCACATACAAACCGAACTGTCCAGATTTCGCAACAACATTCAAACCTGATGCAGGGTCTTCGCCAAACTCTTTGAGGGGTGTTGCCGCGGTGCGACGGCCGCCATATTTTGGCTGGGCAAAAATCTCGAGCGCGCCAGCCAGGTCGAGCGAGAATAACTGCTCTTCGCTCTGCAACGACCGCGAGTCCTTGCCCTTCATCAGATAAGGTCCGAATTTTCCATTTTGCGCTGTAATCTCAACACCAGACTCAAGGTCAACGCCAACCACTCGTGGCAAAGACAGCAAAGCAATCGCATCTTCAAGAGTTAAAGTTTCTGGACTCATGGTCTTGAACAACGAAGCAGTCTTAGGTTTCGCAGCATGCTCGTCATCTAACATCACATAAGGGCCATAGCGGCCATCTTTGAACAGGATGTTGAAGCCGGTTGCTGGGTCAACGCCCATCACGCGATCGGTGATGATTGGTGCAGCAATTAGTTCCTTTGCTTTGTCCACGGTTAATTCATCCGGGGCCAAACCTTCTGGAATGTTTACAATTCGGCGACCGTTTTCGTCGTGCCCCTCGGCCGTTGCATCACCAAAGATCTCGATGTATGGGCCGTATTTGCCGGTGCGAAGTGTGATGCCTTCGGCCAACTCAATTGAGTTGATGGCACGCGGGTCGCTATCGCCAAGGTTTTCAACGGTAGGTCGCAAGCCGTCGCCGTGACCTTCACCAAAATAGAACTTCTTCAACCAGGTGCTGCGGTCCAGCTCACCGCTGGCAATTCGGTCAAGGTCCTCTTCCATCTGGGCGGTGAAAGCGTAGTCAATTAGATTGCCAAAGTTTTCTTCAAGAAAGCGAGTGATGGTGAAGGCAATCCAGGCCGGCACCAGAGCTTGACCACGCTTGGTGACGTAGCCCTTATTGATGATGGTCGACAAAATAGCCGCGTATGTAGAAGGGCGGCCGATGCCGTCTTCTTCGAGGGCCTTCACCAGAGAAGCCTCGGTATAGCGCGGAGGCGGCGAAGTTTGGTGGTCTTTTGCCGTGACTTCGATTGCCTTTAGCGCCTGGCCAACGGTGAGATTCGGCAGCTTAGATTCGCGCTCTTCGGCATCGTCATCGTTGCGCGATTCGTCTTGGCTTTCTTCATAGGCTGCCATGAAGCCGCGGAAAGTAACAACGGTGCCCGAAGCGGTGAACTCAGCAATTGCACCATCGGCTAGCGGGCTAACTGAAATCTTGGCGGTTGTGGTTGAAACTTTCGCATCCTGCATTTGCGAAGCAACCGTGCGCTTCCAAATTAGATCGTAAAGATCAAAAGCTCGGCCCGACAAAACGCTTGCCAACTCTGACGGGTGCTTGAAATTTTCACCAGCAGGGCGAATGGCTTCGTGAGCCTCTTGTGCATTTTTATTTTTACCCTGATAAACGCGTGGTGCCTCTGGCACAAACTCGGCGCCAAACATTTGCTTGGCTTGTGAACGAGCGGCATTGATTGCTTGAGTCGAAAGCGTTGGAGAGTCAGTACGCATGTAAGTAATGTGACCCTCTTGATACAGCGACTGCGCGGTATCCATGGTCTGTTTAGCCGACATGCGAAGTTTGCGTGACGCTTCTTGCTGCAAAGTAGAAGTGGTGAACGGAGCCGCCGGGCGACGAGTGCTTGGCTTGGCTTCAACCGAAACAACTTCGATTTTGGCGCCGCCAGAGCGCACAGATTCGGCAAGTTTCTCTGCCTGATCGGCGCTCAGCAAAATTACATCGCTGGTGAGTTTTCCGGAGTCGTCAAAGTTTTGACCCGTGGCAATTCGCTTGCCGCCGATGCTCTGCAACTTGGCAACAAATTGTGGTTCGCCAGAAGTTTGAGGATCGAAAGTTGCTTCTACGTCGTGATAGCTGGCCGACACAAATGCCATGCGTTCGCGTTCGCGTTCAACAACCAAACGCATTGCTGGCGACTGAACACGGCCGGCGCTAAGGCCGCGGTTGATTTTGCGCCACAGCACCGGTGAGATTTCATAGCCATAAAGTCGGTCGACGACACGACGGGTTTCTTGGGCCTGCACAAGGTTGTCGTCTACGGCACGAGTGTGGTCAAGTGCCGATTGAATTGCCTCTTTGGTGATTTCGTGGAACACCATGCGCTTCACCGGAACTTTTGGCTTCAAAACCTGCAAGAGGTGCCAAGCGATTGCCTCACCCTCGCGGTCTTCATCGGTAGCGAGATAGAGCTCCTCAGCACCGGCCAAAGCCTTCTTTAAATCGGTGACCGTTTTGCTCTTGCCTGCAGAAATGGCGTAATACGGCTCAAAGTCGTTTTCAATGTCGATTGAGAACTTGGCGAGTGAGCCCTTCTTCTTATCGGCTGGCAAGTCTTTAGGGTCGACAAGGTCACGGATGTGGCCGATTGAAGCCAGAACCGTGTAGTCATTGCCGAGGAACTTAGAGATCGTTTTGGCCTTGGCAGGCGACTCAACGATGACCAGTTTGTGGCTTGCAGCCAATGGCACTCCTTTATATCGGGGGTCAAGAACTTAACTTGGCCCCGCGTGGGCTGTTGCGGTTAGAACTATACCGAGCCCATTTAAACGGGTCGAAATGAATACTTCGAATTTGACAATACGACACGTGTCAAGTTGAAGCCTATATAAAGAGGCCAATTTGTGGGCTTCTGGGCACGGAAACCCTGTATTTAGGCCCCGCAGAGCGTCTGTGGCGGCCAGCGCGATGGCCTCGGTCTGGGACTGCAGGCGGGCCTGCTGCAACAGGTAAAAGCCGGCCAGGTTGGCCAAACTAAACATCGCGACTGCAGCCGCCATCAGACCGAAAACCAAAACCGTGCCCGCTCCCCGTTCGCCGCCAATAGTCCTTCGGGCTAGAGTCCTAATTTTCGAGCGCACTGCACCTCGCTTAGATCAAAGGCCTTGCCAGGCAATCCCGGGATGGCAAATGTGCGGGTTAGGCGGGCGCAGATTAGATCGGCTTGGGTTTGCAGAGTTAGTGTTGCCGAAGCCTCAAGTTGCTTGGCCAACCGGTTAACTTCATCGGGCGATTCGGTTCTGGCAATGGCCCTGGCAATTGTGGCGGCACCAGAGACCAACTTGAGCCTTTCTATCTGCAAGCCAAACGCGGCCACGGTTATGGCAAGCACCATTGTGACCGCTGGCAAAGCAATGGCCAGCTCGGCCGTTACCGACCCAACTTCAGACCCAAATTTGCGAATCACAAACTCGGTGCTGGGTCTGAAACAGCAGCTTCACCATTTGGGTTGGTAAAGCTCAGCGCGCTCTTAACTAGATCGAAGAGAATCGTCTTGATTTCTTCACTTCGCATAATCACTACCAGCAATCCGGCAAAGCCAACCGCCGCCATGGTGGCAATCGCATATTCCGCTGTGGCGGCGCCGGTCTCGTCGCGCAACTTATTTAGCATTTTTTCTCCTTCATTTATTGGTTAGCAAACTAATTGCAATTGGAACAATCGACATGAGCACAAATGCAGGCAGCACTGCAACGCCCAGAGGAATCATCAAGCGAACAGAAAGTCTTGCCAGTCGATCGGCCGTGGCGTTATTCTGCGCATCACGCAAACGATCAGCGGTTGCTATCAATAGCGGCGCAATTGCCGCACCACTTTGAACGCTGAGGTCGATTGATTTTTGAAGTTCGGCAAGAGCCAATTCATCAACGGTTTCAAATTGCAGTTCGTAACTTTTAGTCGCGACTCGAACGGCCTCTTGCACGTTTAGTCCCGAGTTCAACGCAACCGCAACGGCATCTAAAAACGCCCCTGCATCATTTTGATTTGGAGTTGCTTTGGCCAGCATCGAGTTGCTCCAAAGTCGGCCCGCATAGAGCAACGCCCCACCAATAATTACCGATGCGAAACCAACCGAAGTTGTGAAAATGGCTCGAAAAGCATTCATGCCCAGCAACTGTGCGGCCACCAATGCCAGCAACGGCAAGGCCATTACAAGTTTTGCCGTTGCACGAGGTGCGGCGAAGGCAACCATGGCCTGCTGGTTATTTTTGAACTGTTGGGTAAGCACGTTGGCCACTCGATCGAGAGCCGATGCAATTGGCCCTCCGCTTTGATGGCAAACATCAAAAATCAAATTGAGTTGCCGCAACTGTTGATCGGGCAACTGGGCCAGTTGTGGTTCAACCAGACTACGCGCCCGTTGCACCGGCAACCCAGCAGTGACCAGCGCCGAAAGTTGCCGCACGGCGTCACTCAATTTGAGTCACCGCCAATCGGCCGTCACTGTCAACTTCGAATTTTGCAGCTGCAACTAATTGCTTTGAATCGACGAACAAAACCCAATTGAGTGCACTCACCACCAGGTCGGCAAGTTCGGCACGACCCAGCCCGGCTTGATGTGCAATTAGATTCAGACGCGAAACCACGTGCGGCAAACTATTGGCGTGAATTGTTGCACCGGCTCCGGAGTGACCGGTGTTCAACGCCTGAAGCATGGTGACAAGCTCGACGCCTCGAACCTCGCCCACAGCAATTCGATCGGGGCGCATGCGCAGTGCCTCGCGCACCAACCTATCCAAGGTGATTTCACCTTTGCCTTCAACATTTGCCTGCCGCGTTTGCATGGCCACAAAATGACCCGAGGATAATTTCAATTCGGCAACATCTTCGAGCGCAATCACTCGCTCGGTTGCGCATTCGGCCAACATGGCCCGAAGCAGAGTGGTCTTGCCACTGCCGGTGGGGCCGGCAATCAAAAAGTTTTGCTTGTCAGCAACGATGGATTTCAGAAACTCGAGTTGCTTGACATTGAACATTGCAAAATCACAAAGCTGATGCAACCCAAACTGACGGTCAATGTGACTTCGAATTGAGATGTGGGTTTGCGGCGTGCAACTTGAAGCCAGACTCGCGTGAAAACGAATGCCACCCAACGAAACGTCGGCAAATGGATTGGCTTGATCTAGGTGTCGACCCCCAGCGGCGATTGTGGCCTGAGCTAGTTGAGCAAGCTCTTGCTCAGTCTCGAATGGGCTTTCAATTCGAATCAGGTGGTCGCTGCCCCGCTGCAGCCAAACTTCATTGCAGCCATTGATGAGCACATCGGTCACGCCGGGCTGGGCCAGCAGGCCGGCTAGCTTTGGCCCGAGTTCTTGAGGAATCACCTCACCAGAGTGCGCCAGCTATCCACGGTTCTCGCAAGCCGAGGCAAATCTGTGGAAAACCAGTGGCAACGAAAGCCCAGTTAAATTAGGGGGCCCCAAGCCCTGGGGGAGGGATTGGGGCCAGGCGATACCAAATTTGGGGGAAACTGGTATCGCAGGTCGGTGTAAAACCGACTGATTAAGAATAAGCAACGATTTGCCGAAATCATTCCTTTTTGCGAAAAATAATTAATAGAAAACTTTTCTTTATGGCAGGATTTAGAGAAATGCCGACCTGGAGGGCAACATGACCGCCGAGAACGAAATCGATAACCTGCTTCACGAAGATCGTCACTTTGCCCCAGACCCGGATTTCTCGAGCCAAGCCATCGCGCAGCCTGCGCTTTACCAGCAGGCGCAGGCCGATCGCCTGTCATTCTGGGCAAACCAGGCTAAGGAATTGCACTGGCATAAGCCATTCACCCAGGTGCTCGACTGGACCAATCCCCCATTCGCCCGCTGGTTTCACGACGGCGAACTAAACATCTCTTATAACTGCCTTGACCGGCATGTTGAAGCTGGCAATGGCGACCGAGTTGCACTCTATTTCGAGGGCGAACCTGGTGACTCCCGCGAAGTGACTTATGCCGAACTCACCCGACAGGTGAAAAAGGCGGCAAACGTGCTCACCCAGCTGGGCATCAAGGCTGGCGATCGCGTGGCAATTTATATGCCGATGATTCCCGAGGCAATTGTGGCAATGCAGGCGGTCGCTCGCATCGGTGCTGTGCACTCAGTAATTTTTGGCGGCTTCTCGGCCGAATCGCTGAGCACTCGCATTGAAGATGCTCAGGCAAAACTTGTAATTACCGCGGATGGCGGATATCGCAAAGGAAAAGCCAGCGCGCTAAAACCGGCAGTCGACGAGGCATTGAGCAGTGGCAAATGCGCATCCGTGAAAAATGTCTTGGTCGTCAATCGCACCAATCAAGAAGTGTCTTGGGTTGAAGGTCGAGACATCGATTGGTCACTAGCACTTGGCGAGGCCAGCGACGATCACGTTGCCCAACCGTTTCACGCAGAGCACCCACTCTTCATTCTTTACACATCTGGCACCACCGGCAAACCAAAAGGAATTTTGCACACCACCGGTGGCTACCTAACTCAGGCCGCTTACACGCAAAAGAATGTTTTCGATCTGCACGCCGAAAACGATGTCTACTGGTGCACCGCCGATATCGGTTGGATCACCGGCCACAGCTATGTTGCTTACGGCCCGCTGGCCAACGGCGCATCCCAGGTAATTTATGAAGGCACACCCGACACCCCTGACTGGGGTCGTTGGTGGAGCATCGTGCAAAAGTACGGCGTTTCAATTTTGTACACCGCCCCAACCGCTATCCGTTCGTTTATGAAGATGGGCAGCCAGTACCCGAACCAATACAACCTCAGCACCATTCGCGTTCTTGGTTCGGTTGGTGAACCAATTAACCCAGAAGCATGGATGTGGTACCGCAAGGTAATTGGCGGTGGCCACGCACCGATTGTTGACACCTGGTGGCAGACCGAAACCGGCGCAATCATGATTTCACCACTGCCCGGCATCACAACCTTGAAACCCGGTTCGGCACAATTGCCCCTGCCTGGCATCGAAATCAAAATCTTGGATGACGACGGCAACACCCTTGGCAACGGCCATGCCGGTTTGCTGACCATCGCCGAACCGTGGCCATCGATGCTTCGCGGAATTTGGGGCGATCCAGAACGATATCAAGATACTTACTGGTCAAAATTCGACGGCATTTATTTTGCCGGGGATGGCGCCAAGTTTGATGAAGACGGCGACCTCTGGCTGTTGGGTCGCGTCGATGACGTGATGAATGTTTCGGGTCACCGTCTGTCGACTGCAGAAATTGAGTCGGCGTTGGTCTCGCATCCATTCGTTGCCGAGGCTGCTGTTGTGGGTGCCAAAGATGAAACCACCGGTCAGGCCGTTGTTGCGTTTGTGATTTTGCGCCAGAGCCAAATTGAGTCGGCAGGTTCAGAATCTGATGTCAGCAAGGTCTTGCGCGATCACGTGACCAAAGAAATTGGGCCAATCGCTAGACCTCGAACCATCATGGTGGTGGCCGAGTTGCCAAAGACCCGATCGGGCAAAATCATGCGCCGACTGTTGCGTGACGTAGCCGAAGATCGCCCAGTTGGTGACGTGACTACCCTGGCGGATACCTCAGTCATGGACATCATTTCTGGGAAAATTGCCGGCGGCGCGAACGACTAACATTAATGCTGGAAACCCCCGAGTCTTCTCTCTCTAGACTCGGGGGTTTCCTTTTAAACGATTTGGCTTTTAGGCAAACTCCGCGATGATCTCTACCTCGACGGCCGAGTCAAGCGGCAATGAGGCAACGCCAACCGCCGAACGAGCGTGAATGCCAACGTCACCAAAAACCTTGCTCAAGAACTCGCTGGCGCCGTTAATTACAGCAGGCTGGCCAGTGAACTCAGGTGCAGAAGCTACGAATCCGACAACCTTCACAATGCGGGTCACGCGATCTAGATTGCCGATTTCGCCCTTCAGTGCTGCAAGTGCATTGATTGCGCAAATCTGCGCAAGTTCTTTGGCACGAATCGGGTCAACCAGACCAGCGCCCTCGCCAACTTTGCCGATTGCTGGCAGCTGTCCATCAACAAATGGCAACTGACCAGAGGTGAAGCAAAGGTTGCCACTGGCAACCGCCGGAACATAGGCGGCCACTGGTTTGGCAACGGCTGGAAGCGGGTGGCCAAGTTCGGCCATTAGGGTTTCAATTCTCGACATTTGGTCTCCTTATGCAGCGATCGGGCGCTTAAAGAAGGCTACAAGACCGCCCTCTGGGCCGGTCACGATTTGCACGAGTTCCCAACCTTCTGACCCCCAATTGTTCAGAATTGCAGTCTCGCGGTGCAGCAGCAAAGGGGTGGTGATGTACTCCCACTTGATCATTAACAGATTCCTCTCAGGGGTTGTCAGGTAACCTAGAGTTTATGTCTCGTTCGCCCCGCAAGCCCGAAACCCTCATGGGCGGCATCCTTAAATACACCGGATTATCAGCACTAGCTGGCCTTGTTGGCCTTGCGCTGTTGGCTCCAATTGCCCTGGTTGGTGGATTCGCCGCATCAGCCGGAATCACGATTTTCGAAAATCTTCCGGACTACATTCGCCCGGTGAACGCATCCCAAGCTTCAACGCTTTATGGCAACGAAAACGGCAAACCGGTTGAGGTGGCCTCTTTCTATCACGAGAATCGCATCTCAATCGACTACAACCAGATGTCGCCAAACATTCGCAATGCTGTGGTGGCAACCGAAGATCCTCGCTTTTTTGAGCACGGCGGTGTGGACTGGGTTTCACTTATTCGCGCCGGCATTACCAGCGCTGCATCGTTAGGCAATGGCCCTGGTGGTTCAACCATCACCATGCAGTACGTAAAAAACTCTTTGGTTGAAGCCGCAAACCTAAGTGGCGACAAGCAGGCGATTGCCGACGCAACCGCGGTGACTCTTGACCGCAAGCTTCGCGAGATTCGCCTAGCCATGGCGCTCGAGGGCGTTGCCACCAAACAAGAAATTTTGGCCGGTTATCTAAACCTGGCATTCTTCGGAAACCAGATCAACGGCATCGAAGCGGCATCAAATTACTACTTCGGCAAAAAAGCCAGCGAGTTGGATATCCCAGAAGCTGCATTGCTTGCCGGAATGTTGAAATCACCAAATGACTACAAGCCAGATGACCCTGCCAACCTAGAACGCGCCAAGGGTCGCCGCGACTACGTGATTAACAACATGCAAGACGCGGGATACATCACTGGTCAACAGGCTGACGAGGCAAAAGCAACGCCAATCACGGTGACCCTAACTCACACCCCGAGTGGCTGTGAAGCCAACCAGACCACAGCTTTCTTTTGTGACTACGTTGTCTGGACAGTTCGAAACAACAGCGAATTTGGTGCGACGCCCGAAGATCGAGAGAACTTGCTTCGCCGCGGCGGTCTTGAAATTTACAGCACCATGGATATGAAGGTGCAGTCTGCGGCACACAAGGCAGAAATGACCTGGGCTCCGGCAGACGCTCCAAGCCAAATTGGTAGCGCAAGTGTTTCGGTTCAGGTTGGCACCGGTCGCGTTTTGGCTATGGCCGAAAACCGTATTTTTGATCAAACCTCTAGCAAAGAACTCGGGCACACCTCGGTGAACTATGCGACTGACCGCGAATACGGTGGTTCGTCTGGTTTCCAAACCGGTTCGACATACAAGGTTTTCACCTTGGCTCAGTGGCTCACAAACGGTTTCCACCTTATGGACCACGTTGATGGCCGCGTGCAGGAGTGGGACGCATCCCAGTTCTCCTCGCGATGCGGTGGCATTGTTGGAACCTGGAAGCCTAACAACATTGTGAAGGAGCCTGAAGACCTAACTGTTGTGCAGGCTACCTCGATGTCGGTAAACACTGCATTCGCCGCCATGGCAAGTCAGCTTGACCTCTGTGACATTCGCGACACCGCCATGCGATTTGGTGTGCACCGCGCCGACGGCACCGAGCTTCAGTACGTGCCCGCTTCGATTATTGGTACCAACGAAATTGCGCCTATCACAATGGCTGCAGCTATGGCTGGGATTTCAAACAATGGTGTTTACTGTTCACCAATCGCAATCGACAAAGTGATTGTTCGCAGCACTCAAAAAGAATTGCTCACACCCAAGAGCATTTGTTCTCCGGCAGTGACTCCCGAAGTCGCGGCTGGCATGACTTATGCGATGCAACGCGTAATATCTGGTGGCACCGGTGGAGCATCCAATACTGGCGATGGAACACCACTTGCTGGCAAGACTGGAACAACAGACTCTGGTGTTCACACATGGATGACTGGTTTCTCGAGCGCCGTTGCAACGGCAACCTGGGTTGGAAACGTTGTTGGCACAAAATCACTTGCCGGATTGCTGCTCAACAATAAAGCAGCCAACACCGTGCGTCACGACATTTGGCGAACCATCATGAAGACAGCAAACAAGCTCTACCCTGGCACCGCATTTGCCCAGCCACCGCAAACCATGATTGACGCAACCATGATCGCAATTCCCAATGCAGCTGGCCAAGCACCCGATGCCGCGGTTGAACAAATCAAGTCGGCCGACTTAAACGCCAAAGTGATTACTTCGCGTGTGTCATCATCGATGCCTGCTGGCAGTGTGGCCCGAACTACTCCGGCCGCGGGTCAGGTTGTTCCTCGCGGTTCGCAGATTCGCATCCTGATCTCTAAGGGCGGCAAAGTTGGTGTTCCAGATGTTGCAGGCATGACCGTAGAAGCGGCCAAGTCAGCGTTGCTGGCCGCGGGCTTCTCTGCAGTAAGCGAACCACAACCATCCCAGAGTCAGTTCTTCGTGAAGTCACCGACTGTGCCAAAGGGCAAAGTGGTTGGCACCGACCCAGCAGCCGGCACCCCGGCAGCTTCGGCGGGCGCGATTCTGCTAATCATCAGCACGGGTCCGTAATCATGCAGTGGCTGTGGTTTTTTGTTGCGATTGCCGCAGCTGCCGCAGTTTGGGGCATCGGCATTGAACGTCACCTTTATGCAATTCGCCGCACCTCAGTGAAACTTTTGCCTAAAGCTTCCGCACCAATCACCGTGTTGCACATTGGCGATATTCACATGGCCCCGTGGCAAAAACGCAAACAAAAGTTCATCAAGCAACTTGGCCAAATCAAACCAGACCTTGTCATCAACACCGGTGACAACCTTGGGCACAGGGATGCAATTGCACCCGTGCTAACCGCGCTTGGTCCGCTGTTGCAGCAACCTGGCGTATTCGTAAATGGCTCAAACGATTACTTTGCCCCGGTGCTGCGCAATCCACTCGCTTATCTGGCCAAGCCATCGCAGCGCAGCGAAGGCCCAGCCTTAGACACCGCTCGCCTCGTCAGTTCGTTTCGCGCCGCGGGTTGGTTAAATCTGAATAATCGCGAAGGAACCATAACCATCAACGGTGTGAAGCTTGGTTTTATTGGTGTGGATGATGCACACGATGGTTTAGATGATTTGAACTCGCTGCCATCGCAAGCCAATCGAGTTGCCGACTGCCAGGCAATTATTGGAGTAAGTCACGCACCTTATATGCGAGTGCTTGAAGCAATGAGCAAGGCCGGCGCAGCCATGGTATTCGCGGGTCACACCCACGGCGGTCAAGTTTGTTTGCCGGCAATCGGTGCACTAACAACAAACTGTGACTTGCCAAATAAAAACGCCAAGGGCCTCAGCGGCTGGAACTTTGGCGGCAGAGACATGCTGCTAAATGTTGTGGCTGGACTCGGGCACTCGATTTATGCTCCGGTGAGATTCTTTTGCCGCCCAGAGGTGCGAGTAATCACACTCGAAGCGCGCGACTAATTTTGCCGTTTGCTTAAGGGTGCAGTGACCAGGTTTGTGGGCCAAGAGCCATCCACTGGCCAGTTTCATTTTCACAACGCGCAGTGATGTCTTGCACAAAGCAGGTGAACGGCGCAACACTGATGCGGCTGCCAGAAGGCAAAATCTGGGCTGCGCTTGGGTCTTGAAATTGGCCGGTGGCGCAAACAAACTCTGCAATTGCCCCGGATGCCGGCTGAGCTGACCAAAGTCGAACTTGGTAGCCGTAGCTGCCTTCGCAATCTGCCGGAGCAGGGATCGGCTCGTAGACAGCCGCCGCTTCGTTTTGTTCACAGATCACTTGGTTCATGTCGGTGGCAATTGTGCACCAGGTTGGGCCATCGCCAACCTTGAACGAATACCAGCCGAAGCCATCGCTGTAAGTCTCGGCATCAACATCCACAACTTCAGCCGGGGGCGCAGTTGGCACCAATGACTGATCTGGAGTCGGGGTTGGCAAGGCTGTTGGCGAGCTGCCATCAGCTGCTGGAGCAGCACATCCCCCGAGGCTGATGACTAGACCCAAGCCAACAAAAGCGGCGAGTAGTCGAGACATAGTCAAAGGGTATCTTGAAAACTCCTAAAACTCGCGAGCAACAAGCTCAGCGATTTCATATGTGTTTAGTGCTGCGCCCTTGCGAAGGTTGTCGCCAACCACAAACAGTTCGATGCTGTTTGTGAAATCTAGCGACTGGCGAATGCGACCAACAAAGGTTGGGTCCTGACCAACAACCATGCTCGGGGTTGGGTACTTGTGGTTCGCAGGGTCATCAACCACCTTGATGGTTGGCTGTGCCTCAAGTACTTCACGCACCTCATCTGGAGTAAGCGGGTTGGCAAATGTTGCGTGCACAGTAAGCGAGTGCGCCACCTGAACTGGAACACGAACACAGCTCGCGGCAACCTTTAGGTCACTGATGCCGAGAATCTTGCGAGATTCGTCGCGAACCTTTAGTTCTTCTGAGGTGTGGCCGCCTGCTTTAAGTGAACCCGCAAATGGAATCACGTTTAGAGCAATTGGGTGTGCCCAAGGTGACTGAGAAAGGTCGTTGCCGGCGGCAGCCAAAGCAACGCGAACATCGTCGGTCTCAAGGCCTGCGTTTGGAGCGGTCTTGCCCAATGCCTCGATCTCGCGCGAAAGCTCGTCGATGCCTGCGGCGCCGGCGCCAGAAACTGCTTGGTAGCTAGAAACAACTAGCTCCTTTAGGTTCCACTTTGAGTGCAGTGCACCCATGGCAGCCATCATGGTCAAAGTTGTGCAGTTTGGGTTTGAGATGATTCCCAGCGGGCGGTTCTTAGCCTGCTCTGGGTTTACCTCTGGCACCACAAGTGGCACCTGGTCGTTCATGCGGAAAGCGCCTGAGTTATCCACGGCAACTGCACCACGCTCGGCAGCAATCGGCGCCCAAACTTCTGAAACCTCATCAGGAACATCGAACATTGCAATGTCGATGCCGTCGAAGGCCTCAGGTGACAACGCCACAACAGTGCGCTCTTCGCCGTGAACCAAAATCTTCTTGCCGGCAGAACGTGGGCTGGCAATCAAACGAATCTCGCCCCAAATGTTTGGTCGTGAGTTGATGATGCCAATCATTACGGTGCCAACGGCTCCGGTTGCTCCAACAAGGGCGAGGTTTGGCTTAGCCATTTGGTTCTCCTGACTCGAGGTAAAGATTGAAAAAGTTTTAGCGACCGGTGCCGGCGTAAACAACGGCTTCGATGTCGGTGTCTAGGCCGAATGCAGTGTGCACTGCGCGAGCAGCGGCATCAACCTGGTCATCGCTCGTGATAACCGAGATGCGAATTTCAGAGGTTGAAATCATTTCAATGTTGATGCCGGCTTCTGCCAAAGCACGGAACATTGTTGCTGAAACTCCAGAGTGAGTGCGCATGCCGGCACCAACCACAGAAAGCTTGCCGATCTCTTCATCGATCTCAACTGTGCGGAATCCGATGCGGTCTTTTGCAGCATCAAGCGCTGCGGCAACCTTTTTAGTGTCGCTCTTTGGCAATGTGAAACCAATGTCGCTCACTGCATCGGTCACATCAGAACCGGTTGGGGTGTTCTGCACGATCATGTCGATGTTGGCACCCGCGTCGGCAACGATGGTGAATAGCTCTGCGGCCTTGCCAGGAACATCAGGAATACCGATGACCATAATCTTGGTCTGGCCCTTGTCGATAGCTACGCCTGATACGACTGACTCTTCCATTCCTGCTCCTGTTTTTTTCGAGTAAACGATTGTGCCTGGGTCGGTGCTAAAAGTTGAACGAACCCGAAGGTCCACATTGTGACGGCGAGCGAACTCAACTGCACGAATGTGCAAAATCTTGGCACCCGCGGCAGCCAACTCAAGCATCGATTCAATGTCGATTGCATCTAGTTTCTTAGCTGCCTTGATCACACGCGGGTCTGAGGTGTAAACACCATCAACATCTGAGTAGATTTCACAAAGGTCGGCATTTAGGCCAGCGGCTAGTGCCACCGCAGTGGTGTCTGAGCCACCACGGCCCAGTGTGGTCACGTCTTTTGAGTCGCGGTTGAATCCTTGAAAACCAGCAACGATTGCAATGTTGCCGGCGTCAACTGATTCGCGAATGCGGGCTGGGCTAACCTCGGCAATGCGGGCGTTGCCGTGCACGTTGTCGGTTGCGATGCCGGCCTGTGATCCGGTGAAAGATTGAGACTTGCCGCCCTGTGCGTTAATCGCCAGAGCCAAAAGTGACATTGAGATGCGCTCGCCAGAGGTCAGCAGCATGTCTAGCTCGCGAGGGCTCTTGGCTGGGTCTTCGGCAACAGAGTTGGCCAAGTCAAGAAGTTCGTCGGTGGTGTCACCCATGGCAGAGACCACTACCACAACCTGGTTGCCGGCTTTTTGAGTTTCGATTACTCGGCGTGCTACGTGCTTAATCTTGTCGGCGTCTCCAACAGACGAACCGCCAAACTTTTGCACAATCAGAGCCAAGACCGTATCTCCTTGAAATTTCGCCGATATTGCGGGCAGATTGCCACGCGAAGTCTTAAGTCTACTTGACTTGAGTTCTGCCGGCAAAGGCTCGGCCAAGGGTAACTTCATCGGCATATTCAAGGTCGCCACCAACTGGCAAGCCAGAGGCAAGGCGACTCACGCTAATGCCCAATGGGCTGAGCATGCGAGTCAAATATGTTGCAGTGGCTTCGCCCTCTAGGTTCGGGTCGGTGGCAATAATCACTTCTTGAATGTCTGGATCAGCCAGTCGAGTCATCAATTCCTTGATGCGCAGTTGATCTGGGCCGATGCCTTCGATTGGGCTAATTGCTCCACCCAACACGTGATACAAACCTCTAAATTCACGAGTGCGCTCAATGGCCTGAACATCTTTGGACTCTTCAACCACACAAATCAGATTGCGGTTTCGTCGAGCATCTCGGCAAATGTTGCACTGGGTTTCTTCGGTCACATTTCCGCAGATCTCGCAGAAGCGCACTCGCTCTTTAACCTCGGCCAATACCTGCGCCAACTTGGCCGCCTGATCGTCGTCGGTTTGCAAAAGATAAAAGGCAATCCGCTGAGCTGACTTTGGCCCAATGCCAGGCAGTCGGCCCAACTCGTCAATGAGTTCTTGAACTACGCCTTCGTACATTACTTGCCGTTCTTGTCAGCGATTGGTTCAGCACCGAGCATCTCGCGCAGCAGTGATTCGCCGTAGCGCGCTGATTCGTCGACCATTTTTGAATTGCGAGATTTCACTTCTGGTTCGGCAACCGGTGCAGGCACATCTTTAACCTCGGATACTTGAGGCTCAGGTTCTGCCGGTGTTGACACAGGTGCCGGTGTTGACACAGGCGCAGGTGCAACAACTGCGATCGGCGTGGTTACTGCCGTTGGCTCAACCGGAGCGTCTACCTGGGCCTTGAATTTAACCTGCACTCCAAGCACGTCAAAGATTGCCTTGCGCAAGACTTCGCTTGAACCAGCCGAGTTCTTGAAACTGTCTAGGTCTTTTTGGTTCAAGAACTTTAGGGTCAATACATCGTCAGAGAAGTCCACTACCGTCAACGAGAACGCGATCATCCAAACCGGTTTTGATGCCTTATTTACTGCAGTCAAAATGTTTGGCCAGGCATCGCGCAGTTGCGAAGTGGTGACTCCTGAGGTGACAGCCGCAGAGCTTGCCGATTGAGCTGGTGCTGCCGCAGCTTTAGTTTCGGCGAGTGGTGCCGCCGCAGCAACTGGTGCGGCCACGGCGACTGGTGGCTTCGCAACCGGCGCTTCGGCACTGCCACTAACGCCAATGCGACGCTCAAGGCGCTCAATGCGAGCCAGTGAACCAACTTCGGTTTCATCACTAGACGGAACCAAAACCTTGGCAACCATTAACTCCAGATGCAAGCGCGGATTAGTTGCGCCAGTCATTTCGGTTAGTGCGTCGTTTACGGTTTCGGCCGCGTGGGTAAGTTCAGCAATTCCGTAGCGCGCTGCTTGGGTTGCCATTTTGTCGAGTTCGTCATCGGCAACACCGCGCAGAACATTCTTTGCACCATCGCCCACAGATGCAATCACAATCAAGTCGCGCAAACGCTCAAGCAAATCTTCTACAAAGCGGCGCGGGTCTTGACCGGATTGAATCACTTTGTCGACACTGGCAAAAACCTCGGCAGCACTCTTGGCGGCCAACGCATCAACAACTTCGTCTAGCAAGTTTGCGTGAGTAAAACCAAGCAGCGCAGCCGCACGTTCATAAACAACCTTGCCGCCTTCACTGCCGGCAATCAGTTGATCGAGCAGTGAGAGCGAGTCACGAACAGAACCGCCGCCTGAACGCACCACAAGTGACAAAACACCGGGTTCGACTTCGACACCCTCAGATGTGCAAAGCTGCTCAAGGTATACAAGCATTTGCGCAGGCGGCACCAAACGGAATGGATAGTGGTGCGTGCGAGAACGGATTGTGCCAATAACTTTGTCTGGCTCGGTAGTTGCAAAAATGAATTTAACGTGGGCCGGTGGTTCTTCAACTATTTTGAGAAGGGCGTTGAAGCCTTGCGGGGTAACCATGTGGGCCTCGTCCAAAATGAAAATCTTGAATCTGTCACGCGCCGGCGCAAAGATGGCGCGTTCGCGCAAGTCACGGGCATCATCAACACCGTTGTGAGAGGCAGCGTCGATTTCAACCACATCTAGTGAGCCGCCGCCATCCCTAGAAAGCTCAATGCAACTTGGGCACTTGCCACAAGGAGTATCGGTTGGACCCTCAGCGCAATTTAGGCAGCGGGCCAAGATGCGAGCAGATGTGGTCTTGCCGCAACCGCGAGGGCCAGAGAATAAATATGCGTGGTTTACCCGGTCGGTGCGCAGGGCGGTCATCAAAGGCGCGGTCACCTGAGACTGGCCGATTAGTTCGGCAAAAGTTTCAGGGCGATAGCGACGATACAGAGCGGTGACCACGAATAGAGCCTACCTTTTGGGCCTGACCGGCCAGAACACAAAAGACTCCCCGCGCACCCATCAGAGCCCAGTTACCCTTGCTATCTTTCGATCCTGGGGGAGTTGGCTGAGGTGACGCCACGCGGGGAGCCAGAGACAAGTTTACAGGCGGGCAAGCAACCGGCCTATCCCCTTGTTAGCCTGATGTAATGACAAAGACGCCACGCATTGGACTCTGGTTTGCCGGAGCATCAGTAGTTTTCTTCACCCGAGCATTCTTGTTCTCGAGTTGGGTTAGCCGTGGCCCCGAGGTGCAGCAGGCTCTGCATATCAACACCGCTCAAATGGGATTGCTCTCGATGCTTTACCCTGCCGGTGGTTTGGCTGGCATCTTGTTCGCCGGTGCACTGGTGCACCGCTTTGGTTCGCGAAACGTAAACACTGCGATTGCGATCGTGGCGGCAACGTCCCTGGGGCTCTTGGGTTTTGCAGTTGACTCGGGCAACTTTTTGACCGCAAGCATTTGCCTGTTCTTCATGGGTCTGCCAATGGCCCTCAATGACTTCATCGGCAACATGGAAGGCTCGGCCGTAGATAAGGCGTCGAAGCGATCTCTGTTCCCGGCAATTCACGGTTCATTTGGTGTGGGCATGTTGCTTGCCGCATCAATTGCAAGTTTCTTGATTGCGCAGAAAGTTTCTATCACCACATCTTTCTTTATGTCAGCAATTTTCATCGGTGTGCTTGCGGTTGCTGCGGGCTTCGCTTTTCCTGAGCACAAGACCCCGGATGTCAGCGACGCCACCAAGGCAAAAAACAAACGTCAAGCTCTGGCAGTGTGGGCCGAAAAGCGCAGCTTGATTTTGGCTGTGCTCGGTTTCTCGTTCATCATGGCCGAGATGACAGCTGGCACTTGGATGCCGATTGCATTGACTAAGGGTGGCTACAGCGGTGCCGAGGCGGCGTCTGCTTTTGGTGTGTTCTGGATTGTGATCACGATTGCTCGATTGATTGGTGGATTTGTAGTTGACCTAATTGGTCGCTATCGCACAGTGCTTTTTTCTGCAATCACAACCGTTGCTGGAATTTTGCTTTTCATGACCAGCGAAATGACGGGATTGCAGTACCTCGGTATTTGCGTTTGGGGTCTGGGCATTTCTCTTGGATTCCCTCTGGTGGTTTCCTCGATGGGTGATGATGTTGCAATGGCGTCGCCTCGAGTGAACATGATCATCACCGTGGTTTACATTTCAAGCATTACTGTGGGCCCCGCACTTGGCGCCCTCGGCCAAGCCACAAGCATCTACGTGGCCTTCGGCATTCCGCTGGTGATGATGATCATCACCGCAATCTTGAGCGGTGCCACCAAACCCCTGGTCAAGAGCTAGCCACTAAACTCAAAGGGTTCCGAGGAGAATTCGCCTAGTGGCCTATGGCGCACGCTTGGAAAGCGTGTTGGGTGCAAGCCCTCATGGGTTCGAATCCCATATTCTCCGCGTTGGATACAAATCGGCATAATTTGCCGATTTGCTAATGAGACACTGAAAAAGCCCCAGAGAAATCTGGGGCTTTTGCCTTCAATCCTCGTAGCGGCGCAGCGAGACGCGCGCCAGGGCAACGGCAATTGCCCAAGGAATGCCCACGCTGGCCAAGAAGATAAGCCAACCGACAATCGGATTTGATCCCTGGCTACCGGAAAGCCCAACGCCGAACGGCAGGAACATCGCGCCTACAAGGAAAAATACTCCTGACAAACATTGGATCATCATCCGAGCCCATTTGTTCATAAAGCCCCCCATTTGAGGACAAGTATTGCTCAAAATCAGAGGAATGACCTAGTTTCGATATCGCACATCCAAGGAATGAAAATGGCAGCTGCCGCCTTATACACAATGAGGTGCAAAAGCGCACCCGCGAAGGGATGACCGTGAGTACAACCGCTAACAGTTTTGATCCGCGCCAGGCTATCGAAGGCCTAATCGGCTATGCCAAAGACAAAGCCACTGGTGCAGTAAAAGGTCAGTTCAAAGCCAAGCCCGACTCTGAAAAAACAGAGATCGCGATTCTTGCTGCCTTGGAATCTGGAGCTAAAACCGCCGCCCAAATCGTGAAGCAGATTCAGCTCACCTCTGGTGGCACATGGGCACCGGGTGATGGCGAGACCAGCCAAGCCCTTTCAAAATTGTCAGCATCGAACCACGTGTCCGCAACTACAGAAGCTGATCGCAAGATCTACGCGCTCACCCAAGAAGGCACCGATGCTCTCTCAAAGGCAAGAGAGAAGCCAGCCGCCGAACCTCAGAAACAGAGTTTCAACATGGCCACGAATTTCAACTGGATGTCTTGTGATGCAAGTTTTCTAAGATCTGCCTCTAAGCTGCCGCCGGTATTGGCCGACGTGGCGCAGACCGGTTCACGTGAGCAGCAGATGCGAGCGGCTGAAATTCTTGACAAAGCCCGACACGATTTGCACTTGATTCTTGCCGAAAAATAGAAACTTGCCGAACGGATATGTTCTGAAAGCAAGGTATCGCCGCATTCTTAGATTCGCGGCGATTGCTCTGGCTCAGGCTTGGTGGTTTGAACTGGTATTGCCAAGGCTTGGATTAAAAGCGATCAGCAATCGCACCCGAATTCGAAGATTCAGAAATCTAGCTCGAAAGTTTCACAACCTGGCCGCCGATTTAGGCGGCTTGATGGTAAAAGTTGGTCAGTTTCTTTCGGCTCGACTTGATATTCTGCCTGAAGAAATCACAAGAGAACTAGCTGGCCTTCAGGACGAAGTAGCCCCCGAATCGCTTGAATGCATATTGAAAGTGATAGAGGCAGAGCTGGGCATGGATCCCGCCATTGCGTTTTCCAATATTGTGTCTGAGCCAATCGCCGCGGCATCGCTCGGCCAGGCATACAAAGCCAAACTTTCAGAGGGACTCGCTGCAGACTTTGGCAGTAGCGATGTCGTAATCAAGGTGCTTCGCCCTGGAATCGAAGATATTGTTGAAGTTGACTTGGCTGCGCTGACGAAGGTTGGCGGTTGGCTGTCTCGCGTGAAACTAATTTCCAAGCGCACCGACGCCCCCGCGTTGGTGCAGGAGTTTTCGCACGTAACGCTCCAAGAAATCAACTATCTACAAGAGGCAGACAACCTTGAGCGCTTTGCGAGTGATTTTGCACAAGATGTTCGCATTTGCACCCCTCGCGTAATTTGGGAGCGCACAACAAGACGCGTGCTAACTCTGACAGACGTGTCAGCCATCAAAATTACAGATGTTGACGCCTTGCTGGCGGTTGGAATTGATCCAAATGCAGTAGCTGCTGAATTAGCAAGAGCAACCTTTGAACAATTCTTTATTACTGGGTTTTTTCACGCAGACCCTCACCCAGGCAATCTGTTTATTACCAAAGCTCCAGCGGAATCCACTGCCGATTTCTCAATCACGTACATTGATTTTGGCATGATGGGAACGATCAGCGATGAACTGAAATCAGACCTACAAAGCTTTTTGTTTGCAGTTGCCTCGCGCGATGCCCGCGCTTGGGTTGCAGCGTGCGAGCGACTTGGTGTGCTCTTGCCTTCGGCCGACGCAGTCGTGCTCGAAGAAGCGGTCTCAAAACTTTTCGAAAGATTCGGTGGAGTTAGAGTCGGCGAGCTTATCCAGACCGACCCTAAAGAACTGCGCGCATTTGCCCTGCAATTCAGTGACCTAATTCGCACCCTGCCATTTCAATTGCCAAATAACTTCTTGTTCTTAATAAGGGCACTTTCACTTATCTCTGGGGTCACCAGCTCGCTCAATAGAGAATTCAATATCTGGGATGCAGTTGACCCCTTCGCTAGGTCACTCTTAAACGGATCGGGAACTGGAACACTTAAACGACTTGGCAAAGATTTTCTGGTTAATCTAAATACATTTAGCCGTTTGCCACGCAGACTAGACGACGTGTTATCGCGCATCGAACGAGGTGAACTTGTAGTGCGCAATCCAGAACTTGAGCGACGAGCAAGGTCTCTCGATTCAAGCATGCGAAGAATTTCTGCCGCGATTGTTTTTGCGACTCTCGTCTTTGCTGGAATTTCAATGCTTCCGAATAATCAAGTGCTTGCTATTAGCCTGCTCAGTCTTGGGGTAATTCCGTTGCTCTATGCAATTGGTTTTGGCCGGTTGGATAAATAAAGTTTGCAAATCTAAACTGAAACCATGATTACTTCAATCTTTGTGAACCTGCCAGTCAAGAAACTCAAGAAATCCGTGGAGTTTTTCACCGGTCTGGGATTCACCTTCAATGCACAGTTCACCGATGAGCAGTCAACCTGCATGATCATCAACGACACCGTGTATGTGATGCTGCTAGAGCACGCCAAGTTCCAGTCGTTCACCAAGAAGAAGATTGCCGACGCAGACACCACCGAGGTGGGCCTGTCATTTGCCTGCGAGTCTGCTGCTGAAGTCACTGAGTTATCAGAGAAGGCTTTTGCGCTCGGAGCAAAACGCTTGAACGAGCCCGAAGACCACGGCTTTATGTTCAGCTGGGGATTCGAAGACCTTGATGGTCACGCTTGGGATCTGTTCTGGATGAACCCAGAACACATCCAGTAATTGCGACTAGTTGTTCGCGGTCAATAACGGAGCAAGCACACCAGAGAATACTTGCCAAGCAAGGCCGGTCTTAGCCACCAAACTCAAAGTTATGTAAGAGCGCTCGCCTTGCAAGTAGCTGCGCCATTTGCCGACCTGCTTGTATTGCAACCACTGGTTCACAGCGAATGTATTGAAAGCAACGAAAATCGAAACCATGATGCCAATCACAAAGCCAGGCACCTGAGCGTCGTTGGTTGAGCCAGGTTGAATAGTCATCAAGAAAACGGCTACCCAAGGAACGATTCCCACCATTGAACCAAAGATGAAAGGCAGCAACTTGCCGTTGCCTGGTCGCTCATATTTTTCTTGAAGTGCTCCGAAAAGAATCATTGCCGCGTTCAAAGCAAAGATTGAAATCAACGCGTTGAAATCAGTTACGCCGGTCAATTGAGCAATCAAGAAAATCATGATTGAAGCGCTGAGTGAATACTCTGTCCAGCGGAAGTAGTTTCGGTTTGCTAGCAGACCATTCTTATAACGCTCGAAGAAGAATGGTGTCGAGACCAAAAGGTGGAAGATTGCGCTAAGACCCAAGAAGCCAACCAGGCCGTATCCCATGTTTACGGTAAAGAGTTCTACTCGCTCTGGAGGAATCGGTGACCCAGGAGGGCCGGCCATGTAATCGGCGGTTACTGGAAACTCAGCCTGAGCATTCAGGGCCGAAATAATTACCAGCATCGCAACGGCTTGAGCCAAGTGCGCGATTGCCGCAACGATGTTGTAATTGCGCAGTCTCGAGATTTGCTGGTCTTGAGAAATTTCTTTTTTAGCCATTGGTATCCCCCTTGATTTATGGTCAGTTTATGCCTAATTAGTCCAGTCGCAAAGCAAGCATGAACTGCCCGCCACCGGGTTTAATTTCGGTGGTGAATTTCACGTCTGGTGAGAGTCGGCTCAAGCGATCCAGCAACCACTCGGATGCCTGATTCGCATCGCTCTCGTCTGGGCAGCGTGCCACAATTTCGCGGCCGCCTTTTGCCTTTAGTCGCTCAACGGTTTCAAAGATTGGTGCTGGGTCAACAACAAAAAGATCCTTTGACCACGGCACTACCGGCGCCACTTTGCCTTTCATTGTGTTGCACATGCGGTGCGCTAAACGTTCGGTGACCACTGCGCCCTTTTTCAACTTGGCTGCCGCAAAGCTATCGGTGCTTGGGCCAAGGTCCGAGTTAACCGAAGCTTCTGGATCAACCGCAGCATCACACAACCAACAGCGCCAGTTATCGCGGTCGCCAACTTCATTTAAATCACTCATACAGGCAGATTACGCTAGATGCCATGGCCAAAATCGATTTTGTAAATGTCAGCACTTCTGGATTGGAGACGTCTCCGTTTGCTGAAGCGCTTGCGGGACTTAGAGCCAACGAAGCCAGATATTTCAAAAACAAATACGATCTCGATTTCACCACCAAGCCCGCAGATAAAGCGGCCAAGTTAATCAAGTACGTGAATAAAGTTCTGCAAGAGCGCGACATCGAGATTGCATCTGAGCCGCTTGAGGCCTGCGAATTTGAAGTTGAGGGCGTTCGCTGGACCTATGTCTTTTATAAAAGCGGGCTTTCAATCAACGTGCTCTACACGCTTGAGCCTGGGGGCAAGCGAGCGGTGGGCTTCAAACTTTGCTTAGGCATGCCGGTGCCAGATGAACTGGCTGCCAAGTTCAAATTTGCCAGGATGAAGTCAAAGCTTGCCGGTGAAATTCGCGGCAGCTTTTTTGTGGTGAAAGGTGAATACTGATGGCACTCAGTGATGTTGAAAAGCAAGCCATGAAAGAAACCATGGCGGAGCGCGCTAAAGCTCGCAAAAAGATGAGCCCCGAGCAACTGGAAGCCGAAGTGCTAGAAAAAATCAACAAAATGGCGCCGGCTGACAAAACTCTCGCCAAGAAAATCCACGAGTTGGTGAAGAAAAACGCCCCGCAATTGCAGGCTAAAACTTGGTATGGCATGCAGGCCTATTGCAACACCGATGGCAAGACAATTCTTTTCTTCCAAGACGCTGGCAAATTTAAAGTGCGCTATTCAACCTTGGGATTTCAGGACGCGGCGAAGTTGGATAAAGACGCTATGTGGCCGACTTCATTTGCCCTAATTGGCTGGAACGATGATGTTGAGAAAAAGGTTGTTGCGCTAATCAAGAAGGCGACTAAGTAAGCGCCTTTTTGATGCGCTGCACCGAAACCGATTCTGAAGTGCCCAGCGACTGAGCAAACAAACTGATTCGCAATTCTTCAATCATCCAACGAATCGATTCGCGTTTTGACGGTTGCGCTTTTTCAAGCAAGACCAAAGCCTCATTTAATTCGAGCTCTGCAATGCGATCTCGCTCAGGGTTCTCAATCAGCTTTTCGACTCGCATTTTGCTTGCCTGCAGATAGGTGGCAATTCGAGCAATTCGATTTAGCCCGGTTGCGCTGACAATGTTTGGTTGCAGCAGTGATGCAATGTGATTCTTTTCATTGGTGAGCACAAATAGCAGTGAGAAATCCTGAATCTCTGAAATGGCTTTGCCAGCCTCACGCGCCGCTGCAGAGATTCTGAGCAAGAGTTTGGCGCAATTGAAACACTCATCTATAACTCGCTCGCTGACCGCCTTGGCAACATCCTCTGCATCTGCTTGCAAGCCAAAAACCAGCACCTGTTGATTCACGAGTGCCCGAATCACATCTTCAACAAATGCTGCCGTGCTCTTGTAACCAACCGAAGCGATTGCCAACTTCTCGTCTTTGCTTAGGTGCTCGGCGATGTATTCAGCAGGAGACGCGACCTTTGCCATGACTGCCGTTGCAAACTCGGCTTGCTGTTTAGCGGTGTCAATGGCCTTTTTCACCGGCTGACCAGGTTCGGCGGTGGCAAACTTTTGCTGCAAAGCTGCTAGGTCAGTGCCAAGGCCCAGCGTTCTGCCTTTTTCGTCAATGATTCGATAGGTCATTCGCATTGCGGTCGGCAGGCTTGAAGCATCAAAGTCCTCAGCTGTCATGTGGGTGCCGCTGAGAGCACGAAGGGTCTTGGCAAGCGTGGCCACCAACGGTTCGGTTGGATACTCGGACAAGGTTGCTAGCGCCTTTGCCGCCCAGTCGTTTGCCGGCACAACATTACGTCGCAGATTCTTCGGAAGACTTCGAATCAATTCGGCTACCAGCTCCACGCGTAATCCGGGAACCAACCAGTCAAACTCATCACCGGTAATTTTCGAGATCATGGCCACGGGAACATCCACGGTCACACCGTCGTCAGTGGCGCCAGGCTCATAGCGGTAGCGCAGCTTTAGCTTGCTGCCGTCATCTAGCAACCATTCACTCGGATTATCCTGCGCGGTCGGCTCTTTTACCTCTGGCGGCAATAGGTCGTCACGAGTCATTGTGAGCAAATCTGGAGTCTCGTGTTTGGCCTTGCGCCACCAACCCTCAAAGGTGCGAGTAGAAAACACCTCGGCCGGTATGCGTGCCGAGTAAAAGCGATAAACATCTTCATCGTCTGGGGCGAACTGAGGTTTGCGCGCTCGATCGGCAAGGGCCTCGAGCTGCCTAATGAGTGCTCGGTTGGTGCGATCAAAGTTTTGTTTCGAATCCCACTCCCCGTGCACCAGCGCATGCCGAATAAAAAGGTCACGGCATACCTGGGTGTCGATGCGCGAATATTGCATTCGTCGCGAAACCACAATTGGCACACCGAATAGCATCACGCGTTCATAGGCAACAACAGATCCCTGGGATTTCTCCCAGTGTGGTTCGCTAAATGTGCGCTTGCAAAGCTCACCGGCCAGCGACTCTGCCCAAGCAGGATCAATCGCCGCATTCATGCGAGCAAAAAGTCGACTGGTTTCTACAAGTTCGGCACTCATGATTGCGGCCGGCGGTTTCTTGGCAAGTGTGGATCCCGGAAAGATTACAAATTTTTTGCCATTCGAACCGAGGTATTCATTCGAACCTTTTGCAGGTTTGTCGCCTGATGACTTCTTCAACTGATCAGCAGCTTTTTTGTCGCTCAGCTGCTTGAGCCCAATTTGACTTAGCAATCCAGACAGCAAGCTCTTGTGAATTCCATCGGGATCAATTTTTGGATCCCCTGGAATCAGATCTAGCGGCTTAGCAATTTGCTTGAGTTGCTTGATTAGGTCTTGCCATTCTCGAACTCTCAGGTAGTTCAAATACTCGTTTTTGCATAACCTGCGAAAAGCTGAAGAAGAAAGTTTCTTTTGTTGCTCTTCGATGTAGTTCCAAAGATTTAGCAGGCTTAGAAAATCGCTAGTTGGGTCGGCAAATCTAGCGTGAGCCAAATCAGCCTGTGGACGCTTAGCAAGTGGGCGCTCTCGTGGGTCTTGAATGGTTAGGCCGGCAACAATCACCATGACTTCGCGCACTAAAGAGTGGTGGGCCGACTCAAGCAGCATGCGACCAAAGCGAGGTTCAATTGGCAGGCGAGCTAAATTGCGCCCAATCTTGGTAAGTTCAACTGTCTTGCCCTTTGGGTCTTTGAGGGCACCCAACTCGGCTAACAAACCAAGGCCGTCTTTCACGCCGCGCGCATCCGGGGCCTGCAAAAACGGAAACGCAGCAATGTCGCCCAGGCCAAGTTGTGCGGCCTGCAAAATCACGGAGGCAAGATTGGTTCGCAGAATTTCTGGATCGGTGAATTCTGGGCGAGACTCAAAATCTTCTTCTGAATACAAACGGATGACAACGCCGGAGCTGGTTCGTCCGGCGCGGCCCGCACGCTGATTTGCACTTGCCTTAGAAATAGCTTCAATCGGCAGTCGCTGAACTTTGGCTCTCGGACTGTATCTAGAAATTCGAGCCGTTCCCGCATCAATCACATATTTGATGTTCGGAATAGTCAAACTTGTTTCTGCCACGTTGGTTGCCAAAATCACACGGCGTCGCAGGCCCGCCAACTTGCTGGTTTCAAAAACCCTGTGCTGTTCGGCTGCACTCAGTCGACCATAGAGTGGCAGCACTTCAACCCCTCGACCCAGCGCCCCCGAGGTGATTCGCCCCTCAATTGCTTCTTGCGCATCACGGATCTCTGACTCGCCAGACAAGAACACCAGGGTGTCACCCTCTGGCTCGGCCTGCAGTTCATCCAAGGCTTTCAAAATGCCATCGATGTAATCAGATGCAGTTGTTTCTTCATCTGGATCGGTATCGTCACCTGCTTCGCGCACAGTTGGTCGATAGCGAACTTCGATTGGATAGGTGCGACCAGAAACTTCAATAATTGGCGCATCGTTGAAATGCTTGCTGAACGATTGAGGGTCAATGGTTGCCGAGGTGACAATAACTTTTAGGTCAGGGCGCTTTGGTAAAAGCTGTTTTAGGTAGCCCAGCAAAAAGTCGATGTTCAAACTGCGCTCGTGCGCTTCATCAATGATTATGGTGTCGTATTGCTCGAGGTTGCGATGGCGCTGCATTGCGTTGAGCAAAATTCCATCAGTCATTACTTTGACTTTTGTCTCGGCACTCGCCTTATCGGTGAAGCGCACCTGATAACCAACCAATGAACCCAGTGACGCTTTGAGCTCTTCGGCTATGCGCTCGGCAACTGCACGAGCGGCGATGCGTCGAGGCTGAGTGTGAGCAATGCTGCTGCGGCCTAGTTCAAGGCACATTTTTGGAATCTGAGTGGTTTTACCCGACCCGGTTGCGCCGGCAATCACCACAACCTGATGATTGCGAATCGCCTCAAGGATTTCGTCTCTGCGCTGACTGACCGGCAAGTCAGCCGGGTAAGTAATGGTCAGCGATTGCATAGTTTTCTAATGCTATTTGACCGAGAAACCTAGTGCTTTAGCGGTGCCTCGTTGCGAAGACTAACCAGACCCAGAGTCGAACCCGCAATTAGCTGAATAGCCATGAAAGAGAGCATTCCCACGGCGGTAAGCCCAAACAATGGCCCAGTCAATGAAGCTGCGATAGCGCCAAAGATGGAACCGGTAAAACCGATAAGGCCGGCTGCCACACCTGCGCGCTCACCGTGCTCTTGCATTGCGAGGCCGTTGATGTTTGACGAAGTGAAGCTGTTCGAAGCGATTGAAACTGAAATCACGAGCATGACCATCCACATTTCATGCACCTGAAGAATGTTCAATACCGCCATGCCGATCGCGGCAACCCCGGCCTGAATCAATCCAATGCGCAACATTGTGATGCTGGCCACTCGCTTTAGCAAAAGGCGGTTCAAGGCGTTGCCCGCAAAAAGCAGAGCGGTAATAGTTGCAAAAACAAACGTGTACTGGGTTGGCGTCAGTCCATAACCGCGCTCAAACACAAATGGCGCAGCGCCGATGAAAGCGGCGATTGAACCAAAAGCGAATCCGCTGATCATGGCCAGAGTCACAAACCGGCCATCTCTCAAGAGAATCTTCCAAGAACTAAAGGTTGAACCAAAACTCAACTTGGTGCGATTTTGCAAAGGCAGAGTTTCTGGCAACAGAGTCGCCGACATGGTGAAAACCAAAATTCCGAGAGCAATCAGAAATACAAAAATCACATGCCAATCACCCAGCAGCAACAGTTGACCGCCTGCGAGTGGTGCAACTACCGGAGCAAGCGAGAAAATTGCCGCCTGGGTGGCATAGAGTTTGGCGGCTTTCTGCCCAGTTGCGATGTCACGAATAAATGCATTGTTGATCACGAAACCACCGGCGGCCGAGAAACCAAGCACGAAGCGGGCGATGATCATCCAGGTGATGTCGGTGGCCACAAGACAAGCAAGGGCCGAGACTGTGAAGACAGCCATTGCAATTAGTAGTGGGCGGTGGCGCCCATAGGCATCACTGATTGGCCCAACAAACAATTGCCCCATTGCCATGCCAACCAAGCTGGCCGCCACCGTTAGTTGCACCATGGCATCGGTGGTGTTCATGAACACCATTAGCGCGGGCAGCGCCGGCAAGTAGGTGTCGAACTGGAATGGACCCAACGCCGAAATTACAGCGAGCGTGGCAGCTTGTCTTTTGCGCATGAAGCTTTCTTAGTAAATAGGTGTTGCCGAAAAATTAGTGCAGGTGTTCGCGTTCTAGCTTTGCGCCCTCAACATCAACGTCAGGCAAAATTCGATCTAGCCACTTTGGAATCCACCAGGCAGCCTTGCCGAAAATTGTCATTGCTGCAGGAACCAGCACTAGGCGCACAACAAAAGCATCAAAGATAACGCCAATCGCTAGACCAAATCCAACTGGGCGAATCATGGTTAGGTGAGAGAACGCAAAGCCGCCAAACACTGTGATCATGATCAACGCCGCCGCAATGACTACTGCGCGACTCAGGTGCATTCCGTAGTTGATTGAATCGCTTGCAGACTTGCCGTGAGTGAATGCTTCGCGCATTCCAGAGACCAAGAACAATTGGTAGTCCATGGCCAAGCCAAACAAAATTCCAATCAAGAAAATTGGCAAAAAGCTTAGGATTGGCCCTGGGTTTGGAACACCAAAGATGTCTGCTAGCCAACCCCATTGGTAAACCGCGACAACCGTTCCCATCGTCGCAAACACCGTGAGCAAGAATCCACCGGCCGCCAAAAGCGGAACCAGAATCGAACGGAAAACCAGAATTAGCAGCAGCAGCGAAAGCGCAAGCACAACTCCAAGGTAAAGCGGCAGCACGCTGCTGATCTTTTGTGAAATATCAATGTTTGCCGCGGTGAGGCCAGTGACACCAACGGATGCATCCATGGTTGATTTGTATTTTGCATTCAAGTCACGAATGTCATAGACCAATTTTTCGGTTTCGACGCTTGATGGCTTTACCGCTGGAACCACTTGGAACAAGAAAGTTTTATTGTCGGCTGACACCGCTGCTGGCACCACTGCAACCACGTTATCTAGCGAGAACAAGTCGGTAGCAATCTGTGTCTGCAACTTGGTTTGGTCGTCTTTAGCAACAGCGGTTGGCATGGTTACCACTGTTGAAATTTGACCGTTGAAACCCTCGCCGAATTTGTCACTGATCAACACATAAGCACGATTTGGCGATGAGTCTTTAGGCTCGGCTCCGCCATCGGGCAAGCCCAAACGCATGCTCGAGAATGGAAGAGCAGCGATTACCAAGACTGCAATTGCGGCAAACGCAGATATCCAAGGGTGCTTATTAACAAACACCGGCTTCTGAGCGTTCTTTGGCTGCATGTGTTCTTCTTGATGGCCATCGTGCGAAATGCCAGAACGTTCCTTTTTAGAAAGAACCTTGAAGCCAATCAGGCGAAGCACTGCTGGAGTGGCTGTAATTGCAATTAGCACCGCAACGGCAATAGACACCGAACCCATCGAACCCATGAGGCCAACGAAACCGATGCCGGTAAGGTTCAGCGCCGCCAGGGCAATGATCACTGTGATTCCCGCAAAGAAAACTGCATTGCCCGAGGTGCCGGTTGCCAATCCAATTGATTCACGCAATTCAACGCCAGCTTTTAGTTGGCGTCGGTGACGATTAAGAATAAATAGCGCGTAGTCGATTCCAACTGCCAGGCCAAGCATCACGCCAAGCACCGGAGTAGTTGAAGTCATATCTATCACCGAGGCAAGCGCCATTGTGATTGATGCAGAAATACCTACTCCGACGATTGCCAAAATAACCGGCATGCCAGCACCAATTAATGTGCCAAGCATTACAAACAGAACGATTGCGGCAATGGCAAGTCCAACAATTTCGCCGACACCCAGAATTGAGCTGAGCGAGCGGGTTAGCTCTTGTGAAAATTCAACTTGAATGCCAGGCAGATTTGCCTTGGTCAAAGAATCAACTACACCCTGACGAATCGGCTCTTCGAGTTGATTGTTCGGAACCGTGAATTGCACTGTGGCAAGTGCCACCGAGTTGTCTTTCGAAACGGTGGTGAATTCCTTGGTGGCCGCCAAAAGTTTGTCAGCATCTTGCAGCTTTAGTTTTGCTGCCTCTAAATCTGCCTGGCTGGTGACCAACTTGGCTGCAGCGGCGTCAAGTTTTGCCTGACCATCGATGATTTGTTTTCGTTGCGCCGAGATCTGCGCAAAACCCGCAGCAATTGGTGCTCGGTTTGCAATCATGGCATCAATCTGTTGCTTTGGAGCACCAGCGGCCTCGGCCTGTTTGATGCCTGCTTCTAGTTGCGCAGACTGTGCCTTAAGTTTTGTTTCTGCGGCATTTAGCTTTGCCAGGCCATCGGCCAACTTGGCGCGATTGGTTGCAATAGTTACCTTGCCATCGGCGATTTTCTTTTCACCATCGGCGATGTCTTGCCAACCCTTGGCAACCTCGGCACGGCGAGAATTGATTTCAGCTTCGATGTTGAACGGGTCGCGAGCATCCGAGACGCCAGAAAGCAACTTCACATCGGATAGCGCCTTGGCAATTGCAGTTTCATCGGCAGCCGAGAATGCGGTGCCGTCGGCCTTGTGAAAAACAACCTGGCCAGAGGCTCGAGAGGCCTCAGGAAAAGTCTTCTGAAGTTGGTCAATTACATTTTGAGAAGGAACACCATCAATAGAGATGCTCGATGAAAGTTTGCCGCCGGCAGTGAGCATCAGCGCCACTGAGGTGGCCAGAATTAGCAGCCAGGTGCCCAGCACCAACCATGCTCTTTTGGCAGAGAAAAGTCCTAGTTTGTAAAGCAAGCTGGCCAAGGCGGTGTCCTTATGGTCGAAAAAGCGGCTTTATGAGCCTTATCGACCCTACCAACAGGGCCGGCGTCAAGCGGCACCAAGAGTACAACTAGCCAATCCCAGAAAATCATCCCCAAATGTGCGATATCGTTGTGGCTGTACCCCCACCGCAAAGGAGCCAAAATGGCTGAATTTACTATGCTCGCCGGAGACAAAGACTGGTGGCGTCAAGCCGTTATTTACCAGATCTACCCGCGCAGTTTTGCCGACGGCAACGGCGACGGCATTGGTGACCTTAAGGGCATCATCAGCAAGGTTCCTTACCTAAAGAGCTTGGGGCTCGACGCAATTTGGCTGAGCCCTTTTTATCCTTCGGCGCTGGCAGACGGTGGCTACGACGTAGACGACTATCGCAACGTTGACCCACGCATCGGCACCTTGGATGAATTCGATGTGATGGTGCAAGAACTGCACAAAGTTGGCATTCGAGTGATTGTTGACATCGTGCCAAACCACTCGGGCAGCAACCACGAATGGTTCCAGGCTGCTTTGAAGGCCGGCCCTGGATCGCCTGAGCGCGATCGTTACATCTTTAGAGACGGCAAGGGTGAAAATGGCGAGATTCGTCCATCTGAGTTGGCCAGCCACTTTGGCCCAACTGCCTGGACGAGAGTTACCGAACCAGATGGCAAACCTGGCCAGTGGTACATGCACCTTTTTGCGAGCGAACAACCTGACTTCAACTGGGATAACCCAGAAGTTCGCGAAGACTTCATCAAGACCCTTCGCTTCTGGAGTGACCGCGGTGTAGATGGCTTCCGCATCGACGTGGCACATGCACTGGTTAAAGATCTAAAGAACGGTCACTTGCCTGAACGTCAATCATTTGATCTTTCAGTGATGAAAAACAATGGTCAAGACGATTTGTTTGACCGCGACGAAGTTCACGAGATTTATGCCGAGTGGCGCAAAGTGTTCAACGAATACAACCCGCCGCGAGTAGCCGTGGCCGAAGCATGGGTACACGCAAATCGTCGCCCGGCTTACGCAAGCACCGAGGGACTTGGTCAAAGCTTTAACTTTGACATGTTGGGTGCCGGCTGGGATGCCAAGAAAGTTCACGACATCGCGGACTACAACCTAAAAGCGGCAAAGGCTTCGGGCAGCAGCACAACTTGGGTGCTGAGCAACCACGACATCATTCGTCACGCGACACGTTTTGGTTTGCCAAACGGCACAGACTTTGGAAAGTGGTACGCCAAGAACCGATTCAACGCGAAGGTCGATGAGAAACTCGGTCTAGACCGTGCTCGAGCAATGACAATGTTGTTGCTGGCTTTGCCGGGCAGCACATACCTATACCAAGGTGAAGAACTCGGTCTTCAAGAGGCACTCGAGATTCCATCCGAACTTATGCAAGACCCTCAGTTCTTCAGAAACCCAGAACTTGGTCTAAGCCGTGACGGTTGCCGTGTGCCACTGCCATGGACCCGCACCGGTTCATCATTCGGTTTTGGCACCAACGGTTCGCACCTGCCACAACCAGAGTGGTACGGAAATGTTTCTGTAGAAGCGCAAGATGGTGTTCACGGTTCAACACTTGAGTTGTATCGCGAATTCATGGCGCTTCGCCGTTCACTCGAAACCACCGAAGACGTCAAGTGGCACAAGAGCATTTTTGCCCCTAACGTTTTGAGCTTCAAGCGCCCTAACGGTTGGCAGAACATCACCAACTTTGGCAGCAAGCCAATCAAATTGCCTAAGGGCAAGGTTTTGGCAACATCCAAGGCACTGGTTCAAGGCAAGTTGGCACCAAATGCCACCGCTTGGATTCAGGCGTAAAATTTCTAAAGTCTTATAAATAAAGGATAAAAATGACCGCACAGGCAAACATCGGAGTCGTTGGACTCGCAGTAATGGGCTCAAACTTGGCTCGAAACTTGGCTAGCCGCGAGGGCAACACCGTTGCCGTCTATAACCGCTCATACGAGCGCACCGCGCTGCTAATTAGCGAGCACCCAGAGGCTGGCTTCATTGCTTCAGAAACCATCGATGACTTTGTTGCTTCGTTGGCCAAGCCACGCACCGCAATCATCATGGTTCAGGCTGGCAAGGGCACCGATGCGGTTATCTCTCAGCTTGCCGAACGCTTTGAGCCGGGCGACATCATTGTGGATGGCGGAAACGCATTGTTCACCGACACCATTCGTCGTGAAAAAGAAGTTTCTGCAAAGGGCATCAACTTTGTTGGTGCCGGCATCTCTGGCGGTGAAGAGGGTGCGCTTAAGGGCCCATCAATCATGCCTGGTGGTTCGGCTGAGGCTTACAAAACGCTTGGCCCGATTCTTGCTTCGATTGCTGCGGTTGCCGAGGGCGAGCCTTGTGTGACTCACATTGGCACCGATGGCGCAGGTCACTTTGTCAAGATGATTCACAACGGCATCGAGTATGCCGACATGCAATTGATTGCCGAGGCTTATGACATTCTTCGCCACGCAGGCGGCTACACCCCGGCTGAAATTGCTGGCATCTTTGAAGAGTGGAACAAGGGTGAACTTGAGTCATTCTTGATTGAGATCACTGCAGAGGTTTTGAAGCAGGTTGATGCCAAGACTGGCAAACCGCTGGTTGATGTAATTCTTGACCAAGCTGGTTCAAAGGGCACCGGAGTTTGGACTGTGCAGACTGCACTAAACCTTGGCACTCCAGTTTCTGGAATTGCCGAAGCTGTATTTGCTCGCTCACTTTCTTCTCAGGCAGCTCAGCGTGCAGCCGTTGACGGTTTGCCAGCAGATGCAACTGCATGGATTATTGCCAACAAGGGCGAGTTTGTTGAATCTGTGCGTCGTGCGCTTTATGCATCAAAGTTGGTTGCTTATGCGCAGGGCTTTGACGCAATTCGTGCCGGCGCAAAAGAATACGGCTGGAACATCAACCTCGGTGCTGTTTCAAAAATCTGGCGCGGTGGTTGCATCATTCGTGCACAGTTCCTTAACCGCATTGCAGATGCATACGGCGCCAAGGCTGATCTTGAGTCACTAATTTTTGACCCATACTTCAAGCAAGCAGTAGCCAACGCTGTGTCATCATGGCGCCAGGTTGTAGCCAATGCATCACTTGCCGGAATTCCGGTTCCTGCATTTGCCTCTTCTTTGTCTTACTACGACGGTTTGCGATCACCTCGATTGTCAGCTGCTCTTGTTCAAGGCCAGCGTGACTTCTTTGGCGCACACACCTACAAGCGCGTTGACCTGCCGGGCACTTTCCACACATTGTGGTCAGGCGACCGCACTGAGGTTGAGCAAGACCCAAGCACTCACTAGAGCTCATAGAAAATCCCCGCTTCGATTTCGAGGCGGGGATTTTTTGTTGCAAGCAATTTGTGATTATGGGTGACGCAACGGGCTGGCTGGCAAGCGCTCCTGCGCTATCCACGGTTGGTTGTAACCCACGGTTGAAGACATTAGATCTAGAAACGGTTTTGCGTCAAAGGCTTCAGGGCCAAGCACACCGGCACCTTTCCAAATTCCCTCGGCAATTAGTTCAAGCGCAATCACTGGGTTGTAGGCAGTGCGGGCAACCACACACTGGGCGTCCAGTTCGGCCATGGTCTGCGAGTTATCCGCCACGTGATATAGGTAGGTGGCGCGGTCACGGCCATCTTTGTCTTTGCCGGTCACCAGAACACCGGCGCAGGTCTTGCCGGTCATTTGCGGGCCAAGGCTTGCCGGGTCAGGCAAAACGGCAGCAACCATGTCGCGTGGTGAAACCTCAACCGGGCCTTGAGCAGAGCGCACGCGGATTGGTCGAGTTTGGTCTAGGCCCAGTTTGTGCAGCACCTTGAGAATCGAGATGAACTCCGCGCCCAAACCATATTTATATGACACGCGATTCGCGGCAATGTGGCGCGGCAACATGGCAACTTCTTCGTGCTCAACATTCACGCATTCCACAGAACCGATGCCTTCTGGAAATTCGAAGATCTCTGGCTCGCTAAACGGCTCGGTGGTAAACCACCCACGGTTGCGTTCATAAACCAAGGGTGGGTTCAAGCATTCTTCGATGGTCTTCCAAATTGAAAACGCCGGCGCAAACATGCGATTGCCATGTTCATCCAAAATTTCAAGGTTGTCGCCATCTTTGACGCTTACCTCGTTGATCTCGCTGAACAGGTAGTCCTGCGCATAGCGAGCAAAGACGTTGGCAAGACCAGGTTGAGCACCCATGCCAACCAAAGCAAGTTTTCCGGATCTCTCCCACTGCTCGCTCAATGCATATTGTGCGTCACCGATTTTGATTCCAGGCAGGTGATATGGGTCAGCCTCGTGAGGCTCTGAAACGCTCATGGCAAGGTCGATGTAATTTACGCCTGCTGTGTAAGCGCCAGAAAAAATGGTTGGCAAAAATCGCGGCTCAACCGCATTGATTAAATGTGTGACGTTGTGATTGCGGGCCAGGTCAACAACGTTGGCTGCGTGGCTCGCATCTAGTTTGGCTGCTAAAAATTTAGAAGCTACTTCTGCACCGTGACGATTGCGAATCCATTCCACGGTTTTTTCGGCACGACTAAAGTCGTTGTCTGAGACGATAAAGATGTCATAAAAACTGCGAGTGGCTGCGACTTTTGCAATTGCGTCGCCAACACCGCCGGCACCAACTAGAAGAATTCGCATCCCTCAAGCCTACCCAGCGCTCGGGTTTCGCTAGCGCTTGGTGATGTCTGCAGTCGGGTCGGCAACCCAGTCAATTACGCCAGACCACTGGCCCCAGCCATCCGCGGCGGTGAAATGTCTTGCCCCGGGGATAATCACGGCCTCAACACCAAGCGGATCACCAAAGGTTGCCTGCATGCCTCGCGGCGTCCAAGGGTCGGCATCGCTGCCCAAAATGGTGAGTGATTTTGTTGAAGCGTGAACGGCGGCCGCAACACTCGGATTGGTCAGGTCAACGGCAATGCCTTCGATATCTTGAAGCAGGTCCGGATCTGCCGGTGCAACAAAAAGCACTCGATCTGCAGGCTCAGTAATTTTGCCGGTGGCCGCGGCTTGAATCCAGTTGAGGCAACCCAAAGAATGACCAATCACTACGGTTTCGCCATCGCCCGCGTCGTGCAGCATCTTTAGTTCGGCGACCAATAGGTCTTGCCACTCTTGAAGGCTCGGCTCGTCTGGGCTTGGAAACTGCGGATATAAAACTTGGTGGCCAGCTCGGCGAAGTGCGGTTGTCATTTGGTGATGCCAAACATCTGGCAAACGACGGTTTGTCCAACCATGCAACATCAAAACTTTGACCATTTATTTAGCCTAAACAAAAACCCCGCCCAGCCGAAGCCGAGCGGGGTTTTATGAAGCGTTATTACTTAAGGGTTACCTTTGCGCCAGCAGCTTCTAGAGCAGCCTTTGCCTTGTCAGCAGCGTCCTTGTTTGCGCCCTCAAGGATGGTTGCAGGTGCACCATCAACAAGAGCCTTAGCCTCGCCTAGACCTAGGTTGGTCAGTGCGCGAACTTCCTTAATAACCTGGATCTTCTGGTCGCCAGCAGCTTCTAGAACTACATCGAATGAGTCCTTCTCAGCAGCAGCTTCGCCAGCGCCTGCAGCAGGTGCAGCAGCTGCAACAGCAACTGGAGCAGCAGCAGTAACTTCGAATACTTCTTCGAACTTCTTAACGAAGTCTGAAAGCTCGATTAGTGATAGTTCCTTGAATGCATCGATCAGTTGCTCAGTGGTCAACTTAGCCATGATGTTTCTCCTTGTTTTTTATAAATCGTTTGGGGTTGGTAAAGCTTTTGGGTTCTAGGCGGCTTGCTTTGCGCGTAGCGCGTCGACAGTGCGAACTGCCTGTGCAAGTGGTGCCTGGAATGTGTAAGCAGCCTTGTACATCGAAGCCTTGAACATTCCAGCGGCCTTAGCCAATAGAACTTCACGAGATTCGAGGTCAGCAAGCTTCTTAACCTCATCTGCTGAAAGTGCGACGCCGTCAAGCACACCGCTCTTTACAACAAGAAGAGGATTTGCCTTGGCAAAGTCACGCAAAGCCTTTGCAACGGTAACTGCGTCACCGGTTGCGAAAGCGAGAGCGGTTGGTCCGAACAGCTGGCCGTCAAAAGCGGCTACTCCAGCGTTCTTTGCAGCGATCTCAATAAGAGTGTTCTTTGCTACGGCGTAGGTTGCGTCTGCACTGATGTTGCGACGAAGCTCTTTGAGCTGTGCAACGGTGAGACCGCGGTACTCGGTTAGAAAGACGGCATTTGAGTTCTGGAATAGACCAGTTAGCTCAGCTACCTTCTCGACCTTGTTCGCCATGGCGCTCCTTGATTGTTTATGTCGGTAGCCCCGGGAAATAAAAAATGCTCCATGCAGACGCATGAAGCAGT
>JBEGOY010000020.1:0-3520 GCA_041181745.1 Actinomycetota bacterium | reverse complement strand
CCATAGCGATCATCGACATTGGCCCACTGGTTGCCAAAACCAAACACAACAGAGCGACAAGCCATATCGGTGCTTTGCCAGGAATGAAAATCACCATTGTCCACACAATGGCCAACGCCAGCACCGTACTCAAAATCAAGAACGATCTGCGCTGCGGATACCTTGCGCAGAACAAGCTGATCATTGGCCCAACGATGAACCCAATGATCACAAAACTGCTTAGCAACAGCGATGCGATGTGCGGCTCAATCCCCTGACCGCCAACCAAGAATGGAAAACCCCAAAGCAACGAGAACACCGATGGCGCCGACTGCAAAACAAAGTGAGTCCAAAAGGCCATTCGCACTCCGGGGTGCTTTACGTTTTCGATTAGTTGACCAAGAACAATTTTGAGTGAAGGTGATTCGTGTTCTGCGCTACGCGGTTCGCGATCGTTGACGATGAACACCGCACTAATAAAAACGACTGCGAATGATGCGCCAGCAAGAATTGTGAAAGAAGTGTTCCAACCATAAGAACCAAGCATTGCCGCGAAAGGAATTGCCGAAACAGCTTGGCCTAACTGACCAGTGTTAGTAACAAGTTGTTGCACGCGAGTTGCCCGTGACCCAACAAACCAACCATTGACCAAACGAATCACGCTGATGAAAACAAACGCGTCACCGAATCCAACGAACATTCGGCCCACCACTGCCAAACCTAGCTCTGTAGAAACGGCAACCAAGAACTGACCGCCGGTCATCACAGCAGTACCAAAAACCAACATGGCCTTGGAACCGAACCTGTCAAGCAAGATACCTACTGGCACCTGCATGATTGCGTAGACAACCAGCTGTGCAACAGCAAGAGTGGAAAGCGAAGTCGCGGCTACTTCAAATTTTTGCGAGGCAAGCAATGAGGCAACACCCATGCTGCTGCGATTGGTCACCGTCATCAGGTATGCCAACGCACCGGCAATCATTACCAGCGATGCGTTTTTTGATTTCACTATTCGTCTAAAGAATTTCTGCGGCGAGTTGCCAAGTAGCCCTCGAGCTCGGCTGCGATTTCCTCGGCGGTTGGCATCTTGGTGGCCGGCTTGGCAATTGGTGCGCGGTTAGGGCCGGTCTTCTCGTTGGCATAGCCCTGCTCAAGGTTGGCAACCATCTTGGCTAGTTCTTCGTTCTTCTCTAGCTGCTCTTGCAACTTGGTCAAAAACTCAGCGCCTTCGTCGCGAAGGGCATCGGTTGGGAAAACCAATCCGGTGGTCGATGCAATCTGCTCGAACGCGGTGACCGCTGCTTGCGGGTATTCGCTTTCGCTTAGGTAATGAGAAACCAGCATGACGTAACCAACGGTTGGCATGTCAATCTGACTAAAAGCAAACTCCAGCAGGTGCAAAACGTTTCCTGGAACCTGAGTCTGCGGCTTCCATTCCGAAACTGCATCAATCACTTCAGTGCGATTTCCAGAAACAGTTACGCCAACCGCGCGAGTGTGCGGAATTGGAAATGGTATCGAGTGCACCCAGGTGAAATCAGCAACTTCAAGACCCTCGGCAAGATCAAGCACAGCCTCGGCAAATTCTTCCCAGCGGAAATCCGGCTCATAACCGTGAAGGTATAGGAACGGCTGATTCACCTCGTCGTGAACTAGGTATAGACCAAGCACCGGTGGCTCGTAGTGCTCAATGTGATCGCGCTCAAAGAACATCACCGGACGGCGTGAACGGTAATCCAACAGCTCGTCGTTTTTGAATTGAACAACTAAGCGGGTGTCTAGATTCGCAAAAATTTGATCGGCAACCTGGCCAATTGTGGAACCCGCATCGGTAAATCCGGAAAGACCGGCGATCAGGTGCAAACCGGTTGGAACCTCTTCAAAGCCGTCTTTAAATTCGAACAGTCTTCTTGAGTGGGTCATAGAAACATCCTAACTCCACGCGTTTAGCATTGAGACATGAGCAATTTGAAGATCAGCACCGCCACAAAAGTTCCGGGCTTCAAGAAGGGCACCGCATTCGTTATCGGTGTTAAAGAAACATCTAAGGGCTTGCAACTGACAAAGTCGGACACCGATATTTCGAGCCTGGCAAAACACGACCTGGAGCAACTTGGCGCTTCGAGCTCGCTGGAATCAGTCACCAGAGTTGCCGCTCCAAGCGGAGCCATCTTTGCAATCGTGGGCCTTGGTTCTGAAAAGAGCGCCAAAGACAAGTTGACCGCCGACCAGCTTCGTTCCGTTGGTGGAGCGATTGCCCGCTCGATGAAGAATGTTGCCGAAATCGTGATTGATTTTGGTTCGATTAGCCTCCCACTGGCAATTGCACTTATTGAGGGTCTTCAGCTTGGCAACTACGAGTACAACGGCCTCAAGAGCAAGGCCAACATCAAGCCAATCCTGCTAAACAAGGTGACCATCGTCACCGAGCACAAGATCAGCGCTGCCGAGCTAAGCAAGATCCAAATTCTGGCCCAGGCTGTGACCACCACCCGAAATCTGGTGAATACTCCCCCAAATCAGATGTATCCGGCCGCCATGGCTAAAGAAGTGCAGAGCGGAACCAAGGGCCTTGGCTTATCTATTGAGGTATGGGACGAAAAGGCTTTGGCTAAGGCTGGATTTGGCGGCATTTTGGCCGTGGGTATGGGTTCAAGCCGCCCGCCTCGCCTGGTCAAGATTGACTACCGACCAAAAGGCGCCAAGCAACACCTAGCCCTAGTTGGCAAGGGAATCACCTTTGATACCGGTGGCTTAAGCCTAAAGCCGGCCGAATCTATGGTTGGCATGAAGTACGACATGACCGGAGCGGCTACCTCGTTCCAGTCGGTAGTGGCAATCGCCAAGCTTGGCCTGCCGATTCGCGTGACCGCATGGCTTTGCCTGGCCGAAAACATGCCTTCTGGTACCGCACAGCGCCCGGACGACGTGATCAAGATCCGCAATGGTAAGACTGTTGAGGTTTTGAACACCGATGCCGAGGGTCGATTGGTGCTTGCCGATGGCCTATCGGCTGCTGCGGAAGCCAAGCCAGATCTAATTGTGGACATTGCAACCCTGACCGGAGCCGCAACCATTGCACTTGGTAATAGGTATGCAGGGCTAATGGGCGACGACAAGGCAATCAAGCTGATTGAGTCATCGGCTGTAGAAGCCGGTGAGTTGGTTTGGCACATGCCACTGCCAACAGAGCTTCGTGCGCTTTTGAACTCCGATGTAGCCGATATTGCCAACGTAAAAATTGGCAATCGTGCCGGAGGCATGTTGATTGGTGGCCACTTCTTGCGTGAATTCGTGCCGAACGATATTGACTGGGCGCACCTTGACGTTGCCGGCCCTGCCGACAACGGCGGTTCCGCATACGGATACACACCAAAGGGCGGAACCGGAGTCATGGTTAGAACTCTGGTTGCCTTAGCTGCCCAGTTATCGGGCAATAAATAGACAACTATCAGTAGTAAAGTTTGAAGGTATTGACGAACCTTCTTAAGGAGAAATTCAGTGGCTGACCACAACTTTGACGTTGTAATCCTGGGCGGCG
>JBEGOY010000019.1:0-4049 GCA_041181745.1 Actinomycetota bacterium | reverse complement strand
TTGCTTTCATTCTTTACCGAACGTCACTTCAGCAAGGTTGCGGAAAGGCAGCTGTCTAATGACCGCTAATCGCCCAGTACTAGTTGTGGACTTTGGTGCACAGTACGCGCAACTAATTGCCCGTCGCGTTCGCGAAGCAAATGTTTATTCAGAGATCGTTCACCACAACGTAACTGCTGCCGAAATTGAGGCAAAGAACCCGCTGGCCATTATTCTTTCGGGCGGACCTTCATCGGTTTATGAAGAAGGATCACCACAGCTTGATAAGAAAATTCTTGAGCTTGGAATTCCGGTACTGGGTATTTGTTACGGCTTCCAGACTTTGGCTAATGCACTTGGTGGCCGCGTAGATAAGAGCGGCAAGCGCGAATATGGCGCAACCGCGTTGAAGGTTAAAGCCGGCGGCGAGATTCTTGCCGGGCAGCCAGCAGAACAAACTTGCTGGATGAGTCACGGTGACCAGGTAATGGAAGCGCCGGCTGGCTTTGAGGTTCTTGCATCAACCGATATCACTCCGGTTGCTGCATTCGCAAACAGCGAGAAGAAAATTTACGGCGTGCAGTGGCACCCAGAAGTGAAGCACTCTGAATTTGGTCAGAATGTTTTGACGAATTTCTTGCACAACGCCGCGGGAATTCCAGCAACTTGGAACTCTGGCAACGTAATTGCCGAGCAGGTTGAAAAGATTCGCGCTCAGGTTGGCGATGCTCGTGTTATCTGTGGACTATCGGGTGGTGTTGACTCAGCAGTTGCGGCGGCTCTGGTGCACAAGGCTGTTGGCGACCAGCTAGTTTGTGTTTTCGTAAACCACGGTTTGCTTCGTCAAGATGAGGCAGAGCAGGTTGAGCGTGACTACGTTGCAGCAACCGGTATTCGCCTGGTTACCGTAAATGTTGAAGAAAAGTTCTTGACTGCACTGGCTGGAGTAAGTGACCCAGAGACCAAGCGCAAGATTATTGGTCGCGAATTTATTCGCACCTTCGAAGAAGCGCAGGCGGCACTTTACGAAGAGTCAAAGGCAGACAACCGCCCAATCAAGTTCTTGGTGCAGGGCACTCTTTACCCAGATGTGGTTGAGTCTGGTGGTGGTGTGACCGCTGGTATCAAGAGCCACCACAACGTTGGTGGTTTGCCTGATGACATTGAGTTTGAACTCGTTGAACCACTGCGCGCGCTATTCAAGGATGAGGTTCGTGCCATTGGTGCCGAACTTGGCTTGCCGCCTGAGATCGTTGGCCGTCAGCCATTCCCTGGCCCTGGTCTTGGTATTCGCATCGTTGGTGAGATCACTAAGGAGCGCCTAGACCTATTGCGTAAGGCAGATGCGATTGTTCGTGCTGAGCTTTCTGCTGCTGGCCTTGATGGTGAGATCTGGCAGTGCCCGGTTGTATTGCTTGCCGACGTTCGCTCAGTTGGCGTGCAGGGCGATGGCCGTACCTATGGTCACCCAATCGTGCTTCGTCCGGTTTCGTCAGAAGATGCAATGACCGCTGACTGGACTCGTTTGCCATACGACCTGCTAGCCAAGATTTCGAACCGAATCACAAATGAGGTTGAGGGCGTAAACCGCGTTGTGCTTGACGTCACTTCAAAGCCACCTGGCACCATTGAGTGGGAGTAGATCGCAAGCGATCTACTCCTCGAACGGGAATAAATTGATTCAGATATTTGGTCATCGTGGCGCAAGCGCGTATCGACCAGAAAATACACTCGAGGCCTTCAAGCTTGCATTTGACATGGGCGCTGATGCAATTGAGTGCGATCTAATTCCAACTAAGGATGGCGAACTAATAATTCGTCACGATAATTTTCTTTCAACAACAACCGATGTTGCCTCGCGCCCCGAGTTTGCACACTTGCAACGTGAGGGAATCGTTGGTTGGCAAGAAACCCGCGCAGATTGGTTTTGCGAAGACTTCACTCTTGATGAATTGAAGCAACTGCGTGCAACAGAGCGACTGTCAGAACTGCGTCCGGGCAGTGCCAAGTTTGATGGCCAATATGCGTTGGCGACCGTAGATGAATTGTTGACTGCAGATTTCGCAGCGGGCAAGCATTTGATTCTTGAGGTTAAGCACGGCGCATACTTTGCAGCACAGGGCTTTCCGGTATCAGCAATTCTTGCGCGCAAGTTGCGTGAGATTGATTGGCGCGAACGCGGCATTACACTCACCTTGGAAAGTTTTGATTTCAAGGTGCTCGAACAGATGCAGCGCGTTTGCGGGGATGTTGGTGAATACGTTTTCTTGGTAGATACCTGGGGCGAACCGCGTTTCGACGAAACCGCAAAAATCTTTGATGGCATTAGCTTCAATTCAGTATTAGTTTTTGATTCAAACTGGATTGAAGAGTCCAAGGCTCGCGGCCTCAAGGTATTCATCTGGACTGCGCGTGCCGAAGAGGCAGAGGCCAGCACCGATGAATACTTCGCCAAGTTTGTGCTTAGCGGTGCCGATGGTGTGTTTACCGACCACCCAGATCTCTTGGTTGAAGTGGCCCGCGGCCTAGAGTCATAGCCACCGCCTAGGATTGCCTAGTTATGAATGAGTTGAGCTTTTTTGCAGCGGATGCCACCGCAGGCCTAGTCGAGGGGCTCAACCCGCAGCAACGTGAGGCTGTTGAGTACCGCGGACCAGCACTATTGATTGTGGCCGGTGCCGGCTCTGGCAAGACCCGCGTTCTCACTCACCGAATCGCACACTTGCTGGCAACTAAAGATGCCTGGCCATCACAGATTCTGGCGATCACTTTTACCAACAAGGCCGCTGCCGAAATGCGCGAGCGAGTGAGGCATCTGCTAGGTGAGGCTGCCGACGGCATGTGGCTAAAGACTTTCCACTCTGCTTGCGTAATGATTCTTCGCCGTGAGAGCGCAAGACTGGGCCACGATTCAAACTTCACGATTTACGACTCTGGCGACAGCCGCGCGATTTTGAAGCGCCTGATCAAAGAGCTTGGTGCGGATATTCACAAGCTGACCCCGGCCGGTGTTGGCGCAGCAATCTCTAACGCTAAAAACGAACTTGCCGATGCCGAGTCATACGCCCGCAACGTAGATCAAAACGATCCAGTTGCTCGAATGATTTCTGAAATTTTTACCCGATACCAGTACGAGCTGCGCAAGAACAACGCTTTTGATTTTGATGATCTGATTGGTGAGACCGTTCACCTTTTCCGCGCTTTCCCAGATGTATTGGCTCAGTATCAGCAAAAGTTCAAGCACATTTTGGTTGACGAGTATCAAGACACTAACCACGCGCAGTACGCATTGATTCGCGAGCTAGCCAAGACCGCTTCGCTCACCGTGGTGGGTGACTCTGATCAGTCAATCTACGCTTTCCGCGGGGCAGACATCCGCAACATCACTGAATTTGAAAAAGATTTCCCGGGTGCCAAGACAATCCTGCTTGAGCAGAACTACCGCTCAACCCAAAACATTCTTTCGGCAGCCAACGCTGTTATTTCAAATAACTTTGATCGTCCGGCAAAAAATCTTTGGACCGCGGCCGGCGATGGCGACAAGATTGTTGGCTACACCGGTTACTCGGCACACGATGAAGCACAATTTATTGCCGATGAGATCAACAAGCTACACAGCAAGAGCCAGGGCGATGACGCCATTGCCTTCCGCGATATTGCGGTTTTCTATCGCACCAACTCACAGACTCGTGCCCTTGAAGACATTTTCATTCGCTCCGGTATTCCTTACCGAGTAGTAGGCGGCACCAAGTTCTACGAGCGTCAAGAAATCAAAGACGCCATGGCCTACCTGGTTGCGATTGCCAATACTCGTGACGACCTAGCCACACGCCGAATTCTGAACGTGCCAAAGCGTGGAATTGGTGATGCTTCTGAAACCCAGATTGCCAGCTACGCCGAGAAAAACAATTTGTCTGTGCGTCAAGTGTTGTCGCACGTGAGCGACCTTGGCTTTGGTCCAAAAATCACCGGTGCCATCAACCAGTTGGCCGACCTACTCAACGAGCTTGAGGCCTCGATTGAGACCACGCCGGTTGACGTAATTTTGAGGTCGGTGCTCGAACGCACCG
>JBEGOY010000018.1:0-5152 GCA_041181745.1 Actinomycetota bacterium | reverse complement strand
GGCCGCCAGATCTGCTAGCGAGCCCTTGAACTTTCGTTCTTCGGTCAAGACGCTGATTGCGCTGGCTCCGTTATCGGCGTAGGTTTTGGCAAGTGCGGCCGGATCGGCGATTGCCGCCATCCCACCTTTTGATGGTGAGGCGCGCTTGATCTCGGCAAGTACGTGAATTTGTTTGCGTGGCGCTAGTGCGCTCATTGCGTTTAGAGCCGGAGTCTGTGCAAGCGCCAGTCGCTCAATCTCGCTAAGTGAGGTTGTTTCGAGTCTTCTTGCTGCGTCTGCAAGCGATCCGGCGTAGAGCTCGGATAGCACTAGTGAGTTTTCTTAGACTTCTCGCCGCCGACGCCGTAGCCAGCACGCTTTAGAAAAATGCCCACCGGCACACCAAGGACTGCAACCACTGCTGAACCCCAGACCACTGCTGCCTGATCAAACCAGAATCCAAGTGTTCCAACTGCAACTGCAACCATGATGATGATTACTGCAGTCCAAGCAGCAACTGAGTCGCCGTGGCCTGGGTCGTTTAGGTTCTCTGACATTTAGTGCCTTTCTGGGTCTGTCTAAATCTTACCAATGGGTCTGGTGGCTATCGCTGTTCATCCCAGAGTGAAATCGAGTCCTTAACCGGGCGGCCAGCTTGGCGAGTGGCTTTTACTGCCTTGGCCTTCCAGTGGCTGCTGGCGAAAATTGCCACCAAAAAGACCAGGCTAAGGACCGCGAAAACACCGATGCTTATCGGGGCCAATGGCTGCGTAGCGATATCTAGACCGGTGATTCCATGGGTGGCAGCAATTCCGGTTGCGGTTTCAAGTTCTTTGGCAACACCCGATAAATCCTGGCCTGCAATCGAAAAGGCCGAAAGCAGCGTTAGGGAAATCGAGCTAAGTGCGCCGACCCAGAGGCTTACCAAGCGGGTTGCTGCGGCAGAGATTGCCGAGGTAGCCATCGCGGCTAGGCAAACCAGTAGCAAAGGGGAAACCCACGCATATGTCGAGTAGCCATCAAAGCTTTTGAGTGTAACGGTCTCATCGTTTGGTGACATGGAGACCAAGTACCAGGTTTGGCCCGCGAGTGCGAATGATCCGATCAACATCAGCACAATCAAGCCAAGTGAACGGCCTTTAGTGAAGTTAGTTAGCAACTTTAAAACCTACTGTTAGTTGGTGCGACGAATCATGGCGTTTGCTGCGGCAATCGCTCGAAGCGGAGCCCCAGCCTTGGCTAAGGTTTCTTGATACTCGGCTTCTGGAACCGAATCAAGCACGATCCCCGCTCCAGCTTGAACGTGTGCAACTCTGTCGCGGATGAACGCCGTGCGGATCGCAATTGCAAGATCTGCATTGCCGGCAAAGTCAAAGTAACCAACTACCCCGCCAAAGATTCCGCGGTTTGATGTTTCGAGTTCGTCAATGATTTCTAGGGCTCGAGGCTTTGGTGCTCCAGAAAGTGTTCCAGCGGGGAAAGTCGCTTTGAATACATCTATCGGTGTGCAATCGGCTGCAACTTTACCTTCAACCGTCGAAACCAGATGCATGATGTGACTGAATCTATGTACTTGCATGAACTCGGTAACTGTGACCGAATTTGGTTCACAAACTTTGAGAAGGTCGTTACGCGCAAGATCAACCAGCATCAGGTGCTCTGACTTTTCCTTGTTGTCGGCCAGAAGCTCTGCTTCGAGTTTGAGATCGGCGTCATGCGACGTGCCGCGTGGGCGCGATCCCGCAATCGGATGTGTGATGGCATTGCCATTTGTAACCGATACCAGCGCCTCTGGCGAGGAGCCAACAACTGCATACGCACCATGCTCGTCTGCAAAATTCAAGAGATACATGTACGGGCTTGGATTCAGAGCACGTAGAACGCGATAAGTATCTAACGCGCTGGCACTTGTCTCAAGATCGAATCGTTGCGATAAAACAACCTGGAAAACGTCACCTATGCGAACGTAGTGCTTGGCTTTGTCAATCGCTTCAAGGAACTCTGCCTTTTTAGTTGCGTGTTGAGCTGTGAAATCCGTGTTGAAATCTATGTCTGCGATAACCGAGTTGATTGGTTGCAACAGGGCCGTGCGCATTTCATCAATGTGGTTGACTGCATGGTCGTAAAGTTTTCTGACATCTTCGCCATCGGCAGCAAAAACGTTTGACACCAGGAGCACGCAATTCGTTTCGTGATCAACAATCACTAAATCGCGGAACATGGCTAGCGCCAAAATTGGTGACGGAAAATCCTTGGTACTTGCTGGCGGTAGATCTTCGATTTCTCGAATCAAATCCCAACCCATTACGCCAACTAAACCACTGGTTAGTGGTGGAAGTTCGCCAACTGCAACCGATGTCCATGACTGCTGAATTAATGCAACTGCATCCAACGCAGAACTAGGCAAGTCAAAACTTCCATCGGCCAGAGGTGACTGATTCGCGGCCGAACTCCATTGCACCTGGCCGTTTGAATCCTGAGTAAGCAAGCCACGATTGTTTACGCCAATAAAGCTGTATCTAGCCCAAACTCCGTGCTGTGCGGATTCAAGCAGAAAACTTCCCGGCTTGTCGGCAGCCAACTTTTCAAAGATTGACATAGGAGTCTCTGTGCCCGAGAAGAGTGTCTCAATAAGGGGAATTACGCGGTGCGATGCCGCAAGCTCGCTTACTTTTTCTGGCGTGTACTGGACCTTAGCCATTAATGGCACCTGCCTCGCCCAGCACAGCGGTATCAAAGCAAGATTCTGTTCCGTTGTGGCAGGCAGGGCCATTTTCGTCAACCTGAATCAGTAGGCAATCGCTGTCGCAATCTACCTCAACCTTTAGAACGCGCTGTGTGTTACCCGAGGTTGCTCCCTTGTGCCACAGCTGTGCACGCGATCTTGAGAAGAATACAGTTTCACCAACTGCAAAGGTCTGTTCAATTGACTCAAGGTTCATCCAGGCAACCATCAGCACGCGATTAGTCTGCGCGCTCTGCACGACAGCAGGAATCAAGCCGGCTTCGTTAAAGCGCAACTTGGTAAGTTGTTCGCGGTTTGCAATCATGGCTATCTCGTCTCGTATCCAGCCAATTTTAGTTCAGCCTTGGCTTCACCTATCGAAACCGAGCCCTCGTGGAAAATAGATGCAGCGAGTATGGCGTTTGCTCCGGCAGCTGCGGCCGCAGGAAAATCAGCGGCTTTGCCTGCGCCACCCGAGGCAATGATCGGAATGTCTGCGATTTCTCGCACAGCCTGCAGCATCTCTGTGTCGAAGCCAGCCCTGGTTCCATCGGCATCGATGCTGTTTACCAAAAGCTCACCGGCACCAAGTTCAATGGTCTGCTTTATCCAAGCAATAGCATCTAGGGAGGTTTCTTCACGTCCACCGTGACTGGTTACGACAAATCCTGATTCAGTTTTTTCGGAACGCTTTAAATCCAGTGAGATCACTAGAACTTGATTTCCAAAACGATTTGCGATGTTGCTTAGCAGTTGAGGGTTAGCGATGCCAGCTGAACCCACGCTGATTTTGTCTGCGCCTGCGCCAAGCAATTTTGCTACGTCTTCAACTTCACGAATTCCGCCACCAACGGTAAGCGGAATAAAGACCTTTTCTGCACACGCTGTGACCAAGTCGTACATCGTTGAGCGATTATCCACGGTGGCGTGTACGTCCAAGAAAGTTAACTCGTCGGCGCCATCGGTGTAGTACTTTGCAGCCAGTTCAATCGGGTCTCCGGCGTCACGCAGATTTAGAAAGTTGACTCCCTTTACTACGCGACCATCGGCAACGTCTAAGCAGGGAATGACCCTTACTGATAGAGACATTAAATTCTCGCGGCGTGAATTGCGCTTACCAAAATCGCTCGTGCACCAATTTCGTAGAGTTCATCCATCTTGGCGTTGATTTCAGAAGTCTTTACTAGTGCGCGCACGGCAACCCAATCGGCGTCGCGCAACGGCGAAATGGTTGGCGATTCAATACCCGGAGTAATGGCCGACGCTTGATCTACCAAATTGGTTGGGCAGTCGTAATCAAAGATCACGTATTCACGTGCAACCAGCACGCCCTGCATACGACGCAAGAGTTGGGTGTGCTCCCCTTGCTTGCCTGGCGCAACGATTAACTGCGCGGAACTCTGCAAGATAACCGGACCAAAAATTTCAAGCCCAGCCTGGCGCAGGGTGTTTCCGGTGGAAACCACATCGGCAACTGCATCGGCCACACCTAGTTGCACGGCGACCTCAACCGCTCCATCAAGTTGAACCAGTTCTACCTTGATGTCCTGGTTCTTTAGAAAATCCTCAACGAAGTGTGGGTAGGCAGTCGCAACGCGCTTGCCAGCAAGATCGCTTAGTTGGCTGAACTTGCCAACCGGTCCGGCGAATCTAAAGGTTGAGCCGCCAAAGCCAAGATCCGCAACCGATACCGCCTTTGAGCGACTGTCTAGCAATAGGTCAAGACCGGTGAAGCCAACATCTAGCGAACCAGAGCCTACATAAGTAGCAATGTCGCGCGGGCGAAGGTAAAAGAACTCAATGTTGTGTGCTTGGTCAACAACGTGCAGATCCTTGGGATCGCGACGAACTGTGTAGCCCGCTTCTTTGAGCATGAGAATGGCGGAATCTGAAAGGATTCCCTTATTTGGTACTGCGACTCTTAGCAAAGTTTTATCTTTCGAATGAAGTGTTTAAAAGTTTTTTTCTAGGTCTTCAAGGGTGAGACCAAGGTTCACCATCATTACCTGCAGATGGTAGATCAGCTGAGAGATTTCCTCGGCGCTACGTTCTTTACCCTCATGCTCTGCGGCCATCCAGACTTCGGCCGCCTCTTCGACAATCTTCTTACCAATTGTGTGCGTGCCGGCATCAAGCCACTTTACGGTTTCAGAACCGGCAGGGCGATTAGCGGCCTTTTCGCTGATTTCCGCGAAAAGCTGTTCGAAGGACTTCATCTGACTAGGTTACCTGCTGAAGGCTTGGCAACCAAGGCTAATGTCGGTGTGAAATGCCGATTTCGGCTAATTCACGCAGGTTCTGGATTTGCTTGCCTCGGTCAGCAGACTTGAATACTGCACTTCCGGCAACAAAAGTATCGGCCCCAAGTTCGGCAACTCGTTGGATATTGTTTTCGTCGATTCCGCCATCTACCTGCAACCAAACATCAAGCTTGTCTTGATCAATGCG
>JBEGOY010000017.1:0-6418 GCA_041181745.1 Actinomycetota bacterium | reverse complement strand
GCCAACGGCTGCGAATCGCAAATTGGTGTTCTGCATGGCAGCCCGCAGGTTTGCCTCACCAACCAATTCGGTCAGACATCGAATGGCGTTGGCGCTGGTGGCAATCAACCAAGTGTTTGGCATTGCATTCTTGATTGCAGTCAGAAGCAGCACTGCATCGGTTGTCGAAGTTGCCTTTGCGATGTTTATGTATGGGTCAATCACCGAATCGATGCCCAGCTGCTTGAGGGCCTCGGCATCTGCTTCGTTTGCATCTGCACGAATCAGCAACACCGGCTTAGTCATTTTCTGCCAATCGCTTGCCCACATTTGTGGCGGCAAGTTGTTCTGCAACCAACATGCCTAGTTGAAATGCTTCACCAACCGCATCTGCATTGGTTAGTTCAATCGACATCTCGGCACGTTCGTGTTCGTTGTTGGTTGCGTCACTAAGTTCTGCAATCAAAGTCAGCGTGTTTTTGTTTAGGCTGGCGAGTGACCCAACTGCAGTTCGGCAAGAAGCACCGAGACCAACCAACACCGCGCGCTCTGCGGTCACTATGGTGCGAGTGATTTTGTCATCGAGTTTTTCAAGTGCTTTAGCTAGGTCTCGATCGCCGTTGCGAATTTCAATCGCCAGAGCACCTTGTGCCGGTGCTGGCAGCAGTTGGTCGGCGGTTAGATATTCGGTTACCTCATTGATGCGACCCAGCCGCTTTAAACCCGCTGCTGCCAAAACCACTGCATCAAATTCGCCGTCGTGCACTTTTTGAATTCGTGAATCAACGTTGCCTCGAATTGGTTTGGTTTCAAGGTCTGGTCGCAAAAAGTTAATTCTTGCTGCACGCCTTGGTGATGAAGTTCCTACCGATGCGCCCGCCGGCAATTGCATTAAGCCAAGTCCGCTGCGCGAAACAATCACGTCGCGATGATCTTCGCGAGTTGGTATTGCAACCAGGTGCAAACCAAGCATGCTCGCACTCGGCAGATCTTTCATTGAGTGCACAATTAGGTCGACTTCACCTGCAAGCAACGCATCTCTAATTGCTGAAACAAAAACTCCAGGGCGAATCGGGTGCATAAGCGAACCCTGGTTTTCATCACCCTCGGTCTTGATAATCACCAGTTCAATGTCGCGCTTGAGCACCTTAGCCAGCATGTGCACCACCATTTGGCTTTGGGTCAGCGCTAGCTTGGAACCTCTGGTTCCCAGGCGCAAAGCGGCCTGCGGGCTAGCCACGAGGGTCTCCGAACAAGACCAACAAGGCCTTGCGATAATTCTCTTCGTCGCCGGTGGCCGCCAGTGCCTTGGCCCGAGTTAGTGGTTCATGCAACATCGAATTTGCCATTGCAGCCAACTGCCGTTTAATTTCTTGCGCTGCTTCTTCGCCATCTCGCAAGCGCACGCGCTCCACCTCTTCGTCTATCCAAAGAGTTAATTTGCCACGGATTGCAGAAACAAACGGATCAAGGTTTCGCTGTAATTGCTCTTGCTCAAAGTCAGTTGTGGCATCGCTAACCATTTGCTGCGCACGCAGAATTGCTTCGCTGTGCTCTGCCGGTGCGTGGCGACGAATTACATCAAGATTCACGAAATCTACATGTGGCAACGCAGCGGCATCGGGTGAAACGTCAGCGTGCAGTGCAACGTCGATGATCAAAATCGGGTTCGACTTATTCGCTGCGAGTGCTTTGGCATCAACAATGTGGCCGCGAGATCCGCTGCAGGCAACAATTAGTTCGGCGCGCGCAATCGCGTTTTCGAAATCCTCGGATGCGACTGCGGTTAGCTCACGGGTGGCAGCAAAATCTTGCGCTCTTCCAGAAGAAGAAAATACTTCGATGTTTGTTATGCCCAGGCGTTGCAAAGCCGAAACCACAATTCGTGCGTGAGCCCCTGTGCCAATGAGCAAAACTTTCTTTGTAGTTAAGTCATTGTGTCTGGTTGCCAGGTAGTCCAGCGCCACACTAATGATTGATCTACCGGCAGCGCCCAATCCGGTTTGGGTGGTGACTGCCTTGGCAACCGAGGCAGATTTTTCGAACAAACGAATTAGCGAAGTTGAAGCCTGACCATGCGATTGCGCTGCGGTGAATGCGCGCTTAACCTGCCCCGCAATTTCTTCTTCGCCAATCACCATGGATTCGAGACCGGCCGAAACTGAAAACAGATGTTGAGTGGCCAGGTTGTCGGAAGAAACTTTGAATACCTGACTTAGGTATTCAACCGAAAGCCCGGTGGCCGAGCTGATTTCTTTTAGAGCGGGTTTTGCTGCGGCCGCTTCTGCATCCAAGTAAATTTCAAAACGATTGCAAGTGTTCAAGACCACTGCGCCGGCCGCGCCGATGGTTGGGTTTGCCAGCAGGGAATCTCGAATTTGATTGGCTTGCTGGTCTAGAACTTCTAGTTCGGCCAGCGGCAACTCTAGGTAATTTGTTGCCAGAAGGGTTAGTGCCACCGAAGTTCTCTAGCGCTGCTCTTCGTCTTCGTCTGAGTCGTCGTCAGCGTCGTCGCCATAGAGGTCGGCCCACTTGTCTTCATATTCAGGCTCGGCATCGCCAGCAAATCCGGTTGCTGCAGGCGCAATGTGACCGATTTCTTTTTCAAGCGCGGTCAAATCGGTGTTCGGGCTAAAGTACTTTAGCTCGCGAGCCACCTTGGTGTGCTTTGCTTTTTGACGGCCACGCCCCATGGCGAGACCCCCCTAACCTATGTGGGAGTAAAAACTATGGGTTATTTTAGCAGGGTGGTTGCCAGGGCGGCGCCCACGATCACACCTGTGGATGGCAGAAACAGGTTGGCCACAAAGTTGAGAATGGCTTGCACGCGCTGATGCAGCGACCAAAATGCCGAAGTTTGAGCGGCAAATGAGCTGAAAGTTGAAAGCCCACCGGCCAGGGCAGAGACAATCACGGTAGTGGCCAAGTCGCCATTAATAAATAGCCCAAGGATAAAAGACGCAGCCGTATTGGCAAACAGAATTCCCCAAGGCAATTGGCCTATCCACTGGGCAAGCACAAAGCGCAAGACTGCGCCTAGACCCCCGGCGAGGGTCACCCAAAGCGCTACGGTTAGCGAGCCCACTTGGCCCCCAATCGATAAGCGCCAATGCCCAGCGCAAACATCGCGATGGTCAGGGCCAGTGCGTCTGGTGAGAATGAGCGGTGATACATCCAGAGGGCAACGCCACTCATTGTGGTGAAGCCACCAGCAAAACCGATGCCCCAAAACGCTCGATGCAAATCTGATTGCCAACGGCTGAAGTTATTGGCGAATCCCAAGAAACCCGCGCCCAGCAAATTGACCACAAACAACATCACCACGGTTGCGGCTAAAACTTGATCGTAATGAGCCGATTCATTGGTGGTGACTAAAAGATTTTCTGAACCCTCGGCAAAAAACCATCTGCCCCATGTGCCAAGAGCGCCACCTAGAAAAACTAGTGCGGCGCTCTTTGCGGTTGGTTTCATAAATTGAAGACTAGTCTTCGTCGATGCGCTTTGCACGAACGCGAGCCACGGTGTTACGCGCATTGCGGTGACGACGCGGAGCCGGGCGAACCAGACCACGACGTGCATCACCAGGCAGTGGGCGTCTAGCGAAGATGTCTTTGTATTCGGCAGACTCAAGGCGCCATGGCACAAGAGTCACCATCACACCGCGAAGGTACATAAGTTGCTTGCGCAGGCGGCCAGCTCGGTGGTTGTGCAGGATGTGCTCCCACCAGTGACCAACAACCAATTTCGGCAGGTAAACCGAGATGCGTTCGCTGCCATTGTTTTTGCGGTGTTCCTGCAAGAACTCAATCAGCGGTTCAGAGAACTCGCGGTAAGGCGATTCAATAATTCGTAGTGGCAAGCCAAGTTCGTTCTCATACTTTTTCCATTCCGCAGCAAATTTCTTTGCAGCCTCTGGATCAATTGCAACGTGAAGCGCTTCAAGGTGAGTGTGACGTGAAGACAACGCGTAGTCGAGTGCCTTTAGTTGCGGCTTGTTCAACTTATCCATCAGAACAACTGCGTAGTCACCCTTGGCGCCAAACTTGGTTTCGCCATCCATCTTGATTTCAAGATCAACCTGCATGTAGTAGCGGTGGGTGTAGAACATCACCAAGAACAACAGCGGCATGATGATGAAAACCATCCACGCGCCGTGGCTGAACTTGGTAATGGTGACGATCACCAATACCGAACCGGTCATCACAGCACCAAGACCGTTGATCAAGATGCCTGAAATGCCTTCTTTGCGGTTGGCCGTGTTTTGGGCATCTGAGAAGCGCTTCTTTGGCTTCATCAACTTGCCCCAGTGCTTGAGCATGCCGATCTGACCAATGGTGAACGAGGTAAATACTCCAAGAACATAAAGCTGAATCAATGCGGTTACCGAAGCCTGAAAGACCACAACCATAACTAGAGATGCCAGCATCAGCGAAAGCATTCCGTTTGAGTAAACCAATCGGTCACCGCGAGTCATCAGCGCCTTTGGTGCGAACTTGTCTTTAGCCAAAACCGATGAAAGCAAAGGAAAACCGTTGAACGCGGTGTTTGCGGCAAGCAACAGAATCGCAGTGGCTGCGGCCTGCAGCACATAGAACAATATTGAGCCCTGACCAAAGACGGCAACGCCAAGCTGGGCAATCACCGAAAGCTGAGGAGAGGTTGCACATTCCTTCCAGTCCGGCAGCTGCTCACACGGAAACTCGGCGTAGTGAACTCTTGAAATTAGCGCCAGCGAAACAACACCGATGAACATCAAGATCGCAACGATGCCCATCATCATCAGGGTCTTCTGAGCGTTAAGAATCTTTGGCTTGCGGAATGCTTGCACGCCGTTAGCAATTGCCTCTACACCGGTAAGTGCAGCTGCACCGGATGCGAATGCACGCAGCAGCAACAGAATCAATGCAGCTTGTGTGGTGCCAGCGACTGCGTCTTCAATGTGCACCGTGTATTGAGCAGAAGGTGCAACCACAGGCATGCCGTTAAGCAATTTGAAGATTGCTGCGCCAATCATGATGAAAACAGTTGTGATGAAGAGGTAGGTGGGAATTGCAAAGGCAACACCAGATTCGCGAACACCGCGAAGGTTTACCAGGGTAAGCAAAACAATAAAGCCAACTGCGATTTCAACGCGGTATGGGTCAAGCTGCGGGAACGCAGAGATGAGGTTGTCTGTGCCAGATGCAATCGACACCGCAACGGTCATCACATAGTCAAGCAAAAGTGCCGAGGCAACAACGAGCGCAGGTTTTTTGCCAAGGTTTTTCATGGCGACTTCGTAGTCACCACCACCCGATGGGTAAGCCTTGATTACTTTTCGATAGCTCAGAATGATCACGCTAAGCAGCAAAACCACAACCGCAGCGATGCCCGGGGCAAAGGCCAAGAAGCTCACGCCACCGAGGGTCAGAATCATCAAAAGTTCTTGCGGACCATAGGCAACCGATGAAAGCGGGTCGCTTGAGAAAATCGGTAAAGCAATGAACTTTGGTAGTAGCTGACCTTCTAGGTTTTTGCTAGATAGCTTTTTGCCCAGAAACCAACGTTTTGGCTGTATTTCATTCACGAGGAGAAACTCTACTCCTTATGAAAGAACGAAATTTAGCCTTGCGTTGCAGGTGCTTCTTCGGCTTGTTCCTCTGGTTTGCGGCGCTTTGAGCCAAGGTTGAATGTAGAAACAAAACCAAGTGCCAAGAATCCTGCAGCAGCCCAACCGGCCGCCTTCACCCCATCGGTAAAGCCATCCTTGGCAGCGCTTTGAATTGCATCTGCAGCCGCCTTAGGTGCACCGGCAGCAACTAACGATGGCGCGATGCCAGAGATGTATGAACCTGAAGATTCAACAACCGGGGTGGCAATTGATTCAGCCAAGTGCTGGCGGTCAGCCACCGTGGATGTCTGCAATTGTTCGATGCCAATAATGTGAGCCTCGATTGCGCTCTGGCTGGCGGCAAAAAGAATTGAGCCCAAGACCGCGATGCCAAGTGCCGAACCAATTTGGCGAACGGTGCTTTGTGAACCAGAAGCCTGGCCAATCTTTTGAACCGGAACGTCGACCATGATCACGCCGGTAAGTTGCGCGGTTGCTAGGCCAACGCCGATTCCATAGATCAAAAGGAAAGGCGCAACGGCAAACCAACCACCTGATTGCGATGCAACCAGTGCAACACCGGCTACGCCAGCCATCTCTAGGGCTACACCAATGCGCACGGCATATGCTGCAGGAAGTTTGCCCGAAAGCGCACCACCAATGCCAGAAGCGAGAAATGCACCACCAGCAAGCCAGAGCAAGACCAACCCAGATGAAACTGCACTTACGCCTTCAACGTTTTGCAACCAAAGTGGAATTGCAAACAACAGACCAAATTCACCCATCGAAATAATAAGTGCGGCAATCGAACCATTGCGGAAGCTCGCAATTTTGAAAAGCTGTAGGTCA
>JBEGOY010000016.1:0-91335 GCA_041181745.1 Actinomycetota bacterium | reverse complement strand
CTTCGGTGAATCTCTCGATAACCTCTTCGGCAATCTCTGCCGGTATCTCGCGTTTTTCAAGAATGGTGCGCAATTGAGCCGCGGATTTTGCCGAACGAGAGAGCTGGTGCAGCAGAACGTTTCGTGCCCGCTGCTCCAGCTTCTCTTGGTCGCTCATTAGGCGTTTGCAGCCTTGGCAGTAGTTGTCTTTTCGGCAGCAGGTGCCTTGGCAGCAACTGGCGCTTCAATTTCGGTGTCGTCTTTAGGAAGATCGGCAACTGCACGTGGCACACCGATGCCAAGCTTGCTCTTGATCTTCTTCTCGATTTCATCAGCGATTGCTGGGTTAGCAATCAAGAAGTTTCGTGAGTTCTCTTTGCCCTGGCCTAGCTGTTCACCTTCATAGGTATACCAAGCACCAGATTTCTTCACGATTTCGTGTTCAACACCAAAGTCAATCAAGCTACCCTCGCGAGAGATTCCGACGCCATAAATGATGTCGAATTCTGCTTGCTTGAATGGCGCAGCCATCTTGTTCTTGACCACCTTGACACGAGTGCGGTTACCCACTGCATCTTGGCCATCTTTCAAGGTTTCAATTCTGCGGATGTCGAGACGAACCGATGCATAGAACTTAAGCGCCTTACCACCTGCTGTGGTCTCTGGGCTGCCGAAGAACACGCCAATCTTTTCGCGCAACTGGTTGATGAAAATCATTGTGGTGCCGGTGTTGTTTAGCGCACCGGTCAATTTGCGAAGTGCCTGTGACATCAAACGAGCCTGCAGGCCAACGTGAGAGTCACCCATTTCACCTTCGATTTCTGCACGTGGAACAAGGGCAGCTACCGAGTCGATGACGATGATGTCAATAGAACCTGAGCGGATCAGCATGTCTGCAATTTCTAGAGCCTGCTCACCGGTGTCTGGTTGGCTCACCAAAAGTGCGTCGGTGTCGACGCCCAACGCTTTGGCATATTCAGGGTCAAGCGCATGTTCGGCGTCGATGAAGGCAGCGATGCCGCCGTTGCGCTGGGCGTTGGCAATTGCATGCAATGCCACGGTTGTTTTACCTGAAGACTCAGGACCATAAACCTCGATGATGCGACCCTTTGGTAGGCCACCAATACCTAGAGCTACATCGAGAGCAATCGAACCGGTTTGAATTACTTCTACCGGTGCTCGCTCATCAGAGCCGAGGCGCATAACTGAGCCCTTGCCGAATTGACGGTCGATTTGAGCTAATGCTGTGTCTAGTGCTTTTTCGCGTTCTGACGGAGATGGCATTTGTTCCTCTGCTTTCTGAATCTCTAGTTATTGCTGACCATATTCGAGGCTGTCCACGTTGGACCCCCGGTCACACAAGTTGTTGATAACTGCCTCAACTACCTGTTGCGAATAACCTAACACCGTTCGAACAAAATTTCGATAGAAATATCTATCGGCGTGTCGAGTGTTCGTTGTTTTGTTCAGTCTGCCTTTGGCTTCTTTGGTGCGCGTTTCCCGGTCCAGCGCTCCTTGGGCACTCCCTCGGTGCGGCAGATGGCTAGCCAAATATCCCTAGGATCTTCGCCGTCGGCCAGCGCCCGCTCTGCGGTGCGGTCACCGAGTTCGCCCAAGACTAGGTCGCGGGTGAGAACTTGGGCATATTCGGGCGTGAACTCATCGTGCATGAGTTGGGTGAATTGACTTAGGCGCACAGCCCGACTTTAGCGGGTTGCGGTGAGGTTTTCGGCCGGCGCGAAAGCGGCGATTGCTGAAGTTGGCACGTCGTTGAACTGAGCAGCAAAATCAGCCGGAAGTGAATCTGGAATGCCGGCGGCTTCTGAGAGCTCAAGGCGATCTGCTACCTCGCGCATAATTACCGAAATCGGAACATCCAGAGCCTCGGCTACTGAAGCCAGAATCTCTGAGGAAGCCTCTTTTTGACCGCGCTCAACTTCGCTGAGATAGCCAAGGGCGACACTCGCACGGCTGGCTACTTGGCGCAGGGTGCGGCGCTTTTGCTGACGGAAGTCACGAAGTACGTCTCCGAGTTCTTGACGAACTAGCATTTGGGCCTCCCTTCGATTGCCTAGGTTGCAGTTAGCATAACCAATCTGCCTGACAGTTACCTGCAAGTTAAGTGAACAGTTTTAGCTTAAATATGCTTCCCCGAGATGGCGAATTGCCGCCTCGACGGTGGCGTTGCGAATGTCATCCCGGGTGCCTTCGAATTGATGAGCATAGACAACTTCGCCAATCTTAGGGCCAGAGATGGCGATATAAACCGTGCCCACGGCAATGCCATCTTGCGCATCGGGGCCGGCAACGCCTGTGGTTGCGACACCAATAACTTGAGATTCGGCTGCGCCGGTCTTGGCGGCCAACCGAGTTCGAATTCCACCAGCCATTTGAGCAGCAACCTCAGGGTCGACCGCTCCCTGGTTTTCGAGCAAGCCCGAGGCCACGCCGAGCAGTTCGTGCTTCAACGAAGTTTGATAGGCCACAATCGCACCGAGAAGAACGTTTGAGGCACCCGGCACCGAGACAAAGGTCGATGCCAGTAAACCGCCGGTCAGCGATTCGGCAACCGCGAGTTTCAAGCCGGCCGAATTCAGTGTGGCAATAAGCTTCGCGGTATCCATGGATTTAATCTCTTGCTTTTGCTGCTGCGAGCAGATATTGCAAACCAGTTACCAGAGTCAACGAAACAGTTAGCACCAGCAAAATTGCTTCGACATAGCCATACCAAATTGGCAAGAGTGAATCAAACGGAGACATGAGCGCGCCTACGGTGATGCTTTGCAAAATAGTTTTTAGTTTGCCGCCGCCTGAAGCTGAAACTACTCGCTTGCGAATAACCACAAATCGATATGCGGTGATGCCAAGTTCACGAATCAAAATTGCTACCGTTGCCCACCATGGCACTTCGTTCAAGATTGAGAGCGCAACTAGAGCTCCGCCTATGAGTGCTTTATCGGCGATTGGGTCAAGAATTTTGCCAAGGTTCGTAATCAATCCGCGGCGGCGAGCAATCGCACCATCAAGGCTGTCGGTAGAAATGCCAAGCACAAAAACTGCGGTCGCAATCCATCGAGTGACTTGAAATTCACCCACCGGTTGAAATAACAACCAAATGAAATATGGAACCAACAGAATTCGGGCAGTGGTGATTGCATTCGGCAGGTTCCAGGGGCTATTGGTTTTGACGTCTGACATCATTGACGACCAGTTAGCTTCCAGGCGTCTTCGTCGCCATCTTCGTCGTCGCCAAATCCGTTGCCACCAGAGATGATTGAGCGATCTGTGCTCTCACCAGGAATGAAATCTTCGAAATCGCCAGCGGCCAAGTTGGTTGTTGGCTCTGGCCCCGCGTCAATGAGGGCCGCTGCCTGCTGCACCGGCGCAGAAGCTTGAGAACCCGGTTCGCCGCGAAGCTGTGCCAAAATCAGCGGCAAGTCTTCTGGTTTCACCAAAACGTCACGGGCCTTTGACCCCTCGCTTGGTCCAACAATTTCGCGCGACTCCAGCAAGTCCATCAATCGACCAGCTTTAGCAAAACCAACGCGCAGCTTGCGCTGAAGCATTGAGGTAGAGCCAAATTGCGAACTAATAATCAACTCTGCTGCTTGTAACAAAACGTCTAGGTCATCGCCGATATCGGCATCAACCATGTTCTTTTTAGCAACTGGCTCATCAACATCTGTGCGGTACTCGGGTTGCATTTGCGCTTTGACGTGATCAACAATTTTGTGAAGTTCGCTTTCAGCAAGCCAGGCGCCTTGCACACGCATCGGCTTGTTTGTGCCCATTGGCGAGAACAGGGCATCACCCTGACCAATAAGTTTTTCAGCACCAGGCTGATCCAAAATCACACGCGAGTCAGTAACCGAAGTAACTGAGAACGCCAAGCGACTAGGTACGTTCGCTTTGATCAAACCGGTCACTACATCCACGGATGGGCGCTGGGTTGCTAGCACCAAGTGAATGCCAGATGCACGCGCCAACTGGGTGATTCGAACAATCGAATCTTCAACATCGCGAGGCGCAACAATCATTAGATCGGCGAGCTCGTCAACAACTACCAAGAGGTAAGGATATGGCTGCAGCTTGCGCTGTGAACCCTCGGGTACTTTTACCTCGCCGGCTACAACAGCGCGGTTGAAATCATCAATGTGCTTGAAACCAAAACTGGCCAAGTCGTCATAGCGCATGTCCATCTCTTTTACTACCCACTGCAAAGCCTCGGCGGCTTTTTTAGCATTGGTAATAATTGGAGTGATTAGGTGCGGCACACCTTGATAGGCGGCAAGTTCAACACGCTTTGGGTCGATTAAAACCATGCGCACTTCGGCAGGTTTTGCGCGCATCAAAATTGAAGTAATCATCGAATTCACAAAACTCGACTTACCTGCGCCGGTAGCACCGGCAACTAATAGGTGCGGCATCTTGGCCAAGTTGGCGATTACGAAGCCACCTTCGACGTCTTTGCCGATGCCGATTGTTAGCGGGTGCAAACTCTTGCTGGCAACTTCGGAACGCAGCACATCACCTAGCGAAACAATTTCGCGATCAGTGTTTGGAATCTCGATACCGATCAATGATTTTCCTGGAATCGGGGCGAGGATACGAACTTCATTGCTGGCCACCGCATAAGAAATATTGCTAGCCAAACGGGTGACGGCTTCAACCTTTACTCCAGGTGCTAACTCAACTTCATAGCGAGTCACGGTTGGCCCACGAGAGAAACCAACTACAGCGGCTTCGACGCCAAACTCTTTGAACACGCTGGTAATCGCATCAACTATTTGATCGTTGGCCGCTGACTTGGCCTTTGGTGGTGTTCCAGCAGCCAAGATTGAAAGCGGCGGCATTAGGTATGGACGGTTTGCCTTTGGTGCTGCAGGAATAACTGGTGCCACAGGTGCCGCGGCAATCGGCGCAGGCGGTGCTGGAATGTGAATTGGTTGAGTCTTGTCGATGCTGTCGACAGAAGGCACATCCGCGGGAATTGGATCGTTGAACAGAACGTCAAAATCATCGCCATCGGTTTCAACCAGCGAATTATTTTCAACAATTGCACTGTCAAAAGCTTGCTCATCGGCAGACTTGCCACGACGCCACCAAGGAACCTTTGTGCCATCAAACGCATCTAAGACGTCATCTTCTTCGATTTCTTCTTCGGCTGCTTTGCGATCTGCAGATTCACCAAATAGGTAAAGGGACAGCTCTCGCAAACGTTCGCCGATTCGGTTTGGCGCAGTCTTGGTCATGATCAAAAGTGATCCGATTGCAAACAATACGAGCACCGGGATGGTTCCCCACACCGTAATGGTCTTAAGGAAGGCAACCGAAATTAGCCAGCCGAATAATCCCCCGGCCTTGTATAGCCCTGCGGCATCGCTGGCCGGCTCGGGCTGCGGTGTTGGGCTAAGTGCTTGAAAGAAACCGCTGATTGAAATGATGAATAAGAAAAGGCCGATGCCAATTCGACCGTTGTCACGAATGGTTGACGGGTGGCGCATTAGGTAAATTGCAAAAATCAGCATTACTACCGGCAGAGCATATGAAACCAAACCGAAAAGCAGACCGAAGGTCCATTGATTAAAACTTTGAGCAAGTGAATCTTTGAAAAAGAACCAGTTGATGATGGCCCCAGAGATTGAAAGCAAAAAGATGAAAAAGGGCAGGCCGTCTCGACGGTCTTCTGGGCTCATCTTTTCTGGGCTCAGTGCGCGAGCGCCGGCACCGACCACATGTGCAAAAGCAATATAAATAGCCGCTAGCAGCGAACCGAATGCGTTTCCTTTAGCGGCAGGTGCCTTGGCTGCCGAAGCACGAGCGCGAGGAGCGGCAGCTTTTTTGGCCGCCGGGCGTGAGCTTGCAGCCCGCGGCGCGGGCTTGCGAGAGGTTGGTTTGCGCGCAGCCATGCGACAAAACTAACAGCCAGCCACGGCAGAACTGGTTAGGCTCGGCCGAGCTACTGCTCGCGAATAACCACCGGAATGATCATTGGGCGGCGGCGATGAGCCTTGTTTACCCACGTGCCAATCGTGCGACGAATCACTTGCTGCAAGGCGTAGGTATCTTTAACGCCCTCACTCACCGCCTGAGCCATGGCGCGTTCAATCTGCGGTTTGACATCGTCAAAAACATGATCTTCTTCGGCAAAGGCACGAGCGCGAATTTCTGGGCCAACGACGATCCGGCCATTTTCGTCAACAACACAAAAAATTGAAATGAACCCCTCGGATGCCAAAACTCTGCGGTCCTTAAGGTCATCCTCGGTAATTTTGCCCACGGTCTTGCCGTCTACATAGAGCAGCCCACATTCAACAGCGCCAACCACTTCGGCAACACCAGCTTCGAGATCGACAACCCATCCGTCTTCGGTAATCAATACTCGCTCGTGCGGCACACCAGTTTGCTCGGCAAGTTTGCCGTTAGCAATTAGGTGACGATATTCGCCGTGCACTGGCATCACATTCTTTGGCTTCAAGATGTTGTAGCAGTAGAGCAATTCACCAGCAGCCGCGTGACCTGAAACGTGCACCTTGGCATTGCCCTTGTGCACCACGTTTGCACCCAATTTGGTTAGACCGTCGATTACTCGGTAAACAGCATTTTCATTTCCTGGGATTAGCGAGCTAGCCAAAATCACCGTGTCGCCATCGCCGATTTCAATGTCGTGCTCCAAGTTTGCCATTCGCGAAAGCACAGCCATCGGTTCACCCTGAGAACCGGTTGACATGTAGACAACTTTGTCCTCAGGCAGATTAGCTGCCTGTTTAAGGTCAACAAACATATCTGGAGTTGCTTTTAGGTAACCCATCTCACTGGCGATTTCCATGTTGCGAACCATTGACCGACCAACCAACGCAACCTTGCGATTGTTGGCCACGGCGGCATCAACTACCTGCTGCACGCGGTGCACATGGCTTGAGAATGAAGCCACCACAACTTTGCGCTTTGAACGAGAAATTACGTTTTCGATTACTGGGCCAATGTCTTTTTCTAGCGGCGTGAAGCCTGGGACATCGGCGTTTGTTGAGTCGCTCATAAATAGATCTAGGCCTTCTTCGCCGACTCGAGCAAACGCTCGCAGGTCGGTGAGACGGCCGTCCAAAGGAAGTTGATCCATTTTGAAGTCACCGGTGTGCAGCACAGTTCCGGCAGCAGTGCGAATCACCACTGCAAGTGCATCTGGAATCGAGTGATTGACTGCAATGAATTCGAGGTTGAATCCAGCAAGTTTTTCTTTGCGCCCTTCAGCCACAACCATGCTGAATGGAGTGATTCGGTGTTCCTTGAGCTTTGCCTCTACAAAGGCAAGCGTTAACGCTGAACCAATCAAAGGAATGTCATCTTTCATTCGCAACAAATAAGGAACGCCGCCGATGTGATCTTCGTGGCCGTGGGTCAGCACGATTCCAATGATGTCGTCTAGGCGGTCGCGAAGGTATCCGAAGTCAGGAAGGATAACGTCAACACCTGGCTGGTGTTCTTCGGGAAACAAAACACCGCAGTCAACAATCAAGATTTTCTTGTCAATTTCGAATACGGTCATGTTTCGACCGATTTCGCCAATGCCACCAAGCGGAATAATTCTTAGAACTCCGGCGCGAAGTGGTGCCGGTTGTGGAAGCGTTTGAACCATACGGTTCTCCTAGCGGGTAGTGCCGGCCACCTTAGGCAGTGCGCCACCGGCGGCTGCGTTTCGGTCTGGGCGGAAGTTCTCAAAGCTCAAGCCAACAATTTCGCCGACGGCGTCAATTCCTTGCTCAATGCGGGCAGCTTCTGCGTCTTCTGGGCCAACCAATGGAAGGCGAACGCGAGGGCTGGAGATTAGTCCTAATGCATGCAGCACATACTTTGATGCCACAGTGCCTGGAACGATGGTCATTAGTGCACGTTGCAACGCTTCGAGTGAATTGTGAACTCGTAGTGCTTCGTGAAAATCATTACGGTTAGTTGCATCAACCATTGCGCGATAAGCGGCAGGTGCAACGTTTGCGGTCACACCAATCAAACCTGTTGCGCCGATCGAAAGGTGCGGCAAAACGTTTGAGTCGTCACCAGAGAAGTACAGCAATCCGGTTTCATTCATGATTCGTGAGGCCTGCGCCAAGTCTCCCTTGGCATCTTTAACGGCAAGAATGTTTGGGTGCTTTGCGGCACGAACGAATGTGTCGTGGGCAATTGCAATTCCTGCGCGACCCGGGATGTCGTAAAGAATAACTGGCAAGTCTGTCGCGTCAGCGATCATGCGGAAGTGGGTTAGAACACCGGCTTGCGTTGGCTTGTTGTAGTAAGGAGTAACGATCATTACGCCATCGGCTCCAGCTTTTTCTGACGCCTTGTAAAGCTGCATCGCGTGAGCGGTCTCGTTTGATCCACCGCCGGTGATGATTTTGGCGCGGCCACCTGAAACTGACTTACCTACTTCTACCAACTTGATTTTTTCAGCGTCGGTTAGCGTGCTGGTCTCACCTGTTGTGCCAGTAACCACAACACCGTCTGCGCCATTAGAAATTACGTAGTCGATGTGCTTTTCGGTTGCCGCCCAGTCAACTTCGCCATCGGCGGTCATTGGGGTTACAAGGGCAACGAGTACTTGGCCAAATAGGTTCTTAGACATGCGATTAAGACTAGTGGGTTGCTTTACGGAGCAACGCGGCCATTCTGATTGAACGCCTCATAGGTGTAAGGCATGAGCTGAGCCCAAAACTCTTCCATCTTCTCGGCACACATTTCAATTTCACGCTGCGGAAACGACGGGAAGTGCGTGCCCTCGCGCTTGGTGCGCAGGCTCAAGAAATTCATCAGGGCACGGGAGTTCATGGTCACGTACATGCTCGAGTAAATGTTTAGCGGCAAGACAATGCGAGCCACCTCGCGAGCCACTCCTGCCTCTAGCATGCGCTGGTAAGACTCATAAGCATGCTGAGAAGTAGTGCGGGCCTCTTGCTCAACCAAAGCGGTTTGCTCGGCTGATCCTGGCAAAAATTCGTAGTGGCCGGCCTTGCCAACCTGAACCAAGTTTCGGTCAGCACCTGGCACATAGAAAACCGGGTTCAGTTCCTTGTATCGACCAGATTCTTCGTTGTAGCTTGCAATTCGGTGACGCATAAACTCACGGAAAACAAAGATTGGCGCTTGAACATAAAAAGTCATTGAGTTGTGCTCAAACGGTGAGCCGTGACGGTCGCGCATCAAGTAGTTGATGAGGCCCTTTGACTTCTTCTCGTCTTCTGAAGCATCGGTGTGGGCTGCTGCTGACTCAAGGGTTTGCTCACCCTGAGTTGAAACGCGAGCAGCAAACAAGACGTCTGAGTCTGAAGCGCTTGAACGGACTAGTTCGACGGTTACGTCGCTGCGAAAAATGATGTCTGACACCCCTACAGCCTAGTCGGCGAGGCATGTAACACTTGGAAATGCGCAAGCTCGCGTGGTTTTGGCGGGTTAACCTATTTGACATGTCCATAGAGTCGCGTCTCGCCCTGATTCTTGGCGTGGTTGCTATTGCAGTCGCCGCCGGATGGGTTTGGCGTGCCCGAACCGGTCGGGCCAAGTTAGTCACATCCGGGGAAATCATCGATCTCACCGAAATTGGCGCCATCAAGGACGGTAAACCGGTGACCAAATTTGGCAAAAAGGTGACATTTCTGCAGTTCTCAACAGAAATTTGCAGTCAATGCCGTCAAACAGCTCGGCTATTTCACGAGCTGGAGCAAACCACCCCTGATGTATTGCATGTTGAGGTAGACATCACTCACCGCATGGAACTAGCCAAAAAGTTTCACATCATGCAAACCCCCACCACCTTGGTGCTTGATGCGCGCGGTCGCGTGACTTCAAGAATCGGTGGAGCAGCCCGACCGCAAACCATCGCTGACGAACTAGGAAGTTTCTCAATCTAATGACAACTGCATCAAAGACCCCAGCCCAGATTGACCCGCGAGGCCCTCGCTTTGGCGCGTCGATCACATCTGCCTTGCTACTAATCACAATTTTCTTGGCCCTGGATGCCACCACACTTGCCGCTGCAAACGGTCTATTCGCCGTGTTGTGGTTGCTTTTTGCAATTGGTGCTCTGTTCGGAAACTCGAAGCACCCATATGGCTTCATCTTCAAAAAGTTTGTGCGCCCGCGCTTGGCTGCACCTAAGGAACTTGAAGATGCTCGCCCACCACAGTTTGCTCAGGCAGTTGGCCTCTTTGTTGTAACCGTGGGCTTCGTGTTGGCTGCATTTGCTGTGCCATTTGCAATTGCAATCGCTGCCTCAGCTGCGTTCGTTGCTGCATTCTTGAATGCCGCGTTTGACTTCTGCCTTGGCTGCCAGATGTACCTTGGTCTTCAGCGAATCGGCATCATTCGCAAGTAAGCCAAGCATTTATTAATCGCGCTAGTTTTTCGAAGCTAGCGCGATTGCTTTCCTCATGGCGGCTCTGGCCCGGCGTCGATCACCGGCTGCATCGTAGGCAAGCCCCAAGTTAAACCAGTTGTGCCAGTCATCGGCATTCTGTTGAGCAATCTCGCTGTATTTGGAAAAAACTGCGTCGGCTGATGCCCTTACTGGGCGACCACTCGGGCGCAATTCAAAATCAAAATGCGGCCAGGCATTTTCGCTATGAACCCGGCGCTGAAGTTTTTCGAGACGCAGCCCAAAGCGCAGCTCAGCAACAATTAGCCACGCTCCCAGAAGCGGAAAAGCTGTGAGCAGCCCTCCAATTGCCTTGGCGATTGCAGTTGGCGAATTGAGCAAGATAATCGCGGTGTTGCCCAGCAGCACCACATACATCACCAAAAGTGCTGCCATCACAATGGCGCCGATTTTTGCCGGTGTCATTTAGGCCTTTGTTGCAGCAGCATCCACAACACTCTGCAGGCCAACCAAGAGACCGGTGCTCTCAGCCGCAACCCGCATCGACAGCAGAATGCCGTTACTGTAGGCGCTGATTGAGTCGACCGAGTGACTGATGGTTAGCACTTCGCTGTTGCCGCCAAAAAGTACGTCTTGCTTAGCTGAGATTCCAGACAAGCGCAGACTGTGAATTGGCACACCAGCAACAACTTGTCCACGAGCTGCTTGACCAACACCCGGGATGATTGGCTGAGTCATGCCATCGCGAGCGGCAGCGATCATTTCAGCGGTGCGAACCGCGGTGCCAGATGGTGAATCGATTTTGCCGGCATGGTGCGCTTCAACAATTTCAATCGAATCGAAAAACTTGCTTGCCTGGGCGGCAAAAGAACTGGCCAACATTGAACCAATTGAAAAGTTTGGAATAACCAAAACCGCAGCCTTTGGATGAGCAGCAAGCTTGGACTTCAATTCGGCCAAGTGCTGGGCAGACCATCCGCTGGTGCCAACAACCACGCGCAAATCATTTGCGATCGCAAAGTCGACAACCCGCTGACTTACTTCGAACTTGGTGACATCAAAAAGCACATCTGCACCCAGCGCTTGCGACAGCTCACTCTTTGAATCGAGTGCAGCGTGCAAACTGGTGTGCTGCGAAGCTTCAATGAGGTCAAGCGCCAGCTTGCCCATTCGTCCGGTGGCGCCGATTACTGCAACTTTGATTGTCATGTTGAAATCCTAGAGAAACTCGTCGAAAACTGCTTCGGTGACATCGCCAACTGCAACAATTGATCGCTCTCGGCCAGCAATGTCGGCGGCCAGCTTCTGAATGTCATCGAGTGACACGCGATCGATGTGCATGAGCGAATCATCTAGGTCGAAGAATTCACCATTCACGATTTCAGCGCTGATAAGGCGATTCATTCTGGCCATGGTGCTTTCATACTTCAAGGCCAGGCTGCCCGAAATGTTTCCTTTGGCAAGCACCAGCTCGTCTTCGCGAATGCCATCGTTGGCAATCTTTTGAAGCTCCTCGATCATCAGTCGAGTGACTTCTTTTGTTTTGGATGGCGAACATCCGGCATAAAGACCAAAGTAGGCGCCGTCGGAATATCCCTGGTTGAACGAATAAACCGAATAAGCCAACCCTCGCTTCTCGCGAATCTCTTGAAACATTCGAGAACTCATTCCTCCACCCAGAACGGTATTAAGAATGCCCATCACATAGCGACGCTCGTCATCGGCAACCAAACCTTGCATGCCAACCAATACGTTTGCTTGCTGAATTGGGCGATGAATTACATTCAACGCACTGCCACGCTGAATTGAAGCTTGCTGCAGAATTCGTCGCTCAACCGGCATAGCTGTTGCATTTAGGTTCCAGCCGGCCTTCACCAACGCCTGCTCAACCAAAGAAATCAGTTGGCTGTGCTCTACCCCGCCAGCGGCAACAATAACTAAGTCTTGAGGTCGGTAGTTCTTTTGGTAGTGATCCCAAACAGCATCACGCGTAACTGCGCTGATGGTTTCATTAGTGCCGCCAATTGGTCGGCCAAGCGGATGGTCGCCCAGCACCGCTGATGCAAACGCCTCATGCGCAACATCCTGGGGGTCGTCATCATTCATGGCGAGCTCTTCAAGAATTACCGTGCGCTCGTTTTCAAATTCGTTTGCATCGATAAGCGATGAAGTCAGCATGTCGCCGATCACATCGACTGCAAGCGGCAGCGACTTATCTTGCACGCGAGCGTAATAACTTGTGTGCTCTTTTCCGGTGGATGCGTTAGAAGAGCCGCCAACAGAGTCAAAGGCAACCGCAATATCCAGAGCAGTGCGAGTCTTGGTTCCCTTGAACAATAGATGTTCTAGAAAGTGCGTTGATCCGAAGTGACCATTTGTCTCATCGCGTGAACCAACCGCAACTGAGAATGAAATTGAAACGCTCTGCGCTGCCGGCATGTGTTCAGTTAAAACGCGAACACCGCTCGGAAGAATAGTTCGGCGAACCGAACTACCTCCCGAAGCGGTGAACGACAGGTCACTCTGGTCGAGTGGAAACAGAATTTCTGACATTACTCTTCGTCTGAGTTGTCAGCGGCTGCGCCCTCTTCACCCTCGACTACAGGTGCAAGTGAAAGCTTGCCTCGGTCATCGATCTTGGTGATTTCAACCTGAAGACGCTGACCAACCTCAAGAACATCTTCAACGTTCTCAACGCGCTTGCCGGCCATCTTCTTTAGCTCTGAGATGTGAAGCAATCCGTCTTTTCCTGGAGTAAGTGAAACGAACGCCCCGAAGGTAGCCAGCTTCACAACAGTGCCCAAGAAACGTTCGCCAATTTCAGGAACGTGTGGGTTAGCAATTGCATTCACGGCAGCCTTTGCAGCCTCAGCTGAAGGACCGTCAGTTGCACCGATGTAAACAGTTCCGTCGTCTTCAATCGAGATGTCAGCACCAGTGTCTTCTTGAATCTGGTTGATCATCTTGCCCTTAGGGCCGATCACCTCACCGATCTTGTCAACTGGAATCCTCACTGCAATTACGCGTGGAGCAGTTGGCGCCATTTCATCTGGCTCTGAGATTGCCTGTGACATTACGTCAAGGATGGTTAGACGCGCCTCTTTTGCCTGGGTAAGCGCACCAGCAAGAACCGATGCAGGAATACCGTCGAGCTTGGTGTCAAGCTGAATGGCAGTGATGAAATCGCGAGTACCGGCAACCTTGAAGTCCATGTCACCAAGTGCGTCTTCTGCACCCAGGATGTCTGTGATTGCTGCGTACTGAATCTTGCCATCAACTGTGTCTGAGATTAGACCCATTGCGATACCAGCAACTGGTGCGCGCAGAGGCACACCTGCGTTTAGCAATGCAAGTGTTGAAGCACATACAGAACCCATTGAGGTTGAACCGTTTGAGCCAAGAGCCTCGGATACCTGACGGATTGCGTATGGGAAATCTTCGCGCTTTGGAAGAACTGGAACCAACGCGCGCTCGGCAAGAGCACCGTGACCGATCTCGCGACGCTTAGGAGTTCCAACGCGACCAACTTCACCAGTTGAGTAAGGCGGGAAGTTGTAGTTGTGCATGTAGCGCTTTGAAGTCACTGGGCTCAGTGAATCGATCTGCTGCTCCATCTTCAACATGTTCAAGGTTGTGATGCCCAAAATTTGAGTCTCACCGCGCTGGAAGATTGCTGAACCATGAACGCGAGGAATAACCGCAACCTCTGCGTCAAGTGTGCGGATGTCGCGCAAACCACGACCATCAATGCGGATGCCTTCTTTAAGAACGCGGGTACGCATGATCTTCTTGGTTACTGACTTGTACGCAGCAGAGAACTGAGCCATCTGCTCTTCAGAAAGAGTTGCTTCCAACTTTTCCTTTGTCGTTGCCTTCAATGCGTCGTCAGCATCCTGGCGCGCAACCTTGTCGGCGATTTGGTAAACCTTAGCAAGTTCTGCACCTGCGGCTGCTTCTACGGCTGAGTAAACCTCATCGGTGTATGGCAAGAAGGTTGGGTACTCGCTGGTTGGCTTTGCAGCAACCGCAGCAAGGTCAGCCTGAGCCTTAACCAGTGCCTTGATGAATGGCTTTGCGGCTTCAAGACCCTCAGAAACTACTTCTTCAGAAGGTGCCTTTGCGCCACCAGCGATTAGGTCCATTGAGTTTTCTGAAGCTTCGGCTTCAACCATCATGATGGCAACGTCTTCGACGCCGTTCTCTACGATGACGCGACCGGCAACAACCATGTCGAAAACTGAACGCTCAAGCTGTGAGTGCTTAGGGAACGCAACCCACTGGCCATCAATAAGTGCCACACGCACACCACCGATTGGACCCGAGAATGGCAAACCAGCAAGCTGAGTTGACATCGAAGCCGCGTTGATTGCAACGACGTCGTAAAGCTCGTCTGGCTCAATAGCCATCACGGTTACTACAACCTGAATTTCGTTGCGCAAACCGTCAACGAATGACGGACGTAGTGGGCGGTCAATCAAACGACAAGCAAGAATTGCTTCGGTTGATGGGCGACCCTCACGACGGAAGAAGCTGCCTGGGATGCGGCCTGCCGCATACATGCGCTCTTCAACGTCAATGGTTAGTGGGAAAAAGTCGAACTGATCTTTTGGCTGCTTGCTTGCAGTGGTAGCCGAGAACAGCATGGTCTCTTCGTCGATGTAAACAGCTGCGGCACCCTGTGCCTGCTGAGCTAGACGACCGGTTTCAAAACGAATAACTCGCTTGCCGAACTTACCGTTGTCGATGATTGCTTCTGTTGCTTTGATTTCTGGACCTTCCATGGTCCCTCCTCTTTATATCCTCTTTGCGCAACAAATCCCCTGCATTTTTTATGCATTCTTTGGATGGTGCGCTCGAGCGTTCGCGGCAAGTAACTTGCCCACATTGGAGGGTTGCCCTGGTCTGCAGTAGAAAACCTTGAAGTTCAAGACTCAAGATCCACAACCGGAGACCAGCAAACCTGCTGCGATGCTCAGGTTCAGGCTAACAGAAAACCGCCCTCCTGAACAGGAAGGCGGTTGTCTAAAGTTTTTCAGGCTGCTTAGCGGAACACTGCCCAGAGGTCTGCGATGCTTTAGCGGCGTAGACCCAGGCGCTCAATAAGCGCACGGTAGCGAGCAATGTCTACACCCTGTAGGTAGCCAAGTAGGCGACGGCGCTGACCAACCAAGATCAATAGACCACGACGTGAGTGGTGGTCATGCTTGTGCTCTTTTAGGTGCTCAGTTAGGTCAGAGATGCGCTTGGTCAGCACAGCGATCTGAACTTCAGGAGAACCAGTGTCGCCTGGCTTGGTTGCGTATTCGTTGATGATTGCAGTCTTAACTGCTGCGTCTAGTGCCATTTCTGGTTCCTTCTTCTAACTAGCTGCGCGGCGCACAAAACCCGATGTCTTGGCTCTCTTTATCCGCGGCCGATTCACGGCAACCTGACGAGTCTAGTGCAATTGCCGCTTAGGCGCTAGGGCGGGCCTTGGATGGCAAAAGGCAAACAATGAAGGTAAAGATGTTGAGCCAAACCAAAAGCAGCCACCAACCGCCAAACCCGGCGTCGCGCATGCGGCGAACCTGCACTGTCAGCAGTGGAATTCCGGTGGCCAGCCCAACAAAGTTGCTGATCGGGGTGGCTGCAAAGTTATCGGCCAGGGCCTTCTGGAATAGCGCTAGGTTTGGCTCACCCGGGTTTGCCTGCAGCTGAGCCATGAGGGCATCCGCGGATTGCTGGGCCTTGGACATTAGCTCTGGAAAAGCAATCTGGTCGAAGGTGCCGCTAACCAGCGTTAGCAGAACCACAAACAAGACGAAATACCAGTACTCGGCTCGAGTGGCCACTCCCCTGAAGTTCACGTACTTTTGCAGCCCGCGCTTCACGGCGCCGGCGAAAGAAATCTTTTCGTTCATTACCAATCCTTGCCTTTGGATGACATTGCTCGAGCGGCCTCGCGAGTGTCCTGCTGCTCTTTTAGCGTCTGACGCTTGTCGTATTCCTTCTTGCCCTTTGCCAAGGCTATTTCAACTTTGGCACGGCCATCTTTGAAGTAAATCGAAAGCGGCACCAGGGTAAAACCCGATTCCTTGAGCTTGCCGGTCAACTTATAAATCTCTTCGGCATGCAACAGCAGTTTGCGCTTGCGGCGTGACGGGGTGTTGTTCCAGGTGGCCTGTGTGTACTCCGGAATGTGCACATTTTCAAGCCATGCTTCACCGTTTTCGATGCTCGCGAATCCATCAATCAGAGATGCACGACCAGCCCGCAACGACTTCACTTCAGGGCCGGTTAGAACCATTCCTGCTTCGTAGACATCAACGATCGTGTAGTCGTGACGGGCTTTTCGATTGCTGGCCACAACTTTTTGGCCGCGCTCTCTAGGCACGATTCACTCCTGATTTGGGGGTTGGATAGCCCACCAGTCTACCGATTAGATCTTCAGATAGCGACGGATAGAAAGCCCAGAAGCGAGGGCGGCCAACAGGATTCCCGCACCAATCAGCACCGGCACAACCAACAAACCGTCGGCCAAGCCCACGAAACTGGTGAATGGAAGCACCTGCGCCAGATAGCCCTGAACAAAGAACTGAACAATGGCCAAGACTGCACCGCCCGCCAAAACAGATCCGACGGTGGCTGCCACTACGCCTTCAAGAATGAACGGCAGTTGAATATAGAAATTGCTTGCACCAACCAACCGCATGATGCCAAGTTCACGGCGACGGCTAAATGCACTCAACCGAATTGTTGTTGAGATCAGCAATGCGGCTGAAATAAGCATCAGGCCGGCAACGCCGATGGCTGCCAGAGATGCCGCGTTCAAGATGGAAAATATTTGATCTAGATAACTGCGCTGATCACGAACTTCTTCAACGCCGGCAACGCCGGTGAAACTCTCGGTGATTATTTTGCCTTGGTTGGCGTTGTTCAATTTGACCCAGAAAGTTTCGTTTAGTTGGTTCTTGGTGACATATTTAGCCACTGCGTTGCCTTCAAATTGTTTTTGAAAGGTTGCGTAAGCCTGATCATGATTCTCAAAATAAAACTTCTCAATGTATGGCTTTAGCGTGGCCGAGTTAAGTTTTTCTTCGATTGCACTTTTCACATCTGCCGAAGCTTCTCCCTGAGGGCAGGCTGCTTCCGGAGAAACATTGGTGCAAAGGTAAATGGCTACTTGGGCACGGTCATACCAGTAATTTTTCATCTGACCGATTTGCATCTGAAGCAAAGAGGCCGTGCCAACAAAGGTAAGTGAAATGAATGTCACCAGGATGATGGAAACCACCATAGAGATATTTCGACTGATTCCCTCGGCGACCTCTTTGAAAACAAACTTCATTAGTAACTGCCGCCCACCTGGTCACGGATTATTTCGCCGTCTTTTAGTTCAACCACTCGTTTTTTAAGGCGGTCAACGATTGAACGATCGTGAGTAGCCATTACCACGGTGGTGCCACTCAGATTAATGCGTTCTATCAAGGCCATGATGTCTTGCGACGTTGCCGGGTCTAGGTTTCCGGTTGGCTCATCGGCCAACAAGATTGCCGGCTTGTTTACGATTGCCCGGGCCAAAGCCACGCGCTGCTGCTCGCCGCCTGAAAGTTCGCTCGGCAATCGATCTGCTTTGCCATCAAGACCGACCAGCCGCAATACATCGGGAACAGCTTCTTGAATGAACCCCTGTGACTTGCCAATCACTTCAAGACTGAATGCAACATTCTGCGCCACAGTTTTATTTGGCAACAAACGAAAATCCTGAAATACCACGCCCAGGCGGCGGCGAAAGAACGGAATGCGGCGACTGGCAATGCCAACCAAATTTTCACCCAGCACGTGAACCGAACCTGAGCTCGGAACGTCTTCTCGAAGCATTAGTCGCATCAAAGATGACTTGCCAGAGCCTGATGCTCCAACCAAGAAGACAAAGTCGCCTTTGCCAATCTCAATCGAGACGTTATTTAGCGCCGGGCGAGCTGAGCCGCGGTACTGCTTAGAGACGTTTTCGATGAGAATCATGATGTGCCCAGCCTAAGTTGCCGGCTGGAATCCAAAGCTTAAGCGCCCTGTTGTGTCTGCTTGCGCCAGCGGATACCTGCGGCGATAAAGCCATCTAAGTCACCATCGAACACGGCGTTTGGGTTGTTCTGTTCGTGCTCTGTGCGCAGGTCTTTAACCATTTGATAGGGCGCTAAAACGTAAGACCTCATTTGCTCGCCCCAACTGGCTTTTACATCCCCAGCGATTTGTTTCTTTTTTGCGTCTTCTTCTCTGCGACGCATTTCTAGCAACCTAGACTGCAGCACTCGCATAGCTGCGGCTTTGTTTTGAATCTGACTTTTTTCGTTTTGGCAACTTACGACAGTTCCAGTTGGAATGTGAGTGATTCGCACGGCAGAGTCGGTGGTGTTTACCGATTGCCCGCCCGGCCCCGAAGAACGAAAAACATCAATGCGTATTTCATTTTCAGGAATATCAATCGCTTCGGTTTGCTCGACCAAGGGAACGATTTCGACAGCGGCGAATGAGGTTTGACGCTTTCCTGCTGCTCCGAATGGGCTCATGCGCACGAGTCGGTGCGTGCCCGCCTCAACCGAAAGAGTTCCAAAGGCATAAGGAGCATCAATTTCAAAAGTTGCCGACTTAATTCCGGCACCTTCGGCATAAGAAGTATCCAGCACTTGGAATGGCATCTTGTGCTTCTCGGCATAGCGCAAATACATGCGCATCAGCATTTCGGCAAAATCGGTAGCGTCATCTCCGCCAGCCCCAGAGCGAATCGTGATTACCGCCGCACGTGAGTCATACTCGCCGTTTAGCAGGGTTTGAATTTCGAGCTCAGAAATCAGCTCTTGCAAGGCAGCAAGTTCGGCCTTTGCTTCGACCTGTACCGAAGAGTCAGCTTCGGCGTTTGCCATCTCAACAAGAACTTCAAGATCATCGAGTCGCGACTTAACGGACTCAAGTTTGGTGATCATCGCTTGCTTGTGCGAGAGCTTGCTGGTTACGCTTTGAGCGTGTTCAGGGTTATCCCAAATGTTTGGGTCAGCCGCCTGGTCTTTTAAGACGGCGATCTCTTCATTAAGTTTTGGTGCATCGACAACATGTTGAATATCGGCAAAGGTTGCGCGCAAGTCGCGAATTTCTGCGGATAGGTCGATGTCTGCCATGTCACAACTAGTTTAGGCGAGCACCATAATTGAAGAGTGCCGAGCCAAAAATACTCAATGAGGTCGCTGGTACTACCTGTTTATTTACCAACTGCCCTATTTGGCATTGGTGAGGGCGCAATCATTCCAGTGATTCCGGCAAGCGCCGAATCCTTGGGAGCAAGCCTTCCGACCGCCGGTTTGATTGCCGGAGCATTGATGATTGGCACCGTGCTTGCCGATTTGCCGGCTGCCAGAATTGTTAACCGCTTTGGCGAACGCACCTCAATGATTTGGGCTGCCTTTATAGCCGCATTTGGAATTCTCTTCGCCCTATACGCAACGAACATCTACATGTTGGCGCTGGGAGTTTTTTCAATGGGAGCATCCGCGGCGATTTTTGGCTTGGCTCGCCATGCCTACATTGCTGAGACAGTGCCAACCTCACACCGCGCTCGTGCAATGTCGATGCTCGGGGGCACCTTTCGAATCGGAAGTTTCGGCGGCCCGCTGATTGGCGCCTCGGTCATTTCCATTTTCGGCCTGAGTTCTGCCTATGTTGTTCCGGTGGTTCTTTGCAGTCTGGCAGGCGCACTACTAATCTTCACCACAAAGCCCGGCATCATGACAATCACAAACGATGCTCCGGTTGGCAACACCTGGTTCATCGCCAAACGCGAATACAAAAAACTGATCACCCTTGGTGCGGCAGCAACTATTTTGCAGATGTCACGAACCGCTCGAACCATTGGCCTGCCGCTTTGGGCGTTAGGCATGAAACTCGACCCAGCCCAGTCAGCTCTTTTCATCGGCATCGCCGGTGGAATAGACTTCGCACTCTTCTACACATCCGGGCAAATCATGGACCGCTTTGGTCGTCGATGGGTTGCCTTCCCGAGTCTTGCGGCCATGGGGCTTTGCTTGCTGTTGTTGGCAACCGTCAAGGATGCAAATGGATTCTTGATTGCCGCAATAGCCCTTGCCTTGGCAAACGGAATTGGCTCGGGCGTGGTTTTGGTGATTGGTGCTGACCTGGCACCAGCAGACGCAAGAAACGAATTCTTATCTGCCTACCGGTTTATGTTTGACTCCGGCATTGCGCTGACCGCGCCGATCATCTCAACGCTTGCCGTGACTTTTAGTTTGGCAGTGGGAATCTCTTCGATGGGTGCTCTCAGTTTGGTCGGTGCGTTTTTGTTTTGGCGATACTTGCCCAAATTCAAAATCAAATAGTTGCTTCTTGCCGCGCAGAAGCGTGAGAGCAAATTTGTGAAGTGGCAAATAGTTTCAAAATTTGAATTGGCGATTGCCAGGTTGCGCAAACCCGCACATCAATGGTGATGTCATCGGCAGCGGTAGTTTGCTGCACGGTTAGGCCTTCAAGTTCTAGTCCGGGCACCTTAGAAACGAAATCCACCGCAGCTTCTCCGTTTGCCGCAGCGAGCGCCGAAGCTTCGGCCAAATTTGTAAGCCGTTTTTGAAAAATAAAAAGTGTCGATGCCATCGTCACCGCAATCACAGTGGCCAGCGAAATCAAAGCCAGACCGATAGCCAGTGGCGCGATTGAACCTTGCTCACCGCTGAACTGTTTCATTCGATTCTCATGGTTGATTGGGCTACCGCCTTGCCAAGAATGACTCGCAGATTTGCAATTGAGCCTGAAGAATCACAATCGGGATTGCATGACAATTGCAGGACTGGAGTTTGAGTAATTCCGAAATCTTGAGCCACCTGCTGGGCAGTTGACTCCACTGAAACCTGGCCGAGGATGAACGAACGCAAGGAGTGCCGAGCGATTGATTCGGAAGCAATTTGTTGCTTTTGAACCTCGGCCACCTGCAGCGCTGCAATCAAGATAGAAATTTGAAAGAGCAATCCAAATCCAACAAACTCCAGAACAGCAGAGCCAGTCTCGTCATTTAATTTCGCGAGTCGCATGGCCCACCGCCTTGATTAGTTTGCTGCCGGGCAGCAAACCGATTGCCGGAGTTCGAAAAGTTAGCTGCACAACTTCTTGACTGACCCCAAACGCTGATTCGCCGAAGCACCTGACCTCAAGGTGCAATTTCTGAGCCACCGTCTTCGCCAGAAGTGCCCGTGCCCTTAGGCAACCATCGCTTGAGGATTGGTCGGCAAGTGCGGCAAAGCGCGCGCTTTCTACCGCGATATCAATCAACTGATTTCGAAGCAGCGTGGTTAACGAAATGCCAACTACCGAGAAAGCCAGCAGCAGCAAAGGCACCGCGATCAAAACAAAGTTGAGCGGCGCTGAACCACGTGTGCTCTTGAATCTAGAACGCAACAACTTTGCTGAGCGCTTGCTCGAATACACCCTTGAGCGCAGGGCCGGCCACTGACCACATCAAAACCACCAAGCCAGCGGTCATCAATGTGATTAGAACCCAACCAGGCACATCGCCGGTTTCATCTTTCATATCGTTTTTCATTTCTTTCCTTTCTAGAGGTAGTCAAGATTCAGCAATTGCAAACTTGGATAAATTGCGAACAACACCGTGACCGGCAATATCAAAAACACCAAAGGAATCAACATTCGAGTCTCGTTTTGGCCGGCCCTTTTTAACAGCAGATTGTGAACCTCGGTTCTCGCGCTTTGCGCCTGTTCAACCAGCAAAGAGGCCAGCGGTGTTCCTCGGCGCAGCGAAAGCGACACCTTGGTTGAGAATTCGGCAATCTGACGGTGAGGCAAACGCTTGGCAATGCCCGCTAGCTCGCGTTCAAGTTCGCTGCCTAAATCCATTGCCCTAAGCGCGTAGTGCAGCTCATCTGCAACAACGCCAGAAATTCGCGGTGCCACGCGCTTGATAGCCGAATAGAGATTGTCTCCGGCAGAGAGCGCCACAGCTAGCAATTCCAAAATATCCGGCAATTCAAAGAGTGCATTTTGCAATCGTTTTTGTGACGTAAATAGTTTGGCGAGTGCTCGGCTAATACCTTCTGTTGCCTTAATGCCAAAGGAATCTTTAACGATTTGTTCAGAAGGCAAGGTAGCTGAAACGCGATTCAGCAATGTAGCCCGGCGGGCGGGCACAACTGCTGATGCCAGGGATAGGAATCCAGTGGAAAGCATGAGTGAGATTACAAGTGCAGTCATGCTACAAAGACTCTCGGCTGTTGAGGAAGTGTTCCTAAGAAGTGGATCAGTCGATAGGCAAAGACGGAGACAACAAAGCCGACCAACAAAATGGCCACCCCGCTCGAGGTGTTGTAGACGGCGGCATTTTCAGGCCGAATCGAAAGCATCGCCACCACTATCCAGGGTGCAGCCACAGCTAATTTTGCTGTTCCGGCAATCCAGCCCTGTTTAGAATTCAGCTCACCCCAAAGCGCTACATCTGCTCGCAACTGCTTCGACTGTTGGCGCAAAGATTCAGCAAGACTTTCACCGCCGCCGCTAGCGCTCAGTCGCAAATTCTCACAGAGTCGATCTGCATGCACTTCGCCCAAGTCAGCCTTTAGCAAATCAAGTGTGTTTTCCATCGACACACCCGCGTCAAGCCGCGCAGTTGCATTAGCGAAAGCCAGCCGCAGTGTTGGTGGGCCCGAGTGCGCAAGTTCGCTCAAAGCTTCGGCAAGAGATAATCCCGAGGTAATTGCCGAATGAATAGAATCGACGACCTCTGGCCAAACCTTAACCAGCTCGGCTCTTCGATGGCGGGCCTTGATCAACAGCATTTCGAAACCCAAACCGCATGTTCCAACTGCCACGAATGTCGCCAAGGCCATGACTCCGAAGGCCGTGTGCACCCAAACGCCAACCACCAGCGAGCTAAAAAGAATCACAAAGACCACGCTCTGAATTCCATACTTTGCCAAGCCAGCACCCTCCACCGCCGATTTCAACCAAGTCATGTATTCACCGGGCTGAGTTCAATGGACTTGGATTGCGGGTTCCAGGCAACTTCGAAAATCTCACGAACTCGTCGAGCCCCCGAAGAATCCATAGCGCAGTGCACCACAACATCGATGCAGTTGCCCACTGTTGGATTCACGAAGTCGCTTGAGATGTTTTGCCCGGCCAAAAGCGGCAGCGTGCAAAGCTTCGCCACAGCTTCGCTGGCCGAATTTGCGTGAATTGTGCATGCGCCTGGTAATCCGGAGTTAAGCGCAATTAGCAGGTCTAGGCTTTCTGCCTCGCGCACTTCGCCAACAACTAATCTGGTCGGTCGCATGCGCAAAGCTTCTTTAATCAATCGGCGCAGAGAAACTTCGCCGACTCCCTCAAGATTTGGCTGACGCGTTTGCATGGCGACCCAGTCGGGTTGCTGCACGCGCAATTCAAAAGTTTCTTCGACAGAAACAATTCGATCGGTGAGCTTTGCCTCGGCAAGTAGTGCACAGAGCATCGTGGTCTTGCCCGCCTGTGTGGCTCCAGAAACCAAAATGTTGCGGCCATTTTGAACAGCCTGAGTTAGATAGTGAAGTTGAGCCTCTGAAATCGCACCAAGCAAGCACAATCGCTGCAGCGTTAAGACCTCACCCGGAAACTTGCGAATGTTGATGGCCCAAGACTGCTTGGTGATGTCAGGAATTACCACGTGAAGTCTTGAGCCGTCGGCAAGGGACGCATCAACGAATGGTGAAGATCGATCTAGGCGTCGCCCGGTTGGGCGAAGCATTCTTTCGATTATCGAGGTGACTTCTTCGTGAGTAAGTTGCAGGTCTGCATTTTGAGTCACGCCCTGTCGCGCATAAAAGATTTCTGTCGGTGAATTTATCCAGATTTCTTCTATCGACTGGTCATCAATCATTTCTTGCAGTGACCCGAAACCAAGCAGAGTGCTGCGAGCCTCGTTGCGCAGATGATTTTCTGTAGCTGCTAACGCAGGCGAATTTTCAACCAAATAATCCAGGGATTTGTCGATGGCCGCTGAGGCGGAAAGACCCTCGCGCAGTGCCAGCTCGCGAGCGCTGGCCGCCAACGTTGACCTGATCAAATTCATCGCAAACCCCCTTGGTGCCAGTTTGCAATTCACTGATTTTGGCTTCCGAAGTTATCCACACAAATTTGCCCCTAGAATAGACAGGCATGCGGGAGTGGCGAAATTGGCAGACGCACTGGATTTAGGTTCCAGCGCCTCACGGCGTGTGGGTTCAAGTCCCACCTTCCGCACCAGCAAAAAAGCCGGTCTAGTGAAAACTAGAGCCGGCTTTTGTATTTAAGCGAAAGTTATTTTGCGCTGGTGACCACGGGCACTATCGACGCCAAAGAATTAGCAGCATTCACGATTCCGCTACCGCAGCCAACTCCCTCTCCCGAATGGGCAGCGCACCAGGTTCCCGCAGCAAATGGCGTTGCGGTGTTAATCAGTGCAGTAGCAACCTGCTCAGCAGTCAGATTTGGATTGTAGGAGTAAAGCAGCGCAACAATTCCTGAAACCACGGGCGCGGCCATGCTCGTGCCCTCCTCGGCTGCGTAGCTCGGTGAGCCGAAAGTATAAGCGCCTGAGTTATAAGTTGAATAAATTGCACTCGGCACGTTTGCATCACCGGTGCTAACCGAGTCGTCGCCACCCGGCGCCATTAGGTCAACGTTGTAATTGCTGTAATAGGCACGGTCGCCACTGAAGCCACTCGAACCAACCGATATAGGGTGCCAGCATCCGGTTGGTGAATAAAGGCGATTGTCGTTTGCCTCGTTGCCAGCGGCGCTAACGATGGTCACATTCTTGTCAAAAGCGGCAGTAATGGTTGCCTGCAACGAACCCAGCGAGGCGCAAGAGTTCAAACTCGCCAAGGATAGGTTGATGACTTTTGCTGGAGTGAGGTTTTTAGGTGCACCGGTAACGTCGACACCGGTTGCCCAGTTGATTGCCTTGATCAGGTTGCTGGTTGTTCCCTCGCCACCTGAACCCAAAATGCGAACCGGTTGAATTTTCACATTGGGAGCGATTCCAGCAATGCCCTCATTGTTCCATTTCGCAGCGATGATTCCGGCAACGTGAGTTCCGTGCCAAGAGCTGCGATCGTTGGTAGCAACAACACCATCACCCGGGTCGGTTGCATCGGTGTCATTATCAACGAAGTCATAGCCAGCCACCACCGAATCATTTAGTTCAGGGTGATTGGTGATGCCGGTATCTAGAACCGCAACCACAATCGATGACGAGCCCTTGGTGATAGCCCAGGCACGCTCAGCTGCAACTCCGTGAGTTTCTGACAAATACCACTGCTTGCTGTAATCGGGGTCGGTCGGCTTTAGGCTGTCGATATTCACAGCGACACCGCGACTGTTTGTTGCCGCCACCTGAATTCTGTAGCTGACCCCAACAACCGCATTTGCCAGCATGCAGGTGTTTGCGGTTGTGGTGCAAGTTAGATCAGTTTGACCCGCAGCTTTTGCGGTCACTGTATACGCGACTGATAAGCCGCCCTTTTCAGATGCCGTTTGCGGCATCCACTTAACTGTCAACGGCCCTGCAGTCTTGACCGAAGTCGTGCTCAGGCCCAGCAGCACGGGTTCAACAGGAACAGTTGAGAAAGTTTTTGAAACCACTGCCGATGGTGCTCCAATTTTGGCAACTGCACCTAGCTGAGTAATTGCTCGCACGCGAAATTGATATTTTGTTCCGGATACCAGACCACTGCTAATCGAGTAGTTAGTGGCGGTCGACTTGGAATTGCGTACCAGCGTCGCCCAGGTGCTGCCGTCGCTGCTGCTCTCAATTTTGTATCCAACGATTTTGGCCGAATAAGTTGAGAGCGGCTTTTGCCAGGTTAGTTTTGCCTGCGCGGAACGCGGTTCACTTGCCTGCCAGGCATCGACAACTTTAAGGGTACGAACGGCACTCGGTGCCGCAAAAGCAGCAAGCGGCCGAAAAGCGGTGGACGAATTTTTGAAAACTACCGAACTCTTGCCCATTGCCAAATCAAGTTCGGCCGTTTCTATAAAAGGGCTAGTTGCGATTGATTTTGCAGCTTGAGCCGCGGCTTGCATTGACAGCGGTTTGGCAAATGCCAAAGAGTAATAACCGAGACCAAGTGATTCACTCGAAGTTAAATTAACCTTGCTCGCGGCTTCTGCAGTTGGGTTACCCAGCGCATCTGTGGCAACGACGCCATTTCGGTATTTAACTATGAGGCCATAAGAGCTGTCAGATGAGACATCAGCAATGCTGGCCTGCACTGGTGCCAATAACCCCGCCGCAAGAATAGAAACTGCAACTAAGGCGGAGAGGCGGCGTCGAGACTTCACCGCTACAGCCTATGCCTCGAACCTGAATATTCGCTGAACGGTTTAGAGACTGCGTTGCATAAGGATTGTGCCAAGCCATCTGCCAAATTTGAAGCCCACTTTTGCTAGGTGACCCTGGCGCTTGAATCCAAAATGCTCGTGTAGCGCAATTGATGATTCGGCACCCTGATCTGAGATGACGGCCACTACTTCTTTTACGCCGGCAGCTTTAGCGCGAGTCAACAATTCTTCAAGCAACTTGGTGCCAACGCGTTTGCCGATTGCAGCCGGGCGCAGGTAAATCGAGTCTTCTACGGTTCGCTTGAACGCTGCTTTTTGTCTCCATGGGGCAACGTATGCAAAACCCAACACTTGCCCACCCGCGCTCTCGGCAACCAGAAACGGTAACCCGAGCGACTTGACCCACTCATACTTGGTTTTCCAGTCGGCCAACTTCATCTTGTCCATGTCGAAGGTGACCACGCTGTTTTGTATGTAGTAGTTATAGATCTCGACCATTTGCGTGAGGTCAGACTCTTGAGCTTCACGAATAGTGGTTTCGTTTGAAGGCGGCTGGATGCCCTTGGCGCGCATCATGCGAATCATGCGCCAACGGGATTCAGAATCTAAAGCCATGCCAACCTCCTAACAAGACCAGTTAATCTCATCGCGGCCCTGCGTGCGAAGCGCGGCGTTTGTTTTTGAAAATGGTTTGGAGCCAAAGAATCCCTTGCGTGCCGAAAGCGGGCTTGGATGAGCCGAAGCAATTACTTCGCAATCAACTAAAAGTGGCAATAACTCCTGGGCTTGTGCTCCCCAGAGGATTGCCACGACGCGACGCCGATTTAATACCTGCACCACTTTGTTTGTGAATACCGACCAGCCCAAATCCGAGTGGGCTCCGGCATCGCCGACATCCGTGGTTAAGTGACGATTCAAAAGCATCACGCCCTGCTGCTGCCAATTTTGCAAATTGCCCTCTGCCGAAACCGAGCGACCAAGGTCATCTTGAAGTTCACGCAATATGTTTGTGAGGCTGCGAGGCAACGGTTTGACGTTTGCATCAACTGCGAACGAGAGCCCGATGGCATGACCAGCGGTTGGATAAGGGTCTTGACCTACTAATAAAACGCGAACCTCATCCAGAGGGGTTTCGAACGCTTTCATGACCTGAGTTTTAGGCGGCACAAAACTGCCCGGTTGCTGATCTAGCTTTGCCTCGAGCGCATCAAGCACCGGCTTGGCATCGGTCAGGGCCGCCTGCCAACTTGGGTGCATTTGTTCAAAGAACATTCACCCAGACTATTCGCAGTGCGTTACGCAAAATTGCATGCCCTATTTCGCGCAGATTAAAAGGGACATAGGCTGTTGCCACGAAACCCTCAAACCAAAGGAATTCACCATGAGCACCGACCCACAAAACTGGGGCTTTGAAACCGTTCAGATTCACGCGGGCGCAACCCCTGACCCAACCACGAACTCTCGCGCAACTCCGATTTATCAGACCACCGCTTATGTATTCAACTCAAGCGAGCACGCCGCAAAACTTTTTGGTCTGGCTGAATTTGGCAATATCTATACCCGCATCATGAACCCAACCCAGGATGTCGCAGAGAAGCGCATCGCTGCCCTTGAAGGCGGAACCGCGGCTTTGCTTTTGGCATCTGGCCAAGCTGCAGAAACATTTGCAATCTTGAACATTGCCGAGGCTGGTGACCACATTGTTGCATCGTCAACTATTTATGGCGGCACCTACAACCTCTTCAAGTACACATTGCCAAAGCTAGGCATCACCACAACATTTGTTGAGAACCAGGATGACCTTGCCGAGTGGCAAGCAGCTGTGAAGCCAACCACCAAGGCATTCTTCGCCGAGACAATTGGCAACCCTAAGGTTTCGATTCTGGATATTCAGGGCGTAGCCGATGTTGCTCACAAGAACGGCGTGCCTCTTATTGTTGACAACACCGTTGCTACTCCTTATTTGATTCGTCCGCTTGAGCACGGCGCCGACATTGTGTTGCACTCAGCAACCAAGTTCCTTGGTGGTCACGGCACAGTTGTTGCCGGCGCAATTGTTGACGGTGGAAAGTTTGAGTGGAGCAAGTCAAACAAGTTCCCAGGTTTGACAACTCCAGACCCTTCGTACCACGGCGTGAACTACACCGCGGCACTTGGTGATGGCATCGCGTACATCATCAAAGCTCGTGTGCAGTTGTTGCGCGATATTGGTGCGGCAATTTCACCAAACAGCGCTTGGCAGTTGCTGCAGGGCATTGAAACTCTGAGCCTGCGCATTGAGCGTCACGTAGAGAACGCAACCAAAATCGCTAACTGGTTGCACTCACACGCACAGGTTGAAAGCGTTAACTACGCTGGCTTGCCAACCTCACCTTGGTATGCGGCAGCGCAAAAGTACTCACCAAAGGGTGCTGGCGCAATCGTGTCATTCGAAATTAAGGGTGGCGTATCCGCAGGTTCTAAATTCGTTGATGCACTCAACTTGTTCAGCCACGTAGCCAACATCGGTGATGTGCGTTCGCTAGTGATTCACCCAGCCTCGACAACTCACTCGCAGCTAACCCCAGAGCAGCAATTGACCAGCGGTGTCACACCGGGTCTAGTGCGTCTCTCAGTTGGTCTCGAGTCTGTTGATGACCTGATTGCCGACCTAGAAACCGCATTCGCCGCTGCAAAATAAGTAGGTGAGCCGCTAGGCTCGAATACCTATGGAATTTCAATCATCGGCGGAAACATCACCGTCAGACTTCATCACGGAGGAGCAGAGCCGTCAACTAATCGGTCGCCCACCCGCGAGTGGCGCCTGGCGCGATGGTGACCCTGCTGGTGACCGCCAGTTCGCGCCCCTCTCTAACCTTGAGTTAGAGAGCGGGCGCGTTCTGCCGTCTTATCGCATTGCATTTGAAACCTGGGGTCAACTAAACGACGACAACAGCAATGCTGTGCTGATCTTGCACGGTCTAACCGGTGACTCTCACGCGGCCGGGCCGGCATCCAAAGATCACCCAACTGATGGCTGGTGGCGCAACATTATTGGCCCGGGTCTGGCCATCGACACAAATAAGTTTTTCATCGTGGCACCAAACCACCTTGGTGGCTGCCAAGGCACAACGGGCCCTTCATCATTGGATAGCAGCGGCCGCGAATTCGGTTCGAACTTTCCGTATGTCACCATTCGCGATCAGGTCAAAGCCCAGCGTGCTCTTTCGCACCTAATTGGCATTAAGCATTGGCATGCAATTGTTGGTGGCTCAATGGGTGCGATGCACGCACTTGAATGGGCGATTGAATACCCGAATGAACTTTCGCGAGTTGCAGCGATTGCCGGCACCGCTGTATCAACGGCAGACCAGATCGCTACCAACTCGGTGCAGATTGAAGCCATTCGCAGCGATGCAAACTTTAACGGCGGCCACTACTACGACGCCAAACCGGGCTTTGGCCCGCACCAGGGTTTGGCCTTGGCCCGACGCATGGCTTTGTTGAATTATCGATCACACAGCGAGTTGAATGACAGATTCGAGCGCGCTTGGCAATCTGGCGTTAGCCCACTAGGTGGTGGCGGAAAATTCGCGGTTGAAAGCTACCTGGATTTTCACGGCAATAAATTCACTCGACGCTTCGATGCAAATAGCTACATCACGCTGGTCGAATCAATGAACTCGCACGATGTTGGTCGCGGCCGAACATCGGTTGAAGCTGCCCTAAAGTCAATCAAACACAAAGCCTTGGTGTTGGGCATCTCATCTGACCGATTGTTCCCAATTGAAGAGCAGCAATTTATTGCGGACCACATTGGTGGCGAATTAGTTGGTGGTGGCCTGCAGGTTGTTCACTCTGAGTTCGGTCACGATGGATTCTTGATTGAAGACAAACTAGTCGGGCCGTTCATTACTCAGTTGCTCGAGTCGTAGGCAACCTTATGCTTCGCCAGTTTGGCGAGTTGCAGGTTTGACCAGACCAACAGCGCGATCAACGACAAATTTCGCGCTGTAAGGGTTGCGATTGATAACCATCCGTATCCCATCAGGTCGATGTATAGCAGCGGATAAACCAACTGGGTTAGCAGTGCAATTAGCAAGACGGCTGCAATCAAAAACTTTTTCTTTGCTCGATCGAAAATTATCCACGCGATAGTTGGCACCGCAAGCCATGCCATGAACTGAGGTGAGCCCACCTTGTTGAAGACGATTAGATCGAGCACCGCGGTGAGCGCGATAACCGAAAAGGTTTCATTCAACGGCGCTTGCTTCGAGGCTCGCCATCCGAGCCAGGCCGTGATGGCCAATGCCCCAGCCATCACCCAGGTCATCAAACTTGAAACCAGCGTCACTCCACCGCCGGCAATTTGGTTGGTCAGCAAGTCGTTATCGAAATACATGTAGGTGTTGGGGGCGCCCAGTTTTGATGCCCAAATCCAAACAGAGGCTATCGGAGACTCGATTTGAATTCCGCGATTGGATTGCATTGTGACAAAAGAAAGCAATGCAAAATTGCCGCCCATGATCAGGCCAGCCACCAAAACCCCCACGCTCACTGCGGCAGCACCAATTGCTACGACTCTCTTTTTGGCCTGACCCACAAAGGTTGCCAAGACCATGGCAACTGGCCAGATCTTTATCCATGCGCCAGCGGTAAAAAATGCTGCGGCCATTTGAATGCGGTTTTTAGTGAGTGCGATTAGCCCAAAAACAGCCAAGGCAGTGGCAACGGCATCAATTCGACCAATGGCAACTGGGCCTAAAACCACAAGAAAGCCAAGCCAAAACCAAGCCGCAGTGAATCGAGATCTTGAACCCGCACCCCATTGGGTTAGCCAACAGATGGCAACCGTGTCGATACATGCGATCAGCAGCACCCAGCCAATCAAGATTCCCGCATTGCCGCCAACAATCTTTGCCAAGGCCATCGGCACAAGCGCAAGATACGGATAAACCCAGTTGACATTCACGCCTAATAAAGAGTGCTTCGGCATTGTGTCGAGCCAGTATCCATAAAGCAGAACGTCATTGAATGGCGCTACCTGAGTGAAAGGCCAAGCCGAAATCAGCAGCCAAAGGTGTATTGCAATGCTAGTTGCAACCAGCGGCAAAAGTTTTAGGGCAGTTCGAAAGCGCACAGTCAAAGGCTATCGTTGGTAAATTCATGGCATGACATTGCCCAAGCTTTTCGAACCACTCAATCTGCGTTCTTTGCAAATTCGCAATCGAATTTTCATTGCGGCAATGTGCCAGTACTCCTGCGAATTTCAAGATGGAATCGTGAACCAGTGGCATGTGGTGCACCTTGGCTCCCGAGCTGTTGGCGGCGCCGGAATGATCATCTCTGAAGCGACTGCAGTGACACCCGAGGGGCGCATCAGCCCGTGGTGTCCGGGCATTTGGAATTTCGACCAAGTCGCAGCCTGGGCAGAAGTAAATGCATTCGCACACTCGCAGGGGGCAAAGACTGCGATTCAGTTGGCGCACGCTGGCCGCAAAGCGTCAAGTTATCGCGAGTGGTCCGGCCCAGGTTCTGGCTCTGTTCCTCAAGAGCTCGGTGGTTGGAAAACTGTTTCTGCGACCGAAGAAGCTTTTGATGGTTATGAACCGCCCCGGCGTTTGCGAATAAGCGAGATAAAAGAACTTGTAAAAGATTTTGCTGACGCGGCAAAGCGTTCAATTTTGGCGGGGTTTGATGCGGTAGAAATTCATGCTGCCCACGGATATCTGATTCACCAATTTCTCTCACCGCTTTCAAACCAGCGCGAAGACGAGTACGGCGGCTCTCTCGAAAACCGCGCCCGCTTCTTGCTAGAGATCGTTGCCGCGGTGCGCGCAACGCTGGGCCACAACATTCCGTTGATGGTTCGCTTTTCGGCAACCGACTACAAAGAGGGCGGTTGGGATAAAGAGCAAACTGCAACAGTTGCAAAGTGGTGCGCTGAAGCGGGAGCAGATCTCTTTGACATTTCAAGCGGCGGTCTAATCACCGGTGTGCAAATTCCAACCGGCCCGGGATACCAAGTGCCCCTCGCCCAGTTCGTGGCCGATGAAGTTGAACAGCCAGTTGGTGCAGTTGGTCAAATTACCGATGCGCACCAGGCCGAGGAAATCTTGCAAAAGGGCGATGTTGAAGTCATCTTGATTGGCCGCGCCAGCTTGCGAGACCCATATTGGCCGTTGAGAGCGGCACACGAGCTGAAGGCCGAAATCAATTACTGGCCACCTCAATACCGCCGAGGCAAGTGGCCGAACTAATCGGTTTCGCGACTGGTGGCGTCTTGAACTTCACCAATAAGTTCTTCAAGGATGTCTTCGAGAAACAGCACACCGCGAACTTTGCCGGTGCGATCGAACGCCTTTGCCATGTGTGCGTGCACACGGCGCATGCTCGCCAATGCATCTTCTAATTCCATGGTTGCCGGCAAAGAAATAAGTGTGCGCACTCGCTTGGCCGGGAACGGGTCATCTATTTCGTCCTGCTCAAGATCGATTACATCTTTTAGATGCAAGTAGCCAACTAAGTCGCCAGATTCATCCGTCAACGGATAGCGTGAGAAACCGTACTTGGCTACTGCCTGTTCAATTTCTCGCGGGGTCACAGTTTCTGCAAACGACACGAGTCGGGTGAACGGAACCGCGATGTCACTGATTTTCTTTTCAGTGAATTCAAAAGTGTTTGAAATTGCGCCGCTCAAATCAGACAGAGCACCCTCACGTGTTGAGTGCTCAACTATGTCTTCTACCTGATCCAACGTGAAAGCACTGTTGGCCTCATCCTTAGGATCAACCCGCACCAATCGCAAGATTGCGTTGGCAGTTACGTTAAGGGCAACCACAATTGGCTTGACCACTAGTGCCAGGTAGTAAAGCACCGGCACCAACACCAAGGCTGCACGTTCAGGAATCGAGAACGAAATATTCTTTGGAACCATTTCGCCAATCACGACGTGCAAGAACGAGACCAACAGCAAGGTGATTGCAAAAGCTACACCGGTAATCAGATCTTCACTCATGCCCGTGGCACTAAAAAGTGGTTCAAGCAAATGGTGAATGCTTGGTTCGGCGATGATCAAAATCAACAGTGAACAGATGGTCACACCAATTTGAGTGGTGGCCAACATGAGTGCCACGTTTTCCATCGCCTTGATGGTGAGTTTTGCCGGCCTGCTGCCAGCTTCGGCACGCGGTTCAATTTGTGCGCGTCGCGCACTAATCACTGCAAATTCAGCGCCAACAAAAAATCCGTTAGCCAAAATCAAAACTAAAAACCAAAGAATGCCGACCCAGTCGCTACTCATTGTCATCACCCTCCTTTAGCGGAGAGAAACGAACTCGATCTACGCGGCGTCCATCCATGCGCTCCACGCGCAAGACGCCGTCTTCAATTTCAACCTGGTCGCCAACTGAAGGAATGCGTCCAAGCTGACTCATCATGAATCCGGCAACTGTTTCGTATGCGCCATCTGCCGGAACCTTGATGGCCATTTCAGCTAGCTCATCGGGGCGAATCATGCCAGGAAAAAGAATTGAGGAGTTTGCGCCTCGAGTGACACCGGCTTTAGCGCGATCGTGTTCGTCAGCAAGCTCACCAACCAACTCTTCAACCAGGTCTTCGAGGGTGGCTAATCCGGCCGTGCCGCCATACTCGTCAACCACAATCGCCAACTGCAAACCCTTGGAACGAAGTTCAACCATCAGAGTTTCAAGACGCATCGTCTCGGGCACTCGAAGCACTTCAACCATCACCGCAGACACCGGCACTCCAGCACGTTTTTCGCGCGGCACCGCTGCGGCCTTCTTAACGTGAGCAACGCCCACGATGTCGTCACTCGAGCCATCGGCAATAGGAAAACGCGAGTGGCCGGTTTTTATTGACGCATCGATGAGATCTTGAAGCGAAGCAGTCTTCTCGAGAATTGTCATGCGAGGACGCGGAGTCATAATGTCGGCTGCCACCAACTGGGTAAGCGCCAGGGTCTTGGTCAACAGCGTTGCGGTTTGCGCATCCAGGGCACCCAAACTGGCTGATCGACGAACCAGAGCAGAAAGTTCTTCGGCCGTGCGAGTTGAGCTCAACTCTTCTTTGGGTTCAATACCCAGGGAGCGGACGATGGCATTGCCAACGGTGTTGAGCAAAATGATTGCGGGTTTAAAAATCCAAGTGAAAGTCAGCTGAAAACCAACCACAAACTTATTGACCTGAAGGGGTATCGACAGCGCCAACTTCTTTGGAACCAATTCGCCGATCAAGGTTGAAAAAACAGTCGCCAGAAACATTGCCACGGCAAGGCCGACTCCCGAAACGATCGAATCCGATACGCCAAAATTTGTCAGCAGCGGTTTTAGCAGAGAGGTTAGCGCCGGCTCCACTAGAAATCCGGTGAGCATGGTGGTGAGGGTAATGCCCAATTGAGCGCCCGAAAGGTGGGTGCTAGTTTTTGCCAGGGCCAAAATGGTGTTGTTTAGGCCCTTTTCGCCACGGTCGCGTCTGGCCTCAAGGTCGCTGCGCTCCAGATTTACCAGCGAGAATTCACTGGCAACAAAAAGGCCAGTGCCCACTGTCAGCAATAGCCCGAATCCGAGCATCAGCCACTCATTCATCGAGCTCCCCCGCTCGCCAAACTATGGCCAGAACCTGCGCTATCCATCTTGGTTCCAGCATACCCACCGGATAACGCCGAAAACATGATGGCAATTGGCATCTCGGGCCAATTTCGACAAAGTACAGCGGGTAGAGTTGGCAGGTAAAGACCAAATCATGAAGAGGTGATTTCTCTGTCAACCAACGGCGAGAATTCGGGCGCAGACAACACTTTTGGAGCCAACGACTGGCTCGTTGATGAAATGTACGCTCAGTACAAATCCAATCCAGATTCGGTTGACAAGGCTTGGTGGCCAATTCTCGAGAATTACCACCCAACCGCCACCCCTCATGCCACCCCTGCAGACCATGTGGCTGCACCAGTGGCTTTGGCACCAGCAATTCAGACCAACCCGGTAGAGGCAGCCGCAGCAAGCATGCCTTCTGCACCACTTGTGGCAAAGACCACAAACCTCGAGGCTCGCCCTCAGCCGATTCCGGCACAAGCACCAATTACAGGCCTAATCGACACCATCGACGCAGATGATCTTGAAGAGACCGACCAAATCAACATCCTCAAGGGCATGGCCAAATCTTTGGCAACCAACATGGATGCCTCGCTTGAGGTTCCGACCGCAACCTCGGTTCGCACTATCCCGGCGAAATTGCTTATCGACAACCGAATCGTGATCAACTCGCACTTGGCTCGCTCACGCGGCGGCAAAGTGTCGTTCACTCACATCATTGGCTACGCAATTGTGCGAGCACTCAAAGAGTTTCCAAGCCAAAACGTTTATTACGACCTAGTCGATGGCCGCCCAGCTGCGGTGCAACCGGCAAACATTAACTTTGGTTTGGCAATCGACATTCCAAAAGAAGATGGCACTCGTGCACTTTTGGTTCCAAACATCAAGCGTGCACAGCGCTTGAACTTTGCTGAGTACTTGGCCGCATATGAAGAGCTGGTTAAGAAGGCTCGCGACAACAAGTTGACCGCTGGCGATTTTGCCGGTTCAACCATTTCACTAACCAACCCTGGTGGCATCGGCACAGTTCACTCAGTGCCTCGCCTGATGAAGGGCCAAGGTTGCATCGTTGGTGCGGGTGCACTTGACTACCCGGCAGAATTCCAGGGATTGTCTGACGCGCAGCTTTCGAAGCTTGGCGTGAGCAAGACCATCACACTTACCTCGACTTATGACCACCGAGTTATCCAAGGAGCCGGTTCTGGTGAATTCTTAAAGAAGATTCACGAACTGCTTTTGGGCGCACGTGGTTTCTATGACGAAATTTTCGCTGACCTGCGCATTCCTTATGTGCCGGTTCGCTGGGTTGCTGACTTTGATCAAGATGATCAGGATGACCGCAGCAAGGCTTCGCGCATTCAGGAACTAATCAATGCCTATCGCGTTCGCGGTCACCTAATGGCAGATATTGATCCACTGGAATACAAGCAGCGCACCCACCCAGACCTAGACATCTTGAACCACGGATTGAGCCTCTGGGATCTAGACCGCACTTTCAAGACCGGCGGTTTTGGCGGCAAACCAAAAGCAGAGTTCCGCGAGATCTACAAGATTTTGCGCGACAGCTATTGCCGCACAGTTGGTGTTGAGTACATGCACATTCAAGACCCGGCACAACGAGCTTGGTTCCAAGACAAATTGGAACGCCCGTATGCAAAGCCAACTCGCGTGGAACAGATGCGAATTCTTGAAAAGCTAAACGAAGCCGAAGCATTTGAAACCTTCTTGCAAACCAAGTTCGTTGGACAAAAGCGTTTCAGCCTCGAAGGTGGCGAATCAACGATTGCGGCGCTTGATGAAATTTTGCAAGAGGCCGCCAATGCAGAGCTAGACGAAGTTGTAATCGGCATGGCTCACCGCGGTCGCCTAAACGTTTTGACTAACGTTGCCGGCAAGACCTATGGTCAGGTTTTCCGCGAGTTCGAAGGCAACACAGACACCAAGACAGTGCAAGGTTCGGGTGACGTTAAGTACCACCTAGGCACCGAGGGAACCTTCACCAACCTTGAAGGCAAGCAGGTGCGTGTTTCGCTTGCCGCAAACCCTTCTCACCTTGAAGCAGTAAACCCGGTTGTTGAAGGCATTGTTCGCGCCAAGCAAGACCGCACCGAATCTGTGAAGAAAGACATTTTCCCGGTTCTGCCAGTGGTCATCCATGGTGACGCGGCATTCGCCGGTCAGGGTGTTGTTCCAGAAGTTCTAAACATGTCGCAGTTGCGCGGTTACAAGACCGGCGGAACCATCAACATCGTGATCAACAACCAGGTTGGCTTCACTACGCCGCCATCTGAATCACGATCAACTGTTTACTCCACGGATGTTGCCAAGGGCATTCAGGCACCGATCTTCCACGTAAACGGTGACGACCCAGAAGCTGTGGTTCGCACAGCACGATTGGCATTCGAATTCCGCCAGGAGTTCAAGAAAGACGTTGTCATTGACATCGTGTGCTACCGCCGTCGCGGTCACAACGAAGGTGATGACCCGTCGATGACTCAGCCGCTCATGTACAACTTGATTGAGGCAAAGCGTTCAGTGCGAACCCTTTACCTAGAGTCTTTGGTTGGCCGAGGCGACATCACTCACGAAGAATTCGAAGCAGCAAACGTTGGATTCCAGCAGCGTCTTGAAAATGCATTCGTTGAAGTTCACGAGGCGATGATTGCCGCACCTGCGCTTCCTTCAAGACCGGTTGGTATTGGAACCACAGCAAGTGACCACCCAACCATCGAAAAGCCAACTGCAATTTCTCGTGGAGTAGTTGAGCTAATCGGTAAGGCGCATGAAAATGTTCCACCGGCTTTCAACGTGCACCCTAAGTTGCAGCAGTTGCTTGCAAAGCGTTCAGAGATGTCGCGTGAAGGTGGCATCGACTGGGGCTTTGGTGAACTGCTAGCTCTTGGTTCGTTGTTGCTCGAGGGCAAGACAGTGCGCATGGCTGGCCAAGACAGCCGCCGCGGTACATTCGTGCAGCGCCACGCCGTATTCCACGATCGCGTAAACGGTCAAGAGTGGATGCCACTGCGCAACCTTGCACCAGACCAAGCCAAGTTCTACATCTATGACTCACTACTGAGCGAATACGCAGCAATGGGTTACGAATACGGCTATGCAGTAGAAAACCAAGAAGCTTTGGTTCTTTGGGAAGCGCAGTTTGGTGACTTTGCCAACGGCGCTCAGACCATCATCGATGAATTCATTTCATCCGCGGAGCAAAAGTGGAACCAGCACTCGGGTGTAGTTTTGCTGTTGCCACACGGCTACGAAGGTCAGGGGCCAGACCACTCTTCAGCCCGCATCGAGCGCTACCTGCAGTTGTGTGCCGAGAACAACATGACTGTTGCTCAGCCTTCAACGCCAGCATCGCACTTCCACCTGCTGCGCCGCCAGGCCTACTCGACCCCAAAGCGCCCACTGATCGTGTTCACTCCAAAGTCAATGTTGCGCCTCAAAGCAGCGTCATCTTCGGTAGAAGATTTCACCAACGGAACCTTCCAACCAGTTATCGATGACCAACAGGGTCTAGACAAAGCCGCGGTCAAGCGTGTGCTGTTCTGTTCTGGCAAGGTTTACTGGGATTTGCTTGCCGAAGCGCAAAAGCGCAACGACGGCACCACCGCAATCGTTCGCGTTGAGCAGCTTTACCCAACACCGGTTGATGAGATCAAAGCGACCTATGCGCAGTATCCAAACGCAGAATTGGTTTGGGTTCAAGATGAGCCTGCAAACCAGGGACCTTGGACCTACATCGGTTTGTTCTTGCCGCGCTATATGAATGGCCAAGTTGCCAAGCTTGTCTCTCGCCCTGCGAGCGCCAGCCCAGCAACCGGCTCTGCTAAACGTCACGCTGTTGAGCAGGCCGATCTCATTGAGCGCGCATTCTCGATCTAACGATGTTGCATGAACCGCGTCGCGATGTGCGCATTGTCATTCTTGGCGATGCTCTGGTTTCGGCTGCCGGTGACCCAAAGGGAATGGGTTGGGTTGGTCGCGTAACCGCAAAGACCCCGAGTCATTCTCCGCGAATTGAGGTTTTTTGTTTGCCGGCACCGGATGAAACCACAAGCATGCTTGCCGAACGCTGGAAGAACGAAGTGCAGCGTCGCTTTAGTGCCGAAACAGAGAACCGTTTGGTAATTGCTCTGAGCAACGCAGACCCTGCGGCGGGAATTTCAATTTCACGAAGCCGACTAAACATCGCCACCATGGTTGACGAAGCTAAACGGCAAGGCATCGAATCATTTCTGGTTGGCCCCACTCCGCATCGAAATCCACAACTAAATGGTGAGGTCGAGCACCTTGCCTCGGGCTTCGAAGATGTCGCTTCGCGCCGAGGAATACCTTTTGTTGATTGCTTCAGACCCCTAGTTGAACACGAGGGCTGGAAATCTGAAATTGAGAATTCGGAATTTGGGCAACCCGGTCAAATTGGACATGGACTAATCGCTTGGTTGGTGCTCAACCGTGGTTGGTATGAGTGGCTGCAAATTTCTGCCCCGGAATAAAAAAAATCCGCATCCATAGATGCGGTTTTTCTATTTAAGTTTTAGTGGCGAATCTCTTTTTGCAGTTCACGCACTCTTGCAAGAATTCGCTCGGCTAGTTCTTGAGGTGGCACTTCGCCGCAAGAACGCGTGATGGCATTGTTCAATGCATTTTCTACGTCGTAGTCGCCCTCGCAGCTGTCGCAGGTGGCTAGGTGCGCCGTGATTTCTTTAATTTCTGCATCGCTAAGTTCGTTGTGCAGGTATTCGTGCACGTGACGCTTAGTTTCTTGGCAATCGAACTGTGACATTATGCTCCCCCGTTGTCTTTATTCGATACGTCGTAACCTTCTTGGGCGGCATAGTCAGCCAGCAAGGTGCGCAGCAGCTTCTTGCCACGGTGCAACCTGCTCATAACTGTGCCAACCGGTGTATTCATAATTTCTGCAATTTCGGCATATGGCAAGCCATCTACCACTGCGTAATAGACCACCATGCGGAATTCATCCGGAATTTCATGCAGAGCCCGCTTTATGGTGTCTGAAGGCAAATTATCGATTGCCTCGAGTTCTGCGGATCTGGTCGACAGTGCGGTGACCGATTCAGCCGAACCAAGTTGCCAGTCTTCAAGTTCGTCAAGGCCGCCCTTGGCTTGATCCTTGGCTTTCTTGTTATACAAGTTGATGTGGGTGTTGGTCATGATGCGGTAAAGCCAGGCTTTTAGATTTGTGCCTTGCTGAAATTGAGCCCAAGCAACAAAAGCCTTAGCGAAGGTCTCTTGCACCAAGTCTTCAGCGTCAGAAGGGTTTCTAGTCCAGCGCAACGCTGCACCGTAAAGCTGCGGCATTAGAGGCAGAGCCTGCTGTTCAAATTCATGGATTTGAACCTGCTTGTTGGCTTCTGCGTTGGATTTCATCGATTTCGAGTTTAGCCGGGTGCGCCCGAAGGCTGCACCGGTGGCTGCAAAACTGCTCATGGTAACTTTGAACTAATGACTACGACTCAAAATTCCCAGCCTTGGCCGGCGCCCGTTGCCCATGCCGCTCTCGATGCGGCAATTGCCCTGCCGGGGTCAAAGTCATTGAACAACCGTGAGTTGGTCTTGTCGGCGCTTGCCAATGAACCCACCCTGCTCACCGACACCCTAAAGTCACGCGACAGCGCACTAATGATTGAAGCGCTTCGCTCGCTTGGCACTGAAATTTCCGAGCACCAAGATGGCAGCATCCTGGTGACACCGCACGCTTTTACCCGGGATGCCCACATCGACTGTGGCCTGGCCGGCACTGTCATGCGTTTCGTTCCGCCGGTTGCGTTGTTGGCGGATGGCGACGTTCAATTCGATGGCGACGCGGCGGCTCGCCGGCGTCCGATGCACACCACAATCGACAGCCTTCGAGCCCTGGGTGTTGAAGTTGAAGATGCGGGGTCTGGATCGCTGCCTTTTACCGTTCATGGCACTGGCAAAGTTGCCGGTGGCGAGGTGACTATTGATGCGTCGGCTTCTAGTCAGTTTGTCTCGGGGCTTTTGCTAGCCGCAGCACGCTTTGAAAATGGCATCACACTGCGTCACGTTGGCGAACACCTGCCGTCAATGCCGCACATTGAAATGACCCTGGATTGTCTATCCAAGCGCGGAGTGAAAGTTTCTTCGCCCGAAGCTGCGGTCTGGCGTGTTGAACCGGGCGCTATTGCTGGTGGCAAGATTGCCATCGAGCCCGACCTTTCTAACGCTGGTCCATTCCTGGCGGCGGCAATGGTTGCCGGTGGCTCGGTTTTCATTTCTGGCTGGCCTGATTCAACAACTCAGGTTGGTGACGAATTTGACGGAATCTTGCAGCAAATGGGTGCAACCATAGTTCGTGAAAACGGTGGCTTGAAAATTACCGGCAGCGGTGAAATTCGTGGCATCGACATTGATCTTTCCATCGGTGGCGAACTTACCCCGGTAATTGCCGCACTTGCAGCAATTGCTTCAACGCCAACGGTTATCCGAGGTGTAGCACACCTTCGCGGTCACGAGACTGATCGTTTGGCAGCCTTGGCAACAGAAATTAATCGCATCGGCGGCATCGCTAGAGAAACAGCCGACGGTCTAGAAATTGACCCAAGTGAAAACTTGCACGGTGCACTTTGGCACACATACGAAGATCACCGCATGGCAACCGCTGGCGCAATCATCGGCTTGCGTGTGCCAGGCATTCAGATTGAAGACATCACCACCACGTCAAAGACAATGCCGAACTTCGCTTCAATGTGGCACATGATGCTGGGCATTGGTGATTGGAAAAACGGCTATGAAGTTGAGGCCGCCGATTGAGTTGGCTCTATGAGCCTGAGCCAGGTCAGAATGATCTGGATGAAACCGATGTGCGAGTTCGCCCAAATCCAAAGGGAAATAAACCCCGCACTAAAAATCGGCCAGCCTACAACGAAGCGCCAATTGCGATGGTCTTGGGTGTCGACCTTGGGCGCTATCGGGTGCTGCTGCTTGACGAAAATCGAATTGTAAATGCCACACTTGGCAAAGAGCTTCGCAAAGGTGGCGCCGCCGTAGGCGATCGCGTTGCACTTGCCGGTGACATTTCAGAAACCGAGGGTGCCCTCGCTCGCATTGTGCGCATCGAACCACGAACATCACTGCTTCGTCGAAGTGCTGATGATTCCGATTTGGTTGAGCGAGTGATTGTAGCCAATGCAACCCAGATGGCAATTGTGGTTGCAATTGCAAACCCAGAACCTCGCACTCGCCTCATCGATCGATATCTTGCAGCAGCGTTTGATGCAGGACTCAAACCGATGCTCGTTATTACGAAAACCGATCTTGCCGATCCTGCTGTTTTTCTTTCCAACTTTGCTGGACTCAGCATTCCTGTTGTATTGAACCGATCCGACGAGCCGGCGCTCGAGCAGTTGAAGAAACTTCTTGCCGGCCAGACCACGGTTTTTGTGGGGCACTCTGGGGTTGGCAAATCGACTTTGGTAAACGCCCTAGCACCGCACGCTTTGCGCGCCACCGGGGGAGTAAACGCCGTGACCGGTCGCGGTCGTCACACGTCTTCTTCGGTGCGGGCAATCAAACTCGATGAAACATTTGCGGGTGGCTGGATAATTGACACCCCTGGCGTTCGCTCGTTTGGCCTGGGCCACGTAAAGCCTGAAAACCTATTGAAGTCTTTCGAAGATTTGTATTCAGTGATTGAAACCTGCCCTCGAGATTGCAACCACACCGCGGATGCACCCGACTGTGCACTGGATGAAGCGATTGAGGCTGGAACCATTGGCGCCAGCGGAGCTGCCCGAGTGGACTCACTGAGGCGACTGATCAGCTCGCTTTCAAACCACGCGGAATAGAATTCTTTACATGACCTACCAAGCGGACCTTGAGTTGGCGCTTGCGCTGGCAGACATTGCAGATGAAATTTCGCTGCAGCGCTTTCACGCCCTTGACCTGGTGGTCGAAACCAAACCAGATCGTTCCCCGGTCACCGATGCCGACCGATCGGTAGAGCAGGCGATGAAAGCACTGCTAAAAGACCGAGCCCCCAATGATGCAATCATCGGCGAGGAATATGGTTCAGCAGGTTCGGCTAGCCGCACTTGGATAATCGACCCAATCGATGGAACGGCAAACTACATGCGCGGTGTTCCAATTTGGGCAACCCTTATCGCACTTGCCATCGATGGAAAACCTACCGTCAGCGTGGTTTCAGCTCCAGCTCTTGGTCGACGTTGGTGGGCTGACCCTAATGGTGGCGCCTTCACCAGCGACATTGACGGAACAGTGCGACCACTGAAAGTTTCAGGGGTTAAAGATTTAGAAAATGCGTCAATCAGCTACAACAATCTGCAGCTGTGGGACCAGTCAGGAAAGCTTCCTCAGTTGCTCGAACTCAGTCGCAAAGTTTGGCGAACAAGAGCATACGGTGATTTCTACAGCTACATGTTGCTTGCCGAAGGTTCGCTAGATGTTGTTGCCGAGCACGACCTAAAGATTTATGACATTGCGGCGCTGGTGCCAATTGTTGAAATTGCCGGCGGAAAATTCAGCGCCCTAGATGCCGAATTGACCGCGGAAACGTCATCGGTTTTGGCCACCAATGGCAAACTTCACGATTCAGTTCAACTCTCACTTAAGTGATAATGTCTTTACATGTTGTCAAAGTATGGCAAGTGTAAACAAGGTCAACGAGGACGGAGATTACTTTGAACCAGCAAGAGAATATTTTGCCGATTGAAGTGTTCATGGACCTCGATCGTTCAGGCCCCGTTCCCCTCTATTTTCAGGTAGCCCAAAAAATTGAGGGTGCCATCATGAACGGCACTCTGCCCGCTGGTAGCCGTCTTGAAAACGAAGTTTCACTGGGTGACCGCCTTGGCCTAAGCCGCCCTACTGTGCGCCGCGCCATCCAAGACCTTGTTGACAAGGGTTTGCTAGTGCGACGACGCGGCATTGGCACGCAAGTAGTTCACGGGCAAGTTACCCGAGGCGTGGAGCTAACCTCACTTTACGAAGACCTATCAAGAAGCGGTCAGAAGCCTTCAACCAAAATTCTTAACTACAAAATCACCAACGCGGATGCCAAAATTTCTGAGCAACTAGGCGTGGCGGTTGGTTCGCCGGTGCTCTATTTGCAACGAGTGCGATTTGCAGACAAGGTTGCCGTTTCGATCATGGAAAACTGGCTGCCGCAAGATTTCACCGACATCACCCAAGAGGAACTAAACGAACACGGCCTCTACCAAATTATGAGAGGTCGCGGAGTTACGATTCGAGTTGCAAAACAGAAAATTGGTGCCCGCAAATCTTCGTCGTTTGAATCAACAGTTTTAGAGATTGACAAAAACTCGGCACTGCTGACCATGGATAGAACTGCTTATGACAACTCAGGTCGCGCGGTGGAGTTTGGCCACCACTGCTATCGACCAGACCTGTACTCCTTTGAAGTAACTTTGGTTGAAAAATAGTTATTGAATAAAAAGCCCAGCAATCCTTGCTGAGCTTTTTTAATTAGCGTACTCGAGCCGCGTGAGTGCAACTCATGATGTGCTTTAGCGTGCGGTCTGCAATTGGCGCAGGAAAGTCCACATCACAGCCGTACATGTCTTGTTCAACAATTGCGAACATCTCAGGATTGATTTGGGCAGCCTTTTCAATAATCGGCGCAAACTCAGGAACTCCCTCGAAGCCAGGCTCAGTCATGACACCCTTCGCCACTGCATCCACAAAAGGCATATCGTTCTTTAGCGCTTCAGCCAAAATATCTGGGTGAACCTGCTTCAGGTGAAGGTACCCAATTCGCTCAGGGTAGGCATTCATCAACTTGACGTTGTCACCCAGGTAATAAGCAAAGTGGCCGGTGTCTAGGCAAAGGTTTGTGTAATCCTTGTTGGTCTCTTGAAGAAAACGCTCAACCTCGGCATAAGTGCCAATGTGGCTGTCTGCGTGTGAATGGAATTGTTGGTGAATTCCATATTCCTCGAGTAGAGCCTTGCCTAGTTTGTCGTGCCCTGCAGCCAACTTCTTCCATTGTTCGTTGTCTAGAACGCGAGACTCTAGCACTTCGGCAGTGGCGTCTGAGCGCCACAGGTCGGGAATAACCACAAGGTGTTCGACCCCAAGTTTTGAAACCAGACCAGCAACGTCAAGGGCCTGGTCCCAAGCGCGCTTCCATTGGTCATCGCCCTTGTGAAAGCCCGTAAAAACGGTGCCCGCAGAAAGTTTTAGATCATGTTCCGCCAAAACATCAGAAAGTTGATTCGGATCGGTTGGCAGATAACCAAAAGGCCCGAGCTCGATCCAGTGGTACCCAGCAGCCTGAACTTCATCAAGAAAGCGCTCCCATGGAACTTGGTTTGGGTCATTTGGGAACCATACGCCCCAGGAATCTGGCGCAGTGCCGACACGAATTTGATTGCTCATTTCAACCTTTCCCAAAATGCAGCAGGTGATAATCCGTTTGGTTAATTGTTATTTGTGCTTTGCCACAAGGTTTTCAATTGCCTCGCGCTGCCAAATTGACATTTCACGAGCGTTCTCGTTCTCTGCAAAAACACTTGAGCACATGATGCTGTTTGGGTTGTCGAGGAATCCATTTGCCTTTAGGCCCTGGAACATTTCGTCGAAGTTAACGTCTCCGGCACCAATACGCAGGTGCTGGTGAACGCGAACGGCGTTGCCCGGCGGGTTTGTGATGTAGCGCAAACCATGTGACGCAGTGTGGTCCATGGTGTCGCTCATGTGAACGATGCCAACGCGGTCTTTGGCCACTTCAAGAATCTGCGCAGGTTGGTTGCCCATATGGAACGTGTGCGAGGCAACGTAGACCATGCCGAAATTCTTTGAGTTAATTCCTCGGATAACTCGCCATGCCGCCAAACCATTTTCGACAAAGTCATCTGGGTGCGGATCAATAAATACCTTGATGCCTTCTTGCTCAATTATTGGAACTAGCTCTTCCATTGATCGGTAGAAAGCTCGCTCCGATTCCTCAGCACGCTCGGGGCGACCATTGAATTCAGTTCCAATAGTGTCCACTCCGAGATCGGCAGTGATTCGAATAACGCGCTTCCAATAACGAACGGCTGCTTCACGAGCGTCTTCATCAGGACCAGACCATCGCAACACCGGCAGGGTCGATGTGATCTCGATACCAGCATCCTTGACAGCCTTCTTCAATTGCTTGACCAAGTCGTCGTCGCCCTTTGGGTGATTGAAGAACGGAATCAGATCTGGGTGAGGGGTCATTTGCAGATACTTGTAGCCCAAGTCTGCGGCTAAGGCCGGAAACTCCAGAAGTGAGTGGGTGCTGTGAAACGGGGTTGGATCAAGTGCGATTTTTACCATTGCTTACTCCCTTGTAATTGTTAAATGAAATGTTAAACAGTGAATGCGGATCGGAATTCTGCGAGTGCTTGATGAGATTCTCCGGTGGCAAAAGCCTCCATCGCGATTACTCCCTGATAGTTCAAACTTTTTAGTTCTTTCGCGATGCGGGGATAGTAAATTTCACCGCTTCCCGGTTGAGCGCGACCTGGCACATCGGCAACTTGAATTTCGCCAATCCACTCGAAACATTCGTTCACTAATTGGGTCAAATTGCCCTCGCCGATTTGCGCGTGGTACAGGTCGAGATTTAGTCGAAGGTGTGGGTGATTTACCCGTTTTACCAATTCAAGAGTGTCGGCGGCTTTTGCAAACGGCACACCGGGATGATCGACTGCATTGTTCAAATTTTCAAGTGTGAATACCCGATTATGCTTCGCTGCGAGATCTGCCATGCGCGTTAGGGTTTCTACCGCCCTATGCCAGTCTGCATCGCTTACAGAATAAGTAGGCTTTACCGGCAAACCGCCTTCGCCCAAGCCCGTGCCGTGAAGATTGAGTCTTGGTGCATCAATGATTTTTGCTTGTTCCAGAGAAAGTGCAGCAGTCTCAAGCAACCGGTTAGCGCCTTCATCCGTGATCAAGTCACCCTCAAGGTATCCGGTCATTGAAGAAAAAGTTGAGCCGGTAGCTGCCAAAGCTGGCAGGTCTTTATTTGACCAGTCCCAAATTTCAACCAAGTAACCCGCCGCTGATATTTCTTTGACTCGTTTAGCAAAAGGCAGGTCGGTAAAAATCATTTCGGCACAAGCCGCTAGTTGAAACGTCATTAGTTCATGCGCTCTGCCGCACCCTTGCCCAACAAAAGCTTTTGCTTCTTTTGAGCTTCGGCATAACCAACGTAGGCCTGCTTAGTTGACTCAAGCTCAGACACCGGCATCACTGGAACGTCCCACCAGCCTTCACCGTCAGGTGCGTAAATTAGCGGGTCATTATTTATGTGAATCAGCACAGGGCCACCGGTGTGAGCCTTGGCTTGCTTCATAGCAACCTTCAGGTCGCTAATCGAGTTTGGTCCAGGTTCAACACGAATAACTTTTACACCGTAGCTTTCGGCATTGGCAGCTAGGTCAATTGGCAATAAGTCGCCAGTCTCGTGGTTGTTGCCCGCCTCATCGCGGAAGCGATATTTGGTTCCGTAGCGTTGCGAACCAACATCTTCCGAAAGGTGGCCGATCGAAGCATATCCGTGGTTCTGGATCAAGACAGTGATGAACTTCAGGCGCTCGGCAACGGCAGTTACCAATTCGGTGTGCATCATTAGATAGGATCCATCACCCACCATGACAATTGCGTCACGTGACTTGTCGGCACGAGCCACGCCTAGACCAGCTGCAATCTCATAACCCATGCAAGAGAAGGCATATTCAACGTGATAACCAAGATCGTCACGCACGCGCCACAACTTGTGCAGGTCACCAGGCAACGATCCAGCTGCGCAAATAACTACATCGCGCGCGTCACTTGATTGCTGCACAGCGCCGATAATTTCTGGCTGCCCCGGAAGTTCGCGCTTTTGATCTTCAAACGATGCATCAACTGCGGCATCCCAAAACTTCTTTTCGTTTGAATACTTGGCGGCGTAGTCAGCAGAAACCGTGTAGCCCAATAATTCTTCGGCAAGTTCAACTAGTGATTCACGGGCGTCGGCAACCACAGGGATAGCTGATCCGTGCTTGAATGCATCAAACGACGCGATGTTGATGTTAATGAACTTAACGTTTGGATTTTGAAAAGCAGTGCGGCTGGCGGTAGTGAAGTCGCTGTAGCGAGTTCCGATACCAATGATTACGTCTGCCTCAGCAGCAATTCGGTTTGCCGCCGTGGTTCCAGTGGCGCCAACAGCGCCCAGGTTCTGTGGGTGATCCCAGACCAAAGAACCAACACCAGCTTGAGACATACCAACTGGGATTTGCGTTTCTTCGACAAACTTGCGCAATGTTGAGTTGGCATCTGAATAGATGACTCCGCCACCGGCAACAATCATTGGATTTTTAGCCGAGCGAATAGCCTTAGAAACCTCGGCAATAATTCCGCGGTCTGGTCGAGGACGACGGATGTGCCATTCACGATCTGCCAAAAATTCTTCTGGCACATCAATATATTCGGCTTGCACATCTTCTGGAAGTGCAATGGTTACCGCTCCAGTTTCAACCGGGTCGGTGAGCACGCGCATGGCTCCTAGCAGTGCGCTAAAAATTTGCTCCGGGCGATTTACCCGATCAAAAAATCTTGACAACGGCTTGAAAGCGTCGTTTACGGTCATGCTTGAATCGTGCGGTTGCTCAAGCTGCTGCAGCACAGGGTCGGCAACACGGTTTGCGAATGTGTCTGATGGCAACAGCAAAACCGGTAGTCGGTTTGTGGTGGCAACGGCCGCCGCGGTCAGAAGGTTTGCGGCACCCGGGCCAACTGAAGCAGCACAGGCATAGGTTGAGCGACGGCGGGTCATGCGCGAGAAGGCGATTGATTCGTGGCCCATCGCTTGCTCATTGCGAGCCTGGTGGTAAGGCATCAACTGTGGGTCACTCACCGATAGTTGCTTTAGAGCTTGGCCGATTCCGGCTACGTTGCCGTGTCCAAAGATTCCATAGAAACCTTCGATGGTTCGCACTCGAATGTCGCCATCAACGGTGTATTGGTGTGCCAAGAATTCAACTATTGCCTGACTAACAGACATTCTGCGAGTTGCCATGTGTGTTCTTTCTTTGCCGTTTGTTTATGCGGTGTATGGAAGTCTTGGGTCTGGTTCTTGGTGGTGCCAGGTGTCACGAATCCAAGCGTGATTTGGATCATCGGTGATATTCCAACTGCGGTCAGGGTCTGGCCCGGCCATCACATTGAAGAAGTAGAGATCTGCGCCAGGTGCGGCCGAAACCGGCCCGTGCCATCCCCAAGGAACTAAGCCAATGTCGCCTGAGCGAACTTCTTCGAGTACATCGTATTCGCGATCGTCGGAGGCATAGCCGCGCATGTATCCAACCGGATCGGCAACTGCTGTAGGTGCTACGGTGCGTGAAACCGCGGTTTCAAAATAATAGATTTCTTCTAGATTTGACTCGACACCTGGCACATAAGTGTCGTGCTTATGTGCTGGCACTCCAGACCAGTTGCCCGCTGGAACTACTACTTCAACAACGATAAATCGGTCGGCGTCCAAAGTTTCGGGAACTCCAAAATTGTGCACCTGGCGACTTTCCCGGCCAGCACCTCGAACAAATACCGGAACTTCATTTGCTGCAATGTAGCGCACTGGTTTTGAATTTTTTGCTGGAGCCTCACCAATGGCAACTCTGCCGTCGCCAGATATTTTTATCTCGGTGTCAACCGGAACATAGATTAGATCTGCGGTGCCGTGAAAGACCGATTCGCGGCCATTCAAAAACTGACTGCTGAAATCTGAATCATTTGCGCTTCGATATTCAACGGTTAAGCCTTTGCCTTCGAGCGGAAAAATAATTCGCTCTACGCCATCGGCTGGAATGTGAAATGACCTGGCCTCGCCAAGGGTGCCGATTCGCAAGCCAGTGTGCTGCCAACCTTCAATTGAAGAATCAACAACAGCATCCCAGTCATCACGACTTAGAACACCACTTTTGAAAAACCAGGTCATTTCAAATTCTCAACTTCAACTAGTTCTGTGGGAAGCCTAGGTTGATTCCACCGTGGCTAGGATCTAGCCAGCGTGAAGTCATGGTCTTCTCGCGAGTGAAGAACTTAACACCCTCAACACCGTGGGCCTTGGTGTCGCCGAATGCCGACTCCTTCCAGCCACCGAATGAGAAGTAGGCAACCGGCACAGGGATTGGCACGTTAATGCCAACCATGCCAACTTCAATTTCGTTTTGGAAACGACGTGCAGCTCCACCATCATTGGTGAAGATAGCGGTTCCGTTGCCGTATGCGCCATTGTTGATAAGCGCAACACCCTCGTCATAGCTCTTCACTCGAACAACGTTTAGCACTGGGCCAAAGATTTCGTCGATGTAAGCCTTAGAAGTTAGTGGAACGTTGTCGATCAGGGTTGGGCCAAGCCAGAAACCGTCTGCTGCGCCATCGAATTCCTGCTTGCGGCCATCAACGATAATGCGACCACCATCTTTCTCAGCGATCTCAATGTAGCCGGCAACCTTGTCACGGTGCTCTTTAGTAACCAATGGACCCATGTCACAGTTGCGACGACCGTCACCGGTGCGAAGCTTGCCCATGCGCTCAACAATCTTCTCAATTAGGTCATCCGCAACTGGCTCAACGGCAACTGCAACCGAGATTGCCATGCAACGCTCTCCCGCAGAACCGAAGCCTGCGTTGATCATTGAGTCAGCAACCAGGTCTAGATCGGCGTCTGGCAAAATCAGCGCGTGGTTCTTTGCGCCGCCGAGTGCCTGAACACGCTTGCCATGCTTAGAACCCTCTTCATAGATGTACTTCGCAACAGGTGTTGATCCCACGAAGGAGATTGCCTTGATGCGCTCGTCTTCAAGCATTGACTGAACAGTCTTGCGGTTTCCGTTTAGAACGTTGAAAACGCCGTCTGGAAGACCGGCTTCTTTCCAAAGCTTTGCCATCCAAAGAGTTGCGCTTGGCACCTTCTCTGAAGGTTTGATCACAACAGTGTTTCCAGCGGCAATTGCAATTGGGTAGAACCACATTGGAACCATCGCTGGGAAGTTGAAGGGAGCAATAACTCCAACCACACCTAGCGCTTGACGAATTGAGTAAACGTCAACACCGGTTGAAGCGTTCTCGGTAAACATGCCTTTCAAAAGGTGAGGCATGCCGCAGGCAAATTCAACAACTTCTTGACCGCGAGTTACTTCACCAAGTGCATCGGAAAGAACCTTGCCGTGCTCTTCGGTGATGAGCTCGGCACATTCGTGCTTGCGCTCATTAACAAGTTCACGGAATTTGAAAAGAATCGCTTGCTTGCGAGCCTGAGACATATCGCGCCACTTTGGAAACGCCGCCTGAGCCGAAGCAAATGCGGCTTCGATTTCTTCGTCACCAGCAACGTGAACCTGCTTGGTAGCAACACCTAGGGCTGGGTCGGTGACCAAAGCAATGTGGTCAGGCTTTCCTGGTACTTCTTGTCCGTTGATCCAGTGCGGAACTACAGGTAGGTTGCTCATTTGATTTCCTTTTCTTTTCTAACCGTGTACTAGCTTTACGGCGGTGTCGATTGCGGCGGCGACAATGCCGTCTTGTGGGTAAAGAAGGCTGCGACCTACAACTAGGCCACGCACTCCAGGCAACTCAAGGGCGCGCCCCCATGAGTCGTAGATTTCCTTTGGATCACCAACAGGGTCACCGCCGAGTAGCAAAGTAGGCAACGTGGTTGATTCCATCACGCGTGCCATATTTTCTACTACTGGCAACTTCATCCAGGTATATGCAGATGAGTTACCAAGTCCGTTTGCGATGTTGATTGAATCAATCACAGCATCGGTTGAAAGGTCGTTGCGAATCTTGCCGTTCACCCATTCACTCATGAATGGCTCCAGCATGATTGGCAATTTGGCAGCCGCGGCTTGGCTCACTGCATTGTGTGAATACTCAAGCATGTTTGCGGTGCCGGCATCGCCAAGGTTTACGCGGTTCAACATCTTGGCAAAGTCCAAACCGTCTCGCACGATTCCATTGATGTCATAACCGGTGATTCGGTCATCCATTTCGAATGAAGCTCCGCGCAGGCCACCACGGTTGAGTGAACCGACTACCAATTTGCCTTCGAGGCAACCAAGCAATGCCAAGTCATCGATGATGTCTGGAGTACCAAGCACGCCGTCTACGCCCGGGCGAGCAAGTGCGGTAGCCAAACGTTCGATCAGGTCATAACGGTTTTCCATTGCGCGTGGATTGTCGCGAACAGAAAGTGCGTTGCGGGCAGGGTGGTCGGCAGCGATGATAAATAGTCGGCCATCGCCCTGGATAACGTCACGGCGCTTGCGAGCCGAATAAATCTGGGCAAGTTTTTCTGGGTGAGCCGCGCGGTCTTCGCGAAGTTTTGCAAAATCCAAAGCCATTACTTCATTCCCTTCAAAATCTCTTCAACTTCTTCGAACGAAGGCATTGCGGTTGAACATTCCAATCGGCTTGCCACGATTGCACCGGCTACGTTTGCGAATCGCAAAATGCGCTCTAATTCCCAACCCTGCAAGAGTCCGTAGCAGAATGCTCCACCAAAGCTGTCGCCAGCACCTAGACCATTGACAACGTCAACAAAGTAAGGAGGAACTTCAACGGTTTGCTCGCGAGTTTTTGCAAGCACTCCCTTTGGACCTTGCTTTACAACGGCAATTTCAAGACCGCGCTCAAGCAACGCGTCAGCTGCGCGCATCGGCTCGGTTTCGCCAACGGCAACTTCGCACTCTTCTTTGTTTCCGATGGCGATGGTTACTTTTGAAAGCGCCTTAGCAACTTGCTCGCTGGCAAGATCAGCCGAAGGCCAAAACATTGGTCGGTAGTCCAGGTCAAGAATCGTGTGCTCTTTGCGACCGCGTGCATCCCAGGCAACATGGTGCGCTGCGCGAGAAGGCTCTTGGCTTAGGCCGGTGACAGTAGACCAGTAAATCTTGGCTTGAGAAATTGCATCAAGATCAAGCTCGTTCTGGTTGATAACAAGATCTGGAGCCTTTGGTTCACGGTAGAAATAAATTGGAAAGTCATCCGGTGGAAATATCTCGCAAAACACCACTGGCGTCGGCAAACCCTCGACACCCGAAACAAATTCGTCGCTAACGCCTAGACGAACCAATTCTTCGTGGATGTACTTTCCGAATGGATCGTTTCCGGTGCGGGTAATAACCGCTGATTTGAGTCCGTATTTTGCTGCGGCAACCGCAACGTTGGTTGCACTGCCTCCCAAAAATTTGCCAAAGCTGGTGACATGCTCGAGGCCAACGCCAATTTGCTGAGGATAAATGTCAACGCCGACGCGTCCGATTGTGATTACGTCGAAGGGATTGCTGCGCTCGGTCATACTCCGCTGTACAACTTTCTATAGATGGCTGTAACTACTTTGTCCTAACATACTAACATTTGAACCCCGGTCTAGGTCAAATATGAAAAAAGACAGAAACCGAGTCGAAACCGTTACCAAAGGCCGCTATTTATCCGTGAAAAAGTGCCAACCCAGCCACCACCAGACCACCATCAAAGCTATTCGTGTGTTGCGGTGGTGCATGACTCGGTCTACAAGCTGGCCAAACGGTGCAACGATGTCTGGCCGAATACGACCCAAAATCCAAACCGCGAATCCGATCAGGATTACCGCTACGTATTCAATAACTGGAATTGAGGGCATCAGCGGCGGCCTCGATTGATTCTCAGCAAACCAACACCAATCAACATCCAAAGTGTTAGAAAGATGGCTCTGCCCCAATTGGAGTTCAAATACGGGTGTACCAAGATCGAAACCGTTGGGTAGGTTGTGTCATCTTTATATACGTTGGCAAAAATGTAGGCAAAAAGCTCAGAAACTGCCATCACCAGGGCCAGGGTCACCCAGATCCATTTGGTGCGGTTCATTAGCTTGGTCGCCGACGGTTTTGGGCCATGGTCCCGGTAATAGACCATCACCAACGCAACCGGAACCAGCGCGAAAAACAACACAAAATCTTGCCAACCCGCGCGTTCGCTAAAAAACAGCACCGCAGCGCTGATTCCGATGACTAACGCAATCAGCCAGGGGCTAACTTTTGGTCGTTCGGGCATGTGCCACGGGATGAGCTTCTTCCAATCGGCAATCAAAAGAGCGGTGCCCAGGCCAAAAATGATGGCATCAACGGTGCTGCCGCGCATGATGTGAAACATAGTTACAAAGGCAAAGACCGGTAGCCACGGATTGATGCCCTGCAGTAATCTCTTCACATTTCACAGGCTATCCGATTGCCGTAACAGTGCGAAACACGGCAAATTGCCACTTTGGCGCTGGCTATATTTGCAACAGATGTAATCAACCCTCAAAACAAGGAAGTCTCATGGCGATTTACGACAACATCACTCAGGTAGTAGGAAACACTCCCCTGGTCCGCATCAACCGCATCATCGACAGCAAGGCCGAGGTTTTGGCCAAGCTCGAGTTCTACAACCCAAGTGCAACCGTAAAGGACCGCATCGGTATCGCCATGGTTGACGCTGCTGAAAAATCTGGCGAACTAAAGCCAGGCGGCACCATCGTTGAGGCAACCTCAGGAAACACCGGAATCGCTTTGGCCATGGTCGGCGCGGCCCGCGGTTACCGTGTGGTTTTGACTATGCCTGACTCAATGAGCCGCGAACGCCGCACCTTGCTGCGTGCCTACGGAGCTGAACTTGTTCTTACTCCAGCGGCAGAAGGCATGCGCGGTGCTGTTGCCAAGGCCGAAGAAATCGGTGCAAACGACGGTGCAGTTTTGGTTCGCCAATTTGCCAACCCAGCAAACCCAGAGATTCACCGCCACACAACTGCGCAAGAAATCTGGAACGACACCAACGGTGAAGTTGCTGCGTTAGTTGCCGGTATCGGCACCGGCGGAACCATCACCGGTGTTGGTCAGGTTCTAAAAGAGAAGAACCCTGACATCAAAGTTTTCGCAATCGAACCAGAGGCGTCACCGATTCTTAACGGTGGCTCACCAGCTGGTCACCCAATTCAGGGCATCGGCCCAAACTTCGTTCCAGACATTCTTGACACTCACGTCTACGACGAAGTTCTAGACGCTCCGACCGAAGAAGCAATCAAGTGGGCACGCCGCGCAGCTGCCGAAGAAGGCATCTTGGCCGGTATCTCTTCTGGTGCCGCTCTTTGGGGTGCAAACCAGATCGCACAGCGCCCAGAGTTTGCTGGAAAGAAGATTGTTGTGATCATTCCTTCATTCGGTGAGCGCTACCTATCTACCGTTCTATACAAGGATCTTGCCGACCTCGACTAAGCCTTAGACTAAAGGCACTTTGATTAGACCCGGTGAAGACTTCAAGGCTGGCGTAGAACGCGACCCAGCCACCCGTTCGGCATTCGAACTATTTTTGACTTCACCGGGTCTTCACGCACTCTGGTCACATCAGGTGGCCCACATGCTCTGGCGCTGGGGCTGGCGCATTCCGGCGCGAATCCACGCTTTCTGGACTCGATTTTGGACTGGCATCGAAATTCACCCCGGCGCCAAAATTGGCCGTCGCGTGGTTATTGACCACGGAATGGGTGTGGTTATCGGCGAAACCGCGGTTATCGGTGACGACGTAATGCTTTACCACGGTGTGACCCTGGGTGCCAGCGAAATCACCGATGGCAAGCGCCACCCAACCATTGGCAACGGCGTAACCATTGGCGCCACTGCTGTGGTTCTGGGCCCAATCACAATTGGCGACAATGCCAAAATTGGCGCAAATGCTGTTGTCACCAAGGATGTGCCTGCCGGCGCAGTGGTGATTGGCCCGAAGGCAGAAAGTCGCTCATAGCGAGCCCGCTTGATTTCACAGAGTCGAAGCGCATAATAAAACCGACGAACGAATTGTTCGCGTCCAAAAAGTAGGAGACATCATGTCAGATGGATGCTGCGGCGGAAGCTGCAACTGCAAGAAGTAACTAATCAGAAACCCCCGACCAAGGTCGGGGGTTTCTAGTCAAGCTCGATAGCTTTTAGCGCCAAGCGCCGATGATAATTCCGGCGATCGTGAGGCAGATCACATCTTGCCCCACTTCAATCAACCAAACTTTCAAAGCTCGGTAAACCTTGAAGTCACTCTGACCAAACACGCGGTGCGAAAAGGATGCAAAGGCACCGAGACCGGCACCAAATGCAAGGCCGATTACCGCTCCCGCGCTCCAGTCGATTGCAACGGATGCCGCGCTGGCCAACTCAATGAGAATTGCCAAGGTTGCGACCTGAATCAAGGCAGCCACATAGGTGCCGCCAAACATGACTGCGGTTTCTCCGCCAGACATCTTGATGCGTTCAGTTGGCACCTCGCGACCCTGGGCCTTTATCCAGATTGGATAGAAAGTCTTTGGGCCAAACCATATTGAACCGATAACGAATGATGACAGCGAGGCAGTGAAGACTGCGAGCCAGTTGATGTTTGAGATATCCATTGTCAAAGACTATGAGAACAATTCAATTAGGCCAAAAAGTTTCTTAGCGAAGCAAAGTAACTTTGCATTCCCACGGTTGTGGCTTCGATTTGCTCGGCAGGCATTTCACCAAACTGAGAGAACTTCACCCATGACTTATCGCCGCGATCTTCAAACTCGATTACCACTTTGTGGTGCGGTGCATTTTCGTCTTGCAATTGAAACTCAAGGGCATCCTGGGTGTAAGCCATGGTGTGCTCAAGTCGCTTCAATGGTTCAACCTTTGAATACCAGCCAAAGAAGTAGGCCACCATTTCAAACTGTGGCACATCAATTGCCACTGTCCATAGACCACCAACGGTTGGGGTTGAACTCGCGCTGCCCGGCAGCACTTCTAAGTCGGTTGGGTGATACCACTGTTCTAGCTGCGCGCTGTCAGTCCAAGCTGACCAAAGGCGTTCGATTGAAACCGGGTATTCGCCCTCAACCGAATAAAGAAAATCGTGCTTCACAATTTGCTCCTAAAAACTAAACGTTGAATCTAAATTCCACTACGTCGCCATCTTTCATGACGTAGTCCTTGCCTTCCATGCGCACCTTGCCGGCCGATTTAGCATCTGCCATTGAACCGGCAGCCATCAGGTCATCGAAAGAAACAATTTCAGCCTTGATGAATCCGCGCTGAAAGTCAGTGTGAATTACTCCGGCTGCTTGGGGAGCAGTCCAACCCTTGTGGATTGTCCAGGCACGAGCTTCTTTAGGGCCCACGGTCAAATAGGTTTGCAAACCGAGTGTGTCAAAACCAATTCTCGCCAATTGATCTAGACCCGATTCATCTTGACCGAGCGAGGCCAAAAGTTCAGCGGCCTCGGCGGCATCCAAGTCAATAAGTTCTGATTCAACTTTTGCATCTAGAAAAACAGCCTCGGCCGGTGCAACCAAATCGGCCAAAGCCTTCTTCTTGGTGGCATCGGTCAAGATGCTCTCGTCTACGTTGAAGACATAAATGATTGGCTTGGCGGTGAGCAGGCCTAGTTCTTTGATCGGGGTAAGGTCAACATCGCTGGCTGAAAGCGGCTTGCCGGCATCCAGAACAGCCTTGGCTGCATCAATTGCTTCCAGTGCCGCCGGCTCCATCTTCTTGCCCTTAACCTCTTTCTCAATACGAGGTCTTGCTTTGTCGAGAGTCTCCATGTCGGCCAAAATCAATTCGGTGTTAATGGTCTCAATGTCGCTGGCCGCGTCAACTTTGCCGTCAACGTGAACTACATCACCATCAACAAAGCCACGAACCACTTGGGCGATTGCATCGGCCTCACGAATGTTGGCCAAGAACTTGTTTCCCAAACCTTCGCCCACGGATGCTCCGCGCACAATGCCGGCAATGTCTACAAATGAGACCGGGGCAGGTAGCAGGCGCTCGGACCCATACATGTCGGCAAGTTTCTGCAGACGAGGGTCTGGCAGGTTCACCACACCAACGTTTGGTTCGATGGTGGCAAACGGGTAGTTCGCCGCCAGAACGTTGTTCTTGGTGAGTGCATTAAAGAGGGTCGACTTGCCTACATTGGGCAGTCCCACGATTCCGATTGTTAGGGCCACGAGGGTCAAGTCTACCGGCGAGGTCGCATGGCACTGGCAGACTGTGTTGGTGCCCATCAACTTCACCGCCATCGACTTCGAAACCGCTAATGGTTCACCGGCTAGCCCTTGCGCGGTTGGTCTGGTCAAGGTTCGCGATGGTCAAGTAGTTGACACCTTTGTAACGCTCATTCAGCCACCTGCGCCAAATGATTGGTTCCACGAAGGCAACATCCGGGTTCATGGAATTCAACCGAGCGATGTGTTGGACGCACCCACCTGGCATGAAGCTTTGGCTGCGATGCTGCAATTTATCGGCGATGACACACTTATCGCTCACAACGCACCATTTGATATGGGCGTGCTGCGTGCCTCGGCCGCGGCAATTTCTGCGCCATTGCCTGCACTGAAATACAGCTGCTCACTAGCTATCTCGCGCAAAACCTACAATCTCGAAAGCTACCGACTAAATGCCGTGGCATATGCAATTGGTCACGAAGAATTCGACCATCACGATGCACTCGCCGATAGCGACGCCTGTGCCCGCATCGTGCTGCATGCGGCTGATCGCCACGGTGTCGAATCTTTGGATGAGTTGCTGACCGCCACCAAGCAGGTTCTCAAGGATCTCTAATCGCCCGCTTGCCACATTTTGTCTGTGGCAGGTGAAATACTCGGGGCTATGGATGCATACATTTTTCTTGGCCTCGGCCTGCTGCTTGGAATCATCGTGGGCTACCTATTTGCAGAAGCTCGCTCTCAGTCTCGGGCAAAAGAGCGGGCCAGCGAAGAAAACAAAATGCAAGAGGCCATGGGCCCGGTCAAATTTCATCTAGAGCAAATGCAGGCAGTGGTTACTCGCCTCGAAAAAGAACGCACCGAACAATTTGGTTCAATTCAAGAGCAACTCAAATCAGCAATTGAATCCGATGAGCAGCTGCGTCGCCAAACAGAATCGCTGTCACGCGCATTGTCTTCAAATAACATTCGTGGCGTCTGGGGCGAGGCACAACTGCGCAAGTTGGTTGAACTCGCTGGGCTAATCAAACATGCAGATTTCGATGAACAAGCCAGCTTTAAAACCGACACCGGCTCTGGCCGAGCCGACATGGTCATCAATTTGCCCGGCGGCAAGTCAATCGCGATTGACTCAAAAGTGCCTTTCAATGCATATCAAGAGGCATCCACAATTTCGGAATTGGCATCGGGTGAAGAGTTGGCTCGTCGCTCAAAATTGCTAGATGAGCATGTAAAAGCAGTCAAATCTCACATTGATGCGCTATCTGGCAAGGGCTACTGGACAGGCCTGCAAGCGAGCCCAGATTTCGTCATTGCCTTTGTTCCTTCTGAATCTTTGCTTTCAGCCGCGCTTGACCAAGATGCAACATTGTTGGAATACGCCTTCAAAAAGAATGTTGCTTTGGCTTCACCGGTAAGCCTTTTCTCGGTGCTCAAAACCATCAACTACATTTGGCGTCAAAATGCCGATGAAAACTCGGTGCGCACCATGATCAAACTTGGTAAAGAGCTTTACGACCGCATCGGCAAAGTTGCCGAGTACGCAGACAAATTGGGGCGTTCAATTACGGCCACCGTCAAGGACTACAACGTGTTCGTGTCCAGCCTCGAAAGCCGAGTTTTGGTCACCGCCCGCAAGCTAAATGACCTCGATGAAAACTCCCTGGCAACCGGGCACATCCAAGCCCCGAAAGAGCTCGACGCCTCGCCACAGCCCCTGACAGCAAGCGAATTGACCCAAACAGAAGATAAATAAGTCAAGACAAAGTCTTACCTTTGAAACCCTTCGGTATACTTTTCGGAGCGCACGACAATGAAGTTGGCAGCCCGATTATTAGTAATCCAAGGAGCACTTCATGTCTGCATTCAAGTCACCTGTTGTCACTTTGACACCGGCGCCAACACTTGACCGCACCTACTACGTTCACGATCTCGTTGAAGGCGGAGTCAACCGCGCCGACGGTGTAGCAGAAGAACTTGCTGGCAAGGGCATCAACGTATCCAAAGGACTTCGTCTTGTTGGCATGGCTGCACCAGGTGTGGTTCCAATTGGCAACGAAGACCCAAGCGTTCTTTTGCGCACCGGCCACAGCGATCGACTTGTTCCACTTTGGGTAGACGGCAACCTTCGTGTTTCTACAACCATTGTGATTAAAGATGGACCAACCACAAAAGTAAACGAGGCACCTCGTCCGCTAAGCGAAAACGACTGGCAAGAAGTTATCCGCCTTACCGAAAAAACTGTTGTTGACGCAGGAGCCAAGTGGTTGGTAGTTGCTGGAGCCCTGCCAATCAATCTTGCTACTGGCAGCTATGTAGATCTGCAACCAATTTTCGACAAAATGAAAGCACTTGGCGTGCGCGTTGTTCTTGACACTTCAGGTGAGCCGCTGCAATTTTGGGCTAAGCAGGGTGCGGCTTCAGTCATGAAGCCAAACGCAGAAGAACTTGCCTCTGCTGTTGGCCGTTCATTGCTAACCAACGGCGATGTTATCGATGCAGCTCGTGAACTTATCGGTCGCGGTGTTGAATGTGTGCTGGCCAGCCTAGGCTCAGACGGAATGATTGCTGTGACTGCAAAACACTCATGGCATGCAAAGACTCCACCAATCAAAGTTATTAACACTGTTGGTGCCGGTGACTCGACAATCGCGGGTTTCTTGTCTGCAGTTGCAGATTCAACCAATGGCCCAACCGAAGAAAACCACTTTATTGGCTTCGATGTGCCTGCCGGCGTAAAGATGGCCGTTCAGTGGGGTGCAGTAAAGGTGCAACAGCCTACTTCTGGTTTGCAGAATCTTGATGGCATGCCAGAGGCAACCGTAATCGAGAATCCAGCTCGCGAACTTCCACTCAAAGAGCCAGCGCACATCTAATCTTTTAGAACTTGCCCACGCGAGCTTCAACCGTGTGAGCAACGCCAAGTTTGCTGTCCAGCACAAAACTTGAAACCAAAAGTTCGTCACCATCTTCGCGAATTCCATCAGCCAAGATTCCGGGTGTTATTCCGGTTAGCACAAAGACAAAATCTTCACCCGAAACTAATTCATCGAGTTCAAATTTGCGTTCCAGATCGTAATTCGCGGCAAGGGCTCTTTCTATTTGATCGACATCCTGCGGTGCAAACCGAGTCTGCATAAATCCACCAAGAATTTGAATGGCAACCGCGGTCAGCACACCCTCTGGCGAGCCACCCAGCCCAATCAATAAATCCACGCCGCTGTCAGGCACTGCCGCCGCAACTGCCATGGCCACATCGCCCTCATCAAATCTCACCCAGGTTGCTCCAGCCGCCTCGACCTCTTTAATAAGGTCAAAGTTTCGCTCCTTGTTGATCACAGCTACCCGAATATCGGTCACCGGTTTGTCTAAGGCGCGAGCCAACCGCTGAATGTTTTCAGTTGCAGTTGCGTCTAGGTCAAGCACTCCCCTGCCAGCCGGGCCGCTAACGATCTTCTGCATGAAATAAACCTCGGATGCCGCCAGCATCGACCCCCGCTGAGCAGCAGCCATTACTGCTACCGCGCCATCTCGGGCATCCGCAGCCAGGGCAGTGCCATCTACTGGGTCGACGGCAATATCCCACTCAACCGGTTGACCGCCACCGATGATTTCCCCGTTGTAGAGCATTGGGGCTTCGTCTTTTTCACCCTCGCCGATTGACACGATTCCGCCAAAATTAGCACCGCGAAGCGATGACCTCATGGCGTCAACGGCGGCGCCATCCACGGCCAATTTGTCACCAGAACCCACAAGGTGCCAACAACCAGCGGCAGCTGAAACAGTTGCCGAAAGAATGTCGACAGTGGGTTTGTTGGCGTTGTGAAACATCGAAACCTTTCGCGAGGGGGCGTGCCCTCATCCTTGCTAACATCATAGGTATTCCACCGAAGGCCTAAGGAGTTAGCCATGCCAGTAGCATCACCAGACCAATACCTAGAAATGCTTGACCGCGCCAAGAAGCAGGGTTTTGCTTACCCAGCCATCAACGTTTCTAGCTCTCAAACTTTGAACGCGGCGCTTGCTGGCCTTCAGGCTGCTGGTTCTGACGGCATCATTCAGGTGACAACCGGTGGCGGCGACTACTGGTCTGGCCCAACCGTTAAAAACATGGCTTCGGGAGCCGCTGCCATGGCAGCATTTGCTCGTGAGGTTGCCAAAAACTACGACATCACTATTGCGCTGCATACAGACCACTGCGCCAAGGACCAGCTGGACAAGTTGGTTCGCCCATTGATTGCAATTTCTCAAGAGCGCGTAAAGGCCGGTCAGGACCCACTTTTCAACTCACACATGTGGGATGGCTCAGCAGTGCCAATGACAGAAAACCTTGAGATCGCAAAAGAGATGTTGAAGCTAACCAACGGCATCGGTGCAGTTCTTGAAATCGAAGTTGGTGTTGTAGGCGGCGAAGAAGACGGCGTTGAAGGCGCGATTGATGAGCACCTTTACACAACACCTGCCGACGGACTTGCAACAGCTGAGGCGCTTGGCCTTGGCGAAAACGGCCGCTACATGGTTGCCCTAACCTTCGGAAACGTTCACGGTGTATACAAGCCAGGCAACGTTCACCTTCGCCCAGAACTTCTAGGTGAAATTCAGGCTGCGGTCGGCGCCAAGTATGGCAAAGACAAGCCATTCGACTTGGTGTTCCACGGTGGCTCGGGTTCAAGCCCAGAAGAAATTTCTGAAGCAGTTCGTCACGGTGTAATCAAGATGAACATCGACACCGACTTGCAATATGCATTCACTCGCCCAATCGCTGACTGGATGATGAAGAACTACGATGGCGTGCTGAAGGTTGACGGCGATGTTGGCAACAAGAAGGTCTACGACCCACGCGCCTGGGGCAAAGCTGCAGAAGCAGGAATGTCGGCTCGTGTAGTTGAAGCTGCTCAAGAACTAGGTTCAGCGTCAAAGTCAATGACTGCATAATAGTTTTCATGAACGATCGAAGCCCGTTGTATGACAACGGGCTTCCTCGTTTTAAGGGTGAGTACTCCAACGGAGAAATGCACGGCTTTTGGCAGTTCTTTAGAAAAGACGGAAGTTTGATGCGATCAGGAAACTTTGATCACGGCGCTCAAGTTGGAACCTGGCAAACTTTCGACCGCACCGGCGCTCTCGTGAAAGAAACCGAGTTCAAAACTAGCGTTTGATTTTATTGCTGGTTTCTTCGCCGGCTGCTTTTAGTTCTTTGCGTAATTCTGCCGGTAATGAGAATTGAATGTCTTCTTCGGCGGTTTGCACTGTGCGAACGTCGCCAAATCCTCGAACTGCCAAGTGATCCAAAACTTCTGAGACAAGCTCTTCGGGCACCGAAGCACCAGAAGATACGCCTACCGATTCAACGCCTACAAACCACTCTTCTTGAATCTCAGAAGCAAAATCAACTCGGTATGCAGCTTTAGCGCCAGCCTCTAGCGCAACCTCCACAAGTCGCACGGTATTTGAAGAGTTTGCTGAACCGACCACAATTACCAAATCAGATTCCGCGCCAACTTTTTTAATCGCTACCTGGCGGTTTTGAGTTGCATAGCAAATGTCATCGCTTGGTGGATTCTGCAGGGTTGGGTACTTTTCGCGCAGCTTAACTACGGTCTGCATGGTTTCGTCTACCGAAAGTGTGGTCTGCGAAAGCCAGATTAGTTTCTTTGGGTCTCGCACTCTTGCCGAGGCGATGCTCTCGTCTTTATCAATCACCTGAACGACATCCGGGGCCTCACCGGCGGTGCCTTCAACTTCTTCGTGACCTTCATGCCCAATCAAAAGAATGTCGTAATCCTCGGATGCAAAGCGCTGCACCTCTCGGTGCACCTTTGTCACCAAAGGACAGGTGGCGTCAATGGTGTTTAGATTGCGCGCCTCGGCAGCCGCGACTACCGCCGGCGATACACCGTGAGCCGAAAAGACCAAGACCGAACCCTCGGGCGCTTCATCAACCTCGTCGACAAAGATCGCCCCGCGCTTTTCAAGTGAAGCAACCACGTGCTTGTTGTGCACAATCTGCTTACGCACGTAAACCGGTGCGCCGTAGTGATCCAGAGCCTTTTCAACGGCAATGACCGCCCGATCTACACCTGCGCAGTAGCCGCGTGGCGAGGCCAATAAGACCTTTTTTGAGGTCTGGCTGGTGGGGGTATTCTGGATGTCAGTCACCCCTCAATGATAAACGGCGATGGATTGCGGTGGCTGATACTTTCTGGAGGCCCGATGAGCGAAGACGAACTCGATGGCGCCTCGAAAGTTAGCTCAGAGCTCTCTCCTTGGCCGGTTTCACGACTTTCGGCAACGCTTAAAGACTGGATTGAACGTCTCGGCATGCTCTGGATCGAAGGCGAATTAGCTTCGATAAAACTCGGCCCAACCAACATGTTTGGCGAGTTGCGAGATCTTCAAATCGAAAACAGCATTTCGATCCACTCTTGGAACCTAGCGAAAATCCCTGGTGATTTGAAACAGGGCGATCGCGTCTTGGCACTCATCAAGCCAGCCTTTTGGCCAAAGGGTGGCAAGCTCACGATGCAGGTCTACGAAATTCGCAAAGTTGGTTTGGGCGAATTGCTCGAACGCATTGAGCGCCTTCGTGCCCAACTGACTCTCGAGGGTCTAACTTCAATCGAGCGTAAACAGCCGCTGCCATTTTTGCCAAACAAAATTGGACTCATCACGGGCAAAGATTCAGACGCCGAAAAAGACGTGCTGCAAAATGCCAGGTTGCGGTGGCCCGATGTTCAATTTCGAGTGGTGCACACCTTGGTGCAGGGTGACAAAGCGGCACCCGAAATCATTCAGGCAATTAAGACCTTGGATGAAGATCCCGAGGTTGACGTCATCATCATTGCTCGAGGTGGTGGCTCATTCCTTGACCTTCTGGTGTTTAGCGATGAACAAGTGGTGCGCACTGCTGCAAATGCAAAGACTCCAATCGTTTCTGCGATTGGCCACGAAAATGATCGACCACTTCTAGACGATGTTTCAGACTTGCGCGCTTCAACGCCAACCGATGCAGCAAAGCGAGTGGTGCCAGACGTTGTTGAAGAGCTACACAAATTGCAACAAATGCGAGAGCGCTCTTGGTTGCGATTGACAACTTTTGTTCAAAACCAAATTGATCTCATCGCTCAACTGCGCAGTCGGCCAATTCTGGCAAATCCTTACACCTTTATCGATGAGCAGTCGATAGAGATTGAACGCTCGCTATTTCTAATTCGCGATCGAATTGACCAAAAAGTCACCAGGGAATCGATGCACATTGGACACCTTCGTCAGCAGGTGCGCAGCCTCTCTCCGCAGTCCACTCTTGACCGTGGCTACTCAGTGGTTCGCGATGCTCAGGGCCACGTAGTGGCAGATGCCGACCAGGTTAAATCTGGGCAAAAACTGCGGATTCGACTGGCCAAGGGCGAATTGCCGGTAACTGCCGACTAGGCCAACGAAATAGACTAGAGAACATAATGAGCCCAGAATCCAAAGCCAAAACCACCCCAGAGGCCAATGCCGACGTGGCCAAGTTGAGCTATGAAGAGGCCCGCGACCAACTAGTCAAAGTTGTTGCCGAGCTAGAGCAGGGTGCCGTCACACTAGAGGCTTCCCTAGCCCTCTGGGAGCGCGGCGAAGCACTGGCAAACCAATGCGAATCATGGCTCTCGGGCGCCCGCAAGCGCCTAGACGCGGCTGTGGCTAAGAAGAAGGCTGAATAACGATGGCCGAAGACGACGCAGCTGCAAAACGTCGCGCCCGTCAGACAGTAATCAACCTGTTGCTGTCGCTCGGTGCATCCTTGGGCATTGTTTTGGCCCTGGTTTTGATTGTTCCCCGGGATGACAGCAACCGCATTCAGCCAGTGGATTATCGAAGCGTTGCGGCGGAAGCGCATGACGCCAGCGGCAGCTACATCATCACCCCGGAATTGCCTCAGGGCTGGTGGTCGAATTCGGCCCGATTCAATGGAAACCCAGCGGATGGTGTTTCAACTTTTTATGCCGGCTTTGTTGGGCCAAAGAATCAGTTCATCGGCCTCACCCAGGCGCAGAACCCAAACCCTACTTGGTTGGTGCAGCAACTTGCCGGTGCCGTTCAAACGGGCACCTACAGCAGTGGCACACGCGAGTGGACAATTTACGAGTCACCAGAAGTGCACAATCCAAAGAAAACCAAGGATTACATCATGGTGCTGAATTTCACCAACGGTGAAAAGTTTGCAGTGCTGATTTACGGAACTGCAACACCAAGTGATTTTGCCGACTTTGCAACCAACATTGATTTGCTTTTGAATGAAAACCTGAAGGGAGCAAACTAGTGGCTGAAATTCGCCCTTCAACTCCTCAACAAGCATGGACTGCCATGAAAGAAGGCAACCAACGATTTGTTGCCGGTCAGCCAGCACACCCTCGTCAAGACATTGACCGTCGTTCATCACTTGCCGCAAAACAGATTCCATTTGCAGCACTGTTTGGTTGCGCTGACTCTCGCCTCTCGGCTGAAATTATTTTCGACGTAGGCCTAGGCGACCTCTTCGTAGTGCGAAATGCTGGTCAAGTAATTGCCGAAACTATTTTGGGTTCACTTGAGTACTCGGTTGAGGTGCTCGGCGTTCCATTGATTCTGGTGCTTGGCCACGATGAGTGCGGAGCAATTCGCGCGACCATAGATGCCACTGAAGGCAAGTTGAACTCCGAGGGTGAATTTATTCACGACCTTGTAGAACGCATTCGCCCAACAGTTCTGGAGGCCAACGCCCTAGGTCTGCATGACATCGATGATGTCACCGCGATGCACATCAAAGACACCATTAATGAACTTCTAAGCAGAAGCAAACTAATTGCCAAGGCTGTCGAGTCGGGCAAGCTCGCCGTTGTGGGTGCCAACTATAAGTTGACCCTCGGCGAAGTGCACCCACTCGTCACAGTGGGCAAAATCAACTAAGCCAAAGAACACGAAAGGTAACACCGTGGAATATCGCATTGAGCACGACACAATGGGCGAGGTAAAGGTTCCGGTTAATGCGCTTTACCGCGCCCAGACTCAACGAGCTGTCGAAAACTTTCCAATCTCTGGCACTACTCTTGAGCGGGCTCACATAGCGGCTTTGGCTCAAATCAAGAAGGCCGCTGCCTTAGCCAACGCAAAGCTGGGTGTACTGGATGCAGCGGTTGCCCAGGCAATTGCCAACGCAGCAGATGAAGTAATCACCGGAAACCACGACGGTGAATTCCCAGTTGATATTTTTCAGACCGGTTCAGGCACTTCTTCAAACATGAACATGAACGAGGTGCTAGCAACTTTGGCTAGCAATGGCCTAGGTGCGGCGGTGCACCCAAATGACCACGTGAACGCATCGCAATCTTCTAACGATGTATTTCCAACCTCGGTGCACGTTGCAGTGACTGCAGCCTTGATCAACGACCTTTTGCCAGCACTCGACCACCTTGCTCGCGCTCTTGAAGAGAAGCGTGAACTTTGGAAGACCGTAGTAAAGGCCGGCCGAACTCACCTAATGGATGCGACTCCAGTTACCCTTGGTCAGGAATTTGGTGGCTACGCTGCTCAAATTCGCTATGCAATCGAGCGAGTGCAATCAACCATTGGTCGCACCGCCGAGGTGCCCCTGGGCGGCACTGCAGTTGGCACCGGAATCAACACACCCAAGGGCTTTCCGCAAGAAGTCATTCGCCTTTTGGCCGAAGAAACCAAACTGCCAATCACCGAGGCGCGCGACCACTTTGAAGCCCAGGGCGCCCGTGATGCGCTGGTTGAAGCATCCGGGGCATTGCGCGTTCTTGCTGTGTCGCTAACCAAGATCAACAACGACCTGCGCTGGATGGGCTCTGGCCCAAACGCGGGGCTTGCTGAACTTCACATTCCCGACCTGCAGCCTGGTTCGTCAATCATGCCGGGCAAGGTGAACCCAGTTGTTCCAGAGGCCGTGATGATGGTTTGCGCTCGAGTAATCGGCAACGATGCAACTGTTGCGTGGGCGGGCGCAACCGGCAACTTTGAATTGAATGTGGCGATCCCGGTAATGGGCAACGCGTTGCTCGAATCGATTCGCCTGCTGAGCAACTCAATGCGATTGCTTGCCGACAAGACAGTCAAGGGTCTAGAGGCCAATGAGACCCGAGCCCGTGCGCTTGCCGAATCGAGCCCTTCAATTGTGACTCCGCTAAATAAGTTCATCGGCTACGAAGCCGCCGCCAAAATTGCCAAACACTCGGTGGCCAAGGGCCTCACCGTTCGCGAAGCAACAATCGAACTTGGCTACGTAGATGGCGAGAAGTTGACCATGGAGCAGCTAGACAAAGCATTGGATGTTTTGTCGATGACCAGCCCAGGGCTATAGAGATTAGAAACTGCCAACCAAGGCAGTTGCAAAACCAAATAACAAGTATGGGCCGAGCGCAATGCTCGAGCCCATTCTTGTTTTTCGAAGCAACAGCAATACCAACACAAAAACGGTGGCTGCCATAAAGCCGGCCACCAGGGCTAGCAGCGGCGAAAGCGGATTGAACCAACCGAGCGCCAGCGACATGCCTGCGATCAGCTTCACATCGCCCATGCCCAGCGCGGCAAAATGATTGACGATCAACCCCAAAACAAAAGCCACTGCTGCCACAACTGCGGCGAATGCCAATCGCTGCCAATCGCCACCAATAAAGCTGGCCACGAGCTGCCCAAGCAGGGCAATTGGGAACAGCGGCAACACTAATTTGTTTGGTAATCGGTGTTCTCGAATATCGATTCGAGCTAGTGGCACGGCTACGGCGATTAGGTAAGCCGGCCCCAGCAAGGCAAATATTTGATCCATGCCCCTAGGCTAAAAGTTAAGCCAAAGCGCCTCCGAGGTTATCCCCAGAGGCGCGCCAGTAGCTAATTAGTTGTCGAGCAGGTCTGTGACCAGCGCCGCAATTGCTGAGCGCTCAGAGCGCTGCAAGGTCATGTGCGCAAACAACTCGTGGTTCTTAAGCGACTCGATAACGGCTGCGATGCCATCGTGGCGACCTACGCGCAGGTTGTCTCGCTGTGCCACGTCATGGGTCAAAACCACTTTCGCGTTTTGGCCAATTCGCGAGAGCACGGTCAGAAGAGTGTTGCGCTCTAGCGATTGAGCCTCGTCAACAATCACGAACGCATCGTGCAGCGAACGTCCACGGATGTGAGTTAGCGGAAGAATTTCAAGAAGACCTCGGTCAACGATGTGATCAATCACTTCTTTTGAAACCAGTGGACCTAGGGTGTCAAAAATCGCCTGGCCCCATGGATTCATCTTTTCGTTTTCGGAACCGGGTAGGTAACCAAGTTCTTGACCGCCAACGGCAAAGATTGGGCGGAAGACAATAATCTTTTTGTGCTGACGGCGCTCCAGCACGGCTTCAAGACCAGCAAGAAGCGCCATTGCTGACTTGCCAGTACCTGCGCGACCACCGAGAGAGACAATTCCAATCTCAGGGTCAAGTAGCACATCAATTGCCAAACGTTGTTCCGCTGAGCGACCGTGAACTCCAAAGACATCGCGGTCACCGCGAACAAGCTTTACTTTGCCACCCTTGACCACGCGGCCAAGTGCGTGTCCGCGCTCTGATGAAATTACCAAGCCGGTGTTGATCGGCATTTCAGCAACATCCTTGTGCTTAATAACTTCGGTGTCATAAAGATCAGAAATTTCATCAGCAGACATTGCGAGTTCAGCAATGCCTGTCCAACCCGAGTCGACCGCGTTGTCGTTGCGATATTCATCGGCGCTCATGCCAAGCGCAGATGCCTTCACACGCAGTGGCAAATCCTTTGAAACGAGTGTGACGTTTCGGCCTTCGCTGGCCAAGTTGAATGCCACGGCAAGAATGCGACTGTCGTTATCACCAAGTTGAAAACCTGCCGGCAAAACTGATTGGTCAATGTGATTTAGCTCAACCCGCAGCAAACCGCCTTCGCCAACTTCCATCGGAAAATCTAGGCGCTCGTGCTGAATGCGAAGATCGTCTAGGTGGCGAAGCGCCTGACGAGCGTAATAACCAATTTCTGGGTCGTGGCGCTTTTTCTCAAGTTCGTTAATCACGATGATCGGAATAACGACTTCTTGTTCTTTGAATTTAAAGAGAGCTTTTGGGTCTGATAACAAAACCGAGGTATCCAAAACATAGGTCTTAGTTGCCTGATTTGTTGTTGCCGCTTTTGACTTAGATGTTGCTGCTGCTTTAGCCACCAAAGCTCCTTTATTTCAGCTTGGTGTCAAACTACGCCTGCAAGTCGCCAGCACGCTGGCAAGACACGCCCGAGTGCAGATTTGTTATTTTGTGTTCACCTGGTGGTCACAAAGCCAAATTAGGCGCCAAACCGGCGGTGTCTAGATTCAAAGGCTCTAATGGCTCGCAAGAAGTCCACGCGGCGAAAATCAGGCCAAAGCGCCTCTTCGAAATAAAGTTCTGAGTTGCTGCTCTGCCAGAGCAGAAAGCCCGAGAGCCGCTGCTCCCCCGAGGTTCTGATGATCAGGTCTGGGTCGGGTTGGCCCCCGGTATAAAGGTGCTCGGTAATCAGCTCGGGGGTGAGCATTGAAGCAAGATCTTCGACGCTGGTGCCCTGGCCGGCATGGGTCTTCAAAATATCACGCATCGCATCTGCGATCTCTTTGCGACCGCCGTAGCCAACCGCAAGGTTGACGTGCAATCCCTTAATTTTTTCGGTGGCTTTTTCGGCTGATTCAATTTGGGCCAAAAGCTGCGCCGGCAAAGCCGCACGATCGCCAACCAACTGAATCTTAAATTTCTTGATCTGTGCCAGGTCGGTTGCAACCGCTCCAATGATGGCAAGCAAATCTTTTAGTTCTTCTGACTCGCGCTTTACAAGATTGTCGGTAGACAACATATAGAGCGTCACTACTTTGATGCCGATCTCGTCACACCATCCGAGGAATTCAAAAATCTTTTGCGCACCGGCCGCGTGACCATGCTTGGCTTTTGCACCCGAACGGCGTTCTGCCCAGCGACGATTGCCATCGAGCATCACAGCAACATGCTTTGGCAGGTCAGCGGTATTCAAGCTCTGTTCGAGTGAGCGTTCATACAGCCGATAGATCAGGTTTCGCACCCGATAAGGCTACTTGAGGTTCGGGTCTAGAGTTGCCTTATGAGCGATTGGCGCAAAGACGAGGGTTTGCCAGGCTATTTGCCGGTATCCGAGGGATACGCGACTGCCCCAGATGAAAAGAAGCCCAGCTGGCGCGGCTGGATTCACACCGGAGTGCTGCCCCTGGTAATTGCGGGTGGAATAGTTCTAATTGTTTTAGCAAACGGGGCGCCGGCAAAAACCACTTCGGCTATTTTCTTTGCAACTTCAATTTTGTTGTTTGGCAACTCGGCGCTCTACCACCGCTTCAACTGGAAGCCAAAAGTCAAAGTTGCGCTCAAGCGCATCGATCACGCAAATATCTTTTTGCTAATTGCCGGCAGCTACACACCCATAACTTGGTTGGCCTTGCCAAAGGAAAAAGCCCTGTTGCTAATGATTATTATTTGGGGCACCGCATTGCTGGGCATCGGTTTCAGAATTTTCTGGATTAGTGCACCGCGCTGGTTGTATGTGCCAATTTATGTTGGCATGGGTTGGGCTGCGATTGCCTATGTGGTTGATTTCATGAACGCCAATGCACCCATGATGATTTTGATTTTGGCCGGTGGCCTTTGCTACACACTCGGTGCTGTGGTTTACGGGCTAAAGAAGCCAAACCCTATCCCGGGTCATTTTGGCTTTCATGAGATTTTTCACACGTTCACCGTTTTGGCTTTTATGAGCCACTGGACCGGAGTGTTACTTATTGCGCTTTCGCCCGCTGCTGGCAGCTTCGGCTTCTAACTTGGCGGCAATCTCGGCACGGTAGCGCACTCTGCGGATGCGTCGCACCATGTCGAAGATGATCAGAATCGCACCTGCAGCCACAAAGAAAGTTGCGATGAATCCGATGGTGCCTGGGCTGTACCAGGTTTGCGATGGATCCACCGAAGGCGATGGGCTCGGGGTTGCGGCAAGGAACGTGAAAAACAGATTCTGCATTACTTAAGTATGTAGCCTTAATGCAATGACGTCTCAATCTGACCTAATGGCCGAGCGCTATGGAACCAGCCGCGTTGCGCCCAGCCGCAAACGCGCGGCAATCATCGCCCTTGCCGCGGTGCTGTTTTTAGCCTTCATCGGTTTTGCCGTGAGCGTGGCCATAGACGAAGCTAGCAAAATCGAAACCAAAGACTTGGGCTACCAGATTCTGGGCCCACAGCAGGCTTCGATCAAATTTGAGGTTAAATCCCCAAATGATGCCCAAATCACCTGCGCTGTCAAAGTCTTGAACCAGAGCTTTGCGGTGGTTGGCTACCGCGAGGTGCCTGTGTCAGCCACAGCTGGCCAGCCGCAGCAATTCGAAGTTTTGGTAAATACCACCCAATTGGGTGTCTCTGGATTAGTCGACAAATGTTGGCGCAAATAAACTAGAGGAATTATGTCTGAAAACGCAGAAGCAACCTGGCTTACTCAGGAGGCCCACGATCGTCTGGCCAGCGAACTTGAGTACTTGCTAACCGTGGCCCGCGCCGACATTGCCAAGAAAATTCAAGAGGCTCGCGAAGAAGGCGACCTCAAAGAAAATGGTGGCTACCACGCCGCCAAAGAAGAGCAGGGCAAAATTGAGGCTCGTGCTGCCCGACTAGAGGCCATCTTGGCTAATGCAGTGGTTGGCGAGGCGCGTGAATCTCACGGCATCGTGGAACAGGGCACGGTAGTTCGTTTGACCATGAACGGCAGTGAACTTGAATTCTTGCTTGGCAGTGCTGAGATTGCTGAAGGCAGCGACATTGAGGTTTACAGCCCTGACTCACCTATCGGTGCGGCAATCATGGGCGCAAAGGTTGGCGACAAAGTAACTTTCTTTGCACCGAACGGTCGCGAACGAGAAATTGAAATTCTCGAAGTAAAGAACTTTTTAGGCTAAAGCGTTTCAGCTTCGATGCGCGCCTTGAGTCCGGCATCTTGAAGTGACTTCAAAACTCGCTGGCGGTGTTCGTGACCAGTGGTCTCTACCGACATTCGCAATTCAACCTCGGTGACTTCAAGACCCTTGCCGTGCCGAGTATGCAAAACCTCAACCACGTTTCCGTGTGCCGCTGCAATTGCCTGAGCCGTTTTCACCAACTGACCTGGTCGGTCTGGCAGCAATACTGAAATAGTTGTGTAGCGCTCAGATGCAGCTAATCCGTGGCCAATCACTTTTTGCATCAATAGCGGATCGATGTTGCCGCCGCTCAGCACTGCAACAGTTACACCCTTAGGTTTGACTGCTCCAGACATCAACGCAGCCACGGCAACGGCACCGGCAGGTTCAACTACCTGCTTGGCGCGCTCAAGAAGAACAACAATTGCCTTGGCAATTTCATCGTCGCTAACAGTGACAACTTTGTCTACGTGCTTCTTGATTAACTCAAATGGAATGCGGCCCGGCTTATTCACGGCGATTCCATCGGCGATGGTTGGTGTCGCGTGAATCTCAACTAGCTTGCCGGCTTTAAGCGACGGCACATAAGACGCCGCGTGCTCTGATTGCACTCCAATAACTTTTATCTTGCGACCCTGCTCTGCTGCGCGAAGCTTTGCAGCAACGGCAACTCCGGCAGCCAGACCGCCGCCACCGATAGCAACCAAAATTGTGTCCACGTCATCAACTTGATCCATGATTTCAAGCCCGACGGTTCCCTGACCCTGAATCACGTCTAGGTGATCATAAGGAGGAATAAAGATTGCGCCCTTTTTGGCTGCATGCGCTTGTGCCGCGGCTAGTGTTTCTGCAAAGACAGCACCTTCGAGCACAACGTTGGCCCCGTAATTCTGAGTTGCCTGGTATTTCGGCAGCGAGGCGCCGACAGGCATAAAGATGGTTGCCTTGATGCCGAGTTTCTTGGCGGCTAGCGCCACACCTTGCGCGTGGTTTCCGGCACTTGCGGCTACAACGCCTTTGCGACGTTCTACCGCAGTAAGTTTTGACATGCGGTTATAAGCACCACGAAGTTTGTAAGCACCGGTGCGCTGTAGGTTCTCACACTTTAGAAAAACATCGTGCCCAATGATTTGAGACAGGTAGTTGCTATGCAGCACCGGGGTCTCAATGGCAACCTGCGAAACTACATCTTGGGCGAGTTCAAACTCGGCAAGTGTTGGAGCTTTCACGGCTGGCGTTGGCATTTGGACCTCACTAGAAATTTGCGCTTCTAGCAGTCTAGTTTGCCTAGAACTTGTGGCCGATTTCCCGCAGACGTGCGATTCGCTTGCCAATTGGTGGGTGCGTTGAAAATACGCGTTCCACTAGCCCAGGCTTGATTGGGTCGGCAATGTACATGTGTGCCATGGATGCGCTCGCGCGGCGCATCGGCCTGCCGTACTGACCAAGTTTTTCAAGGGCGCTGGCCAGACCTTCTGGAAAACGCGTTGTCTCTGCGCCACTGGCGTCTGCCAAATACTCGCGCTGACGAGAAACCGCTGCCGAGACAATTGGGCCGATAAACCAAGCCACAATGCTGGCGGCTAGGCCAACCAAAAGCAAAACTGCACCTAGGCCGTTGTCTTTGCTGTCGCGACGATCGCCGCCAGCAAAAAACGACATGCGAATAGCCATATCGGCCAAAATGCCAATTGCACTGACCAAACCGAAAACGATGGTTGAAACTCGGATGTCATAGTTCTTGACGTGGCCCAACTCGTGAGCCATCACTCCTTCGAGTTCACGGTCATCCATGATTTCAAGCAGACCAGTGGTGGCTGCAACTACAGCATGTTTCGGGTCGCGACCGGTAGCGAAGGCATTCGGTGCTGGGTCATTGATGATGTAAACCTTTGGCATCGGCATGCCCTGAGTGATTGCCAAGTTTTCAACCGTGCGCCACAACCGTGGGTTATCTGATTTTTGAATTTGCTGAGCACCACTCATGGCAATGGCAAGCGAACTCGCCACAAAGTATTGCAGCAATGCATAACCAAAAACGAAGGCAATTATCCAAAGCGCACTTGAACCATTACCGGTTGAGTAGCCCCACCAATAAGAAAGTCCACCGATTAGCGCAACGAACAGCCCAATGATTATGAACGTGTTGCGCTTATTAGCCGCGATTGCGGAATACATTTATCCCCTTGAAAAATGAAGTTTAGAACTTGACGGTTGGCGCGTCTGCAATGGCCGCTGCATCGGCAACCTCGAAGAATTCGCGTTCCTTGAAGCCTAGACCTCGAACAAATAGCACCTGAGGGAACTGCTTGATCTTGGTGTTTAGTTCGCGCACACCGCCGTTATAGAAACGACGAGCCGCCATGATCTTGTCTTCGGTGTCGGTGAGTTCAGACTGCAAACTCAAGAAGTTTTGGTTTGCCTGCAACTGCGGATAAGCCTCGGCCACTGCAAAGAGGCTCTTCATGGCGTTAGAGAAATCGCCTTCGGCTTTTGCCGCTGCGGCTGGGTGGGCAAGCACCTCCGGGTTCACTGTCGCGGCACGAGCCTTGGTGACGTTTTCAAAAACGGCCTTCTCGTGAGAGGCATAACCCTTGACGGTCTCAATCAAGTTTGGAATCAGATCAGCACGGCGTTTGAGCTGCACGGTGATGTCGCTCCAGGCCTCGTCAACGCGAACGTTTAGTCGAACTAGGCCGTTATAGGTTGCCCAAAGAAAGATGCCAACGATCGCTACTGCGGCGATCACAATGATGAGTGTGTAGTCCATGGCTCAATGGTAAATCGGGGTTTGCCCTGCGCCTATGACTTTCAGGTAACTCACAAGAAATTCACAATGTGGCAAAAAAAATATCCACCCGGTTGGGTGGATTATTTTTAGTGCCCCTAGTGGGACTCGAACCCACACTGTGACGATTTTAAGTCGTCTGCCTCTGCCATTGGGCTATAGGGGCGAAAGCATAAAGGGCACCCGGTGGGCGCCCTTTATGTGAATCTTTATTTACTTAGCTGGACGCGAAGCAAAGGTTGAGAATGCTAAACGTGGGTCCTTGGTAGCGCCAATCGCAACGATGTCGCGACGCAGCGCCCAGTTCCAGAACCAGCCAGCGAAGACACGAATCTTGCGCTCCCACATTGGCATTGCCAGGCCGTGGTATCCACGGTGCATGCACCAAGCGATAAAGCCCTTGATTGCCAACTTCTTGTACTGGAATACGCCAGTGCCAACACCAAGACCGGCAACTGCACCCATGTTCTTGTGGAAGTACTCGGTGATTCCTTCGCCGCGAAGCGATGCAACGATGTTGCGAGCCAAAAGCTTTGCCTGGCGAACAGCGTGCTGTGCGTTTGGAACGCAGAAGCCGCCAACACCGCCACCTGATAGGTCAGGCACTGCAGAAACGTCACCGGCGGTCCAAGCATCGGCAACAATCTCGTCGCCGTTCTTAACCTGAAGAGTTGGCAGCGCTGTGATGCGGCCACGCTCATCCAATGGCAAGTCAGTGTTGCGCACGAATGGGTGAGCCATAACACCGGCAGTCCAAACGATTACATCTGATTCGAAGCTCTCGCCAGTAGAAAGTTCGATCTTTCCCTTGACTGCAGACTGAAGCTGGGTGTTCAGGTGAATCTTTGCTCCACGTGCGTCTAGGTTCTTGATAACCCACTCGCTGGTGTCGAGGGCAACCTCGGGCATGATGCGACCCATTGCCTCGATTAGGTGAAACTGAGTGTCTTCGAAAGTGATGTTTGGGTAGTAGCGAAGCAGGTAGCTAACCAATGAACGCATTTCTGCGAATACTTCGATGCCGGCAAAACCGCCACCTACAACTACAAAAGTCAGCAAGCGAGTGCGAGCTGGGCCAAGCGGCAAGTTTGCAGCCTTGTCTAGGTTGGTGATGATGCGGTTGCGAATTTCAACTGCTTCTTCAATGGTCTTTAGGCCAATCGCTTCATCTGCGACACCAGGGATAGGGAATGTGCGTGAAACTGCACCAGCGGTGACAACAATTTGGTCGTACTGCTGCTGGTAAGGCTTTAGGCCTGGAACCTCAATGGTTGCAGTCTTGTTTGCGTGGTCAATGTTGGTTACTTTTCCGGCAACAACATTGGTGGTCTTTAGGTGACGACGGTGTGATGTCACGGCGTGACGTGCCTCAATTGATCCTGCAACAACTTCTGGCAAGAATGGCTGGTAGGTCAGGTAAGGAAGCGGGTCAACCATAGTGACTTCTGCTTCGTTCTTGGCGAGCAACTTCTCAAGCTTGAAAGCGGTGTAGAAGCCAGCGTAACCGCCACCGACGATAAGAATTTTAGGCACGTGAAAACCGTTCTTTTGTAAGGACAATAGGGTTTATTTTAGTGGCTTTCGCACACGCATTTGGTTGGCGACCAGCTGCATGCCCCCAAAGCTAGATCACCAATTGGGTTCACTCCCGGGCCGGCAGCCAGAGCATGTCCAATGAGTGCATGAAGACACTTAACCCGGGATGGCATGCCGCCCGCAGAGATACCCGCGATCTCGGGCACATCTAAGCCAAGCTCATGCGCGGTTTTATCGCGGTCGGCGATGTAGGCCTCATGGGCAGCCTGGTAGGCGGCTGCCAGCTCAGGCTCTTCGGCTAGTCGAGACTGAAGTTCGGCCATGAAACCACTGGCCTCAAGGGTTGAAACTGCCGCGGTCGCGCCACGGTGAGTCAGGTAATAAGTGGTTGGAAAAGGCGTGCCATCGCCAAGTCTTGGGGCGGTGTGAACCACGGTTGGCTTGCCACAGATGCAGCGAGAGGCGATTGCCACAATGTCGCGGGCCGGGCGCCCGAGTTGTCGCGACACTTCGGCGATGTCTGCCTCGGTGGCTGGAGTAAGTGGGCTCACTGGGCGGCACTCACCTTTTGAGAATCTTTGGGCTGCTCTACCCCGGCGCGAATCACCGATTCCAACACCGAGTCAACCCAGTTGTTTTTGGTCTCACGAATGGTGTTCGAAATTTCACTGGTGTTCGCGCGATCGGCGAGCATGGCTCCGACGGTGCCAGAGGTATCCGAGGTGTCAATGCCATTGGCATCCATCACCAAATAAGAAACCTCTCCTGGCATCACATAGTAAAGACGGTTGCGAGCCTGGGCGCGAATGTAAACCGGGTCTTCCCAACGCTTGCGCTCAACCTGCATATTGATGACGTCTTTTTTAGCCTGTTCCAAGGATGCTTGCGCTTCGGCAATTTGCTGGCGCTGAACAAACCAAGTTTGCACTCGAGGCGCAAGAGTGACCACACCAAAAATCATGACAGCCAGCACTGTGAGGGTGTAGGCGTTAAAGCGAAAACCCCGCAGAGCTGCAGACACCTGAACGGGTGCAGCTTTGCGGGGTGATTTCATGCTTTAAGTGTGCGCTAAGAACTAAGCCTTGAAGCGAGGAAACGCCGAACGACCGGCGTAGAACGCGGCGTCTGAAAGTTCCTCTTCAATGCGAAGCAACTGGTTGTACTTTGCAACGCGCTCTGAACGCGCAGGTGCACCGGTCTTAATCTGACCAGCGTTGGTTGCAACTGCTAGGTCTGCAATGAAGGTGTCTTCGGTTTCACCTGAACGGTGAGAAATGATTGCCTTCATGCCGTGACGCTGTGCCAATGAAACGGCATCAAGAGTTTCGGTCAGAGTACCGATCTGGTTTACCTTAACCAAGATTGCGTTTCCGGCAGCCTCGTCAATGCCCTTCTGCAAACGAGCAGGGTTGGTCACATACAAGTCATCGCCAACCAGCTGCACCTTTGAGCCCAGCTCTGCGGTCATCTTGGTCCATGATGCCCAGTCATCCTCGGCTAGAGGGTCTTCGATAGATACCAAAGGAAAGCGAGCAACTAGATCGGCGTAGTAAGCGATCATTTCGTCGCCGGTGCGCTCTTGGCCTTCGAAGGTGTACTTCTTAGTCTCTTCTGAGTAGAACTCGGTTGCAGCTACGTCTAGTGCAAGTGCAATGTCGGTGCCCAACTTGTAGCCAGCCTTTGCGATTGCCTCGGCAATTAGATCAAGTGCTGCCGCGTTGGTTGGCAACTCAGGTGCAAAACCACCCTCATCGCCAAGACCAGTTGAAAGACCCTTGCTGTGCAGCAAGCTCTTTAGTGCGTGGTAAACCTCAACACCCCAACGAATTGCTTCGCTGAAAGTCTCGGCGCCCAAAGGCACAATCATGAACTCCTGAATGTCGACGCCAGTGTCAGCGTGCGCACCACCGTTAATGATGTTCATAAGTGGAACTGGAAGTGTGTAAGCGTTTGGTCCGCCAAGGTAGCGGTACAACGGCTGACCGGTGGTCTCAGCGGCCGCACGAGCGGTTGCAAGTGAAACACCAAGGATGGCGTTTGCACCCAAGTTTGACTTGGTAGCGGTGCCATCCAAAGAAATAAGTGCTGCATCAACTAGACGCTGGTCAAGTGCGTCGAAACCAACAAGTGCTTCGTCAACGGTTTCAACAACAGCCTTAACGGCGTTCTGAACACCCTTGCCCAGGTAGCGAGACTTGTCGCCATCGCGGCTTTCGTGCGCTTCGAATGCACCGGTTGATGCACCTGATGGAACTGCTGCGCGACCAAAGCTGTCGTCTTCAAGTAGAACTTCAACTTCTACGGTTGGGTTGCCGCGTGAATCAAGAATTTCGCGAGCGCCAATGGCTTCAATAATTGACAAAATGTCTCCTAGTTTTTGGTGTTTTTCAGAGCGCGCCAGAACGGCACTAAACGCCGTTGTAATGAGTACTAGTTTACTTAGTTGCCAATTGGCTTGATGACTAGGGAGTCCATGTTTACGGAATCTTCACCCACCGTTGCGAAGTGGCTAAAACCCTGCTCGGCCAGAGAATCCAGCAAAATATTGAGTTTTTTAGGGCGCAGCTCGAGGCGCACCGCATAACCGTGCTCAAATAACTCGGGCTGCAATTTGAGGGCTGCCGCAATGACCTTTGGCGTCTCATTCTCAAGAACCAGCACCAGTCCTGGCAATTTATAAGTGTGGTCGTCCCCGACGAGTTCAACTGCACGCTCAAAACCAATAGAAATGCCAACCGCAGGCACATCTTCGCCAAGCCAGCGACCCACCATGCCGTCGTAGCGACCGCCGCCGCCAATAGAAGAGCCAGACTCGGGGTGCTCGATTTCAAAAATTGTGCCGGTGTAATAACCCATGCCACGAACCAGAGTTGGGTCGAATCGCAAACGACCTTCGCCAAATCGGGCGTTGACAACTTCAAAGATAGCTTTGAGCTCGGCTGGCACAGGCAGTTCGCCACTGATTGCCTTCAACCAGTCGGCTGCACGGGCACCAACTTGATCATCAAACTTTTCGGTGAGCTCAGCCACCACTCCCTCGGCGGCAATCTTGTCGAGTTTGTCAATGGTGATCATTGCTGAACCACGACCGGCTTCTGGCACACCAAGCTGTTCAAGCAAATTTGAAAGCAACACTCTGTGATTCACACGAATCGTTGCTGCGGCTAAACCTATGCGTTCAAGTGCATCAAGCGAAGAAGTCAGCAGATCGATCTCAGCAAGAATGCTTGATTCGCCAATGATGTCGATATCGCATTGAACGAATTGGCGATAGCGACCTTTTTGCGGTCGCTCGGCACGCCATACTGGGCCGGTTTGAATTGCCTTAAAAACTTTCGGCAACTTTGCACGATTGGTGGCGTAATAACGCGTAAGTGGAACGGTCAAGTCGTAGCGCAAACCTAGGTCGGCTAATTCGTCGGGCTCGCCGCCCAAAGATTTCTCTAACTCTTCGCCGCGCTTCATCACGCGGAATGCCAACTTCTCGTTGTCGCCGCCCTGACCCGAGGTGAGCTTTGCAATATCCTCTAGCGCCGGGGTTTCAATTTCTTGAAAACCGTGCGCTGCGTAAGTGGCACGAATTTGCCCCAGGATCTGTGAGCGTTTTGCGTGTTCTGCCGGAAGAAAGTCGCGCATGCCGCGAGGTGGGTGCACGTCTTTAGCCATGCACCAAGTTTGCCAGACAACCCAGCAAAAGTTGGTTATTCGTCGGCAGGAATGGCGATAACGCCGGCATCCCCGGCATCAGCAAGTTCGACTTCACGAATTTCAACTTGCAAAGCCTTAAGTGCAGAGCGCAGGGCGCGCTCAGACTCGAGACCAGCGGAACGAGCTGACGAGACAATCGCCAACAAAATTGCACCGAGTTCATCTTCACTGGTCACACTGAACGGCCCAGGAGCTTCGGCATCGAGAAGGCCAATCTTCTCGGCTTTGCCCAAAACCTTGTCGGCTAAAGCTAGGGCCGGCATTGCCTGAGGAATTCCATCGAGGATGCTATCGCGATGTGGCTTTTCCTTCTTTTTGTGATCATCCCAATTGACCATCACTTCTTCGCCGGTAGTTGCAGCAAACTTTTGTAATTCTTCTTCGTTGCCAAATACGTGTGGATGGCGGCCCATCATCTTTTTTGCAGAGAGCTCTGCAACATCTTGAATGTCAAACTTTTCACCAAGAGATCCGGTTGCAGCTAGGTCGCTGTGAAAGATCACTTGATAAAGCACATCGCCAAGCTCTTCAAGCACCTCGTCGCGATTTCCTGACTCAATGGCGTCGACTAATTCATATGCCTCTTCAATTAGGTACTTGGTAAGTGACTCGTGCGTCTGCTCGGCATCCCAAGGGCAACCGCCGGGTTGACGCAACTTGTGGGCAACTGCAATTAGTTCATCGAGTTTGGTCATTTGTTGCCCTCTTCATTTTTTGATGCGTCCGGAAATACCTGAGCCAGAAAAACCCAAGCCCAATCGATTATTGCTTTATCGCGAAATGGTTCAAAGTTTGAATCGCGGGGTGCCGGAACAGTTAATGTCTGCGAGCTTTGCAAATATTTGGCCCCATCGAAGCGGTGGCTGAGTTGCACTTGCTGCGCCTCAGATAGCTCAACCGGCTGCAACTTGGCTTGCAGGCCCAGCACATTAAAGTCTTTCAGCCCAAGTCGATTGGCTTGCTGGCGCAGTTCGGTCACATCAATCAGGTTGAGCACAGCCTGCGGCGCCTTGCCATAACGGTCTTCAAGTTCGGCAAGAATCGCTTCGAGCTGTTTGCGCGTGCCAGTAATGCCACTGGCCGCCGAAAGCTTGTGATAAGCCTCGAGGCGAAGTCGCTCACTATCGACATAGGTAGCAGGAATGTGCGCATCGACTGGCAGCTCGAGCTTGAGTTCGGCGGGTGAATCATGTTTTTCGCCCTTGAAATCGGCTACGGCTTCACCAATCATTCGCAGATACAAGTCGAAACCCACACCGGCAATGTGGCCCGATTGTTCACCACCTAGCAAATTTCCAGCACCACGGATTTCTAGATCTTTCAAGGCGATCTGCATTCCACCGCCTAGTTCGTTGTTTTGCGCGATGGTGGCCAATCGATCATGCGCGGTTTCGCTTAGCGGGCGATCTGGCGAATAGAAGAAGTATGCGTAGGCGCGTTCGCGACTGCGGCCAACTCGTCCACGAATTTGGTGAAGCTGGCTTAGGCCAAAGTTTTCTGCACTATCGACAATCAAGGTGTTCGCATTTGGAATATCAATGCCGGTTTCGATGATTGTTGTTGAAACCAATACATCGAATTTTCGTTCCCAAAAATCAACTACCACTTGTTCAAGCGCGCCTTCTGACATCTGACCGTGCGCCACGGCCACTCTTGCTTCTGGAACAAGCTCGGCGATTTGATTCGCCACTGCCTGAATGCTGCTCACTCGGTTATGCACAAAGAACACTTGCCCCTCGCGAATTAACTCTCTACGAATTGCCGCGGCTACTTGCTTTTCGCTATAGGCGCCAATGTAGGTGAGAATCGGGTGGCGATCCTCTGGAGGTGTTGCCAGAGTAGACATCTCGCGAATACCCGTGATTGCCATCTCGAGTGTGCGAGGAATCGGTGTAGCCGACATCGAAAGAATGTCGACGTTGGTCTTCATCTCTTTTAGTTTTTCTTTGTGCTCGACACCAAAGCGCTGCTCTTCGTCAATGATGATTAATCCGAGGTTTCTAAATTTGACGCTGTTTGACAACAACCGGTGCGTGCCTATGACCAGGTCAACCGAACCATTGGCTAGACCCTCAAGCGTTTCGCGAACTTCTTTGTCGGTTTGAAAACGTGAAAGTGATCGAACGGTCACCGGAAAACCGGCGAATCTGGATTCAAATGTGTCGGTGTGCTGCCGAACCAGAAGTGTCGTTGGCACAAGCATTGCAACTTGCTTGCCATCTTGAATTGCTTTGAACGCTGCTCGCACGGCAACTTCGGTTTTGCCATATCCAACATCGCCGGCTAACAATCGATCCATTGGAATCTCGCGCTCCATGTCGCGCTTCACTTCTTCGATTGTGGTCAATTGATCTGGGGTCTCAACGAACGCAAATGCCTCTTCTAGTTCGTGCTGCCAAGGGGTGTCTGGGCCAAATGCGTAACCCTTTGACTTCATGCGCGCTGAATAAAGCTTGACTAGGTCGATGGCAATTTTGCGAATTGCCTTGCGGGCGTTGCCCTTTACTCGAGCCCAATCGCCGCCACCCATCTTGCTTAGCACTGGCGCTTCGCCACCAACATATCGAGTGAGCAGGTCAAGTTGATCGGTTGGCACAAAAAGCGTGTCCCCCGGATAACCGCGCTTTGAAGGAGCGTATTCAATTAGGAGATATTCACGTTCGTGTTGAGCGCGACCAATTCCAGTTTGACGTTGCACAAGCTCAACAAATCGACCAATGCCGTGAATTTCATGCACCACATAGTCGCCGGCCTTTAGGCTCAACGGGTCAACAGCCTGACCGCGTTTAGTTGCAAGTTTGCGCACCTGGGGACTCACATAAGCCGCTGACTTGCCATAGAACTCACCTTCGGTGATGACAATCAGTTTTGCGTCCGGCGAGGTGAACCCTTTTCGCAAATTTCCTTGCGCAACTGTAGCTGCAATGTTGGCGGCAAGCATTTGCTCATTCAAGCGTTCAACCGTGCCGTGACCCTCGGCCACCAGAATGATGCGCTGGCCCTGCTTCTGTTGATCCTCAAGCCACTCAATAGCAGTTTGATCGAGTCCTTTGAAATTTGGAATTTCAAAAAGACCTAGATTGATCAAGGTTTCGTCATCGGCTCCAAATTGCGAAATAGTAAATAACGCCTTGCCATTTAGCGCGTCCTTGAATTGCGAAAGATCAACGAATCCTCCGGAGCTTAAATCAATTGGAGCGTTTGCACCTTCGGTAGCGGCATCCCAGGCAGCATGTAAAAATTCTTCGTTAGTTTCAACCAAGCTGGCCGCACGAGCCGCTGCCTTCTCTGGCGACAACAACACAACCAATGCTTCGCTCGGAAGATAATCCGTAAACGGAACAAGCTTGTCAACTAGAACCGGGGCAAGCGACTCCATGCCATCCACGGGAATGCCTTGAGAAATTTTCTCGAGCATTGTTGAGATGTTTGGAAATTCATGCACCATTTCGCGGGCACGAGATGCGACCGCTGGCGTGATGATGATTTCACGCGCTGGATAAATCTGCACTTCGTCAACGTTGCCCTCTATGGAGCGTTGGTCGGCAACACTAAATTGACGAATGTCATCTAGCTCGTCGCCAAAAAACTCGAGGCGCACTGCATGCTCGGCCGTGGTTGGAAAAATATCGAGAATTCCTCCGCGAACTGCAAACTCACCACGGCGAGTGACCATGTCGACTCGGTGGTAGGCAATTTCAATTAGCTTCAGCGGCAATTCAAAGAGCGAATATTCTTTGCCACGCACCAATTGAATCGGTGGATGGCTGGCCAAGCCGGCAACCACAGGCTGCAAGACAGCGCGCACCGAGGCCAGGACGATTACCGGGTGTTGCAAATTCTTGATGTCTGCGCTGAGTTCATTTAGGCGGTGCAGAACTTTTAGACGCTTGCCCACGGTCTCGGGGCTTGGGCTCAAGCGCTCGTGCGGCAAGGTTTCCCAAGAAGGAAACTCAAGTATTTCGGCATCTGGAACCAGGGAGTGTAGCGCCGCGGCAGTATCCTCGGCCTCTCGACCGGTTGCAACAACTACACACTGGATGGTTGGCAATTTAGCGGCGGCACGAAAATCGTTGATTACCGACAACACCGCTGGGTGTGCTGCGGTAGGCGCGATTAGATCTGCCCTGGATGATTTGATCTTCGCTTGAAGCGCTGCGAAGGGGTAGCCCTCGCCGATGAGTGCGCCAAGGCGCGACAGGGCCTTGAGATTTTCTGCACTCACAGTGTCCAGTCTAAGTCGACCCGGCGCTCATGAAAATGATTAGCTCTTTGGATTGAATCGGTTTTGAGCCTCGAGCACTCCGCGAAGAACAATTTCTTCTACCGCGTCGGCAGCAAGCTCAAGAGTGAGCGGCAAGTTCTTGCGCTCAGTTGAATTGAAATCCTTGAGCACAAAGTCGGCGGTATCCATGCGACCAGGTGGTCGGCCGATGCCAATGCGCACTCGGGTGAATTCATTAGAACCGCAGGCTGCGATGATATCGCGCAACCCGTTGTGACCGGCGTGACCGCCGCCATGTTTGATGCGAATTGTTTCGGCATCAATGTCGAGTTCGTCGTGCAAAACGATCACATGAGCCAGATCAATATCGTAAAACTTCATCAGAGATGAAACTGGGCCACCGCTGGTGTTCATGTAGCTGCCGGGCTTGGCCAAAATTACCTTTGGTCCACCCATGCCAATTCGTGCTTCAGCGACAGCCGCGTTTGCTTTGTGGCTCTTGAAAGTGGCTGATAGGCGATCGGCTAGCACCGACAAAGCCATTTGCCCCACATTGTGCCGGTTAGCAGAATAGTCGGGCCCAGGATTACCGAGCCCGACTATTAGGAATGCTGAGTTTGACAGATTATGCCTTTGGAGCTTCAGCGGCAGCTGCTGCCGGAGTCTCTTCTGCGTGACCAGCCTGAGTCAATACAACCGAAGCAACAAGCTCGGTGTTTGCTAGGTCTAGCTTTGCGCCTTCAGGCAACTTGATGTCGCCAGCGGTGATGTGGAAACCAGCACCGTTGTCTTTGGTTACGAAGATTTCTACATAGTCAGGGATGCTGGTTGCAGCAACCTCAAGCTTGACGGTCTTGTGCTCGATGTCAACGATGGTGCCTGACATTGACTCACCAACAAGGTGCACTGGAACCTCCACGTGCACACGCTCGCCCTTGACCAACTCGACCAAGTCGATGTGCTCAACGATCTGAGTGATTGGGTCCTTTGAAGCTGACTTCACTAGAACTGACTCTTCTTTGCCGTTGATGGTTAGGTCAATAACAGCGTTCTTGTGACGCAGCACACGAGATGACTCGTGAGCAGGAAGTGTGATGTGGCGAGGCTCTGAGCCGTGACCGTAAATAACTGCTGGTGTGCGGCCCGCTGCACGGTAGCGACGCGATGCGCCCTTGCCGAATTCTTCGCGAACTTCGCCGGTTAGCTTTGCTGCTGTGTTCATGGTTAATCCATTTCAGTAATGGCGGGCAAAACGCCTGCCGTTTTTTTGATTTTTCTGTCAACTCAAGCGTCTACGCGAGGACAAGTGATTACTCTTGACACCCCGTCGATTACGGCCTCTTGCGAAGCCCTCGCCGTTGTTCTTTGGCCAGTCTAACGAGCCAACCGCCTGGCGGCAACCGCCAAAACCAAAAGGCCGATGCTCACTGGGATTGCTGGCCCGGGAACCGCGGCAATCAAGACCAGACAAAGCATGGCGCCAAAGACATTGAGCCAGCGGGGCATGAATCGTTCAGCCTTGGGTTGACGCATTGCACTGAAATGACCAATTGCGTAATAGAGCAAAACCGAGAAGCTTGAGAACCCGATAACCCAAGCCAAAGTTCCAATTTGCACCAGGATGATCGCTCCGATGGCAATCGCGATCTCGGCTATCCAAGGCGCACCATGCGAATTTCGTTGCATAAAAACCTTCGGCAATTCGGCATCTTCTGCCATCACTGCCGCAGTGCGCGAAACCCCGGCTAGCAGCGCAAGCATGGAACCGAGGGCCGCAATAGACGCCACCGCAACCACAACCCAACTAGGCAGCCAGGCTGCGGTGATAGACATCAGGGCCACAAATGGAGCGGTGGTTGAAATTAAAGCCGGCCCAAGAATTGTGTTGAAGGTGATAGAAATCGATACATAAATAATCAGAACCGCACCGAGCGAAATAAGAATTGCACGTGGAATGTTGCGCTTGGGATCTCTAACCTCATCACCCAAAGTGGCAACCCGGGCATACCCGGCAAAGGCAAAAAACATTAACGCTGCGCCCTGCAAAGCATTGCCCGGAGCCAATGCAATTGCATCAACGGCCGTGCTGGCAGTGCTGGTAGCTGCGCTAAAAATTGCGAGCAATAGAAACGAAGTGGTGACAATCGCAAGCACCGCTGCAACAGCCGCAGTGCGATTGATGCCAAGCAGATTGATCGACGTGAGAACCAAAATTGCCGCGACGGCAATTAGTGAGTGCCAGCCCGGCAAAACATATTCTTCAAAAACTAAAGCAATGGCCGCGATCGAACCAATCTTGCCAAACACAAAAGCGAAGCCGGCAATAAAGGATGCCGGCTTTGAAACGTAGACCCGTGAATAGGCGTAAACACCACCCGCTCGAGATTGTGAGCGGGCTAACTGATAAATCGAAGTTGCATTAAGGATCGCGACTAGCGCTGCGATTGCCAAAGAGATGTTTTGAAGTGATCCGGCAGCGGCCGCAACGTCACGAAAAACTACAAATACACCTGCGCCCAGCATCGAGGCCAAGCCAATCGCAACTGCGCCGGCTAAGCCGAGGCGCTGCTTAGGCGTGACCTGGGAAGAGCTTGTTGACTGAGTCATCGCCAAATACAGCGCTGATTGCCGCCGCAATTAGTGGTGCAATCGACAGCACGGTTAGCTGCTCAAACTGCTTATCTGGAGTAATCGGCAAAGTATTTGTGACGACAACATGGTCAACGATTCCGCTTGAAAGTCTTTCTACTGCCGGCGGTGAGAACACAGCGTGAGTGGTAGCAACGATAACTTTCTTCGCGCCTTTTTCTTTCAAAGTCTTTGCAGCGGCAACGATTGTGCCGGCGGTGTCAATCATGTCGTCAACTAGCAAACAGGTGCGGCCAGCAACATCACCAACGAGTTCATGCGATGAAACCTGGTTGGGCACATCTGGGTCACGACGTTTGTGAATAATTGCCAATGGCGCACCTAGGCGCTCCGCCCAAATATCTGCAACTCGCACGCGACCAGAGTCTGGCGAAACTACAGTCAAGTCTTCATTGCCCCAGCGCTCGGCGCAGTGATCCGCAAGCATCGGCAGCGCCCATAAGTGGTCAACCGGTCCGTCAAAGAAACCCTGAATCTGAGGAGTGTGCAAATCCACGGACATCAATCGGTTAGCGCCAGCCACCTTGAAAAGATCAGTCATTAGGCGGGCTGAAATTGGCTCGCGCCCCTTGTGCTTCTTGTCTTGACGCGCATAAGGAAAAAATGGAGCCACAACGGTAATGCGCTTGGCGCTTGCTCGCTTTAGCGCGTCAACCATAAGCAACTGTTCCATGACCCAGTTGTTGATGCCCTGCGCGTGAGACTGAATCACGAAGGCGTCAACGCCACGAACCGATTCTTCATAGCGAACAAAGGTTTCGCCGTTGGCAAAGTCATAAGCAGTTGTTGGCACAACTTTGGTGCCCAGAATCTCAGCGACTTCATCTGCCAGAGCTTGGTGCGCACGACCACTAACAATCACTAGGCGTTTTGAATTATTCGCTGTGATATCCATGTGGGCTCCCGCTCTTGAAAACTTCTTTAGTTGTTGGCTTTTTTGGCCGCTTCGGCAGCTTGGGTGCCAGGGCGTTTTGAAATTACCCAGCCAGCCAAATTGCGCTGTGGTGCCACATTCATCGCCAGCTCACCAGGGGCAACATTTCTGCGAACCACGGTGCCTGCTGCGGTATAGGCTCCATCACCAATCGTAATAGGTGCCACGAAGACGTTATGCGAGCCGGTGCGCACATGCGAACCAATCTTGCTTGCGTGCTTTGCAACTCCGTCGTAATTGGCAAAAATTGTTCCGGCGCCAATGTTTGACTGTTCGCCAATTTCAGCGTCGCCCACATAGCTCAGGTGTGGCACCTTTGAACCGGCACCAATCCTGGCGTTTTTGGTCTCTACAAAGGTTCCAATTTTGCCGTCGGCCCCAAGGTCGGTTCCAGGGCGCAAATATGAGAACGGGCCCACGGATGCTCCCGCGCCAATCTTTGAGCCAGTCACATGAGACTTAACTACCGAGGCGCTCTCGCCCACGTGTGAATCAACCAGCACGACTTCTGGACCAATGGTTGCGCCCGCAGCAACCGAGGTGAACCCCTTTAGGTGAGTGCCGGGCAAAAGAGTTACGTCTTCACCTAATTGCACGGTCACGTCAATCCAAGTTGATGCCGGGTCTTGAATTGTTACGCCGGCTAACTGCCAAGCCTCGCAAATTCTCAAATTCAACTCTGCGGCAACTTCACCGAGCTGCACTCGATCGTTGATTCCAGCGACCAACCAGTTATCGGCAATAGCGAGTGCCTGAACCGCGCTGCCTTCGTTCAAAAATTCAGTTGCAACATCGGTGAGGTACTTTTCACCCTGGGCATTGTGACTGCCGACCTTTTGCAGTGCAGCACGCAACTTTGCTGCGTCAAAAACATAAATTCCGGCGTTGATTTCGGCGATTGCCAACTGCTCGGCAGTTGCGTCGCGGTGTTCAACAATTTGCACAAAGCCACCATTTGCATCTCTAACGATTCGGCCATAGCCGGTTGCATCATCAGCAAATGACGTCAAAATAGTTGCGGCAAAATTGCCTTCTAGGTGAGCGTCGAGAAGAGCCTCGAGGGTAGCAACGTCAAGCAACGGAACATCGCCGCTAGTCACAACTACGGCTCCCTCGAAATCAGCCGGCAGTTTTTCGAGACCACATTCAACCGCACGACCGGTGCCGGGCACATCATCCTGGTGGGCGATTGTGGTTGTCGGAAAGTATGCGTTGATGTACTCGGTAAGCAACTCTTTTTTGTGTCGAATTACCGGAATCACATGGGCTGCATCAAGTGATGTGGCAGTGGCAAGAACATGGCCAAGCAATGGCAGCCCCGCAAGCTCATGCATAACCTTGGGAGTCTTCGAACGCATGCGAGTGCCTTCGCCGGCAGCAAGCACAACTACCGCTAGGTGCTTCTCGCTCATCGCGCTCCTGTCAATTGGCAGTTTGCTCCCCGACCAGGACTCGAACCTAGAAAGCCGCCTCCAAAGGGCGGAGTGTTGCCATTACACCATCGGGGACCGTGAACTCTCGGCCACCCGACAAGTCTGCCAGATAAGCCACGGGCAATTGGCTATTTACCCTGAAGAAGCTCAGATGTTTCGAGCCATTCCAGCTCTAATCCATCGCGCTTAGCGTTGTATTCGGCTTGCTTGGCTGCAAGTTCGGCCAATCCCGCGTAATCAGCTTGGTCATGTGCGGCCATCATCTCGTGAAGCTTGGCTTCATCCGTGGCCAACTTCTCAAGGGCTCGGTTCAACCTAGCCAGGTTTTTCTCGGCATCGCGAAGCGCAGCACCCGATAATCGTGGGGCTGCCGAAGCTGCGTTTGCAATTTGATTGCCTGCAGCAGCAGCGGATGGTTTTTCGGCACCTGCCTGCGAACCGTTCAAACTGTGCTTGCGAAGTTCAAGGTACTGGTCAACACCACCGGTGAGGTGGCGCAATCTGCCATCGCCCAGCAAGGCATATTGATGATCCGTCACGCGCTCAAGCAGATAACGGTCGTGGCTAACCACAATCAAAGTGCCCGGCCAACCGTCGAGCAGATCTTCCATTGCCGCCAAAATATCGGTGTCTAGGTCGTTGGTCGGCTCGTCCAGAATCAAGACATTTGGTTCGCCAAACAGCAATCTCAAAAATTGAAGTCTGCGTTTTTGTCCACCGGATAGTTCGCCGATTGGAGTTTGCAGTTGCGCCTGAGTGAACCCCAGCTGCTCAACCAGTTGCCCGAT
>JBEGOY010000015.1:0-5399 GCA_041181745.1 Actinomycetota bacterium | reverse complement strand
CCAAACTTCTTGGTTAATTCTTCGTAGTGCTGCGACGGTGTCTTGCCTGTCACTGCGGTGATCTCGCTTGCCAACAACGCAAGAATCAAACCATCCTTGTCGGTTGACCAAGCTTTGCCATCAAGTCGCAAGAAAGACGCTCCAGCAGATTCCTCACCACCAAAACCAACCGAGCCATCGATCAAGCCGGGGACGAACCACTTGAAACCAACCGGCACCTCAATCAAACGTCGACCAATTGAAGCAACAACTTTGTTGATGATCGATGATGAAACCATGGTCTTGCCTACTGCTGCGTCTGGCGACCATCCCGGGCGATTTTGATAAAGGTAATTGATGCTTGCTGCCAAAAAGTGATTTGGATTCATCAAACCGTGATCACGGGTGACGATGCCATGACGATCTGCATCGGCGTCATTGCCAGTTGAAATATCAAAACGGTCGCGATCTTCAATCAACGATGCCATTGCATGCGGCGATGAGCAGTCCATTCGAATCTTGCCATCCCAGTCAAGAGTCATAAAACCAAATTGAAAATCGACGTGTGGGTTAATCACAGTGAGGTTCAAGTTGTAACGGTCACCAATCGCACCCCAGTAGTCCACCGATGCACCACCCATTGGATCGGCACCAATCGAAACATTTGAGTCGCGAATTGCGTTCATGTTCAACACTTGGTCAAGCTGCGAAATGTAGTTGTCTCTGAAGTGAAATTTTCCGGCCTTGGGTTCGGCGCGCTTCACTTCGCGCAGGCCACCCAAAATAATCTCGTTGGCCCGCGCGGCAATCCAGTTGGTGGCATCGCTATCGGCCGGGCCACCGTGAGGTGGGTTGTATTTGAATCCACCATCGCTTGGCGGGTTGTGGCTTGGCGTAATCACAAGGCCGTCTGCCATGGTTGGGTCGCCCAGATGCTTGCCCTCGTTGTGATTGATGATTGCTACCGAAACCGCCGGGGTTGGCACATAACGATCTTCGGCATCAATCAGGGTTGGCACGTCATTGCCGGCCAAAACCTCAAGCGCGCTCTTCTCGGCTGGGCCTGAAAGTGCGTGGGTATCCTTGCCAACATAAATAGGCCCATGGATGTTTTCGCGGCGACGGTATTCAACAATTGCCTGAGTGATCGCCAAAATGTGGTCTTCGTTGAATGAACCAAGCAGCGCATTTCCTCGATGCCCCGAAGTGCCGAAAGCCACCTTTTGTTCAGCACTGGCTACATCAGGGTGCAGCTCGTAATAGGCGGCAACCAATTTGTTGATGTCAACTAGGTCAGATTGTTGGGCTTTTTGGCCAGCGCGTTCACTCATAGGTTCATTTTGGTCGTTAACCTGTATGTATGTCACCTGCATCTCGTAACGGTTCCGCAAACAAAAAGACCTATTCATACCTAGGCCCAATCGGCACGTTCACCGAACTTGCCCTTGCTCAGGTTGCCGAAGCCAAGGGTGCGCGCCTAAATGCCGTGGCCCATGTGCAAGAGGCAATCGACGATGTGCTCACCGGCCGTGCCATTCGCGCAGTTATTCCGGTTGAAAATTCTGTTGAGGGTGGCGTTTCAGCAACTTTGGATGCTCTTGCCGCTACCGAGAACATTCGCATTTATGGCGAGTATCTAGTGCCGGTGACTTTCGATTTGGTTGCCCGCCCGGGCACCGCATTAAAAGATGTGCACATTGTTGCCACTCACCCGGTTGCCTATGCGCAGACTCGCAACTGGCTAAACAAGAACTTGAACAAGCATGCTCACCTGCCGGCAACCTCAACTGCCGCAGCCGCAGCAGAGTTGCTGGATAACGACAATGCCGATGCGGCAATTGCCGCACCAACAATTACTAATCACTACAAGTTAAAGGTGTTGGCAAAAAACATTGGCGACAACAAGAATGCGCAAACTCGCTTCTTGCAAATTGGTTTGGCTGGCAAACAATCACCGGCGGCTACCGGCAGTGACAAAACTTCGGTAATTGTCGAATTGCCAACCGACCGCCCAGGAGCATTGCTTGAAATGCTTGAACAATTTGCAACTCGCGGTGTGAATCTTTCGCGCATTGAGTCGCGACCAATTGGCGATCGACTGGGTCGCTACCGTTTCAACATTGATGTTGAGGGTCACGTGACTGACTCAGCTGTTGCCGAGGCCTTGAAAGGCCTGCACCGATTCAGCCCAAAAATTATTTATCTGGGTTCATACCCGCGTGCCGACAAAAAGAAGTCTGTGCACGAAGGCAATAATTCCAACACCGAGTTCTCTGCTGCAGAGGCTTGGTTGAAGTCACTCAAGTAGGCGTGTGATTAAACGCGCACGCTGAGTGCGCGCGGCACCGCATTGAAATCGACTCGCACAATTTTGCCAAGTGGGTCACCGTCAAGTTGAATGTCGACGGGCTTTTCTGAAACAACGTGAATGTGTGAGCCATTCAGATTTTCAAAAGTTTTCAAGTTGGCGGTCGCGTCCATCCAGCGGCGGCCAAGTGAGAGCGGCCGCACAACTTTGTTTTGCCAAGTCACTCGCGACCAAAAATCTATCCAGTTCCAAAATCTGCGCGGGCCGATAGCCGCAACATCAAGAATGCCGTCATCCAAGCGGGCATCGGGCATCAACGAAATGTTGCCCGGCAACCAACCAGCATTGCCCACCAACAGCGAATGCAATTTGAGTCGCCGAGGTTCGCGACCATCTACCGAAACCAATAGGCGGTCAAACTTTGCCGGCAAGGCTTTGATGCCGCCCTCGATATAGGCAACCCAGCCAATCCTTCGTTTCAATGCCGGGTTGGTGTTTTGCATAATTCGCGCATCCAAACCAACGCCAGCTATGCCGGTGAAAAAACGCTGATCAACTTCGCCGTTGGCAAACTCCAAATCAGCGCGGCCAACATCCACGGTGTAATGCTTGCCGGTTAGGCCCGCAGTAACCGCACGTTGCAAATTGCCGAGTTCAAGCCCAAGGTTGCGAGCCAAAACATTGCCCGTGCCCGAAGGCACAATGCCCATGGTTACATCGGTGCGGCCAGAAATCACCAGTGCCTCGGCAACCCCGCGGATAGTGCCGTCGCCACCGCTAACCAAAATGTGTGTGGCATTTTGCGCAAGTGCACGAAGGGTTTGTGGGCCACCGGTTTCAGAGTCGCTGGTTGCCATCCAAAGGGTTGGCTCCCAACCGCCGGGCAAAGTGATTGCCTCAACCGCGGCTACGAGTTTTTTGCGATCAACGCGGCCGGGGTAATAGATGACTGCAGCGCGTTGAGTGGAGCTCATGCCTTCAGACTAACCGAGGCTCGCAGGGTAACCTAGAGGGGTGATTGACATCAACTTGCTTCGTGAAAACCCAGACGCCATTAAGGCATCACAGCGCGCCCGCGGTGCCGACGAAGCTTTGGTGCACCAGGCCGTATCGGCCGATGAACTTTGGCGCCGCGAGTTGCTGGCCTTTGAAACCCTGCGAGCCGAGCAAAATGCCTCGGCCAAATTAGTGGGCGCGGCCAGCAAAGAAGATCGCCCGGCCCTCATTGAGGCCGGCAAGGTTTTGGCCGAAAAGGTAAAGCAGGCAAACGAGGCTGCCGACGCAGCTAAAGCCGCCCTCGATGCAATCGTTTGGCAGATTGAAAACGTAGTCATTGAAGGTGTGCCAACCGGCGGCGAAGAGAACTTTGTTGTGGTTAAAGAGGTTGGCACAAAGCCAAACTTTGATTTTGAAGCCCGTGACCACGTTGCCCTTGGCGAACTGCTTGACATCATCGACATTGAGCGCGGCACCAAAATCTCTGGCTCTCGCTTTTATTTCTTGAAGGGTTGGGGCGCTCGCCTCGAACTTGCCATGATGAACATGGCCCTCGACTACGCAGCTAAAAACGACTTCACCGCATTGATCACCCCAACTTTGGTTCGCCCAGAAGTCATGGCTGGCACCGGATTCTTGAACCAGCACGCCGATGAAATTTATTACTTGCCTGCAGATGACCTTTATCTAACCGGCACCAGCGAAGTTGCCTTGGCCGGTTATCACCGAGACGAAATCATTGACCTCTCAGAGGGCCCATTGCGTTACGCCGGTTGGTCAACTTGCTACCGTCGCGAAGCTGGCTCAGCCGGTCGCGATACTCGAGGCATTTTGCGAGTGCACCAATTCAACAAGCTAGAGATGTTTAGCTACATTGACCCGGCAGAGAGCGAAGCCGAACACGCAAAGTTGTTGGCCTTTCAAGAGGCAATGTTGCAGGCTTGCGAATTGCCATACCGAGTTATTGACACGGCGGCGGGCGACTTGGGTTCAAGTGCAGCGCGCAAGTTCGACGCAGAAGCATGGGTGCCAACCCAAGAGCAATACCGCGAACTCACATCAACTTCTAACTGCACAACTTTTCAGGCTCGCCGCCTGAACGTGCGCTTTAGAAATGCAGAAGGCAAAACTCAAACTGCTGCAACTCTTAACGGAACACTAGCTACAACACGTTGGTTGGTTGCCATTCTTGAAAACCACCAGCAGGCAGACGGCTCGGTGCGCATTCCTGCAGCGCTGCGCCCATATCTTGGCGGCCAAGAATTCATCAGCCCAAAGGTACGTGCCTAATAACGCATGAGTATTGCAAAAGGTGACGATCGCTGGCTCATTGGCATCGACATTGATGGCACCCTGGTGCACGACGATGGTTATCTTTCACCAAAAGTTGTCGAACAAGTTGAGCGCGTGCGCTCACTCGGCCACGAAGTAATCGTTGCAACCGGGCGAAGTGCATCGAACGCAATTCCGGTTATTCGCGATGTGGGCATTCAACACGGATTCAGCGTGTGTTCGAATGGTGCGGTCACTATCGAAGTTGATGAAAATCACGAACGCGGTTTTCGCACGCACGAGGTAATTTCGTTTGACCCATCCCCGGTGTTGGGTCAGCTAATTGAAAAATTGCCGAAGGCGCACTTTGCTGTCGAAGACCTCGATGGCTCATATCGTTTTCACCGCCCGTTTCCCGACTATGCACTGGGTGATCAGAATCACGAGACCCCATTGCAAGAGTTGATGAATCATCCGGTTAGTCGCGTTGTGGTTTTGTCGCCCGAGCATGATGTCGATGAATTTTTGGGATTGATTTCGGGCATCGGTTTGCACTCGGTTTCGTATGCCATTGGCTACACCGCTTGGCTCGACATTTCACCAAAGGGCATTAGCAAAGCATCGGCGCTAGAGAAGCAGCGAGTTGAGCTGGGCATTCGCGCAGACCAGGTAATCACAATCGGTGATGGTCGAAACGACATTCAAATGTTTGAGTGGGCGCGTGCTGGTGGCGGGTTGTCGTTTGCCATGGGCCAGGCCCCGGATGACGTTAAAGAGTATGCAACGGCCGTAACCGCAGCGGTCGAAGAAGATGGCGTGGCCCAAGTTCTGCAAGGTTTTGAAG
>JBEGOY010000014.1:0-5725 GCA_041181745.1 Actinomycetota bacterium | reverse complement strand
GAAGTTGTGCAATCAGCTCGGCGCTGACCGGCGATGGTTTGTGTGGCGCACGAAGTTCAACCGCGCGAGCGGCGGCGGTAAGTTCAACCGCAAGAATCATGCGCAGGTTATCAACAATTTTGCGCAGTTTGCGACCCGCGTGCCAACCCATTGACACGTGATCTTCTTGCATCGCAGAAGAAGGGATGCTGTCAACGCTTGCCGGTGCTGCAAGGCGCTTGTTCTCACTTACCAAACCGGCTTGGGTGTATTGCGCAATCATTAGTCCGCTGTCTACTCCGGCGTCGGCTGCCAAGAATGGCGGCAACCCCGATGAGCGATTCACATCAAGCATTCGATCTGTGCGGCGTTCTGACATTGAACCAAGATCGGTCGCCGGGATTGCAAGGAAATCAAGAATGTAGGCAACCGGTGCACCGTGGAAGTTTCCGTTGCTGGTTACCTCACCGCTTTCAAGAACAATTGGGTTATCAATTGCTGCTGCGAGTTCGCGATTGGCAACCAAGCTTGCGTAGTCAATCGTGTCACGAAGACCGCCGGCAACCTGAGGTGCACAACGAAGTGAATATGCGTCTTGAACTTTATTGTCGCCAACTTTGTGTGAGGCAACGATCTCTGAGTCTTTTAGTGCGGCAAACATATTGGCTGCCGAGGTTACCTGGCCCGGGTGTGGGCGAAGTGGTTCGTGCAGCTGTGGGCGGAACACCTGGTCTGTTCCCATGAGACCCTCAACGCTCATTGCTGCGATGCGGTCGGCATAGTTGGCCAGGTGGCTCAAGTCTGCGATGGCCAGAATGGCCATGCCGAGCATGCCATCGGTGCCATTGATCAAGGCCAGACCCTCTTTTTCGCGCAATTCCACCGGGGTGATGCCGGCCTCGGCAAGTAACTCAGGCACTGGGCGCTCGGTGCCAAGGCTGCCATCTGAGGTTGGGCCAAATGCGCGGCCCTCGCCCATCAAAACCATGGCGCAGTGGGCAAGCGGGGCAAGATCGCCGCTGCAGCCAAGTGAGCCGTATTCGTGCACAAACGGGGTGATGCCGGCGTTCAGGATGTCGGCCATGGTCTGGGCCACAATTGGGCGGGCGCCGGTGCGGCCGGAGCAAAGGGTCTTGAGGCGAAGCAGCATTAGGGCGCGAACGACCTCGCGCTCAACCGGCTCACCCATTCCGGCGGCGTGCGAGCGAACCAGTGACTTTTGCAGTTGAACGCGGTCTTCGATGGCAATGTGGCGATTGGCCAGAGCGCCAAAGCCGGTGCTGATGCCGTAGACCGGGGTTTCGCCATTGGCCAGCTTCTCAATATGCTCGCGGGTGGCGGCCATGCCATCTAGCGCGGCCTGCGAAATCTCAACGCGGGCATTGTGACGAGCAACATCGATCACGTCTTGCATGCTCATGCCTGCTGAATTGACGACTACTGTCTTGTTGCTCATGCGCGGGTGGCCTTTCCGGCTATGTAGGTTTCGCTAATCAAATTTACCCCCGGCCGGTAGGCCAGGTGAATGTAGCTAGGTGCATCGATGACTGCAAAGTCTGCTCGTGCACCAACAGAAAGATGACCGATGTCGTTTCGGCGCAGCGCCTTTGCACCACCCATGGTCGCTGACCAAAGTGCCTCGGCCGGTGACATGTGCATTTCGCGAACAGCAAGTGCGATGCAGAAAGCCATAGAAGTTGTGTAGCTAGAACCTGGGTTGCAATCTGTTGCCAGTGCAACGGTGACGCCGGCATCAATTAATTTTCTTGCGTCTGGATATTTTGAACGTGTAGAGAATTCTGCACCCGGCAACAGAGTGGCAACTGTGTTGGAGTGTGCGAGCGCATCAATATCTTGATTGTTCAAGTGGGTGCAGTGATCGGCCGATGCGCAATCAAGTTCTACGGCAAGTTGGATTGCACCAATGTTTTCAAGTTGGTTTGCGTGAATGCGTGATGCAAGTCCGGCTTGGATGCCGGCTTGCAAAATTTCTCGTGCTTGCTCGACATTGAATGCACCGCGATCACAAAACACATCAATCCATTTTGCGTGTGCTGCTGCTCTGGTGAGCATTTGATTTTTTACAAGTTCAACGTATGCGTCGACACCGTTCTCACCGCGGTCTTTGTAGTCCTGCGGAACAACGTGCGCACCAAGAAAAGTTGTTTCGCTGGTGTGCTTTGCTGCAATTGCAAGTGAGCGTGATTCGGTCGCAACATCAAGACCGTAACCGCTCTTTGTTTCAAAAGTTGTGATTCCACCATTGTGCATTTCGGCAATAAGGCGATTTAGGTTTGCTTCCAGTTGAGCATCGCTTGCTTCACGAGTTGCGGCAACCGTTGTTTTGATTCCACCCGCACTGTATGACTGACCCTGCATGCGTGCAGAAAATTCTTCGGCGCGATCACCGGCAAACATCAGGTGCGCATGTGAATCAACAAAGCCAGGAATTACAGTTTTGTTTTCTAGATCAACATTCTTATCTGCTGCCGGTGCATACTTTGATTCACCAACCCAAGCAATTTTCCCGTCTTCAACAACGATTGCGGCGTCACAAACTTCGCCGAGTGGGTCGGAACCGTCATCGGTGTTGGTAAATAAACAACCAATGTTGTTGAAGAGTGTGCTCATTTATTCAGTATCAAGCATCGGCACATGCACGTGCTTCTGATGTGCAACCTGCTTGGCGATGTCGTAGCCGGCATCAACGTGACGAATCACGCCCATGCCAGGGTCGTTGGTAAGCACGCGGTTTAGCTTCTCGGCCGCTAGATCAGTGCCATCGGCAACCGACACCTGACCAGCGTGAATAGAGCGACCCATGCCAACACCGCCACCGTGGTGCAGCGATACCCAGCTGGCACCCGATGCAACATTCAGCATTGCGTTCAGAATTGGCCAGTCGGCGATTGCGTCTGAGCCATCAAGCATTGCCTCTGTCTCGCGGTAAGGCGATGCCACCGAACCACAGTCAAGGTGGTCGCGACCAATCACGATTGGTGCACTAACTTCGCCGCGCTTAACAAGATCGTTGAATACTGCGCCGGCCTTATCTCGTTCGCCATAACCCAACCAACAAATTCTCGCTGGCAAACCTTGGAAGGCAACGCGTTCTTGTGCCATGTTTAGCCATCGGTGTAGGTGTTTGTTGTCTGGGAACAGCTCCATCATTGCCTGGTCTGTGCGGTAGATATCTTTTTTATCACCCGATAGCGCGACCCAGCGGAATGGGCCCTTGCCCTCGCAGAACAGCGGGCGAATGTAGGCGGGGACGAAACCCGGGAAGGCGAACGGGCGTGAGTAACCACCCTTGCGTGCTTCGTCGCGAATTGAGTTGCCGTAGTCAAAGACGATTGCACCCTTGTCCATGAAGCCAACCATTGCTTCAACGTGCTTTGCCATTGCTTCTTGTGCGTGCTTGGTGAAATCTTCAGGATTTTTTTCGCGCGCATCGGCGGCGTCTTCTAGAGACATGCCCTCTGGAATGTAGTACAGCGGGTCGTGTGCTGAAGTTTGGTCGGTGACGATATCGATTGGCACTTCGCGCTTTAGCAGCTCGGCAAAAATTGTTGCCGCGTTACCAACAACACCAACTGACTTTGCAATCTTTGCGTTCTTGTATTTGGTGACGATGTCAATTGCCTGATCTAGATTGTCGGCGATTTCATCTAGGTAGCGATCGCGCACGCGCATCTCAAGTGAACGACGATCAACGTCAACGATTAGGCAAGTGCCCTCATTCATTGTTACTGCAAGTGGTTGTGCACCACCCATACCGCCGCAACCACCGGTAAGAGTAAGTGTGCCGGCAAGTGAGCCGCCGAATGATTGCTCGGCAACTGCGGCGAAAGTTTCGTAGGTGCCCTGCAGAATTCCCTGGGTGCCAATGTAGATCCACGAGCCCGCGGTCATCTGACCGTACATGGTGAGACCAAGGTGCTCTAGTCGGCGGAACTCTGGCCAGTTGGCCCAGTCACCAACCAAGTTTGAGTTTGCAAGAAGCACGCGTGGCGCCCACTCGTGAGTGCGGAAAACACCAACCGGCTTACCCGACTGCACCAACATGGTCTCGTCGTTTTCAAGATTGGTAAGTGTGTTGACGATCGCATCAAAGCTCGCCCAGTTACGCGCGGCCTTTCCGCTACCGCCGTAGACAATCAAATTCTCTGGGTGCTCGGCCACTGCTGGGTCGAGGTTGTTGTGCAACATTCGAATTGCTGCTTCTTGACCCCAGCCTTTGGCGGTGAGGTTTGGCCCGGTAGCTGCGTGCAACGCTGCACGATTGATAGTTGTCATAAATTCAGTCTTACACAGGCAAAAAGCGAGCAAAGGGGCGGTGCCAAGTCGTTATAAACAGCCTTGGAGTGGGGTATTGACTCTGGTAATGCAATTGCATTACCTTTGGCACATGAGCACAATTCAAGTCACTTCAACGCTTACTGATCGCTATCAAACCACGATTCCAGACACCGTGCGCAAGGCACTTGGGCTTACCAAGCGCGACCAGCTCTTATACACAGTTTTGCCGAACGGCGAGATTCGAGTTCAGAAGGCAGATACCGTCAACGACGACGTAGCGCTCAATGCGTTCCTGCAGCTGCTCGAAAAGGACATCATGGAAAACCCACAAAATCTTGTGCCGCTGGCCAAGGAGCGGCTTGCATATTGGCGCAGCCTGGGTGACGGTAAAGCGATTGATCTTGATGCCCCATTGCTGGACGAAGACTAATTGAGCCACGATCAAATAAACGAATGGGCATTGATAATCCATCCGCTTTTTGAAGCTCAGCTGCAGAAATTAGAAGCCGAGGTCGAAAAGAAAGGCAAGCAAAGTTTTGCTGGAAAACTTCTTCGTTCAATTGAAAAAATTACAAACGAAGTTGTACCCAACGATCCAAGTTCAAAGGTATTTCGTCAGGGACTTACTTTGGGACCCGAAAACAAACATTGGCGCCGAGTAGTTTTCCATCAGCAGTACCGATTATTTTTCAGGTACGACTCAAGAATGAAAGTCATCATCTACGTTTGGATGAACGACGAAGGCACCAAACGCGCTTATGAAAGCAAAACAGATGCGTATCGCGTATTTCAAAAAATGCTTGAATCAGGTTACCCACCTGGTGAATTTGTAGAACTTCTTAAGCAGTCCGGATTTCAGAACTAACCAGATTTATAATTTGCCGCGCAAGCGCGTAATCAAGGCGACGGCGACGGTTACCTTTTTTATCGTTGCCCTTAAAAGGCGCAAGGATTAGGTCAGCCGATTTTTCGCGAAGTACTTCAAGGTGCGCATTGGCACGAATCACAAGCTCTTGAATTTGTGCATCACTAAGCTCGGGCACGTCAAGGTAAGTAAGTAGGCGTGAAGAAACTTTGATGCGAGTGCGCTTATATTCAAAGTCACCGTAAATAAATTCGATTCGGCGAATGCCATCGTGTGAATCAACTGCTCGCAAACCGATGCGACCGTTTGGGTCGTTGAAAATAATTTGAATTCCGGAACGCGCGCGACCATTGCGCAAATCAAATATTTCTTTGAGCGAGCCAATCCGCTCATTACCGTTGTAGACACTTGCTTCGTATTTGATTTCGGCTGGACCAAAACAGGCCACCACCGCGGGTGCCTCAGTATCGGAAAACAAATCACCCTCAATTACCGACACAACTGCAAGTCGCGACTTATCAAAACTGGAAAGTAAAAACGTCTCAGGAATTACAGCAACAACAAAGTCGGCAGCGGCCAAAC
>JBEGOY010000013.1:0-3306 GCA_041181745.1 Actinomycetota bacterium | reverse complement strand
GAGAGCACAGCATTGATGCCTATTCAGACTGGCTTGCCGAATTCATCAAAAAGCTAACCCCAAAACAGAAACCGATACTTTTGGGGCACAGCTTCGGCAGCATCATCTGTTCGGCATTCGCTAGCAAGTCAGATGCAATTGAATTGCTGATTCTTGAGAACCCGGTTTCGGCGCCGGCACTAAAAGGTCCTAACGCACTGGTCACCAAAATTGCCCAGGGTTTCTTTAAACTCTCTGGCACGCTGCCACTCAATCAAGGAGAGTGGCTACTTAAGTCATGGCCAATGGTTCGCGGCATGAGCATCATTATGACCAAAAGTTGGAAGCGAGAACTTCGTAAATGGGTACACGCTCAGCACGATGCAAACTTCAATGATTTCGCCAACCGACGCGTGGCTATCGAAGGTTACAACGCGTCGATTTCTCACAACGTTTCTGACTACGCAGCTGAGTTCAAGGTTCCAACTCTTTTAATCATCGGCAGCCGCGATGACATCACGTCACCGAAACAACAATTCGCAATGTCGCAAAAGATTACTGTTCCGCATGCAATTAGCCAACACATGGGCGTGGGGCACCTCACTCACTATGAGATTCCGAGTGACGTGGCCGAGGACATCCGTCAGTTCGTGGCACAGCAGGAATCAGGCAAGTAATCGTGCACGGTCTTTTTTTTGACTGCCGATACATTCGAGTCGATCACCACGATGGAATAAGTAGGTTTTCGGCTGGGCTATTCGCCGCACTGAATAAATTAACCAAAGTCACCGCGGTAATCAGTGACCTAAGACAATTAGACAAACTTCCATCGGGAATTGAATTCGTCAAGATTAGTTCACCAACTTCACCGCTTGAACCACTGGTGGCACTGCAACTCAACAAGCTTGGCGCCAAGGTGGTGTTCTCACCCATGCAGACCATTGGCTCGTTTGGTCGCAAGTTCAAACTAATTCTCACGGTGCATGACTTGATTTACTATCGCCACCCGGCACCGCCGCCAAGCTTTGCCTGGCCGATTAAATTACTTTGGCGTTTGTACCACTTGAGCTACCTTCCACAACGCCTGTTGCTAAATCGCTCAGACGCGGTTGCTACCGTTTCGAAGACCACGCAGTCACTTATAAAAAAGCACAACCTAACCAAGAAGCCGGTATCGGTTGTTTACAACGCAGCTGGCGATGATTCGCTTCCGAAGGCACCAAGTGGGCGACCAAGCGGCAAACAGACTTTGGTTTACATGGGCAGCTTCATGGATTACAAGAATGTGGAAGTGCTGATCAAGGGAATGGCGCATTTGCCTGATCATGAACTGTTGCTGCTAAGCCGGATCAGCGATTCACGCAGGGCAGACCTGCAAACATTGGTGCCATCTGGCGCAAAAGTTGAGTTTCTAAATGGCGTGACCGATGAGCGGTATCACGAACTTTTGGCTAATTCGGTTGCCTTGGTTAGCGGTTCACGCGATGAGGGATTTGGCATTCCGCTGGTGGAGTCAATGAGTCGTGGAATCCCGGTTGTAGTTTCAAACATTCCAATCTTCGAAGAGATTGGTGGCGATGCGGCTATTTACTTTGATCAGGAAGACCCTGAGGCTTTTGCAGCCGCCGTTCACTCGATAAACAGCGAATCTGCCTGGCTAGCTAAATCAAAACTTTCACAGGTACAAGCCAAGAAATTCAGTTGGACCAATTCGGCCAAGGCGCTGTTGGAATTGCTACTGCAAATCTGAATGTAGCGTGCGTGGCTCGTATCGCTCAACAGCCCAACCGTTGCCATCGTGCACAAAAATACTCATCGAGGCGTTTCCCAGACGTTCGCCGTCTCTAGGGAATTCACCCTTGCTCACAATGCGAAGCAGTTTGCGTATCAACGCACCGTGTGAAACCGCAAGTACTCGTTTGCCGGCATAATCGGAAGCTAGTTTGTCTAGCAACAAATTTGCACGTGCCTCAAGCTCGCTAAGGCTTTCGCCGCCGGGAACAGTGTTGGTGTCGGCGTACTTGGCACGCCATTCCTCGTGTCCAAGACCCTCGGCCTCGCCAAAAGAACGCTCCAATAGAAGTTGCTCAATAGCTGCTTCGGCAAAACCATTCACCTCGGCAACGATTTCGGCAGTTGCACGCGCACGCGAAAGGGGAGAGGTGAGAATCAAATCCCAGTCGGCAGCATCAATTACCGCTGCAGCATCTCGAGCCTGTGCCAAGCCGGTTTCGTTTAGTGGGATATCGGTTACGCCTTGAAGACGGAAATCAATGTTCCAATCAGTTTGACCATGACGCAAAATTCCAACAACGGTCTTAGTCAACTAGAAGCCTTTCAAGCACCAGCGAAGTATTCGCCTCGATTTTTGCAGTAGCCAGTTCGTCGGCCTTGGTTTGTCCAATGTTCACAATAACAATTGGCTTATTGGATCTTGCTGCTCGACGCGCAAAGCGCAATCCGGAATTCACCGACAGCGAGGTGCCGGCAACCAATAGAGCATCAGCTTCGTCGAGTCGCTTCATTGCCAACTCCACAGTTGCTGTTGGAACTGATTCACCAAAGAACACCACATCCGGTTTCAATACGCCTCCGCAGCTAGGGCAAGCCGGGATTTGAAAGTCAGCCGCTGCTTCAACCTCGGCATCGCCATCGGGCGTAAATTCAAAATCTGCAGTTCTGTCAACATTCGGATTCAATTCGGCAAGCAAAGTGTCCATGTCGATGCGACTGAATCGATGGCCGCAATTCATGCAGCGCACCTGATCAAGCCGACCATGCAAGTCGATTACCTCGCGCGAACCGGCCTTCTGGTGCAACTGATCAACATTTTGGGTGATGATCTGAAAGATCTTTTTTGCCGACTCGGCTTCGGCCAGGGCAAAGTGCCCGCGATTTGGCTGGGCTTCGGCAATTCGATTCCAACCGATGTAGCTTCGGGCCCAATACCTAACCTGAGCCTCTTTTGATCCCATAAAGGTGTCGAAGGTCATTGGGTGCCTAGCCACTCGGCCAGCACCGCGGTAGTCGGGGATACCAGAATCGGTACTAATTCCAGCACCGGATAAAACAAGGACTCGCTTGCCAGATATTTTGTCGCGCGCGAAATCAACACCGTACAAGGCGGCTGCGCTGAGCGTCTCTCTCTCCGACATTGCCTTTAGTCTAGTTTTCAAATTTCTGCAGTGATTGCTAAAGCAACTTGGTAAATGAAAAACCCTGGTCGTGGAGGACCAGGGTTTAGTGTCCGAAAGGGGACTTGAACCCCTACCCTCGTAAGAGGACTAACACCTCAAGCTAGCGCGTCTGCCATTCCGCCACCCGGAC
>JBEGOY010000012.1:0-36590 GCA_041181745.1 Actinomycetota bacterium | reverse complement strand
CCAAAGACTTCAAGAAACTTGCCAAAGGTTGTTTCGCGAGAAAGCCTGAGCATGATTTTTGACTCACTTGCCATTCGCGCTACCGACGACAACCCGCAGGGCATCCGCGATTTATTGGCTGTCGAATTGCTCTATGCAAGTGGCGCACGTGTTAGCGAACTTGTGGGGCTGAATCTCGAAGACATCGACCTAACTCGAAACCTAATGCGAGTGACCGGTAAAGGCAATAAGCAAAGAATGGTGCCGTTTGGCCAACCTGCCCAGGATGCGTTGCAGCGTTGGTTGGGCAATGCCAGAGCGATGCTGGTCAACGAAAAAAGTGGCCCTGCTCTTTTATTAAATGCAAAGGGGCAGCGCATGGGCGTTCGCCAGGTTTACGGTCTGGTTGCAAAACTTCTGAGTGAGACTCCAACCGGAGTTGCGGGCCCGCACTCGCTGCGGCACTCGGCAGCGACACATTTGCTTGACGGTGGCGCGGACTTGCGCGCGGTTCAAGAGTTGCTCGGACACGCGAGTTTGGGAACAACGCAGATTTATACCCATGTGTCGGTTGAGCGTTTGCGTGAGGGATATAAAAATGCGCACCCACGTGCTTAGCCCGCGTTAGGCAAAAGTCGGCTGGGATTCATTCGCCCAATCAGGGCAAGCGGAGACAGGTATTTGCCCTCAATTTTCATGGCGAAATGCAAACACCGCATGGCAAAGCAGTGTTGCCGGTAATTGGGTTTGCCATCGCAGACCTTGGCCACGATTTGGCCACGCTGCACGGCTTGGCCCGCGCCAACCACGGCGCAGGCGGGTTCAAATTCGGTGGAGATTGCTGACCCGTGCTTGATGCTGATAAGTGACCGATTCACCACCAAGCCAGCAAAATAAACCACGCCGTCGGCCGGGGCAAAAATAGCTTGCCCAAGCGAGACCTGGTAGTCGACGCCGCGGTGGCCCGCCGAGTAATCGGAATTTGGCTGTCGGTATTGATTGATGAGCTCGATTGGCGCCGCCAAGGGCAACTGCCATGCGGGATTGGCCGGTATGGGCGCCGAAACCGATGCCTGGGGAGCCAAAATAAGCCAAACCAGAGTGGCCCCTGTGGCCAAAAACAGCCGAATCCACCAAAACTTCATGCCGAAAGCATCCCAAGCGCCCCGGATTGCCAGATAAACATTGGGCAAACGGTGGATAACTCGGCCCGGTCGCTGATAGACTCTTCGTAGCGGCAAGCTCGCGAAAACCCTCATTAGATGGCCTTCTAAAAGCATGCCGACTTCGCGTGTCGAACTAGATACCAAATCTTCAGTCTTGAGAAATCAGGCGATTCGGATCCGGCACCAGGTGTATCAAGCAACCGCTTGAAACAGACAACTGATTGGTGCACATTTGTGCGCCGTAAAAGGAGAAACTGCCATGGCAGTAGTAACAGTTCGCCAGCTGCTCGACAGCGGCGTTCACTTCGGGCACCAGACCCGTCGTTGGAACCCAAAGATGCGTCGTTTCATTCTGACCGACCGTTCAGGCATCTACATCATTGACCTTCAGAAGTCACTTGCCTTCATTGACAAGGCTTATGACTTTGTAAAGGACACCGTTGCACACGGTGGATCAATTCTTTTTGTTGGAACCAAGAAGCAGGCTCAAGAGGCAATCGCCGAGCAGGCTCTTCGCGTTGGCCAGCCTTACATCAACCAGCGTTGGTTGGGTGGTCTTTTGACTAACTTCCAGACCATCCAGATGCGTCTTGCGCGTTTAAAGGAACTAGAAGTTATGGACTTCACCGGTAAGACCAAGACTGGTCTAACCAAGAAGGAACTTCTTATTCTTCGTCGCGAGAAGGACAAGCTAGAGAAGGCACTGGGCGGTATCCGCAACATCACCAAGACTCCATCAGCGATCTGGGTTGTAGACACCAACAAGGAGCACCTAGCAATCACCGAAGCCAAGAAGCTTGGTATTCCGGTAATCGCAATTCTTGACACCAACTGTGACCCAGATGAGGTGACCATCGGTATCCCAGGTAACGATGACGCAATTCGTTCAGTTCAGTTGCTAACTCGCGTTATCGCAGATGCAGTTGCTGAGGGTCTAATTGCACGTCACTCAAAGCCAGAGGCAGAAGCAGAGCCTCTTGCTGAGTGGGAGCGCGAACTTCTAGAGCAGGGCAACGCAGCAGCAGCTGCAGCGCCGGTTGCAGCAGCAACCACTGAAACCCCAGAAGCGGCAGTTGAGACTGCAGCAGTAGAGGAAGCAAAGTAAACATGGCAAACTACACCGCCGCAGATGTAAAGGCGCTTCGCGAGAAGTCAGGCGCCGGAATGATGGACTGCAAGAGTGCACTTGACGAAGCCGAAGGCAATGTTGAGAAGGCTATGGAAGTTCTTCGCCTAAAAGGCCTAAAGGGCGTTACCAAGCGCGAAGGTCGAACCACCAGCAACGGTCTAATCGTTGCTCGAGTTTCAGGCGGCACCGGTTACCTAATCGAACTTGCTTGTGAGACTGACTTCGTTGCTAAGGCAGAGAAGTTCATCGCACTTGCCGAGTCAGTTGCAGACGCAATTGCTGCCGGTGGCGCAACCGACCTAGAGTCAGCTTTGGCTGCAAACCTAAACGGCAAGACCGTTCAGGATGCAATCAACGACGAAGCCGCGATCATGGGTGAAAAGGTTGAGCTTCGCAAGGTTGCAGCCGTAAAGGACGCAGCAGTTGACGCTTACCTACACCGCACCAGCAAGGACCTTCCACCACAGGTTGGTGTCTTGGTTGCGTACAGCGGTTCAGACGCTGACACTGCTCACGACGTTGCAGTTCACATTGCAGCGTTCAGCCCGACTGCGCTAACTCGCGATGACATTTCAGCTGAGACCGTTGAGACCGAGCGCCGCATTGCCGGCGAAACCGCTCGCAACGAGGGCAAGCCAGAAGCAGCGCTAGAGAAGATCGTTGAAGGCCGCGTTACTGGTTTCTTCAAAGAAAACGTTCTTCTTGAGCAGGATTTCGCCAAGGACAACAAGAAGTCAGTTGGCAAGGTTCTAGACGAAGCTGGCCTAAAGGTTTCTGCGTTCCTACGCTTCCGCGTTGGCGCCTAAATAAGCTAAAAACAAGAGAGGCTCGGTCATTTCGACCGGGCCTTTTTTGTTGCTCGGCTTAGGATAGAACAAGTAAATTCACCGATTCAGGAGGCTTGGATGCCACAGAAAAAGCGCCGCGTATTGCTCAAGCTTTCAGGCGAGGCTTTCGGTGGCGGCACCATCGGTGTGAACCCAGATATCGTTGCCCAGATTGCAAAAGAAATCGCCGAAGGCTCTAAGAGCGCTGAGGTGGCAATCGTAGTTGGCGGTGGCAATTTCTTTAGAGGCGCGGAGCTTTCCCAACGCGGCATGGAGCGCACTCGCGCTGACTATATGGGCATGTTGGGCACCGTGATGAACGCACTTGCATTGCAAGACTTTCTAGAACAAGCAGGCGTGGATGTTCGCGTTCAGTCGGCAATCACCATGTCGCAGGTAACCGAGCCATACATTCCGCTGCGCGCAATTCGCCATCTAGAAAAAGGTCGTGTAGTAATTTTTGGTGCCGGCGCTGGCTTGCCTTACTTTTCGACTGACACAGTTGCTGCTCAGCGCGCTCTGGAAATTAAGGCCGATGAAGTATTGGTTGCTAAGAACGGTGTAGACGGTGTTTACTCTGCCGATCCAAAGAAAGATCCAAAGGCAGTAAAACTTGAAAAGATTACCTATCAAGACGCTCTAGTGCAGGGTCTAAAAGTTGTAGATGCAACTGCCTTTAGTTTGTGCATGGATAACAAGATGCCGATGCGTGTTTTTGGCATGCAGGGTGGCGCAAACATTACCGATGCCATCAAGGGCAAAAAAATCGGCACTTTCGTATCGGCTTAATTCAATCTTTCAAAACAGGAGATAAACATGATTTCGGAAATTCTGGCTACGGCCACAGAAAAAATGGGCAAGGCCGTCGAGGCTGCGAAAGACGATTTTTCAAACGTGCGCACCGGCCGAGCAAACCCTCAGCTTTTTCAAAAAGTAATGGTTGATTACTATGGCACCCCAACGCCGCTAGCTCAACTGGGTCAGCTGGCAAACCCTGAAGCACGCACAATCGTGATCACTCCTTATGACAAGGGTGCGCTAAAGGCAATCGAAGCTGCGCTTCGTGAGATGCCAAACCTAGATGCCAACCCGCAAAATGACGGAAACCTGATTCGTGTTACTTTGCCAGACCTTACCGAAGAGCGTCGTCGTGACTACGTCAAGCTAGTAAAGGCAAAGGCCGAAGATCACCGTGTTGCGGTGCGCAACATTCGTCGCAAAGGCAACGACGACCTTGCTGCACTCAAGAAGGACAGCCTGGCCGGTGACGATGAGATTTCACGAGCCGAAAAGGAACTTGATTCGCTCACCAAAAATTATGTCGACGCAATCGACGATGCGCTAAAGCGCAAAGAAGCAGAACTGCTCGAGGTTTAATTTGAGTTCGCAGCAAGCTAAGACCGGCGGCCGAAGTCTTTCGAAATCGGTAATCGTTGGCGTGCTGCTTGGTGCGGTTTTTCTGCTAAGCGTTCTAATTTTTAAAGAACTATTTATTGTTCTGGCAGCAATTGCCGGTGGCGCCGGCGCGTGGGAGTTAGCCGCGGCTTTGCGCATCAAAGGTTGGCATGTTCCTCGTGTTCCGGTGACTGTAGGTTCCGTGCTCATCATGCCAATTACCTACTATGGTGGCGCTCAAATGCAATGGCTCGGCGTGCTAGCAATTGTTGTTGCCCTTATTCTTTGGCGCATCATTGAACTGCTGCTCGACAGCCGCCATCATCCGGGGCAGAGTTTAAGGCTCACGCTGCGTGACTTCGCCGCCTCAGCGTTTGTGGTTATTTACCTTCCACTAATGACTAGCTTTACGATGCTGCTAATGCGTCGTGAAGACGGACCTATGTGGGTCTTAGCTTTTGTAGTGACGGTTTCAATGATTGACACCATGGGATACCTTATTGGCAGAAAGTTCGGCCACCACAAGTTGGCACCTGGCGTGAGCCCGAAGAAAACCTGGGAAGGTTTGCTTGCTTCGATATCTGCCGGACTCGCGTCGGCGATTCTATTCAGCACGCTTGGTTTACACCTTTCGTGGTGGCTCGGATTGTTGTTTGGTGCGCTATTGCTTGTGGGTGCGGTTTTTGGCGACTTAGCAGAGTCTTTGATCAAGCGAGATCTGGGCGTCAAAGATATGAGCACAGTGTTGCCGGGTCACGGTGGCGTGATGGATCGTCTCGATTCAATTTTGCCTACCGCCGCATTGGCATTTATTTTTGCCTCGATTGTTTTGCCCCTCTAGGTGACTGAGAGAATAGTTCTGTGAGTTTTTCATTCCCTAAAGAGTCGGCCAAAGTTAACGGGTACAAGCCTGAGCAGGTCGACGGATTCGTTGAGTTGGCCCGCCGCCAATTTAATGACCCAACATTATCTTTGGTGACTGCCGATCAAGTTCGCAATACAGAATTCGACTTTGAGCCCGGTGGTTACATCATCGGCGCGGTAGATACTGCGCTCGATCGACTTGAAGATTCTTTTTCTGCGCGTGAGATAGCTCACCAGAAGAACACCAGGGGAGAGGCTGCGCTTGCAGATCGGCTAGAGCGAGTCACCGAGATTATCAAGGGTCGCCTCGGTCGCCCAAAGGGGAAAAAATTTAAATCCACCGGATGGCTTTTGCGTGGATACAGTCGAAAACAAGTTGATCAGCTGTGCGATCAAATTGCGTTGCACGTGGGTTCTGGAACCAAGCTTCCGTTAAATGTCGTTCGCCGCTCTACATTTAAAGCTAAGAGGGGTGGTTATGTTGAAAGCCAAGTTGACGCGTTCATCGACCGCGTGGTTGAACTTTTGCAAATCGAGGCCAACCGCTAGTTTTCTAGCTTTGGTTGTGTTGTTGGGGTTCACCTCACTCGCGCCAGCCGAACAGCCACCAGCCACCGCAGCCACAACAGTCAGTGCCACTGCTGCACTCAGCAAGTTGCCGGTAAAGGGCCGAGCACCAAAGACTGGTTATGAACGCAAACTATTCAGCGATGGTTGGGGTGAAATCGGTTATTGCGATACAAGAAACTACATTCTGAAACGAGACCTAACCAATATCACGTGGCGCACTAGCCCGAATTGCACGGTAGCCACCGGAAAATTGCATGACCCGTATACCGGCAAAACCATAAATTTTGTTAGGGGAGTGGGTTCGTCTCTAGCCGTTCAGATTGATCACGTGGTTGCGGTTAGCGATGCCTGGCAAAAAGGAGCTCAGCAACTCAGTTACGCAAAGCGCTATTCCTTTTACAATGACCCACTAAATCTTTTAGCCGTGGATGGTCCGACAAACTCCAGCAAGGGGGACGGCGATGCGGCCACCTGGCTGCCACCAAATAAGGGCTATCGGTGTGCATACGTTGCCCGGCAAATTGCTGTGAAAAGAAAGTATTCACTTTGGGTCACTGAGGGCGAGAAGGCAGCAATGGCAAGGGTTTTAGAGCCATGTCCGGGTCAAAAGCTGCCTAACTAAATTAGTTAGCCTGGCACTAAAAAGTGAGCGTGGGTAAACTGGAGTTTTGCGGTTTGTTATCACGCAGAGGTTAGTTTGAAAGGCAGCACATGGGCAGACACGAGGCGCTAAAGCCGCAGTTGTCTAACCGTTTTGGGCTGGCCATCGACAACGCGCTGGCTAACACCCCTTTTTCAAGACCAAAACTCAGCATCAAAAAGCACGCATTTCGGCCGCTGGTGGGTTTTCTTTTCTCTGTCGGTTTCATATTGGTCACCATCGTTGATCCATATTCAGGAACCATGGCCAGCGCCGCGACAATTCAGATCTACAGCAACGACGAAGTTTCGCAAACCTACGGTTATGCAGGCACTCAAACAATTTCATTTGCTCGCGGCGGTTTCAACATTGTCACCGGCAACGACGCTGCCGCTATGTTCGTAGAAAGCGCAGATCTGCCTTCGGCAGGAACATCCCAGGCCTATGCTTTTAGCCTCATCACCTCGATGAACTTTGGTGTTGATCAATATTCATGTTTGGTGAAGCTGTGGGATCGTGAATCGAATTGGCGAGTCAACGCGTCAAACAGCAGCTCTGGTGCCTATGGAATTCCGCAGGCGTTGCCTGGCGTGAAGATGGCAACCGAGGGCGCCGACTGGCAAACCAACCCAGAGACGCAAATTCGCTGGGGAGTGAAATACATCAAGGGTCGCTACGGTTCCCCATGTGGTGCCTTAGCCCACTCAGACAAACTTGGCTGGTACTAGGTGCCACGCAGCAATCGCCCCAAGCGCTCAAAAAAAGAAGAGCCCGAGGAGCTGGATTTCTCGACAATCAAATTCGGCATTCGTCGCACCGAGATTAAACGTGGCGTCGAATACACAACTCAAACCAGTGTCGGCGCAAACGCTGGTGACGATAAGGTCTGGGTGTGCCCGCACTGCAACTTGCAAATCGCAAAGGGTGTTAGCCATATTGTTGCCTGGGATGAGATTCGCGGAGTAGATACTCGCCGTCACTTTCACAATGCTTGCTGGAAGTCTTTTCAGGGGCCGTTGCTTTGAAAATCGAAATCAGATCTGGCGTTGAGTTGCCATCGGTGCGTGAAGCAATCACGCTCACCACCAAAGACGGATTGAAGCTAATCGGTGAATTGGCGACACCTGTTGGCCATGCGCCGGCAGCAACCCTAATCACCTTGCATCCATTGCCAACCCACGGTGGATTCATGGATTCACATGTATTGCGCAAGGCCGCCAATCGACTTCCTGAGCTTGCCAATATTGCCGTGTTGCGATTCAACACCCGAGGAACCTCGTCGCCGCACGGCACCAGCGAGGGAGTGTTCGGCGAAGGAGTGACCGAGCAGCATGATCTTGAAGCCGCTCTAGATTTTGCAATAGCTCGAGGTTTGCCAAACCTCTGGTTGGTTGGTTGGTCCTTCGGCACAGAGTTGGCGTTGAAATACGGTTTTGATAAGAACATTGTTGGCGCCATTTTGCTTTCGCCGCCACTGCACCGCACCAGCGACAGCGAATTAGCCAACTGGGCTGGCTCATCAAAACCGCTAATAGCTCTCGTTCCCGAAAATGATGATTACTTGCGACCGGTCGAAGCTGCTCAGCGTTTTTCGATTGTTCCTCACGCACAGGTGATCGGCGTTGAAGCAGCAAAACACCTTTGGGTTGGCGAGGCTGCGACAACCCGAGTGCTAAACGAGATCGTAAAAGCCGTGAATCCGGCTGCTTATCCGCTGCCAGAAGTTTGGCAACCGCCTAGCTAGAGGGTTTCTTGGCGGGGAACGATTACCTGGCGCAAAATCAGCATGATCGATGCCGCAACCGGAATGGCAACAAGTGCACCAAGAATGCCAAGGATGGCTCCACCGGCAAGTGCTGCCACAACCACTACGGCTCCCGGCACCTGAACGGCACGGCTCATGATTCTTGGGCTAATGATGTAAGCCTCAATTTGCATGTAAACCAAATACAAAACTCCAACGATGAGAGCCGTAGTGGGTGACACGCTTAGAGCTACCAGAGTCGCGATTACGGCCGCAGAGATTGTTCCAACCAATGGCACCAGGCCTAACAGCAGGGCAATGGCAGAGATCACCAAGGCGAACGGTACGCCAGTTGCGGAGAGCAAAATAAATACAAAGACTGACTGAATAACGCCGATTACTACCTGACCCATCACATATCTACCGACTGATTCGGCGATTTGTTCAGCAAGGTGTGAAAACTTTTCGCGGCGCGAAGCAGGCACTAATGAATAGGTCCAACGCTTAAAACGCTCGAGCGAAGCCATGAAGTAGAGAGTAAGAATCAAAACAATCAAGGCGCCAAAGAAGCCGTTGAAGATTGATAGTCCAACCTGCCAAAGGCCGCCCAACATGCCTGGCCAGTTGGCTGAGTCTCCTAGAAATTTGCCGGCGTTGGTGACGGCCTCGGTGATGCTGCCATTGAATTGGCGGTCAAGGTTTGATACAAATGGAAGATTGAGTATCGAATCAAAAACTGTGGGAGCGGTTTTGATGAAGTGGGCAGCTTGACTGGCAAGCGGAGGAATTACCGCTGCGAACAAAAATGCAATTACCGCAAGCAGCGTTAGCATCACGGTTGGGATCGCATATTTGCGAGGCATCTTTAGTGATTCAAGCTTGGCTACCACCGGCTCGAATCCCAGGGCAATAAATATTGATGCAGCCAAGTAAGTGAGCACGTTAGCAATCGACGCGATGGCCCCACCGAGGATGAGCGCAGCTAGAACACCCAATCCGCCTAGAAGGCCAACTTGAAAGGCATTGCTGATTTTGAAATTCCCCTGCATGCCTCTAAACCTATCGGTTCTTAGCTATTTTGTTGGTTTTGCTGACCAGGAGCCGAAAGCACATTTCTAAGATTGCGCAAGTAAACCTCGACCGATTCTCGCTCGGATTGAATTTTTTCTAAAGCCTCTCGTGCCTGCAAGATTTTTTGCTCGGCAGTTTCTTGGGCAGTCGCAACAAGTCGTCGTGCCTCAGCTTCGGCCGCCGCAATAATTGCATCAGCTTTTTTGCGAGTCGCTGCTGTGGTCTGTTCATTGATCGATATCGCTGCAGCCTCGAGAGTTTCCGCTTCAAGGCGAGCGGCGTTGGCTCGAGTCAGCGCGTTTGAAAGCTGGGCGTTGGCGTCATCAAGATATTTTTGAGTAGCGGCGACTGCCTGCTGGTGCTTGTCTAGATATTCAGCTTCGGCCTCGGCGCGACGGGCGGTTAGTTCCAGTTCAAGATCGATTCGAGCCTGTTCGCTAATCAAGGCATGTGCCGAGTCAAAATCCACGCCGCGCGCTATATCTCTAAATGTCATTAGCTTTTGCTCGGCAAGATTACGTTCAACCTTGGCCTTGGTCGCTTCGATTTCACGCTTGGCATTCGCGCGCATTTTGGCAACTTCGGTTGAAATTGCGCCACGGATAGATCCGGCTTCGCGAGTGGTCTCTTCAGAGATGCGGGTGGCTTCGGTGCGCGCCTGATTTACGATTTCGTCGTAATCGGTGCGGGCTGCGGTCATGATGCGATCGGCTCGGCGTTGAGCCTCGGAAACTAGCGAGTCGTAATAGCCTTTGGCCTCGCCGTGCAGAGCCTCAATCTCAGCCTCAAGCTGGGCTCGCAACTTGGCGGCTTCATTTCTGGCGCCGGTCAGCAGGGTTGACGCTTGATCTTCGGCTGTGCTCAGAATGAGCGCTGCACGGGCACCAACCCCTGAATATGAGGGATTTTGCGACTCTGAAACCAAAGATTCCGCCTGCTCACGTGCGGCCGTTGCGGCTTTCAGTTCCTGGGCCAGTTGAGCATTTTGTGCTGAGAGGTGCAGAAGCTCTTTGCGCAGGTCACGAAGCGCGTCTTCGACCGCAGCGCGCTCGTAGCCACGCATGACTACGGGGAATTCGGTCTCTTCGCCAGACAAGGGCTACTCCTAGGCACTTCGGTAGAATAATCAGGGCAATTCAGCCCTTGGCAAGTTTACCCGATTGGATTTCGCATGCGCTTTCTGATTGCTGCTGCGCTATTCATGATTTCTGTCATTTTGCTGTTGGCGGGGCTCGCGCAGCGCACAATCTGGGCGCCATCCCTAGAAATTAGGCAATCGGTTCAGGCTGACATGTCTTCGGCGCTGATTGTGATTCCAAATTCGGTGCTCAAATCTCATCCGGGTATTCCAAAAATTCAAGTGCAGACCACTGGGCAGATTTTTATGGCGAACGCCCGCGAATCCGATATCAAGGCCTGGATCGGGGATTCCGAGTATTTGCTAGCGGTGTCTGATGAAAAGAGCCACAAACTTAGCTTGCAACGCATTTCGGGATTGAAGAATTCCGGCAGCCCAATTGCCTCGGATCTTTGGCGAACCGAGCGCACGGCGCAAGCCTCTGGGGATTTGAAATTAAACCCAGCGCTTGATGGTGCGGGGCTACTAGCGAGCGACGGTTCAGCCTCGGCGCCGCAGAGTTTTGATTTGGTTTGGCGTCAATCCGTCAACCAGTACTGGTCTAATTTTTTGCTGATCTCGGGCGCGATTTTGCTGCTGGCGGCAATCGTCTTGAACACAATCGCTTACAACAACATGCGTCGCAAACGTGGTCCTCGTCGACGCACCCCGAGCGCTCCCAAGCCGCCGCGTTATCGTCCTAAAAAGAAAGCAAACCTGGCACCAGTAAAGGGCCGTCGATCTGCACGGCGAGCCAAGATTGCGTTGCCGGCCTCGATAGCTGTTTTGACTCTGCTCACCGGTTGTGCACCGGCAGGTTCGCAAAGCCCGAGCCCGTCGCCATCAGTTAGTGCCGCAGACATTCCTCCGGCAGCGGTTACCTATCCGCAGATTAAGCGCATCTTGGCCGACGTTGCCCAGGTTGCGGCCGACGCTGACCTAACCTCAGACAAAAAGATTTTGAAATTCCGCTTTGCTGGCCCCGCTTTGGAGCAGCGCACAGCTCACTATGTGTTGCGCACACGTTCGACAAAGATTGAAGCGCTGCCAAAGATTGTTGCAAAGCCAATATCGTTTAGCCTGCCGTCGGCTACTGCGGGCTGGCCGCGCGTAATCATGGCAGTCACCGATGAGCCGGGCGCCGCTTTGCCACAGATGCTTGTTCTTGAGCAGCAAACTCCACGCAGCCCATATTTGCTTTGGTACAACATTCGTTTGATGCCTGGTTCAACATTGCCAGAAATGCCAGCAACCTCAGTGGGTGCAGTGCCAGTCGAGCCAAACTCCTTGTTCTTGAAAATGCAGCCTAAGGATGTTCCTGTGGCCTACGGAGATGTCATCAACCAGGGCGCGAGCAGTCTGAGCTCGGCACTTTTCGACCTTTCCAAAGATGAGTTCTATAAGCAAGTTTCTGCAAGTCAGCAGGCTCAGGTTGCAAATCTGAAGACCGCGAAAATCAAATTTGTTCACTCACTGGGTGACCCAAACGTTGTTTCATTAGCAACTTCAAATGCGGGAGCTTTGGTTGCGGTCTACATGGATGACACCTACACAATTCGCCCGAAGAAACGTGGTTCGGCGGTTGCGGTTTCTGGTCAAGAGAAAATCATGCTCGGTGCAAGTGGCTCCACCACTGGGGTGCGATCAATTTATGGTGACATGTTGCTTTTCTATGTGCCAGCGCTCAGTGATAAATCACAGGTCAAATTGCTTGGGGCAACTCAGGGTCTCGTTAGCGTGCGTGGTTTGTAATGTCAGACTTCTCGTCGCGACCAAACCTCGCAGGCGCCTATGACCTTTCCTCGTTGCGCAAACCAGAGCGGGCAAAACAGCAGGCGCCCGCGACCGCACCCGCGGGCGATGTCGCAGTTCCAGACTTGGTGGCAGTGGGCACCGATGCCAACATCAAGGCTTTTCTAAATCTTTCCCAATCAGTGCCGGTAGTCGTGGAGTTTTATGCAGACTGGAGCGAACCGAGCAAGGTGCTTTCACTAAAAGTTGAGAGCGCGGTTCGTGACAAACAGGGCAAAGCGCTGTTATTGCGAATTGATTCAGATAAGTCGGCTGCGCTCGTGCAGGCGTTTCAGGTTAAATCGGTGCCGAGTGTTTTGGCTTTGATCAAGGGCCAATCGGTGCCACTGTTTGAAGGAGACCAAAGCGCCGAGTCGGTTGCAGCCGTAATTGACCGATTGCTTGAGGTAGCCAGCGAGAACGGCCTCAGTGGGCGCGTTGTGGTTTCAGGAGACGCCAAGGCGCCAGAGCCAGAGTTGCCGCCACTGCATAAGGCAGCATTTGATGCGATCGATGCCGGGGATTACGCGGCGGCCGTTGAATTTTATAAAAAGGCGCTTGCCGAAAAGCCAGGGGACCAGTTAGCTGTTGCCGGCTTATCTCAAGCGAATTTGCTTGTGCGAACAAGTTCATTTGATGTTGACCACGCCATTGCTTCAACACCAAGCACTCTTGCCGAGATTTTGAATAAGGCAGATGCTTGCGTTGCCCTGGGCAAAGCGCAGCAAGGTTTTGAAGTTATCTTGAAGCGATTTGAAATCGCCGATTCGGTTGAGCGCGATGTGCTGCGTAAACACTTGCTTGAACTATTTCAGGTTTGGCCTCAGGATTCTGCAGAGGTTATCGCTGCACGCCGAGCGCTGACTGCTTTATTGTTCTAGTTCGGCTACTTAGCCGGCTTAAACCAAACCGCGCCAAGTGGTGGAACCGAAATATCCGCCGAGTGTGGTTGCCCGTGGCTGCCTTCACCATTTGCGTTAATTCGTCCAAAATTGCCAACACCCGAACCACCAAATTCTTCAGCATCGGTATTGAGCACTTCAACCCATTCGCCACTCTTTGGCAGCCCGAGTCTAAAGTTGTGATGCGGGTGGCCAGCAAAGTTAATCACCACGGCCAGCGGATTGCCGGCGTCGTCGTAGCGCAAGAAGCTCAACACGTTTGCGTCGGCATTGCCACCGTCGATCCAAACAAAACCCTGGTGCTGGTGATCTAACTGCCAAAGCGATGGGGTCTCTGTATAAATTTTGTTCAGCACAGAAACAAGAGTGTGCAAACCGCGGTGGCTAGGTTGATCCAAGATCCACCACTCCAGACCACGCTCTTGATTCCATTCTGACTGTTGACCGAATTCTGAACCCATAAATAGCAATTGCTTGCCAGGGTGCGACCACATGAACGCAAGATAGGCGCGCACATTGGCTAGTTGCTGCCAACGGTCACCAGGCATTTTGGAGAGCAACGAGCCTTTGCCGTGAACCACTTCGTCGTGACTGATTGGCAGGATGAATTTTTCGTCATAGGCATAAAGCATCGAGAACGTTAATTCACCGTGGTGGTATCGACGATAAGCCGGATCCTTTTCGATGTATTGAAGAGTGTCATTCATCCAGCCCATGTTCCATTTGAAACCGTAGCCAAGGCCGCCGCCGTCAGTTGGTGCGCTGACTCCACCCCAGCTGGTTGATTCTTCGGCAATCATCATGATGCCTGGATTGCGTCGATAGGCTGTGGCGTTAACTTCTTGCATAAACGCAATAGCGTCGAGGTTTTCGCGACCGCCGTATTGGTTCGGCAGCCAATTGCCGCCCTCACGTGAGTAGTCAAGGTAAAGCATTGAAGCCACGGCATCAACGCGCAGGCCGTCTACGTGAAATTCCTCTAACCAATAAAGCGCATTTGCCACCAAGAAGTTCTTTACTTCGGTGCGGCCAAAGTCAAAAATAAATGTGCCCCAGTCTGGGTGCTCGCCGCGGCGCGCATCTTCGTGTTCATAAAGTGCGCGACCATCGAAACGCCCAAGCGCCCATTCATCTTTTGGAAAGTGAGCAGGCACCCAGTCAAGAATCACTCCGATGCCGGCTTCGTGCAGGCGGTCGATCAAATACTTCAGGTCGTCTGGTGAACCAAATCGCGAGGTTGGGGCATAGTAGCCAGTGACCTGATATCCCCAGGATGGCGCATAAGGGTGCTCAGCCAAAGGCATAAATTCAACGTGGGTAAATCCGGTTTCCAAAATGTATGGAATCAGTTCATCGGCCAGGGTTCGGTAGTTCAATCCCAGGCGCCAAGAGCCGGCATGCAATTCATAGATAGACATCGGCGATTTGAGAGCATCACGTTTGCTGCGCTCTTCAAGCCATTTCTTGTCGTTCCATTTATAGGAAGATTCGGTTACTACCGAAGCGGTGTTAGGCGGCACTTCTGTGGCGCGGGCGAGTGGATCAATCTTTGTGATCCAATTGCCATCCTGGGTAAGAATTTCATATTTGTATTTATTGCCAACACCAACGCCTGGGATAAAGAGTTCCCAAACTCCGCTTGCCCCCATGACTCGCATCGAGTGGGCAACACCATTCCAGTGATTGAAGTCCGCGACAACGCGAACGGCTTGCGCATTCGGCGCCCAAACTGCAAAGCGTGTGCCTGCAGAGTTGCCAAGGCTGCTGCTAAAGCTCATGATGTGTGAGCCGAGGGCCTTCCACAGTTCCTCGTGGCGTCCTTCGCGAATTAGGTGCAAATCAAGTTCACCGAGGGTTGGCAGGTGGCGATAAGGGTCATCGACTCGCCAGGTGGTGTCTTGGCCATCGCCGGCAAAGGTGGCCACGATTCGATAATCAGGAGCATCCTTTGTTGCCACAAAGCCTTGCCAGACTCCGTGTTCCAGGTGCTGAAGTTGAACGGTTTCGCCTGCGCCGAGTTCAGCACTAACGGTTTTAGCCAAAGGCTTTAGGGTTCGAATTACCCAACCGCCGTTTGCCGGGTGCACGCCCAGGAGTGAGTGTGGGTCGTGGTGAGCACCGTGGGCCACTCGGGCAACAAAGTCGCTTGCAAGTTCAGGAAGCGCGCCGGTTGATTTGCTGTCAGTCATGACGAGTCCTGTCTAAACGAGTTTGCCGATTTTGAAAATGTGTGCAGGTTCTAGGAATGCATCAAGCCGAACGTAGTTATCGCCACTCCAAGTGAACACCTGGTCGGTAATCAAATCGGTAACCTCGAAGCTAGAGCCGTAAGGCAATCCCAACTTAGCCAAATCTAGATGCACCGTGGTTTCGCGAACGGCGTGTGGATCAACGTTGGCTACCACCAAGATTACGTCTTCCTTTTTTGCCTCGGTGTGCTCGGCTGCGATTCGCTTTGAGTAGGCAATGATCGCTGAGTCATCCGTGTGGTGAAATTCGATGTTTCGCAGTTGACGAAGTGCAGGGTGCTGTGCACGAATCTGGTTCAACTTAGTGATGTAGCCGGCGATGCTGCGACCAGATTTTTCGGCAGCTTGCCAATCGCGTGGGCGGTATTCATATTTCTCGCTGTCGATGTGTTCTTCGGCGCCGGGGCGAGCAACAGATTCACAAAGTTCATAGCCGGCATACATGCCCCAGCTCGGTGATGCGGTGGCGGCAATTGCGGCACGAATCTTGTGTGCTGCCGGCCCACCAAACTGCAAGTACTGAGTCAAAATGTCTGGCGTGCTGACCCAAAGGTTTGGCCTGAAGAAGTCGGCGCTTTGCTTGGCCAGTTCGGTCAAATAGGTTTCAAGTTCGTACTTGGTGTTTCGCCAGGTGTAGTAGGTATAAGACTGCTGGAACCCGGCCTTGCCAAGTGCATGCATCATGGCCGGTCTAGTAAATGCTTCAGCCAAGAAGACAATGTCTTTGTGTTCGCGATTTACTTCGGCAATCAGCCATTCCCAGAATGCCACCGGTTTGGTGTGTGGGTTGTCAACGCGAAAAATCTTGATGCCAAGTGAAATCCAGTGATTAACAATTCGCAGCACCTCGAAGTAGATTCCTTCAGGATCGTTGTCGAAGTTAATCGGGTAGATGTCTTGATATTTCTTCGGCGGATTTTCGGCGTAGGCGATTGTGCCATCGGCGCGCGTGGTGAACCACTCGGGGTGAGATTTGACCCATGGGTGATCTGGTGATGCTTGCAGCGCAAGATCCAGGGCTATTTCAAGACCGAGTTCTGTGGCTTTTTTAACGAAAGCTTTGAAGTCGGCTTCGGTTCCTAAATCTGGATGGATAGCATCGTGGCCACCGTCGGCAGATCCAATTGCCCAAGGTGAACCCGGGTCTTGTGGCCCAGCCTGTAGGGTATTGTTTGGTCCTTTTCGGTAGGCAACGCCAATTGGATGAATCGGCGGCATGTAAAGCACGTCGAAGCCCATGGCCTTTACCGCTGGCAAACGGAGGGCAGCGGTTTTAAAGTTTCCCGATTTCCAAGTTTTTGTCTTGGCATCAAAAACCGCGCCTTCGCTGCGCGGAAAGAACTCATACCAAGCGCCAACGCCGGCGCGTTCACGTTCGCAGTCGATGAGCCATTCGTCACTCAGCGTAATTAGGCTTCGGATAGGTTCTGCTGCCACGGCCTTCGAGACGACTTCAGCCTCGGCAATAGCAAGGCGGTCTTTTGCCGGTCGGTTTTTGTTTGCCAGTTCGTCGGCCAAAGTCAAAAATAGTTTTGAGCAGGCTTCACTGCGGCCCTTTTCGAACGCGCCACGCTTAAATAGAGCGATGCCTTCGAGCATCATCAGCTCTTCATCAACTCCAACCGCGATTTTTACAGTGGCATTGTGGTGCCAGGTGTCGTAGTCATCGCCAAAGGCGCGAACCTGAAATCGGTATTGACCTTTTTCACGCAGCCAAACGCTTGTGTGCCACCGGTCGGTGCCCGGGTCGCCCGGTTGCATTCGGTGAATACTTTGCTTGCCCTTCGGGTCGGTGAGCAACAATTCCACACCCAGACTGTCGTGACCTTCGCGAAAAACTGTTGCCGCGAAAGGAACAACTTCGCCAACAACTGCCTTTGCTGGCCAGCGACCGGCTTCTACAGAAGGGGAGACGCCCAAAATAGGCAGTCTGCCGAACGGTTCATCGTGTTGATAGTTAATTAGGTTCGTTTTGCTCACCCTTCATAACATAGTGAACTTTTTAGACGGCTCGGAAAAGCAGGATAGAAGTATGCGACATCGTTATCTCTGCACCGGCCGAGAATTTTGCCACTTCTGATGGCGGCACCTCGTCGGCGCTGTTCCAAAGCAGCTCGTAGTCATCGGCACCCAGACCCTCTGGTAAACGCACTAATTGGTTTGTTTCTGCACCGTGGATAACCAAAAGCATGGCGTTCTTACTGCCATCGGGCAACAGGTGTTCGGAGTAACGGCTGATGGTTCGACATTCGCTGTTCTGCCAGTCATCCTGGGTCATGATTTCACCGTCGCAGTTGTACCACTTGATTAGGTCTTGGTCGCCCGAGGCTACATTGAAATCACCGAAAGCTTTCGGTCTCAACACGGGGTATTCATGGCGCAATTTGGTCAGGTAGGCAAATGTTTCTTCAAACTCAATTTCGTGTTGATCTAGATCCCAGTTGACCCAACTCAAGACTGTGTCTTGGCAATAGGCGTTGTTATTGCCATTTTGAGTTTTCATGCGCTCATCGCCAGCGGTGACCATTGGAATGCCGGCAGAGAACAACATGGTTGCCATAAGATTGCGAGCCGCTTTTCGTCGAGCTACTCGAATTTCTTTGGGCGCACCCGCACCCTCGTGGCCATGGTTGAAGGAGTGGTTGCCGTTGGTGCCATCGCGGTTGCTTTCCCCGTTCACCTGGTTGTGCTTATTGTCATAGCTCACCAAGTCACGCAGGCAGAAACCATCGTGCGCGGTAATAAAGTTCACTCCACCAAGCGGGCCGCTTGGGCCATCAATGACGTCTCGTGAGCCAGATAGTCGAGTAGCCAAATCGGCCACGCCGTTCCAGTGCTGGCCGCTGTTTCGAGCGTTAGCAATATCTGAGAGCCAGAATTTGCGAATGCTGTCGCGATACCGGTCATTCCATTCGGCAAATCGGTCTGGAAAGTTACCGGTCTGCCAGCCGCCAAGGCCAACATCCCAGGGTTCCATAATCATCTTCGAGTCAGCAAAAGCTGGGTCTTCGACGATTGCCCTAAGCAGCGGATGATTTGGATCGAAGGTGTTGCTGGCATCACGCGCCAAAGTTGTGGCCAGGTCAAATCTGAAACCGTCGACCTGCATTTCTTCGGTCCAGTAGCGAAGACTTTCAATGGTGAGCGCAACCACTTGCGGGTTTGCAAAATTAAGTGAGTTTCCGCAGCCGGTTGTGTCGTGATAGTGACCATTGTCATCTTGGCGATAGTAACTCGAGTTGTCTAAGCCGCGAAATGAGTAGGTGAGGCCTCCGCCACCACCTTCTGCGGTGTGGTTGTAAACGACGTCGAGAATAACTTCGATGCCATTGCGGTGTAGCTCGCGAATGGCTGTTTTAAGTTCGGCAACAATTGCACTCGGTCCAGCATCGCGCGCATTTTGAGACGCATATCGATGGTGCGGCATAAAGAAGTTGATGGTGTTGTATCCCCAGTAGTTGATTAGTCCCATGTTCATCAGGCGTGGCTCTGAAATGATCATGTGGATCGGCAGCAACTCAACTGCCGTGACGCCGATGTTTTTTAGATGAGCAATGGTGCTGTGGTGCCCAAGTGCGGCGTAGGTTCCGCGAAGTTCGTCAGGCAACTGTTGATTGCCACGAGTTAGTCCACGAGGATGTGCCTCGTAAATAATGGTTTGGTCTAGTGGGGTATTTGGCTTTGAAACACCCTGCCAGTCGAACGAGCCATCAATCACTTCGCAGTGATACTCGCGAGCACTTTCGCGAACTACACCGCGGGCATATGGGTCGATCAAGAAAAGAGCATTATTGAATCCATCGCGAGGGCCGTCTGGGCCATCTGCGCGAAGTGCATATTTTGCTCCGGCAACAAGCTTTGAATGCGAGCCAGACCAAATGTGATCCGCGCCAAGTTCGAGTTCAACGGTGGCCGCTACGGTGCGCGGGTCATCCGGGTTCAAAATGCAAAGCTCAATAAAAGTTGCAGTCTCGCTGTAGACGCGAATTGTGCCAATGCCGTTCTCAATCTGCACGCCAAGTTGACCCTGGCCTGCAGCAATAATCGAACTCATCAGCACCACTTTTTGCTCAATAGTTGCCAAGCCGGCAACTTACAAATTCTAACCATTGTTACATTTCGTGCTGATTAACCGCCGGTCAAAACTAGGCTTATCTAATGGCTGTTTATCTAGATCATGCGGCAACCTCGCCCATTCGGGCCGAGGTGCTTGAGGTCTATCTAGAGGCCCTAAAAGGGGTGGGCAACCCCTCTTCGGTGCACAGTTTTGGCCAACGAGCCAGGCAAAAACTCGAGGAAGCTCGAGAGTCCTTGGCTAAATCGGTCGATTGCCACCGCAGCGAGGTAATTTTTACCGCCGGCGGCACCGAAAGCGACAACAGCGCGATTATCGGGCTATTTTGGGCCCGCAATGCCGGCAATGCAGCCAGGCGCCTGGTGGTAACCGCGGGCACCGAGCACCACGCCGTGATTGAGACGATTGAGTGGCTTGAGCAAACCCAGGGCGCCGAGGGCATTTTCGTTCCAGTAAACAGTGAAGGTCAGTTAGACCTGGCCTGGTTGCAGAGTTTCGTAGCCGAGAACCATCAAGAAATCGCACTAATTACACTGATGTGGGCCAATAACGAAACCGGGGTAATTTTTCCGATCCCAGACGTGGTGGCGCTGGCCAAGCCGTATGGAATTCCGGTGCACAGCGATGCGGTTGCGGCTTTTGGTCAGATTCCGCTTAGTTTCAAGGACAGCGGCCTAACCGCCATGTCGATTACCGGGCACAAAATTGGCGCTCCGGTTGGAGTTGGTGCGCTGATCGCATCGCGAGACGCCAAAATCTCACCATCTTCTCACGGAGGCGGTCAAGAACGCGGAATCCGTTCGGGCACATTGAGCCCGGCGCTTGCTATTGCCTTTGCCAAGGCGGCCGAAGTTGCCATTGCCGAACTGCCAATCAAAAGCAGTGCCGTTGCAGCCATGCGTGACCGCCTAGTGGCTGGGGTCAGTCAAATTGCCCCGGATGCCGTATTCAGCCGAGGGTCAGAGCCAGGTTTGCCGGGCACCGCCCACTTCACTTTTCCAGGCTGCAGCGGAGATTCCTTGCTATTCGTGCTCGACATGAATGATGTCTCGGTATCCAACGGTTCAGCTTGCCGCGCCGGTGTCGCACAGGCATCCCACGTGCTTTTGGCCATGGGGCGCAGTCGGGCAGATGCCGCAAGCGCGCTTCGAATCTCAATGAATTGCACCACCACAGACGCTGATGTCGACGCATTTTTGGCGCTTCTGCCACAGGCCTACGAATCTGCGAAGGCTGCCGGCATCCCGTCGATTTAAAAATCTCAGAAAGTAGACTTGAACCCATGAAAGTTCTTGCTGCGATGTCTGGTGGAGTGGACTCTGCCGTAGCCGCAGCAAGAGCGGTTGAAGCAGGCCACGAGGTAGTCGGTGTGCACTTGGCGCTCTCTCGCAATTCCGGAACCCTGCGCACCGGTTCGCGCGGTTGCTGCACCATCGAAGACTCAATGGACGCCCAGCGTGCAGCGAACGTATTGGGCATTCCTTATTACGTCTGGGATTTCTCGGAGCGCTTCAAGGTCGATGTAGTCGATGACTTTATCGCCGAGTATCAGGCGGGCCGAACTCCAAACCCATGCATGCGCTGCAATGAACGAATCAAATTTGCTGCTCTGCTAGAAAAAGCTTTGGCCCTGGGATTCGATGCCGTGTGCACCGGTCACTATGCAAGTTTGCTAACTGACGCCGATGGCAATCTGGAATTGCACCGCAGCGATGAGCTCGCCAAGGATCAGTCATACGTGCTGGGTGTGCTTACCGCTGAGCAACTCAAGCACTCGATGTTTCCGCTGGGCGCAACTGCATCCAAAGATTTGATTCGCGCTGAGGCCGATGCTCGCGGATTAGCGGTTGCCAACAAGCCAGACAGCTATGACATTTGCTTTATTCCTGAAGGCGACACCCAAGATTGGTTGGCCGAAAAAGCGGGCAAGGCCGATGGCGACATTGTTGATCGCAACGGTGTGGTGTTGGGTCATCACAAAGGGGCCCACGGATTTACGGTTGGGCAGCGCAAGGGCCTTTCAATTGGCCGCCCAGCCGCAGATGGTAGACCTCGCTATGTTTTGGAAATTCGACCTAAGACCAACACGGTTGTGGTTGGCCCGCAGGCGGCACTTGCAATTAACGAAATGATTGGTAGCAAATTCACCTGGTGTGGTGTGGCGCCTTCGAATGTCAGCGAGTGGACTGCAGTGCATGTTCAAGTGCGCGCGCACGGAGATGCAATTGAAGCTGAATTTAGAATTCATGAAGAGCAAATGCAGATTCGCGTGCACCAACCAATTCTTGGCGTTGCACCAGGACAGACCGCGGTAATTTATCAGGGCACACGCGTGTTGGGGCAAACCACCATTGACCGCACCATTAGCGCCATTCCGGTAGAAGTCGAATGAGTGATTTGCTTCAAGCAGCCGCAGCAAAACGTGTAGCTGAGCTAGTCGATCAGTTAAATAAACATCGTCGCGCGTATTACGAGGGCAACACGGTTTTGATCAGCGATGCTGAATACGACGCAATGCTGCATGAGCTAGAAATTCTTGAGTCACAGCATCCCGAATTAATAACAGGGGATAGCCCGACTCAAACTGTCGGTGGTTCGGCTAATCAAGCCTTTGCGCCGGTTGAGCACCTTGAGCGCATGATGAGTTTGGATAATGTTTTTTCATTCGACGAATTCAAAACCTGGGCCGAGCGTGCCGCCAGCGGTCCATATTTGTGTGAACTAAAAATTGATGGGCTCGCAATCAACCTTCGCTACATCAATGGGCAGTTGGTTTCTGCAGCTACCCGCGGTGACGGAGTGGTTGGTGAAGACGTGACCGCGAACGTTCTAACAATTTCATCGATTCCAAAAAAACTTTCGGGCAGCAACCATCCGGCGCAGGTTGAAATCCGTGGCGAAATATATTTTGCCCTCGATGACTTTGCCAAGCTCAATGCTGGGTTAGTTGCCGAAGGCAAAGCCCCGTTTGCAAATCCCCGAAATTCGGCGAGTGGTTCATTGCGTCAAAAGGACCCAAAGGTAACTGCAACTCGGCCGCTAAAAATGCTGGTGCATGGCATTGGCGCTTGGCCAGACGCACCGGCTGCAAATCAGAGCGAGATGTATGCGTTGCTCAAGAGCTGGGGGCTGCCTACCTCAGACCGAGTCAAAGTGGTTAAGTCTGTTGATGATGTTTTGAAGTACATCGCAGAATTTGAGAAACACCGTCATGATCTAGAACACGAAATCGACGGCGTAGTTGTGAAGATTGACAACCTGGCCAAGCAAAGTCAGTTGGGTTTCACCAGTCGTGCGCCTCGCTGGGCGATTGCCTTTAAGTACCCCCCAGAGCAGGTGAATACCAAACTCGTTGACATCAAAGTTTCGGTTGGGCGCACGGGCCGTGTCACCCCATATGCGGTTGTTGAGCCGGTCAAAGTTGCCGGTTCTGTTGTCGAATTCGCCACCCTGCATAATCAAGACGTTGTGAAGGCCAAAGGTGTGCTGATTGGCGACACCGTTGTGTTGCGCAAAGCTGGCGATGTCATTCCAGAAATTCTTGGCCCAGTAATTGAACTTCGCGATGGCAGTGAACGTGAATTCATAATGCCAACTAAATGTCCAGATTGCGGCTCACCACTAGCGCCATCAAGCGAAGGGGATGTTGACCTGCGTTGTCAGAACGCAAAGAGCTGCCCTGCTCAACTGCGTGAACGCATCGCCTACATCGGTTCTCGCGGAGTCTTAGACATTGAAGCACTTGGTTACGTGGCAGCGACGGCATTGACCCAACCGATTGCGCCCGAGGGTGCAGGGTTGAAATCCGAGGCGAAACTTTTTAACCTGACCCTGGATGACCTCTTGCCGATTCGCACAGCTGTGTTGGATGCAGATTCTGGTTTGCCAAAACTTGACGAAGCCGGCAACGTCAAGATTGTTGACTTCTTTAGGAAGAAAGACGGCAGTGCGGCAGAAGTGGCACTCAAACTTTTGCGCAATCTAGAAGAAGCAAAAACCAGACCACTCTGGAGAATTTTGGTGGCCCTTTCGATTCGTCACGTTGGCCCAGTTGCGGCTCGTGCCCTTGCCACTCACTTTGGTTCGCTTGACAAAATATTTAGCGCCACTGAAGCAGAGCTGAGCGAAGTTGATGGCGTGGGGCCAACGCTTGCCCAATCGCTAAAAGAGTGGATTGCGGTTGATTGGCACAAGGAGATTATTGAGACCTGGCGCAAAGCCGGCGTTGTGCTTGAAATCGAAAATCACACGGGCCCGACAGCTGCCGGCGAAGGAATATTTAGCGGCATGAGCATTGTTGCAACCGGATCGCTCAAGCAATTCACTCGTGACCAGATTGAAGAAGCTATCATCTCGAATGGCGGCAAGGCTGCTTCTTCAGTTTCTAAGAAAACTTCTTTTGTTATTGCGGGTGAAAATGCCGGCAGCAAACTGACCAAAGCAGAGGAACTTGGCATCGAAGTAATTGATGAAGATGAATTCATCAAGCGCCTTGGCAAATAAACTCGGCAAGAAAAAACCCGCCAACTTGTGGCGGGTTTATTTTTTTGAAAATTAGTCTTGCTCTGATGCGGCGTTTTCGTCGGCGGCAACCATTGACTCTGTGGTCATTAGGTTGCGCAGAGTGCCCAAGAAGTCTTCGATGTCGGCGCGCTCATGCTTCATGCGGCTAAGACGCTCTTCGCTGTCTTTAATTGCGTTTTGCGCGTATCCCTCAGCCTTGCGGGTGAGCATTTCAGCGCGGCGACGAGACTGGTTGATCAAGTTTGTTGCAGTGCGGTTAGCGTCTTCAAGCAATGCGTTCGCGGTTGCCTGGGCCTCGCGTGAAATAGATTCTGCTTCGCTGATGAGCGATGCCGCCTTAGCTGATGCCTCTGCCAAGTTGGCGCTTGCGTCGTCGGTAACCTGCTGAGCCTGCGCAACTGCGTTTTGATATAGACGAAGAGCTTCTTGCTCGGTTTCGTCGCGCTTAGCTTTGATTTCTGCTTCAAGTTCAACTCGAGCCTGAGCGGTCTTCTGAGTGAGTTCAGTAGCCAATGCACGCGCTTCTTCGGTTTCGCGGTGCACCTGTGCACGAAGTTCAGCGGCGTAGCGCTCACCTTCGGACTTAATGGCTGAAGCTTCGCGCTGAGCGGTGCCAATCTTTTCGCCGGCTTCGGTTTCGCGAGCCTTTGCCGAGGCAAGAATTTCGGTGGCCAGGCGCTCTGCATCAAGTCGAGCCTCAACTAGCTTGGCTTCGGCTTCAGCCAACACGGCGTCTGCCTTCTGCTGGGCCTTGCGAGTCAGTTGCTCGCTTTCGGCTTTGGCGGTTTCGCGAATGCGGTTGGCATCCTGGCCAGCGTCAGCGATAAGTTTTGTGGCCTGCTCTTCGGCAAGACGCAGGGTCTGCTCAAATTGAGCACCAAGTTCGGCATAGCCCGGTGCGCCACCTTTGCGAATTTTTGCTTTTGCTTCTTCAAGCTCGCTTTTTAGTTGCTCAACCTCTGAAGAGGCATTGAAGTTGTACTCGCGAACGTGCTCCAGTTCGGCGCGAAGCTCGGCCAAGACACGGTCGACCTCGTCTTTTTCGTAGCCACGAAAAGCAATCGTGAACTGTTCGTTTTCCAAGTTTGAGCCTTTGCAGCTAGGGGATTGGCGCGTCGGTGCAAGCACCACACACAGTCCATTAGTTTACAGGGGTTTATCCGAGGCTAAAAATAATTTTTGGCAAATAATTCGCTGGCCCGAGGGGATGTTCGGGTAAGCCCACATTTGCCCGTTTGGTAGGCTGTAGATCAACCCCCGAACGCCTAGCGAGTGGATTTATGTCTGAAATTACCCCGGATTTGGTTCGGCATCTGGCCAACCTAGCCCGCATCGATGTCAACGAAACCGAAGTGGCTCTTTTTGCCGGCCAGTTGAACCTTATCGTTGACTCGGTTGCCAAGGTGAAGGCGGCGGTTGCCGGCGACGTGCCAGCAACTAGCCACCCGATCGCCATGGCGAATGTATTTCGTGAAGACATCGTTGAGCCGTCGCTAAGCCAGCAGCAGGCACTTTCGGGTGCGCCAGACAGTGCCGACGGCCGCTTTCGCGTGCACGCAATTTTGGATGAGGAGTAGACCATGTCTGAACTCATTCGCAAAACTGCCGCAGAGCAGGTTGAACTTCTTCGCAAGGGCGAGATCTCTTCGGTTGAACTAACCCAAGCGCACCTTGATCGCACTGCAGCCGTGGATGGTGACGTGCACAGTTACTTGCACGTAGGCCCAGAGGCCGCACTCGCTGCCGCTGCCGATATTGATCGTCGACGCGCCGCGGGTGAGCAGTTGCACCAGCTCGCTGGCTTGCCAATTGCCGTGAAAGACAACCTCACAACAACCGATGCACCAACAACTTCGGGTTCAAAGATTCTTGAGGGTTGGGTGCCTCCTTACGACGCAACCGTAGTTTCGAAATTGCGTGCTGCGGGAATGCCAATTTTGGGCAAGACCAATCTTGACGAATTTGCAATGGGCTCATCTACAGAATTTTCTGCCTTTGGCCCAAGCAAAAATCCTTGGGATTTGGGCCGAATTCCTGGTGGCTCTGGTGGTGGCTCAAGTTCTGTGGTTGCCTCATTCCAGGCGCCACTTGCAATCGGTTCAGACACCGGTGGTTCGATTCGTTATCCGGCTTTCGTCACCGGAACTGTTGGAACTAAGCCAACCTATGGCGCGGTCTCACGCTATGGACTGATTGCGCTGGCAAGTTCGCTCGATCAGATTGGCCCAGTTTCGCGAAACGTTCTTGACGCTGCACTTTTGCAGGATGTCATTGCCGGTCATGATCCACATGACAGCACCTCGTTGCCGGAGTCTCTCGGTTCAATGACCGAGGCAGCCAAAAAGCTTGACGTCAAGGGAATGCGCATTGGCGTAATCAAGCAATTGAACGGTGAAGGATTCGCCGCGGGTGTCTCTGCTCGTTTCAACGAGAGCCTTCAGTTGTTGCAGCAAGCTGGTGCAGAAATCGTTGAGGTCGATTGCCCAAGTTTCGAATATGCAATTGCCGCTTACTACTTGATCTTGCCTGCTGAAGCTTCTTCTAACTTGGCAAAGTTCGATTCTGTGCGCTTTGGTTTGCGAGTTACCCCAGAAGGTGCGCCAACCATCGAACGAGTGATGGCGGCAACGCGTGAGGCAGGCTTCGGACCAGAAGTTAAGCGCCGCATCATCCTGGGCACATATGCACTTTCAAGTGGTTATTACGACGCCTACTATGGCAGCGCTCAAAAGGTGCGCACTTTGATTCAGCGTGACTTTGATGCCGCATTCGCAAAAGCCGACGTATTGGTTTCACCAACCGCGCCAAGCGTTGCCTTCAAGTTTGGTGAGAAACTCGACGACCCACTTGCGATGTACCTAAACGACATCGCTACAATTCCGGCAAACCTTGCGGGCATTCCGGGCATCGCGGTGCCGAACGGCCTGGCCGAAGACAACATGCCTTCGGGAATCCAGTTCTTGGCCCCTGCTCGCGAAGATGCCCGTCTTTACCAAGTGGGCGCAACCCTTGAAAAACTGCATGAGAACGCGTGGGGCAAACGAATGATTGATTTTGCTCCAGAGTTGCAGGAGGCACGCTAATGGCTAAAGACGAATTGATGAATTACGAAAAGGCCCTTGAGCAGTTCGAAGTTGTAATTGGCCTTGAGGTTCACGTTGAGTTAAACACCAACACCAAAATGTTTTGCGGTTGCCGAAACGAATTTGGCAATGAGCCGAACACCAATGTTTGCCCAATCTGCATCGGCTTGCCTGGTTCATTGCCTGCTGTAAACAAGAAGGCAGTTGAGTCAAGCATCAAGATTGGTTTGCAGTTGGGTTGCCAAATTGCGCCGACTGGCCGCTTTGCTCGAAAGAACTATTTCTATCCAGACTTGGCCAAGAACTTTCAGACATCGCAGTATGACGAGCCAATCGCCTTTGAAGGCGCTTTGGATGTTGAGGTGCCGTCTGGAAAGGTCTTCACCGTTCAGATTGAGCGCGCACACATGGAAGAGGATGCCGGTAAGTTGACTCACGTGGGTGGTTCAACCGGACGCATCCAAGGTGCCGAATATTCACTCGTGGATTACAACCGCGCCGGTGTGCCACTGGTTGAAATTGTAACCAAGCCGGTTTATGGCGCTGGTGCAGAGGCTCCGGAACTTGCGGCTGCCTATGTGCGTTTGATTCGCGAAATCGTGAAGAGCATGAATGTTTCTGATGCACGCATGGAACGCGGAAATGTTCGTTGTGACGCCAACGTATCTTTGCGACCTCACGGACAAGAAAAGCTTGGAACTCGCACCGAAACTAAAAACGTAAACTCACTTCGGTCGATCGAACGAGCAGTGCGTTATGAAATTCAGCGCCAGGCGGCTATCTTGGCCAAGGGTGGCACAATCACTCAGGAAACTCGTCACTGGCACGAAGACAAGGGAGCAACCAGCTCTGGTCGACCAAAGTCTGATGCCGACGATTACCGCTACTTTCCTGAACCAGACCTAGTTCCGGTGCAACCATCGGCAGCATGGATCGAAGAGATTCGCGCAACATTGCCAGAGAACCCAGCAGATCGCCGCAAGCGCGTTCAAGCAGAATGGGGATTTGCCGATCTTGAATTCCGTGACGTTGTCAATGCTGGATTGCTCGATCAAATCGAGGAAACAGTTAAGGCTGGTGCAAAACCGCAGGCTGCCCGCAAGTGGTGGACTGGTGAGCTTGCTCGAATTGCAAACACCCAGGATCTTGATGTAACTGATCTCGAGATTTCTGGTGCCTACGTTGCTGAACTTGCTGGTTTGGTTGAGGCGGGCAAGATTAATGACCGTTTGGCGCGTGAGGTGTTGACCTTTGTTCTTGCTGGTGAAGGAAGCCCAGCACAAGTTGTTGCTGCACGAGGGCTTGAGGTTGTGTCAGACGATGGCGCACTAATTGCAGCCATCGAAGCGGCCTTGGCTAAACAGCCAGATGTGCTGGATGCAATTCGTGAGGGTCGCATGCAAGCAGCCGGTGCAGTGATTGGCGCAGTGATGCAGGCGATGAAGGGATCAGCAGATGCCGGTCGAGTGCGCGAATTGCTGATTGAAATGGCAAATAAGTAAAACTTCGAAGAATTAAAAAATCCCGATGACTTCTGTCATCGGGATTTCTTTTGGGGTGAGTAACGGGGCTTGAACCCGCGACCCCCTGGACCACAACCAGGTGCTCTACCAGCTGAGCTATACCCACCATGTGTTAGACCATCGGTTTAACAACCAAGTAAGCCTATCAGTTTGAGGCTAGTTGGTGCCCGCGATGTTTGCAGAAATCTCTTTGGCCTGCTCGGTGCTAGGCCCGGGGGCCGGCACCATCACGGTTTCGCGGTAATAGCGCAGCTCTTGAATCGACTCACGAATATCGGCAAGTGCGCGGTGGCCGCCGTCTTTCTTAGGTAATTGAAAATAGACCCTCGGATACCATCGGCGGGTTAGCTCTTTTATAGATGAGACGTCGATGTTTCGGTAGTGCAGGTGTTCGTCTAGAGCAGGCATATAGCGATTAATGAACATGCGGTCGGTGCCGATGGTGTTGCCAGCCAGGGGAGCTTCTTTGGCGTTTGGAACAAAGCGCTTGATGTAGTTGAGCACCACTTCTTCGGCCTCAGTTAGATCTAGTCCGTTATCCACTTCGTTGATCAAGCCAGATTCGGTGTGCATGTTGCGCACGAAATCATTCATTTGGGCCCAGGAATCTTGGCGCGGTTTGATAACCACATCGATTCCTTCATCCAAGATTTCAAGTTCTGAATTTGTAATCACGACTGCAATTTCAACTAGGCAGTCTTTCTCGGGATTCAGACCGGTCATTTCACAGTCGATCCAAACTAAGTTGTCAGAAATCTCAATCACATTCCAAAAGTAGAGGAGGCCCCCGACATCAGCCGGAGACCTCCAATTCTAACTATTCGCTCTAGGCGAGCTTGGCCTTCTTGGTTCGCTTGGCCAGGCGTTTTGCCGCCGACTTCTCTTTGCGTCCTTCAACCAAGCGGTAAAGCACCGGCACAATCACCAATGTCAAAACCGTGGATGAGAACAATCCGCCGATAACCACAATTGCTAGCGGTTGCGAGATGAAGCCGCCGCCGCCGGTGATGCCGATTGCCATTGGGGTCAGGGCAAAGATTGTTGCCAACGCCGTCATCAAAATCGGACGCAAGCGCTGACGTGCACCATCCATGATTGCCTCGGCAAGTGGGCGACCCTGTTTGCGGTATTGATTGATCAGGTCAATCAGCACAATCGCATTGGTCACGACCACACCAACCAAAAGCAACATACCGATGAGTGAAGGTACGCCTAGCGGGGTATCCGTGGCAAGCAAAAGGCCAAGTGCACCTGTGGCCGCAAATGGAATTGAGATCAGCAAAATGAGTGGCTGAATCAGGCTTGAGAATGTAGCCACCATCACGATGAACACAATTGCAACTGCAGCCAACAATGCGATGCCTAGTTGTTGGAACGAAGATGCCTGATCGGCGCTCACGCCGCCTAGAGTTGCGCTGACACCGAGAGGCAATTCAGTGGCAGCAAGTCGCTTGTTGACCTCTGCAGAAATTGCACCCAAGTTGTCGCCAGATGGAGTGAGTGAAACCTTCGCGGTGCGATCACCCTTTTCGCTGGTGATTGAAACTGGCACCTCAACTTCTTGAATGCGCGCAATTGATGAAAGTGAGACCAAGCCAGTCGCGGTTGGAATCTTGATTGCTTTGATTTCAGCAACTGTGTTTGGGGTATTGCTTTGCACCACGTAAATCGAGGTTTCAACATTATCTAGATTGACTTTGCCAATGCTGGTTGGCTTCAACTTAGATGCGACTATTCCGCCAACTGCGATTTCGCTGAGGCCAAGTTTTGCAGCGGCAACGCGATTTACAGTAACCCGCAGAGTGCGCTGCTTTTCAGCCAGCGAGTTGGTAACTTCGCTTACATCTGGAGTGCCCTGCATTGCAGTCTGCAATTTCGCGATTGCATCGTTGAGCTTGGTGTCATCTGGCGCAGTCACCTTGATGTCGATTGTGCTGGACGAACCAAAACCTGGGCCGCCACCAGAGGTGAATTTCACTGTGCCGAGGCTTGGGTCTTTGGCAAATTTGGCCGAAAGCATGTCTTGCAGAGCAATTAGGTCGGTGCCATCAACAGCGGTTGCTTGAATTGAAATGCCACCGGCAGCTGCACCAAAAGCAACTCGACCATCGCCACTTGAACCAATTGATGTCTGAACCACTTCAATCGACTTTTCAGCCAGCAGAATTGATTCCACTTTGGCAGCAGCTTCATCTTGTTGCTTTAGCGTTGCGCCGGCAGCAAGGGTCTGGTTGATCACAAATCCGTTAGAGCCTGATGATCCGATGAAATCGGTCTTCAAGAACGGCACCAGCGCAAAGGTGAACACCAAGACAATGAATGCCGAAACTATGGTGATTACCGGGCGCTTTTGAGTCCAGGTGAGAACAGGCAAGTAGCCGCGCTGCAGCCAACTCTTGCGTTCCTTTTCTTCTTCGGCCAGGCGCGCTTTTTCTGCATACTTCTCTTGGTCTTTTTTCTTAAGAGCGTCTAGTTCGCTCGGATTCTTTAGGAACCAGTAAGCCAAAACCGGAACAATTGTCAGCGCCACGAATAGTGATGCCACCAGGGCGATTGCGAACGTGAACGCAAACGGACGGAAGATTTCACCGATTAGGCCGCTAACCAAGGCGATTGGCAGGAACACAGCAACGGTGGTGATGGTTGCCGCGGTGATAGCGCCGGCTACCTCTTTAACCGCAGTCAAAATTGCAGTGCCCTTTGATTCACCATAAGAAAGGTGTCGGTTGATGTTTTCAATTACCACAATCGAGTCGTCCACCACGCGTCCAATAGCAATGGTCAGAGCACTCAAAGTCAGAATGTTGAGCGAGTAACCAAATTGGTTTAGCCCGATGAATGTAATCAATACCGATGTAGGAATCGAAATTGCGGTTACCAGGGTCGAGCGCACTGAAAGCAAGAACAGCAAAATCACGATGATTGCGAAGCTCAGTCCCAGCAAACCTTCGGTGCTTAGGTTTTCAAGTGACTTTTCAACATAAGGTGCCTGATCGAAAACTGTGACAATGGTCACCGCTCCAAGTTTCTTCTTTAGTTCAGTGACTTTGTCTCTAACTGCGTGAGAAACGGCGACTGTGTTGCCATCCTGAGTCTTAACGATTGAAATCGACAAAGCTGACTTACCGTTGGTTCTCGCGATGCTGGTGGTTGGAGCATCTTCGTAGGTTACCTTTGCAACTTCACCCAGTTTCACCGCAACGGTTTTGGTGGTGACCGAAGGCGCTGCACTGCCAACTGTTGCACTGCCAGGGATTGTAAAGCCGCTTGGGATACCACCCATTCCTGCTAGACCTGCTGGAATTGAAGGAGTTTTTGGGGTAGTCACTGTTGTCTTGGTGCCAATTAGTGGCAAGTCTTTTAGTTGCTGCAAACTTGCAACCGGCGTGCCAACCTCAACTGAGATCGACCCCTTTGAATCAGAGATTGATCCGGCAGGAATGATGAAACCGTTTGCCTGGAGTGCAGATGTAATTGATTGCTGAGTCAAACCGTTAGCAGTCATCAAAGCGGTGTTGAGTTTTAGGTTTACGCGCTTTTCACGAATGCCAGAAATGGTCACATCGCGCACGCCATTAATCGAGCCAAACAATTGCGGTGCAACATCTTGCAAGGTTTGAGCGATCGAATCATTGTTTCCGTTATCTGCAGACACACCGAGGGCGATAATTGGCACCGAATCAAAGCTGCCCGACAAAACCTTTGGTGTTACATCTGCTGGCAGGTTTGACTGAATGGTTGCAAGGGCCGCTGCTAGGTTTTCTTTTACCTTGGATGTCGCGGTGCCGTATTCATATTCGACGCGAACAATCGAAATGTTGCTTTGAGACGTTGAAGTGGTGTTTGCGATTCCGTCGGTCTGACGAACTGCGCCTTCGATGACCTGGCTAATCTGTTTGTCGATTACTTCAGGCGACGCACCCGGGTAGGCAGTGACGATTGCTGCCTGTGGAACTTCAAACGAGGGGATGAGCTCTTGTTTTAGAGAGCCCAGCGAAATAAAGCCGAAGATGGCAATAATTATGGTGATCAGAGCCACCACAGAACGGTTGGCAACACTCAATTTGGCAAGACTAAACAAGGCAGACCTTTCAACGGAATACATCTAGGCTAACCGCACAAATCGGAAACTAATTCCAATCCCAGTAGCATTTAGGGATGTCTGAGATTCTGCCACCTTGCCCTAACTGTCAGTCGGTTTACACCTATGAAATGGGGTCGCTGTTGGTGTGCCCAGAGTGCGCTAACGAATGGCAACCCGAGGTCGAACTGTCTGAGCCAATCGCCACATTGGTAAAGGACTCGGTTGGTAACATCCTGGCCGACGGTGACATAGTCACGATTGTGAAAGACCTTAAGGTAAAAGGCAGTTCAACTTCGGTGAAGGTGGGCACCAAGGTGCGAAACATTCGGCTGATCAGCCCGGTCGATGGACACGACATCGATGCAAAAGTTGATGGATTCGGCTCGATGTATCTGAAGTCGAGCATCGTCAAGAAAGTTATTTAAGCAGCGACGCCATTTGCTTGTAAATCAGGTTTGCAGCAAAAATTGGGTTTAGTCGGCTCAGGCGATCCATTAGTTTGGCATCTGGACCAATGCAAATGCGGGGCACATTGTGCTCGATGGCATCAATCATGGCTCGAGCCGCAACTGGCGCTGGCGTGGTTTTCATCTTTGAATTCTCGGCGGCGTCGGCCGGCATCGCCATGCCTGAGTTCGCCGCAATGTTGGTGGCAATTGCACCCGGAAAAACGACGGTGACTCCAACCTTTGTGCCGAGCAGTTCTGAACGAAGACCTTCGGTGAATAATTTCACAGCTGCCTTAGAGGCACCATAAACGCTTTGGCCAGGAACCGGGGCGTAGGCACCCATTGATGAAACATTGAGAATGTGAGCTTCTGGTTGAGCAAGCAGCCCAGGTAAGAATGCCTTGACCATTAGCAGCGGGCCGTTGAAGTTTACGTTCATGACTCGAGCGGCTGCTTCTAGGCTCAGTTCATTTACCTTTACAAACGGCTGGATTATTCCTGCGTTGTTGATGACTGCATCGATGTGGGCACCCATGCGCTCGCCAATTTCGCGTGGCAGGTCGGCCACTCGGGCTGCATCGGTGATGTCAGCAACAAACGTTTCAACTCGGCCACCCAGCGCCTGGGCCAAACTTTTGGTTTCTGCGAGAGTCTCAGCGCGCATATCTAGTGCTGCAACCTGTGCACCGCGTCGAACAAGTTCAAGAGTGAGTTCACGTCCCATTCCACTGCCGGCACCGGTAACCACAACAACTTTTGATTGAACCTTCATTTTGACCCCTCGAATTATCGGTAGATATCTTCATAGTATGCCCGTTTAGGAAGAATTTTCTAAGAGCGGTGCGTGACCAGAAAGTAAACTAATCTCTGGCTCAATTAGGCCATGCCCTCGTAGCTCAGTGGATAGAGCAAGAGCCTTCTAATCTCTTGGTCGCAGGTTCGATTCCTGCCGGGGGCGCACATACAAAAAAGGTGAGCCCCGTGGGCCCACCTTTTTTCGTATCTGGTTAGTGTGCTGCGATGTTTGCTGCAATCAACTTAGGTGTGAATGAGAACAGAAGAGGGTTCTTTGGGTCGATGGTTAGTTCAACCCAGTGGTTGAATCCTGAACCAAAGGTCTGCACTCGAGTGAAGTTGGTCACTAGGTAGCCCTTGTCGCGTTGAACCAATTTGCCAGCTGTCTCGTTCATTGGCATGTCAACCTGGTACCAGTGCTCGTCACCGTTCTGTAGCAGAACCGGCTTCTTGAAAGCGATGGTGTTGGTCAACAGCGCCTGCTTCACATTGTCGTAAGCGGCGGTGTATTCCTTGTCGGCTGCAGCAAGGTAACCTTCCCAGTCCATGTTGGCCTGAACCACAACGATTACACCTAGCGAGTTCTTGGCGGTTGCTTCGGCGAAGCCCTTGTTGATCCAGGCAACGTTTGCTGCATCACGAGCCTTGTATTCTGCGTCATTGCCATCGGTTGCTGCATCGTTGTAGGTCTTGTAAGGGGCAGTCACAGCTGCGTTGTTTGCCGAACCTGGAACGTGAGGGATGATGTAAGTCACTTTTTTGTAAGTGAACATTGTCAACTCTGGATACGCAGCGTCGTGCTCTACAACGATTGCCTTGTTGGCTTTGCCCAAGTTGATGTAGTTTCCGGCTGAACCAAAGAAGTTAGAGCGAACCAGAGCAAGACGAGTCGCTGGGTCGTAAGCGCCCTTTACTGCGCGGTCACAGTCAACCCATTCGTTGTCGCCTACTGAGTAGAAAACTGGCTTGGTGAACTTGTCGAAAAAGTTTGTCTTTAGCGCCGGGTATGCCTCATCGGTGCACTTATTTCCCTTGCCGCTCATGGTGTCGCCATCGAACAATGCAAGGTCAACCTTTGACTTGTTGATTGCATTGATGACGTTTGGAGCCTGAAGTGCACCTAGGTCGTCGTAAGGCATATCGCCGATAAGAGCAACGGTGTATGCAGAATTAGCTTTAACCGGAGCTGCATCAGCTGCCGGTGCGGTAGCAACAGCGCCAGCGATAACAACGCCGGCCAGTGCTAGAGATGCGCCAGCAAGGCGCGCAACATTTGTTTTTTGGAATGATGTGTTCATAACAGAAACTTTTGATGTCTCACGTGAACAACAATGAAACTAATTCTCTTGGTTCAGCCAACAGCGACTGAACTGTTTGTTGCTGATTGTTCAGAGTGAATTTACTTGGTAGCCGATTTCTTGCTGCGAGCCTTGATCAGGCTGGCCACCGCAGACACGGCGATAGACGCAACAATCACAAACAAAGAAGTGTTTGTGCTGATTTCAGGCGCCCATTCGATGTGCTTGCCGCCATTGATGAATGGCAGCTCATTTACATGCATTGCGTGAGCGAGCAACTTGAAACCAATAAACGCCAGGATGAATGCGATTCCGTACTTGAGATATTCGAGTGAATCCAGCAGGCCGCCAAGCAAGAAATACAGCTGGCGAAGACCCATCAGCGCAAAAATGTTTGCAGTGAAAACGATAAATGGATCGGTAGTGATACCAAAGATTGCTGGAATGGAATCGAAGGCAAACATCACGTCGGTGAGGGCGATTGCGATGAACACCACCAGCATTGGGGTGAACATCTTTTTGCCGTTGTGAACGGTGCGAATTTTGGCGCCGTCATATTCGGGTGAGAACTTAATGCGCTTGCGCAAGGTAGCAATCAGCTTGCTTTCGGTTTCTTCTTCGTCTTCGTGACCGCGGAAAGCTTGGTGGTAGGCGGTGTAAATAAGGAAGGCACCAAATAGGTAGAAAATTGCGCTAAAGCTTTCGATAAGCGCAGCACCAGCCAGGATAAAAATGCCGCGAAGAATAAGCGCCATGATTACGCCCACCATCAGCACCTCTTGTTGGTATTTTCTAGCAACTTTGAAGCGGTTCATGATGATTACAAACACAAAGAGGTTGTCAATGCTGAGGCTGTATTCGGTGAGCCACCCGGCATAAAACTGAGTGGCCGCTTCGGCGTTGCCTATCCAAAGAATTACTAACCCGAAAATCACTGCCAGCAGGGCATAGAAAACCACAAAGAGGGTTGATTCTTTTGCGCTTGGGATGTGCGGGCGTTTGAAGATCAGCAGAATGTCGATAGCCAGAATTGCTAACAAGATGGCAAAGACGGCGACTTCAAAGGCTAGGGGAAGGGCTAGATGCATTCCATAAGTTTATGAGAACAGCCACTAAACAGGCTTGAGTTGTTTGCAATTGGTGGCAGGATGAAATTGAGCAAGCCTCACAAGGGAGTATCAAATGCGTATCGCGGTGCCGACCGAAGTTAAAAACAACGAGTACCGGGTGGCGATTACCCCGGCTGGAGTGCACGAGTTGGTGCGGCACGGCCACGAAGTTGTGATTCAGTCCGGTGCCGGTCTTGGGTCGAGCT
>JBEGOY010000011.1:0-3518 GCA_041181745.1 Actinomycetota bacterium | reverse complement strand
GATTTGCAGATCGAAAACAGTGTCTCTATTCACTCTTGGAATGTTGCCAAGATTCCAAATGACCTAAAGCAGGGCGACCGCGTTTTGGCCTTGATTAAGCCAGCATTTTGGCCAAAGGGTGGCAAGCTCACCATGCAGGTGATCGAGATGCGCAAGGTTGGCCTTGGTGAACTGCTTGAGCGCATCGAACGTTTGCGCGCGCAACTTACCGTTGAGGGCCTAACTTCAATCGAGCGCAAGCAACCACTGCCGTTCCTGCCAAACAAAATTGGTTTGATTACCGGTAAAGATTCCGACGCAGAAAAAGATGTGCTGCAAAACGCAAAACTGCGTTGGCCAGATGTGCAATTCCGCACCATTCACACTTTGGTGCAGGGTGATAAGGCGGCCCCCGAAGTAATTGCGGCTATAAAGGCACTTGATGAAGACCCTGAGGTTGATGTGATCATCATCGCTCGTGGTGGTGGATCTTTCCTAGACCTAATGGTCTTCAGCGATGAAGCACTGGTTCGTGCGGCAGCAAATGCCAAGACCCCTGTTGTCTCGGCAATTGGTCACGAAAACGACCGGCCAGTGCTTGATGATGTTGCCGACCTGCGTGCCTCTACCCCAACTGACGCCGCCAAGCGTGTGGTGCCAGACGTTGCCGATGAGATGCACAAGTTGGACCAGCTTCGTCAAAGACTATTCATGCGCGTAGATACTTTTGTGGCTAATCAGCTGGCGATGGTCGAGCAAATTCGCAGCCGACCAATCTTGGCCAACCCGTACACCTTTATTGAGGTGCACGAAGCAGACGTTGAGCGCGCGGTAGATCAGATGCGTTTGCGTTTGGATCAACTGCTTTCACGAGAGGCGATGCAAGTTGGCCACCTACGCCAGCAGGTTCGCAGCCTTTCACCACAATCCACACTTGATCGCGGATATTCCGTGGTTCGCGACCTAGATGGGCACGTTATTTCAGACGCTGCCAAGGTCAAAAAGGGCCAGCAGCTCAAGGTTCGCCTAGCCAAGGGTGAGCTGGGCGCGGTGGCTGAATAGCCAAATAGACTGGAGACATCATGACTGAAAAAACCAACGCAGAAGTGGCCAAATTGAGCTACGAAGCTGCCCGTGACGAACTAGTCAAGGTAGTTGCCGAGCTGGAACAGGGTTCAGTCACCCTTGAAGAATCACTTGCTCTTTGGGAGCGCGGCGAAGCCCTGGCTACCCAATGCGAAAGTTGGCTCACCGGAGCACGCAAGCGTCTAGACGATGCCGTGGCCAAGAAGAAAGCCAACTAGTGAGCACCCCTAAGACTCAATCTGACGATCAGGCGCCGGACCCGGCAGACTCTGCCGCTAAACACCGCGCCAAGCAGACCGTAGTCAACTTGGTTCTGTCTTTGGTTGCCTGCCTTGGCATCGTAATCATCACCGTTCTTGCAGTGCCACGTGATGACAGCAATCGCATCAAGGCCGTTGACTATGTTGCCGCCGCGCAATCTGCCGAAGCCTCAAGCAATTTGAATTTGGTTGCACCAGCTCTTCCAAAGGGTTGGTGGGCCAACCAGGCAAAGTGGAACGCGACCGCTGCCGATGGCGTAAAAGTTTGGAAGGTTGGCTTCGTTGGCCCAAAGAATCAGTACGTTGGTGTTACACAGGGTTTTGCTGTGAACCCAACCTGGGTTGCACTGCAGACCGTTGGTTTCGAACCAGACACTCAGTCGACCGCAAAGAACAACACCTGGACCAAATGGAAACCAGGCAAGAACACCGATGCCGATCCGCACCTGTGGACTCTGGAAAAAAATGGAAACTTTATCGCGATGAGTTCAACCGCGACAGATTCAGAACTAGACGAATTTGCTGCTCTTCTTGAAAAGGAGATCAAATAATGGCAACCACTAACCGACCAGAAACTCCACAAGCGGCCTGGGATGCATTAGTAGAAGGTAACAAGCACTTCGTTTCCGGCTCTCCCGCTCACCCGCGTCAAGACATTGAACGCCGCGAGGCTTTGGCCGCAAAGCAAATTCCATTCGCCGCACTGTTTGGCTGCTCTGACTCGCGTCTTTCTGCGGAAATTATTTTCGACGTTGGCCTTGGCGACCTATTTGTTGTGCGAAATGCAGGGCAGGTAATTGCTGAGACCATTATCGGTTCGCTGGAATTTTCAGTTGAGGTTTTGAAAGTTCCACTGATTCTGGTGCTGGGTCACGATGAGTGCGGTGCGATTCGCGCAACTATCGACGCCTCTGAAGGCACGCTGAAGTCTGAAGGTGAATTCATTCACAACCTAGTTGAGCGCATTCGCCCAACCGTTGATGCGGCTAACGCTGCCGGCAAATTTGAGATTGATGAAATTACCGAACTTCACGTTCAAGACACCATTAATGAACTTCTAACTCGCAGCAGTTTGATTGCAAGTGCCGTAAAGGCCGGCAAGCTTGCTGTGGTGGGTGCAAACTACAAACTTGCACTCGGCGAGATTCACCCAATCGTCATTGTTGGCGATATCAACTAAACAATAAAACAGGCAACGAAAGGCCAGCAAGTGGAATACCGCATTGAACACGACACCATGGGTGAAGTAAAGGTTCCAGTAAACGCCCTCTACCGCGCGCAGACTCAGCGTGCCGTTGAAAACTTCCCAATCTCGGGCACCACGTTGGAGCGCGCTCACATAGCGGCGCTCGCTCAGATCAAAAAGGCAGCGGCTCAGGCTAATGCCAAATTGGGTGTACTCGACGGCGAGATTGCCAAGGCCATTGCAAATGCAGCCGATGAAGTTATCTCTGGCAAATTCGACGGTGAATTCCCAGTTGATATCTTCCAGACCGGTTCAGGTACCTCATCGAACATGAACATGAACGAGGTTCTTGCCACCTTGGCAACCAAGGGCCTAGGTAAAGATGTTCACCCAAACGACCACGTAAACGCATCTCAGTCTTCAAACGACGTCTTCCCGACTTCGGTTCACGTTGCCGTGACCGCAGCCCTGATTAATGATTTGCTTCCTTCACTGGACTATTTGGCTAAGTCGCTCGAAGAAAAGCGCGACCTCTGGAAGACCGTTGTTAAGGCTGGCCGTACACACCTAATGGACGCCACCCCAGTAACGCTTGGTCAGGAATTTGGTGGCTACGCTGCACAGATTCGCTACGCAATTGAGCGCGTTGAATCAACCATTGGCCGAACTGCCGAAGTACCGCTTGGTGGAACCGCCGTTGGTACCGGAATCAACACACCTAAGGGCTTCCCGCAAGAAGTAATTCGTTTGCTTGCCGAAGAAACCAAGCTGCCAATCACAGAGGCACGTGACCACTTTGAAGCACAGGGGGCTCGTGACGGTTTGGTTGAGGCATCAGGTGCGCTTCGCGTTCTTGCTGTTTCACTAACTAAGATCAACAACGACCTTCGCTGGATGGGCTCAGGGCCAAATGCGGGTCTTGGCGAGTTGAGCATTCCTGATCTTCAGCCGGGCTCTTCAATCATGCCTGGCAAGGTAAACCCGGTAATCCCGGAAGCCGTGATGAT
>JBEGOY010000010.1:0-88157 GCA_041181745.1 Actinomycetota bacterium | reverse complement strand
ACCAAACAATTGAACTCAGTGCGCCCTCAGAAATAAAACCATTCGCATCGAGCAAAACGGCTTCATCGGCGCCGTGCAATTGTGCCTTGCGACGCATTTGCATGCAAAGGCTAAGGTCGGGGCCCTTAACTAAGGCGCTTCGGCGCGGATCAATTTCGGGGTAGGTCCACAGCGTCATCGCTCCCAATTGTTCGGGTGCTTCACGCATCCGCAGAAAAAGATTGCTGCCTGCTGGTTGCTCTGCGTGCAGTTCAAGTCTCGGAAACCAGCGGCCCTCGCGTGGGATGAGCGCGGTCACCGCAGCGAAGAAGCCATCGAGTTGGTTTGTGCAGTTGGGGTGCGTCTGAAGCACCCATTCGGCGAACCTTTTGAAATGCCGGTCCATGTGACGGGCGCGCCCATTTTCAACTAACCAACTGTCAGCGACTGCCAATTGCAGGTCAGTAGCCGGTGGCTCGGATACCGGGGTGAGGGCGCCATTTTGGTAGCAATAAAACTGCCCAAAATCGGTCATCTTTCACCTCCAGTTCTAATCAATGTGGTTGCGTCTAATCTAGATTACGAAATCGGCGCACCATCAACTTAGACAGGGCAGGTAAACGGCATGCAACTTTATAGTGCCGTTTTGAAGGGTTGGGTTCATCCAGCCGATGCGTTTGTTCAATTCTTTCTAGATCAATCCAACAGTTTTTGGATTGATCGAGAGCACAATCGGGATGACCACTTCAGCGTGATTGGCGCCGGTGCTGAAATTCAGTTTGGCAACGAATGGTCGGGCGATCTGGCAAGTTGGTTGGCCACCGCACAAATCAGCGATTCCCTCGACGTAATCGGAGACGAGTTACCGTTCAGTTGGAGACCTGGTTTGGTTGGTCTAATTAGTTACGAAGGTGCTCCTCGATTTATCGCTGCAAATCACGCAATTGTTTTTGATCACAGCCATAGACGCATGTACTTTGTGGGCCGCTTCGCAACGGCCGCAGACTTCGAGGCTTGGCACCATGCCTCGCTTTTGCGAATTGGTTTAGTTGCGGGTGATTCGGCGAGTTATCGCCATCGCAAAAAGTCACTCACCAAAGCCGCCAGCGCTAGATTGCGTCACAATTCGCAGAGCTATCTAGAAATGATTACAGAGTCGCAGCGTCATATTGCTGCGGGTGACGTTTATCAAATCTGTCTTACAAACCGCATCGAAATCGAAAATGCACCCGACGCTTTGACTTGCTTTTTAGAATTGCGCAAAAAGAATCCGGCACCCTACGCCGCCTATTTGAAATTCGACAATCTATCTGTGGTCTGCAGTTCACCAGAACAATTTCTGAGGGTCACTGCGGATGGCAAAATCAGTACGAAACCAATTAAGGGAACCAGACCTCGCGGCCGCGACCAATTCAGTGACGCGGCAGCAGCTGATGAATTGCGTTCAAACCAAAAAGAGCGCGCTGAAAATTTAATGATTGTTGATCTGATGCGAAACGACATTGGGCGAGTAGCGAAATCTGAATCGGTGAGTGTGCCGAAACTATTTGAAATTGAAAGTTACGCAACGGTTCATCAGCTGGTAAGCACTGTTCAAGCTGAACTGGCTGAAGGCAAAACTGTCGTGGACGCTATAGAGTCTGCCTTTCCCGGTGGTTCAATGACCGGTGCGCCGAAAATCCGGGCGATGCAGATTATTGAGGAACTCGAGAAAGGCCCACGAGGCATTTATTCGGGAGTCATTGGCTGTATTGGGCTAGACGGACGTGCAGATTTCGGCATGACGATAAGAACCATAGTTTTCGAAGGCGATCGGGCCTACATCGGAGTGGGAGGCGGAATCACCAGCGATTCCGAACCAGAGGCCGAATTAGCCGAAACGCGGCTCAAAGCCGCGGCCCTGCTGGCCGCGATTGGCGCAAACGATCCTTGGGCCTAAGCGGCTTTCGCTTGGTAACCTTAGAAGAATGACCGACGCAATTAACGAAAACGAATACGACGTATTCGCCATTCAAGACAAGTGGCTTCCAATCTGGGATGACCTGCGTCCATTTGCGTCTGGAAACGCAGGGGACTTGCGCCCTAAAAAGTATGTGCTCGACATGTTTCCGTATCCATCGGGTGACTTGCACATGGGTCATGCCGAAGCCTATGCACTCGGCGATGTAATTTCTCGCTACTGGGTGCAAAAGGGCTACAACGTAATGCACCCAATCGGCTGGGACTCATTTGGGTTGCCTGCTGAAAATGCCGCAATCAAGCGTGGATTAGATCCAAAGGGTTGGACTTACGACAACATCGCACAACAGCGAGCGTCAATGCGCCGTTACGCTTGTTCATTTGATTGGGATCGAGTGCTGATTACATCAGACCCGATTTACTATCGCTGGAACCAGTGGTTGTTTTTGGAGTTCTACAACAAGGGACTCGCTTATCGCAAAAACTCAAATGTCAATTGGTGTCCAAGTTGTCAAACAGTTTTGGCAAACGAACAAGTCGTGCAGGGTCTTTGTGAACGCTGCGACAGCGTTGTCACCAAAAAAGCTTTGACTCAGTGGTATTTCAAGGTGACCGACTATGCCGATCGTCTGCTTGATGATCTAGACACGCTTGAAGGTAACTGGCCTGGCAAAGTGCTATCGATGCAGCGCAATTGGATAGGTCGTTCGCACGGTGCAGATGTCGATTTTGTAATTGAAGGACGCACCGAGCCGGTGACGGTTTTCACCACTCGACCAGACACCCTTTTTGGTGCCACGTTCATGGTGGTTGCTGCTGACGCGGCCCTAGCTGCCGAACTTGCTGCCGATGCGGACTCTGCAACCCAAGCTGCTTTCGCTGAGTACCTCGAGAAGGTTAAGCAGTCCAACGACATCGAACGCCTTGCCACCGATCGACCAAAGAGTGGTGTGCCACTAAATCGATTTGCGATCAATCCCGTCAATGGCGCCAAGTTGCCAATTTGGGCCTCAGATTACGTGCTCGCCGATTACGGCCACGGCGCAATCATGGCAGTGCCGGCCCATGATCAACGCGACCTCGATTTTGCTCGAGCATTCAATCTGCCGATTCAGGTTGTCTTAGAAACTGACGAGCAAGATCCGAGCAAAACTGGAGTAGCAACAACTGGTGAAGGCACACTAGTTAATTCGGGTCCGCTCAACGGTCTCTCCAAAGCCGAAGCAATCAAGAAGATCTCCGAAATTCTTGAAGCCGAAGGCAAGGGCAAGAGTTCAAAGAATTTCCGTTTGCGAGATTGGCTGATCTCTCGTCAGCGCTACTGGGGCACGCCAATTCCAATCATCCACTGTGAAAATTGTGGCGAAGTGCCTGTGCCGCTTGATGAATTGCCGGTTGAGTTGCCATCTGCCGAGGGACTAGACCTCAAGCCAAAAGGCACATCACCGTTGGGTGGTGCAAACGACTGGGTAAACGTTAAGTGCCCTAAGTGTGGCGGCGATGCTCAACGCGATACCGACACCATGGATACCTTTGTTGATTCGTCCTGGTACTTCCTTCGTTTTCTATCGCCAAACTCAACCGAGCATGCGTTTCCGAAGCAGGCAGCAAAAGAGTGGATGCCGGTTGACCAATACGTGGGTGGTGTGACTCACGCGATCCTGCATCTGCTTTATGCCCGATTCGTCACCAAGGTATTGCATGACCTTGGCCACGTTGATTTTGAAGAACCGTTTACGCGCTTGTTAAACCAAGGCATGGTTTTGATGAATGGCAGCGCAATGTCGAAGTCGCGCGGCAATATCGTGGCGCTGAGTGAACAGCTCGACGAGCACGGAATTGATGCTGTGCGATTGACCATGTCATTCGCGGGACCTCCCGAAGACGACATTGACTGGGCAGATGTATCACCAGCAGGTGCAGCTAAGTTCTTGGCTCGCGCTTGGCGCACGGCGAACGATGTGACCAGCTCTGTGGGTGCAGATTTCACAACCGGCAATAAAGACCTGCGCAAAGCGACACATTCGTTCTTGCGCGATTTCGGCCCGCTTATCGAAAGTTTTAAGTTCAACGTCGGTGTGGCAAAAATCATGGAACTCGTGAATGCACTGCGCAAGGCGATTGACGGTGATGTTGGTGCCGGGGATGCCGCCGTTCGCGAAGCGGCCGAAACCGTAGCCAAGGCGTTGTCGTTGTTTGCCCCTTACACCGCAGAGGATATGTGGTGCCAGCTTGGTTATGAACCAGGCGTGGCCTTGGCGCAGCTTGGTGAAGCAGATGAATCACTATTGGTTGAAAGTTCTGTGATTGCAATTGTGCAGGTAGACGGCAAACTGCGCGACAAGTTCGAGGTTTCAATTGACATTACCGAGGATGACCTCCGCGCAAAAGCGATGGCATCCGAGGCAGTTATTCGGGCAATTGGTGAGAAGCAAATCGCCAACGTGATCATTCGTGCTCCTAAATTGGTAAACATCGCGACTAAGTAGTTTTTCCACAGATTGAACTTTGACGCCAGGCCGTTTGGTCTGGCGTTTTAGTTTTTCTTAATGGACGAACTGAAGCTAAAGATTTCAAAGTTGCTTAGCGGTCAGCAACCGGTCAGCAAGAAACTTTTCTTTAGTTTGATTGGCTTGGTCGCTGCCGTCGTGTTTGTGATTAATTCGGCTACTGCGACACCCAGCTCGGTGCAAACCATTCAACCCACGGCTGGCGCAAACCAAGCATCCGTTGCAGCCCCGGTGATCTTGGTGCATGTTGTGGGCGAAGTCTTGAGGCCTGGTATTTATCAGTTGGATTCCGGAGCGCGGGTCGTAGACGCCATCTTTGCCGCCGGCGGAATGACGGCGAAGGCCGAACAGTCCAGCATTAACCTTGCTCGCGCACTTAGTGACGGTGAGCAATTGCTGGTCAACAAAATCGGTCAAGTTCAGGGGCTTGGCTCTGCAAGCAGAGCAGCAAGTTCGCTAATCAGTCTTAATAGAGCCTCACAGGCCGAACTTGAGAGTTTGCCAGGGGTAGGGCCAGCACTTGCTGGGCGAATGATCGACTGGCGTTTGGCAAACGGTGGTTTCAAAAGGAAGGAAGACCTGCTCGGCATTAGTGGCATTGGTGACAAGTTGTTCGCCGGCATTAAAAACTTGGTGACACTGTGAGTACCCGCATAGCCGCTGCCATCACGTGGCTATTGCTTTTGATTGTTTTGCAATGTTTCTAAAGACTCGGTGGTTCGTGGTCACAGCGTTGTCGATTGCACTAGCGCTGATTTCTGTCCACCTTCAATTTCGTGCAGCACATCCCTTGCAATTGGACGAATCTGTTTCTGAGTTTCAGCAGCACCCCGCCAGTTTCTCGATGCTCGAAGAACCTGAAAAAACTCGCGGTCGATACTTTGCTGCAATAAGGCTCACCCAACTTCAACTTGAACAAAATTTTGAATTGGCCGCAAGGGGTTCGCTGGCTGGTTCAACTGAACTATTGAAGCTGAGGCGGGGTGCAACTTACTCGTGCCTAATGCAATTTCGACCGGCTCATCAACCAACCCGAGATGGCTTTCTAGCCAGTTGCCAGACGCAGCCAAAACTTATTAAGGCAGCTCCAGATTTTTTATCTAGCTTCGGCAATCTGCGTAGTCACTTTATGCGTGCTCTTAGTGGAGTGACTCCTGATGCCGCTGGTTTAGTTGCCGGGCTTGCAATTGGTGAAACATCGAAGGTCAGTCAAAACTTGGTTGCCGATATGAAGACTGTTTCACTTACCCATCTGACCGCGGTTTCAGGGGCTAATTGCGCCATTGTGGTTGGCTTGGTCTATTTTTTGCTCAAGAGATTTGGCGCGCGCAGGCTGGTGCGCACAGGTGCGGCGTTGCTTTCTCTGATCGGTTATGTGCTTCTAGTCGGCGCAGAACCGAGTGTTTTGCGCTCTGCCGTGATGGCTGCGGCTGTTTTGCTGGGTGCAGCTCTTGGTCGTTCGACTTCACCAATAAGTGCTTTAGCGCTAGCAATTTTGATTCTTTTGATAGCGGACCCTTGGCTGTGCATTGACATTGGTTTCGCGCTTTCGGTGCTGGCCACTCTGGGGCTGCTGCTTCTAACTAAACCAATGGCAAGTTGGTTAGACGATCATTTGCCAACTTGGATGGCAATTTCGATAGCAGTAGCAACCTCGGCGCAGTTATTTTGTTTGCCCGTGTTGTTGCAATTGCAGGGCGGCATCTCAAGTTATTCACTTCCGGCAAATCTGTTGAGTGAGCCTTTGGTGGCGCCGATAACCGTGCTGGGAATAATGGCTTGCATTTTGGCAATACCGTTTCCGTGGTTGGCGTCGGCAATGATTTGGTTGGCCTCGATTGCAGCCTGGTGCATCACCAAGATAGCCAGCTCATTTGCAAACCTACCCGCGGCTACTCTTTCTTGGTTTTCGGGTGTTGCTGGAGTGTTAGTTGCGGTGGCGCTTGCGGCCAGCGTCATTGTGTTTTTTAGAACCAGACAAACTGGCACTCGATCGATGTCGCTATTGATAGTGGTGGCAATACTTGCAGCGAGTTTCTCGCTTATTGCTTCAAGGTCTGTTCAAGCTTTGGGTTGGCCAATCGCCAACTGGAGCATAGTAAATTGCGATGTTGGTCAGGGCGATGCACTAGTTATCCGCAGTGACTCAGCAGTTGCCGTGGTTGACGTTGGCCCTGACGACAAATTGATTGATAACTGTCTCGGGCGACTGGGTGTCTCAAAAATAGATCTATTAGTGCTAACCCACTTCGACATGGATCACATTGGTGGTCTAACCGGGGCAATCGGTGGCCGGCAGGTTGGCACGGCAATGGTCAGTTCTTTTGCTGATGCAAGATGGGGTGCCTTCCAGGCGCTTTCAGACTTGCGAAAATCAAATGTGCCAGTGGTTTCGGCTCAGGCAGGTTTTACCGGCACGCTTGGTGGTTTCGATTTTCAGGTACTTAATCCCAGCGGTGTGGCTGAAGACTCAAATGATGGAAGCTTAGTGATCTTTTGGCGAGGCCCGCAGTTGAATCTTTTGACCATGGCCGATCTTGGTGAGCGAGGGCAAATGCGTCTGGCGACTAACCTTTCCAATTGGTGGGCAAGGGCAGACTCGGCCCCACTTGTGCTCAAGGTTTCTCATCATGGTTCCGCAGATCAGTATCCAGAACTGATTGAAGCTCTGCATCCGCAATTGAGTCTGATTTCGGTTGGTAAGCGCAATAGCTACGGCCACCCAACCGAGCGCACTTTGAATCTGCTGGCCAGTCTGGGGTCCACGGTTTTACGCACCGACGAGCAAGGTGCAATTTCGGTTAGCCTTACCGACCGAGGGCTCAGCTTTTCAACCTCCGGTGCGGGTTAGGCTTATTTGGTGAGTAAGGCAAAGGTTGTTGATTGGCGCAAAGCAGCGCCAGCGCCGGTTGTCTTTGTTTCTGGTCCCGAAGAATATCTAGCTGGTCGGGCAATTCGGGCCATTCGGTCTCAACTAAAAGAGGCCGACGAATCCCTTGAGCTCCACGAGATTGAGGCGTCCGACTACACCGCTGGAACCCTGCTTAATTTGACGAGTCCTTCACTATTCGCCGAGCCTCGGCTAGTGATTATCCGTGGTGCCGAAAAATGCAGTGATGACTTCATCGAAGACGGCATCGCTTATTTGCAGCAACCAACCTCTGACACCACTTTGATAATTCGGCACAACAGCTCGAGTGTTCGTGGCAAGAAACTGGTTGAGGCAATTCGCGCAGATGCCGCGGCACACGAGATTGTTTGCGCCGAAATCAAAAAAGATGCCGATCGTCAGGCTTTTGTGCTTGGCGAGTTTGCTAATGCTGGCAGAAAAATCACCAACGCAGCTGTTCGGGCTTTGCTTGATGCCTTTGCTGACGATATTGCCGAACTTGCAGCAGCTTGCAGCCAATTGCTTCTCGACAGCGCCGATTCGATCACAGATGAAATTGTGGATCGATACTACGGTGGCAGGGTCGAAACCAACGCCTTCAAGGTTGCTGATGCAGCACTTGCTGGCAAATCAGCCGAGGCACTCTCGCTATTGCGCCACGCTCTTGCTACTGGCGCGGATCCGGTTCCGCTGGTGGCCGCGCTCTCAATGAAGCTTCGGCAAATGGCAAAGATTTTTGCCAATCGGTCTGCCTCTGCTGCCTCACTTGGCATGGCACCCTGGCAGCTTGATCGCGCCCGCAAGGATTTGGTTGGTTGGTCTGACGACGGTTTGGCCAATACCATCGAGGCGATTGCCGCAGCCGATGCCGCCGCAAAAGGTGCCGAGCGTGATCCTGTTTACTCGCTCGAAAAACTTGTGCAATTGATTTCTAGCAAGGGAATCAAGATTTAGATAAAAATAAAACCCCTCTGAGAACAGAGGGGTTTTATTAGCGCTTTGATTTATAGCGCAGAAACCTTTTTGGCGATTGAAGACTTGCGGTTAGCAGCCTGGTTCTTGTGGATTACACCCTTTGAAACAGCCTTGTCTAGCTTCTTGCCGGCAAGAGCAACTGCAGCAGCAGCCTTGGTCTTGTCGCCAGCTGCAACTGCCTCGCGTGCTGCACGCACAACGGTCTTTAGCTCGCTCTTAACAGCCTTGTTGCGCTCAGTAGCCTTCGCGTTGGTAGCGATGCGCTTGATCTGTGACTTGATATTTGCCATGTTTCGCTTTCTTAGTTAGCTGTGCAGGCATAAACGACTAGCTCAGCTGAAAATTTTGGATTTCGGGAAATCACCCGTATCGACCTCCAATGCTAACAGTTAGCCGGGGGATTGGGCAACTAAACCAGGGGTTTTGCTCTGTATTTATGCCAGAATAGGTGTTCGGCCGCATCGGCCATTTCATCACAATCAGAGGTAAATCTTGTCGCCACGCTCTTTGCACCGCCTAGAACCGGCCAAGACCCCGCCTGAATTTATTCGCAATTTCTGCATCATTGCCCACATTGACCACGGCAAGAGCACCCTGGCCGACCGCATGTTGCAACTAACCGGCGTAGTAGACGACCGCAGCATGCGGGCGCAATACCTAGACCGCATGGATATTGAACGCGAGCGCGGAATCACCATCAAATCCCAGGCAGTTCGAATGCCTTGGGATGTCGACGGCCAAACCTATGCACTGAACATGATTGACACCCCTGGACACGTGGACTTCACCTATGAGGTTTCTCGCTCTCTGGCCGCCTGCGAGGGCGCCGTCTTGCTGGTAGACGCGGCCCAGGGCATTGAGGCCCAAACATTGGCAAACCTTTACTTGGCAATGGAGAACGATCTTCAGATCATTCCAGTGCTAAACAAGATCGACCTGCCTGCTGCTCAGCCAGAGAAATATGCAGAAGAGTTGGCCAACCTAATCGGCGGTGATCCAGAAGACTGCCTGCGCGTTTCTGGAAAGACCGGTGTTGGTGTCGATGTGCTGCTCGACAAAATTGTGGCAACCGTGCCTCTTCCGGTCGGTGATCCAAATGCTCCGGCGCGCGCGATGATTTTTGACTCTGTTTATGACAGTTATCGCGGCGTAGTCACTTATGTGCGAATGATTGATGGTCATTTGGCACCGCGCGAACAAATCACCATGATGTCAACCAAGGCGGTGCACGAGGCACTTGAGATTGGCGTTTCGTCACCTGAGCCAGAACCAACCAAAGGTCTGGGTGTTGGCGAAGTTGGCTATCTAATCACCGGTGTAAAAGATGTGCGTCAATCTAAGGTTGGCGACACCGTGACTACAAAACTTAAACCAGCTGCCGAACCACTAAAGGGTTACGCCGATCCAAAACCAATGGTTTTCTCGGGAATTTATCCAATTGACGGCAGCGACTATCCAGTACTTCGCGAAGCGCTAGACAAACTTAAACTTTCAGACGCTGCGCTGGTTTATGAACCAGAAACTTCGGTGGCTCTTGGCTTTGGATTCCGTTGCGGCTTTTTGGGATTGCTGCATCTTGAAATTGTTACCGAGCGCTTAGAGCGAGAGTTTGGCCTTGACCTAATTGCCACTGCGCCATCCGTGGTTTATCAAGTGACACTCGAGAACGGCGAAGAGCAAGTTGTCACTAACCCAAGTGAGTTCCCTGGTGGCAAGATCAAGAAAATTCTTGAGCCAATGGTGAAGGCAACAATTCTTTTGCCTAAGGATTACGTGGGTACCGTGATGGAACTTTGTCAGGGTCGCCGCGGCGTAATGATTGACATGCAATATCTCGGCGAAGACCGGGTGCAGTTGCGCTACACATTGCCGCTAGCCGAAATTGTTTTTGACTTCTTTGACCAACTCAAGAGCAAGACCGCGGGTTATGCATCGCTCGACTACGAAGAAGCAGGCCTTGCCGAGGGTGATCTGGTGAAGGTCGACTTGCTGTTGCAGGGCGAGCAGGTTGACGCCTTCAGTGCGATTGTGCACAAAGACAAGGCATATGCCTATGGAGTGATGATCACCGGCAAGCTGCGAGAGCTCATACCGCGTCAGCAATTTGAGGTGCCTATTCAGGCAGCAATTGGCGCACGCATTATTGCCCGTGAATCGATTAGAGCGATGCGCAAAGACGTCTTGGCAAAGTGTTACGGTGGTGACATTTCTCGCAAGCGCAAGCTACTCGAAAAGCAAAAAGAAGGAAAGAAGCGCATGAAGACCATTGGTCGCGTTGAAGTGCCGCAAGAAGCCTTCATCGCCGCGCTGTCTACCGATGGTGAGAAAAAGGGCGAGAAGAAGGGCAAGTAATGGCCGGCCCTTTGCCAATCGGCGAACCAGCACCTTCAGATGGCGCGCTGCCAGCTCAGGCAGGCATTGGTGCCGACACTAGAACCTTTCATGCCTATGTGCATATTCCGTTTTGTCGAGTGCGTTGCGGATATTGTGACTTCAACACTTACACGGCTACAGAACTTGATGGCGTTAGCCAGGCGTCATATGCTGAAACGCTAATTCGAGAGATTGAGTTAAGCACGCGGGTTTTGAATCAAGCGAAGTTGCCAAGACGAAAACTGAAGTCAGTCTTTTTTGGCGGTGGCACTCCCACTCAATTGCCGGCGGCCGATCTGGCAAGAATTCTGGAATCCTTGCGAAACGCTTTTGGCTTTGAACCCGATGCAGAAATTACGACCGAGGCAAACCCAGACAATGTTGATGTCGAGTATTTGCAGGTGCTCGTTGACGCTGGTTTCAATCGAATTTCTTTTGGAATGCAATCCGCGGTTCCAGATGTACTGGCAACTCTTGAGCGAACACACCAACCATCAAATGTTCCAGCAGCGGTTGCTGCGGCAAAGTCGATTGGTTTGGCTACATCGGTTGATTTAATTTATGGCGCTCCCGGTGAGACCCTGGACCAGTGGCGTGAATCTATCGAAGCCGCACTGTCTTATGGCACAGATCACATCTCTGCCTATTCGCTGATTGTTGAAGAGGGCACCAAGCTAGCTCGTCAAATAAAGTCAGGGCAACTCGTCGAACCCGACGAAGATCTGCAAGCAGATAAATATGAACTTGCCGATGAGATGTTTTCGGCTGCTGGTTTAAATTGGTACGAAGTGAGCAACTGGTCACTTGGTGCAGGCAACCAATCAAAGCACAACTTGGCCTATTGGGCCAGCCAGGATTGGTGGGGATTTGGCCCCGGCGCCCACAGTCACTTTGGCGGTGTTCGATGGTGGAATGTTAAACATCCGGCTGCCTACGCGGGCAAGTTAGCAGCCGATGAATCTCCAGCGGCCGGGCGCGAAATTCTTGATGACAAAACCCGGCTTGAAGAGCGAGTGCTGTTAGAGATTCGAATCGAGCGGGGTCTCTCGATTGAATTAGTTAAAGAACTGAACGCAGATTACGCCAGGTTGATTTCGAGTTTTATTGCAGACGGTCTGATTAATGCCAAGGCTGCAATTGAAGGTCGCATCTCGCTGACATTGAAGGGTCGGTTGCTGGCCGATTCCCTGGTGCGGCAAATTCTGAGCTAGTGCTTGATGAAACGAATTGTCCACGGATAGCGATAGAACTCGCCGAGGCTGGCTTTATAAGCGGCAATGATTCGAAAGATCACCCAGATGATTGGTGGCACCCAAAAGAGCAGCCAGCCCACCACGCTGATTGCAAGAATCACGTAAAGCAAAAGCATGTTGAGTCCAAAATTAAGCGACTCGAGTACATGATGGCGAATGAATGGACCACGGTCCTTCAGCAGCAAGTATCCGATCAGGGGAGCAAAGAACTCAAAGGGAATGCCAAGGGCGTGAACTGCGATTGCCCAGAATCGCTCACTTTCTTTAGACATTGGTTCGCCGGGGGTGCTGTAGTCGTTCTGGGTCATGGTGCTCCTGTTCATTGATTTCAGCCTAATCAAACCGGCGATGTCGAGGTAATATTGGCACTCAAGTAGCAAGAGTGCTAACAGGCAGAAACGGGGTGCAGCATGATTCCAGACCGCAGTCTCGAGGTGCTTCGCGCAATCGTTCAGGACTACATCGCATCTAAAGAACCGGTAGGTTCCAAATCGCTTGTTGAGCGTCACGCTTTTGGCGTATCGGCCGCCACCATCCGCAATGACATGGCCTTGCTAGAAGAAGAAGACCTGATTCACGCGCCGCACACATCCGCGGGTCGCGTGCCAACCGATAAGGGTTACCGACTTTTTGTGGATCGTCTCAACGAAGTCAAGCAACTTGGTCAAGCCGAGCGGCAGGCGATTGAAAACTTCATGGTTGGCAGTGCCGACTTAGATGAAACACTCGGCCGAACCGTTCGATTGCTTTCTTCGCTAACCAATCAAGTTGCAATGGTTCAATACCCAACCCTTGGCAAAGCATCGATTCGCCACATTGAGTTGATTCCTGCTTCGGATACCCGAGTGCTGATGGTCTTAATTACTGACAGCGGCAGAATTCAACAGCACGTCGTTGAGCTAGGGCAGAACCTAGACGAAAGTTTCATCGCAGAATTGCGTGGAAAACTAAATGAGCTATTGGCGGGTGTTCCTCTGAGTGCGGTTGCTGAAAAGATTACGGGTTTGGTTGCTTCATTTGTTCCGGCCAAACAGGATCAGGTGCAGCTCATCCTGGCCAATCTGCTTGAACAGGTTGATGCAAACCGCCAAGAGAAAATAATTTTGGCCGGCACTGCGAACCTTGTAAAACGTGAAGAGGATTTTGCAGGAAGCATTTCACCAGTTCTTGAAGCAATTGAAGAGCAGGTAATTTTGCTCAAATTGATTAGCGAAATGCAAGCGGAGCAACATGGTGTCAGCTTGCGAATCGGCAAAGAGAATTCACTTGAAGGTTTCAGCACAGCTTCGGTTGTGGTCAGTGGTTATGAAAACCAGGGCAGTGAAATTGCCAAGCTTGGTGTAATCGGCCCAACTCGCATGGACTATTCGTCAAACATTGCAGCCGTTCGTGCTGTTGCTCGCTACCTAACTAAGACTCTAGGAAACTAATGGCCGATCACTACGAAGTATTGGGCGTCGATCGGGACGCTACCGAAGATCAAATCAAAAAGGCCTATCGCAAGTTAGCGCGCGAATTGCATCCCGACGTTAACCCTGCAGAGGATGCACAAGAACGCTTCAAGTCTGTGACTCACGCATACGAAGTGCTGAGTGACGCAGATTCACGTCGCAAGTACGACATGGGAGGTCAGGATCCATTCGGCGCTGCCGGATTCGGAGGCTTCGGCGACATCTTTGACACGTTCTTCGGCGGCGGTGGTCAGCGAGGGCCTCGTTCACGTGCCGAGCGCGGTCAAGATGCGCTTATTCGCGTTGAGCTGGACTTGGCCGAGGCAGTTTTCGGTGTAGCAAAAAGCGTTGAGGTGGATACCGCTGTACTTTGCGAGACTTGCCAAGGTTCTTGTTGCCGACCGGGAACCAGCCCAGCAACCTGCGATATTTGTCGCGGCAGCGGGCAGATTCAACGCCAGGTGCGTTCACTGATTGGCAACGTGGTCACGTCGCAACCCTGCGGAACCTGTCGTGGATTTGGTCAGGTGATTCCGGATCCATGCATTGACTGCCGCGGTCAAGGGCGTGTGCGAGCACGCAGAAAAATCGATCTAAACATTCCAGCGGGTGTCGAGGATGGTTTGCGATTGCAACTTTCAGGCCAAGGTGAAGTTGGCTTTGCTGGGGGTCCGAGCGGCGATCTCTATGTAGACATGGCAGTTAAGGCCCATGATGTTTTTGGTCGTCAAGGCGATGACCTGACCTGTTCCGTTGATGTGCCGCTGCACGATGCGGTTTTGGGTGCCATGACCAAAATTGAAACTTTGGATGGTGAAATCGAGATCCAAATTGAACCTGGTCTGCAAAGTGGCGATGTGATCACAATCAAGGGCAAGGGTGTGCAGCACTTGAGACACAGTGGTCGGGGCGATTTGTTGATCACACTAAATGTCAAGACTCCAACCAAGTTGGATTCAAAGCAGAAGGAAATTTTCCGCAGCTTGGCTGGCTTGCGTAAGTCAGAAAAAATCGAACTGGTCAAGCAATCTCACGGTCGCTTCTCTTCGAAACGCAGGGGATAGCAGTGGTTGAGCCAATGTTTCACCGAGTCTTCGATGAGCCGGTCGTTGCCGGAGCGCTCATCGAGCTTTCTGGAGCCGAGGCGAAGCATGCAGTATCTGTAAAGCGCATGCGAGTCGGTGAGGTGATTCAACTCACCGATGGTGCCGGACTACGTGTGCGCGGAGCAATCGATTCGATTGCCGGAAACAAATTAGCTATTCGTGTTTCAGAGGTATTGCATGAACCCGCTGCAAAGTTGCAATTGACCTTGGTGCAGGCACTTGCCAAGGGTGACAGAGACGAGCTCGCAATTCAGGCAGCAACTGAACTTGGAGTATTCGAGGTAACTCCTTGGCAGGCAGATCGATCGATAAGTCGATGGATTGGGCTAAAAGAAGACAAGGGTGTTGAACGCTGGCAGACCATAGTTTCTGAAGCGGCAAAACAATCGTTGCGAAGCTGGGTTCCGGTTGTCACCTCAGCAATAGGAAGCAACGGTTTTGAAACTCTATTTGCATCATTCGATCTGGTTCTAGTTTTAGATCCCACCGCAGAACAAGGCATCGCGTCAATTGACTTGCCAAGTTCTGGACGCGTGGCCCTGGTCGTTGGCCCAGAGGGTGGCATCTCCGATGAGGAACTCGCTCAAGCTACTGCGCTGGGTGGCGTCCGCGTGCATCTTGGCGCACCAATCCTGAGGACCTCGACTGCTGGAGTGGCGGCTATCTCGGCGATTTTTGCCTTGTCGGGCCAGTGGTCCTAAACACCGTGAAACTAGACTGAGTTTGGAGGGGTAAATTTGCACAATTCAGATTGCATTTTCTGCAAGATTGCAGCCAAAGAGATTCAGGCAAAAATTGTTGCCGAAACAGAATTATCAGTGGCGTTTTGGGATATTTCGCCACGCCAAGCAGTTCATATATTGGTAATCCCTAAGGCTCACTTTGCAAACGTGGCAGAACTCGCTGACGCCGATCCTGATTCCCTGGTTGATCTAATTCAACTAGGTTCAAAATTGGCCCTTGAGAAATCCACGGGATCATTCCGACTAAGTTTCAACACCGGCACAGAAGCCGGTCAAACCGTATTTCACGCTCATTGCCACATCACCAGCACAACCCCGAAAGCCGATATTGCCTAACCAAAACGCAGGTCGCAGCAAGACAGAACACCTCGAAATCCAAGGCGTTCCGATGGTTGCACTTTTCGGAACAGAAGACCGTCTGCTCAAAACTCTTGAACTAACTTTTCCTTCAGTTGAGGTGCACGCGAGATCCAATGAGGTAATCCTCAAAGGCCCGGCAGCTGAGGTTGCTGGCGCGAAAAAACTTATCGAGCAAATGGTACAACTCATCATTAACGGCCAAGAGCTTGCTCCTCAGGACTTCACCCGATCTGCCAAGATGATCGACTCAGATGTTAGACCTACCGATGTTTTGAGTCAGAGCATATTGAGCTCGCGCGGCAAGAGCATTAGGCCAAAGACACTGGGTCAAAAAAACTACGTCGATGCAATTGATGCTCACACAGTTGTTTTCGGCATTGGTCCCGCGGGTACGGGTAAGACATATTTGGCCATGGCTAAGGCTGTTCAGGCGCTGCAACGCAAAGAAGTTAGTCGAATAATTTTGACTCGCCCCGCTGTTGAAGCCGGCGAACGCCTCGGATTTTTGCCTGGAACCCTGAACGAGAAAATCGATCCATACCTGCGGCCCTTGTTCGATGCCTTGCACGAGATGCTTGATCCGGATGCGGTTCCTAAGTTGATGGCATCGGGAACCATTGAGGTTGCGCCGCTGGCCTACATGCGTGGACGCACCCTAAACGATTCCTTCATCATTCTCGACGAGGCGCAAAACACTACGCCCGAGCAGATGAAGATGTTCCTTACTCGATTGGGCTTCAATTCAAAAATGGTTGTGACCGGCGACATCACTCAAATTGACTTGCCGACTGGGCATTCTGGATTGCGAACCGCTGTTGCGGCGCTCTCTAAGGTCGAGGACATGCATTTTGCGACGTTGACATCTGATGACGTAGTTAGACACTCTCTGGTTGCCAAGATTGTTGATGCCTATACAAAGTTCGAAGAAACCAACCTCAAGCCTGGAGCCGGTAAACGATGACCATCGAGATAAACAACGAGTCAGAAATTTCCGTTGATGAGCAGCGCGTGCTTAGGCTGGCATCGCACGCGCTCGATCGTTTGCACATTCACCCAAATGCGGAGTTGGCTATCCAGTTTGTTGACGAAGCGACGATGGAGCACCTTCACATTCAATGGATGGATGAGCCAGGACCAACCGATGTGTTGAGTTTTCCAATGGATGAGTTGCGACCAGGCACCGAGGCTGAATTGACTCCAGCTGGCCTGCTTGGCGACATCGTGGTTTGTCCAGCTGTTGCTATTGTGCAAGCCGAAGCAGCCGGGCACGAACCAATAAATGAAATCTTGTTGCTAACCACCCACGGCATTCTGCACCTGCTCGGTTTCGATCACGCCGAACCAGACGAAGAAAAAGAAATGTTCGGATTGCAGAAGTCAATTCTCGAAAGCTTTTACGCAAGCGAGGCAGCTTAGTTGAACTTTCTCCCGCTTTGGATTGCGGCACTATTAGCGGTGCTGGCGACTTCCGCTGCGTTGATCAGGGCAACTCTTGAAAGTCTTGAGTCTGAGAAGGCCGAATCAATTGGTTTCGTTCGTCTGGTTTTGACCGGAGTTTTTGGGGTAGTAATCGGTCAGGCTGTCATTCCATTTGATCTCAAGTGGTGGTGGTCTGCGCTAATTTCTATTTCTCTCATGATTGTGCTTTTGATGGGCTCGCAACTAGTTGCCAAGGCGCTGGGCCACAGAAACTTTGGCGCACGGTTGCTCAAGTTTGCTCAACCTTTAGTAAATTCAACTCACTTGCTATTTACGCCAATCTCGTTGCCCAAGATTGATGAACCAGAAGAGTTTGAGCAGGAACTTCTCGACTCTGTGGAGGATTTCGGCGAGACCATAGTTAGAGAAATCATGGTGCCACGCGTTGACATGGCAACCGTTGCAGCCGATGCAACGCTAGAAAAGGCGATGACCATATTTTTATCTCGCGGTTATTCGCGTCTTCCGGTAATTGGCAAGTCGACTGACGACATCCGTGGAGTTTTGTACTTGAAAGATGTAGCTCGCATTCTTCATGAGTCGCCGGCAAAAGTCGCGGCAACCAAGTCAGCCGATGTGGCCCGGCCGGCTATTTTCATACCAGAATCAAAACCTGTTGATGACTTGTTGCGTGAAATGCAGTTAAGCTCCACGCATATAGCCGTGATCGTTGATGAATATGGTGGCGTTGCTGGCTTGGCGACCATGGAAGACGTGATCGAAGAAATAGTCGGCGAGATTTCTGACGAATATGACCGTGAGATTGCCGACGTAGAAGAACTAACCTCAAACAGTTATCGAGTAAACGCCCGATATTCACTGATCGAATTGGGCGAGCTTTTTGACATTGAGCTTGATGACGAGGATGTTGACAGTGTTGGTGGTCTGCTTGCTAAGGAACTTGGCCGGTTGCCGGTAAAGGGCGACTCGATTAAATTTTCGGGTTTAGATTTCACGGCAGACCGAATTGAAAATAGACGCAAAAGATTAGTCACCGTTTTGGTCTCGCGCGATACAAGTTTGGCTGACGCCCAGTCTGCCTTTGAGCAATTGGAGCAGCAATGAGTTCAGCACCAAAAGAACCGTCGCAACATCGCGCGGGTTTCGCATCATTCGTTGGCCGCCCTAATGTTGGAAAATCAACGCTCACCAATGCACTCGTTGGTGAAAAAGTGGCAATCACTAGCTCTAAGCCGCAGACCACAAGAAGAGCCATCCGGGGTATCGTTCACCGCGACTATGGGCAACTGATTTTGGTTGATACTCCGGGTTTGCACCGTCCACGAACACTATTGGGTCAGCGACTCAATGATCTCGTTGAGCAAACGCTTTCTGATGTAGATGTCATCGGATTTTGCATTCCAGCAAATGAAAAAATTGGCCCAGGGGATCAGTTCATCAACGAGCAATTGAATGATTTCAAGCGGGCTAAGTTGGTGGCCATCATCACCAAGAGCGAATTGGTTTCACCTGAAGCCCTAGCCAATCAGTTGATTGCAGTCTCTGAACTTAGAGACTGGCGAGCAATCGTTCCGGTTTCGGCTGTGGCTGATGACCAACTTGAAGTGCTAACCAAGGTTTTAGTCGATCTGATGCCGCAGTCTGAAGCGCTTTATCCGCCAGAAGCGGTGACCGATGAATCCATTGAGGCACGCATTTGTGAGCTTATCCGTGAGGCAACGCTTGAAGGCGTTAGAGATGAATTGCCTCACTCGATTGCAGTGACCATCGACGAAATGGCCAAGCGCAAAGGTCAAGAACTCACTGATATTCACGCCAACATTTTTGTGGAGCGCGACAGCCAAAAGGGAATCATCATTGGCCATAAGGGCAGCCGTCTGATTGATGTGGGCAAGCGTGCCCGGCTAGAAATCGAGAAGTTGCTTGGTCACAAAGTGTTTCTTGGGCTGCGGGTCAAGGTGGCTGCAGATTGGCAGCGCGACCCAAAGCAGCTTGGCAAACTTGGCTTCTAGACCTTTCGGGTTTAGGCTGAACTGGTGTTCTTCGGTCTACTACTTAGTGGCCGCGACGAGGCCTAAACTGGCCCTCCTCGTCGCGGAGCCTTCTGCTGGCTGACCACAAACAAGACGAAAGAACTTTTGATTATGCAAAATACTCAGCAACCATCTGGAATGCCGGTACATAAGTACGTTCCATTCCACGAGCAAATTACCGTTTCTCTGCCAGACCGCACCTGGCCAAGCAAAATAATTACCGAAGCGCCGCGGTGGTGTGCCGTTGACTTGCGCGACGGCAACCAGGCATTGATCGACCCGATGAGCCCCGAGCGCAAACTAAAGATGTTCAAGCTTTTGGTCAACATGGGATACAAAGAGATCGAGGTTGGCTTTCCATCGGCAAGTCAAACCGACTTTGATTTCGTTCGTCTGCTGATTGAAGAGGGGCACATCCCTGCGGATGTGACTATTCAAGTTTTGACCCAAGCTCGCGATGCATTGATTGAGCGCACCTATGAATCTCTAAAGGGCGCCAAGAAGGCCATCGTGCACTTTTATAACTCAACATCTGTTTTGCAGCGTCGCGTAGTTTTCAACCAAGACAAGCAAGGAATCATGGACATCGCGCTTGCCGGTGCCCACAAATGTAAGCAGATGGAAGCATCGCTGCCAGAAACAGATATCTACTATGAGTATTCTCCAGAGTCTTATACCGGCACCGAGCTTGAGTACGCGGTAGAGGTTTGCAACGCGGTGATTGCAGCGCTTGACCCAACCCCAGATCACAAGATGGTAATCAACTTGCCGGCCACAGTTGAAATGGCAACACCAAATGTTTATGCCGATTCAATCGAATGGATGAGTCGAAACATAGATCGTCGCGACAGCATTCTTATTTCACTTCACCCGCACAATGACCGAGGCACTGCAGTAGCAGCTGCTGAGTTGGGTTACCTAGCCGGTGCAGACCGCATCGAAGGATGTCTTTTCGGAAACGGCGAACGCACCGGAAACGTAGACCTAATCACTTTGGGCCTAAATCTCTTTAGCCAAGGTATTGATCCGCACATTGACTTCAGCAACTTAGATGAAATTAAGCGCACCGTTGAGTATTGCAACCAGTTGCCAGTGCACGAGCGCAGTCCTTACGGTGGCGACTTGGTTTACACCGCATTTAGTGGTTCGCACCAAGACGCAATCAAAAAAGGCTTTGAGCTAATGCAAAAAGAAGCCACCGCAAAGAATGTTTCCGTGGACGATTTGGTTTGGGCGGTTCCTTATCTTCCTATCGACCCTAAGGATGTTGGCCGTTCGTACGAGGCGGTTATCCGTGTGAATTCACAGTCGGGCAAGGGCGGAGTTGCTTATCTTCTAAAGACTGACCACCACCTTGACTTGCCTCGCAAGCTTCAAATTGAATTTTCTCGAGTCGTTCAAAACAAGACTGATCAAGACGGCGGCGAAGTTTCTTCAGCCAAGCTGTGGGACATCTTTATTGACGAGTATTTGCCAGCGCCGGCTGACCGAATCGATCTGAAATGGGGTCGTTTTGAGCTAAAGAAAATGCGCACCGAGAGCAACATGGACGGGGTTGTGAATCTTGACATCATTTTGCGTGATGGTGCAGGTGAACTCGAGGCGCATGGCACTGGCAATGGCCCGATTTCCGCTTTCTTGAACGTTCTGCAAAACCAGGGCGTTGAAGTGCGTCTGCTGGATTACGTTGAGCACACGCTCAGCGAAGGCGGCGACGCGCAAGCGGCGGCATACGTGGAGCTAGAAGTAAACGGGCACACGCTTTGGGGCGTTGGAATCGATGGCGACATTGCTACCGCTTCATTGAAAGCCGTCATTTCGGCCGTGAACCGCGCAATTCGCTAAACACTTGTCTAGCTGCCAAGCGGTTTAATAGGCACGTGCCTCTTTATAAAGACGAAGCGGTGGTTCTGCGCACCCACAAACTGGGTGAGGCCGACCGCATTGTCACAATGCTCTCAAAAAGTCACGGTCAGATTCGTGGTGTGGCCAAGGGAGTTAGGCGCACTGCCTCTAAATTTGGCTCGAGGCTCGAGCCATTCATGGTTGTTGAAGTGCAACTTTATGAAGGTCGCGGATTAGACACCGTAAATCAGGTTGAATCCATCGCAGCTTATGGACGCGAAATAATCGATGATTACCGCACCTACACCGCCGCCACCGCAATGGTCGAGGCTGCAGAGAAACTAACCGGGGACGACTCGAGCCCGCAACAATACTTGCTGCTGGTTGGCGCTCTGCGATCTCTGGCGAATAAAGAACATGACGCATCCCTTGTTCTTGATTCATATTTACTGCGCGCTTTGGCTATAGCGGGATGGGCACCGAATTTTGCGGATTGCTCTAGATGCGGCGAACCTGGGCCACATCAAGCTTTTGTTATGCAATTGGGTGGTGTGGTTTGTCGTGAATGCCGACCTGCCGGTGCGGCAGTGATTGATCCGCTGACCAACGAACTTTTGGGTGCATTGCTTTCAGGCGATTGGCAAGTGGCCGATGTTGCGGCAGAACCAATCCGCGCATCAGCATCTGGCATCGTCGCGGCATACAGCCAGTGGCATATTGAGCGTGGGCTAAAGTCATTGCAACATGTGGAGCGTCAATGAATGATTTCAAGCCGGTAAAGAAACCGGGTGTAAAAATGCCAAAGTTTGCTGCCGGCACTGTGCCCCAGCACATAGCAATCGTGATGGACGGCAATGGCCGTTGGGCAAATGAGCGCGGTTTGACGCGAGTTGAGGGTCACAAGGCTGGTGAAGCAGCACTGCTTGACGTGGTTGCTGGTGCGATTGAAGCAGGTGTCAAATATCTAACCGTTTATGCCTTTTCAACCGAAAACTGGAAACGCTCGCCAGATGAAGTGAAATTTCTGATGGGTTTCAATCGTGAAGTGTTGCAACGGCGTCGTGATCAACTCAACGAGTGGGGAGTTCGAGTGCGCTGGGCTGGTCGCCGCCCGAAACTATGGCCATCAGTGATTGATGAGCTTCAGGCTGCCGAGAAACTCACTGCCAAGAACACTAAGCTCACTCTGACAATGTGCGTGAATTACGGTTCACGAATCGAAATTACCGATGCTGTAAACGCCATCGCCTCGGATGTTGCCGCCGGAAAGATCAAACCTGGCTCGATTACCGAAAAGACCGTTAGCCGATATCTGAACACCAACTATCTGCCGGATGTTGATTTGTTTTTGAGAAGCTCGGGGGAGCAGCGTGCGTCAAACTTTCTGCTCTGGCAGTCTGCATACGCCGAATTCGTCTTTATGGAAACCCTTTGGCCTGATTTCGATCGAATCTCTCTTTGGCAGGCAATTTCCCACTACAGCTCAAGGTCTAGGCGCTTTGGCGGCGCGGTAGACAAGCCCAAACCGCGCAAGGCAAAGTAGACTGGGCACTTCAAACAATTACCAGGCATCCAGCTTGGCAAAGGAGTTTCATTGGCTACCCCAAATCGCCTAGATTCAGTTATTTCTCTCGCAAAACGCCGCGGCTTTGTCTTTCAAGCCGGCGAAATCTACGGCGGTAGCCGCTCAGCTTGGGACTACGGACCCCTTGGAGTTGAGCTAAAAGAAAACATCAAGCGCCAATGGTGGCGCACTGTTGTAAATAACCGAGAAGACATCGTTGGTCTCGATTCATCCGTGATTTTGCCTCGCAAGGTCTGGGAAGCTTCGGGGCACGTTCGTGAATTTTCAGACCCGCTCATCGAGTGCACCAGCTGTCACAAGCGCTTTCGCCAAGACCACCTAGAAGAAGCTTTCGAGGAGAAAAAGGGACGCGCCCCAGAGTCAATGAACGACATTGCTTGCCCAAACTGTGGCAGCAAAAACACCTGGACCGAACCGAAGGCATTCAACGGCCTATTGCAAACATTTCTTGGCCCGGTGGCTGCCGAAGAAGGCTTGCACTATCTTCGCCCAGAAACCGCGCAGGGAATCTTCGTAAACTTCGCGAACGTTCTTGGCGCTGCCCGCATGAAGCCACCATTTGGCATCGGTCAGATTGGCAAGTCCTTCCGCAATGAAATCACTCCTGGAAACTTCATCTTTAGAACTCGCGAGTTCGAGCAAATGGAAATGGAGTTTTTTGTAGAGCCTGGCACCGACGAAGAGTGGCATGACTACTGGATCGAACAGCGAATGAACTGGTACACCGATCTTGGTATCAACCCAGATAACCTTCGACTCTTTGAGCACCCAAAGGAAAAGCTTTCCCACTACTCAAAGCGCACCGTTGACATTGAGTATCGCTTTGGTTTCCCTGGAAGCGAGTTTGGCGAGCTAGAGGGCATTGCCAACCGAACCGACTTTGACCTGACTACTCACTCACGTGAATCTGGCACTGACCTTAGTTACTTTGATCAGACCAAGAATGAGCGTTGGACCCCATATGTAATTGAGCCAGCTGCAGGTTTAACCCGTTCGCTCATGGCCTTTTTGGTTGATGCGTATGCAGAAGACGAAGCTCCAAACACCAAGGGGGGCGTAGACGTGCGCACCGTGCTCAAACTCGACTATCGTTTGGCTCCGGTCAAGGCTGCAGTGCTTCCGCTTTCGCGCAACGAAGATTTGTCACCGGTTGCTCGCAACCTGGCCCAAGAGCTTCGCGGGTACTGGAACATCGATTTCGATGATTCAGGTGCCATCGGCCGTCGCTACCGTCGTCAAGATGAGATCGGCACACCTTTCTGTGTGACCGTGGACTTTGACACGCTAGACGATCAAGCCGTTACCGTTCGTGAGCGCGACACTATGCAGCAAGAGCGTGTATCGCTTACCAAGCTTCGTGAATACCTCGGTTCAAAACTCCTTTCCTAACTAATGACAACCACCGCTAAGCCTGCCTTGCAATATGGCAACATCGCGATCAAGACCCCGGTGGTCTTGGCGCCAATGGCTGGCATCACGAATACTGCGTTTAGACGCTTGTGTCGTGAATTCGGCGGAGGTTTATACGTTTCCGAGATGGTCACATCACGTGCATTGGTTGAACGAACTGAAGAGTCGCTGCGTTTGGTCGGGCACCATCCATCCGAGGAAATCAGATCGGTGCAGCTTTATGGCGTTGACCCCAAAACCATCGCCGAAGCTGTGACCATGCTGGTTGCTGAAGATCGAGCCGATCACATTGACCTTAACTTTGGATGCCCAGTGCCCAAGGTAACTCGCAAGGGTGGAGGCGCTGCGCTGCCTTGGAAGCAAGATTTGTTTTCTTCGATTGTCAACGCGGCGGTAAAGGCGGCCGGTGAGATTCCACTCACCATCAAAATGCGCAAAGGCATCGACTCAGATCACCTGACCTACATCGAAGCGGGCAAAGCCGCTCGCGATGCCGGTGTCACCGCGGTTGCACTGCATGGTCGCACCGCTGCAGAGTACTACTCAGGCCAAGCGGACTGGAAAGCCATCGCGAATTTGCGTGAGGCGTTGCCCGACGTTCAGGTTCTAGGCAATGGTGACATTTGGTCGGCGGGCGATGCCATTCGCATGATGCGCGAGACAGGCGTAGACGGAGTGGTGGTGGGCCGTGGTTGTTTAGGTCGCCCTTGGTTGTTTGCTGATTTACAAGCAGCGTTCGACGAGTATTTGCGCGACCCAAACTCAAACACTGCAATCAATCCGGTGCAGCCAACTCTTGGAGAGGTAGCGGACGCGTTCAAGCGTCATGGCGAATTGTTGGTGGAGTATTTTGAGAGCGAAGAGCACGCGTGTCGAGACATACGCAAGCACGTGGCTTGGTATTTCAAGGGTTATCCAGTTGGTGGAGACTTCCGCGCATCTCTCGCTCAAGTCGAAAGCCTGTCGCACATGGATGACATCCTTGCAACGTTGGATCGTGATGCACCTTATCCTGGCGAAGACGCAGAAGGCCCAAGAGGCAGATTGGGCGGAGCCAAGATTTGTGCGCTGCCAGAAAACTGGTTGCAATCACGCCAATTGGTAGGCGAGCAACGCAAAGTTTTGCAAGACGCTGAGCTTTCGGTTTCTGGGGGATAGATGGACATTCGACACGAAGCTGAAATTGGCTATAGCGATTTCGATCGCGAGAGATTTTTGCCCGAAGATCGTTCGGCAGGTGCTCGACGGGGTGAATTTGCTCGAGACCGAGCTAGGGTTGTGCACTCTTCGGCATTGCGTCGCTTGGGGGCAAAGACTCAGGTGCTATCACCAAGCGGTGGCGATTTCGCTCGCACCCGACTAACGCATTCACTTGAGGTTGCGCAAATTGGTCGCGAGATGGCTATCGACCTTGGCATCAACGCTGACATTGTCGACATGGCTTGTTTGGCTCACGACCTTGGTCACCCGCCGTTTGGTCACAATGGCGAGCGAGCTCTAAACGGATGGGCTGCTGGTATTGGTGGCTTTGAGGGCAACGCGCAAACGCTGCGTCTAATCACACGCATCGAACCAAAAGTATTTGGAACTGATGGCAACTCTTTCGGGCTTAATTTAACTCGAGCGAGTCTCGACGCCACCTGCAAATATCCTTGGCGACAAAAAGATTCAGTGGCTGAGCTCGGTGCCGATCACTCGGTTAAGTTTGGTGTCTACGAAGACGACATACCGGTTTATGAATGGTTGCGAATCGGTGCACCTGATCGAGTTAAGTGCGTCGAGGCGCAGGTGATGGATTTTTCTGACGATGTTGCCTATTCAGTGCATGACTATGAAGACGCGATAGTTTCTGGATATGTTGATCTGCAGGTTCTAGCTGACCCTGCAGCGGAATCAGAACTTCTCGAGAAAATCAGTGAGTGGAATGGCGGCGTGCACACCAGAGCACAATTAGCCGAAGCCCTATCTGGTTTGCGTGAATTGCCTTACTGGCTAACCAGTTTCGATGGCTCTCCAAAAGATCTTGGAACCCTAAAGAACCTTACGAGTGCCTTAATCGGTCGTTTCGTGAGTCGCACCACAAATTCAATTTTCGATACTTCGCCAGTTGACTCAATGGCACGCTTTGGAGCTCAGATTGTTGTGCCTTCTGCGGTTAAGGCTGAAATTGCGGTGCTCAAGGGCATTGTTTCTGCATTTTTAATGACTCACGAGTCGCGCCGTCCCTTTTATGAATGGCAGCGCGCCTTGCTGGGCGAGCTAGCCGACGCCCTCTTGGCCGCCAATGGCAACCACCTTGACGCCTATTCAACTTCTGCCTGGCAGGCTAGCCACGGTGAAGCAGCTCAAAGACGTGTCATTGTCGACCAGGTGGCATGCCTCACCGATCAAAGCGCTATTAATCTGCATCACCGCCTTGTTGGCGCAAACGGTTAATTTATAGAACCTAGGATTAGTGGCATGGCCGGCAAAATCAGCGCAAGAGACATCGAAGAGGTTAAATCTCGGGTCAACATCGCTGACGTGGTTGGCGAATATGTGTCGCTTAAGTCTGCGAGCGTTGGTTCGCTTAAGGGGCTTTGTCCATTTCACGACGAAAAATCGCCTTCGTTCAACGTTAGGCCGGTGCAAGGTTTCTATCACTGCTTCGGTTGCGGAGAGGGCGGCGACGTTTTCAAATTTCTGCAGCAGATGGACTCGATCAGTTTTACCGAGGCAGTAGAAAAACTGGCGGCGCGACTCGGTTATGAACTTACTTACGAGAGTGGAGCCGCGTCGACCGATTCAGGTCAACGTGCTCGTGTGCTTGAAGCAAATGCCGCCGCCGCCGATTTCTATCAGAAGCAACTGATGACCGATGCGGCTATCCCTGGCAGAGAATTTCTGAAAGGCCGCGGATTCGATAAAGCTGCCGCAGATCAATTTGGAATCGGGTTCGCGCCCAAAGGTTGGAATGGCCTAACCGATCACTTGATGGCACAGGGTTTCACAATTGAAGAATTAGTCACGGCAGGTTTGGCAACCAAGAGCGATCGCGGTGCCTACGATAAATTTCGCGGCCGTTTAATCTGGCCGATTCGTGACTCAACAGGTCAAACAATCGGTTTTGGTGCTCGCAAATTATTTGATGATGACCAAGGTCCTAAATATTTAAACACCAGCGACACAATCGTCTATCACAAGTCGCAGGTGCTTTATGGAATCGATCTAGCCAAGAAGGCCATCGCAAAAGAGCAACGTGTCGTCGTTGTCGAAGGTTATACCGACGTGATGGCTTGCCACTTAGCCGGAATCACAACGGCCGTGGCAACCTGTGGAACGGCATTTGGTGATGATCACATTCGTTTGCTAAATCGAATGCTGTCTGCTGAGAAAGACACCCCGGCTCAGGTGATTTTCACATTTGATCCCGACGCCGCGGGCCAGAAGGCTGCGATGCGCGCCTTTGCGGATTCACACAAGTTTTCTGCGCAAACTTTTGTTGCAATTGGGCCAGATGGCCTAGACCCATGTGACCTGCGCGCGCAAAAGGGCGATGAAGCCGTTCAATTGATGATTGAAAACAAGAAGCCGCTATTTGAATTCGCAATCAAACAGAAAATCGCCAAATTCGACTTGGCTACGGTAGAGGGTCGAGTGGGCGCGGCGCGAGCAGCTGCGCCGATCGTTGCGGCAATTCGAGATTCAGCAATGCGACCGGCCTATGTTCGAGAGCTAGCCGGCTGGGTAAACCTAGACGGCAATGAAGTTGCTGCGCTCGTAGATGCTGCCGGCAAGGCTAGCAAGGCCGAAAATGTCGCCAATTTGCGCAGGGATTCCGTAGTCACCCCTGATGTCGAGCAATCGGCACCGGCAGAAGCTCCGGAATTTGAGGCACCAAACTTATCCGACCCAATCACTCGTTTTGAGCGCCAGGTTTTGGAGGTTCTTGTTCAAGTGCCAAACAGTTTCACTTCGGAGCAGGCTATTCGAATCGTGCGCGATGGTTTCAGTGCACCTGCGCACAACGCCGTGCTCGAAGCTGTGGGCAGCAGTCTGGCCGCCAAGGACTCCAACATTTGGTTGAACACCATTGCAAACGCGACACCGCCATCCTTGCATTCGCTGCTTCGACAAATTGCTGCACAGACTCTGCCAGCTACCGATGAGACAGCTTTGGTTCGCTATGGCCAAGGAGTCATTTTGCGCGCTCTGGTAAACGCACTTGCACATGCCAAAGCTGAACTATTAGCAGCCTTGAGACGAGTAGACGCGGCTACGCAGTCAGCAGAGAGTGCCAGCATCCAGGCGCAGCTAGTTGAACTTGAAGCCGAGCGACGAAAGTTGCAGAGCGCCTAATGAAAATTGCTATAGAACCAAAGTCATACCCCGAATATGAGGCAGCGGTTGTTGCCGGTGGCGGGCAGGTTGCACCAATGGATGAATCTGTCAGAGCAATAATCTGGACCGACTATTCGAAGCCGGCTGCGCTTGCTGAGCTCTTGGTCGCCAATCCACAATTGCAATGGGTGCAGTTACCTTTTGCAGGGGTCGACGCGTTTTCTGAGGTGCTTAACCACCCGGTTAGGTTTACCTCAGCAAAAGGTGCTTATCGTGAGCCGGTTGCTGAGCATGCCCTCGCTTTGTCACTTGCGCTCATGCGCATTCTTGCCGAACGCGCTCGCGCTTCAACGTGGGGTCGACAGTTTGCTGCCACGCTGTATGGCGCAAACGTTGTCATCGTAGGCGGCGGTGGCATCACCGAGGAATTTTTGAAACTGATAGCCGCATTCAACGCCAACATCACTGTGGTGCGAAAGCATTCGTCGCCTATGCCTGGTGCTACAAAAGTTGTTGGTTTTGACCAACTAGATCAAGCATTGCCAGAGGCCGATTTAGTGGTTCTGGCGGCCGCACTTACCTCCGAAACCAAACACCTCTTCAATAAGCCGCGGTTCGCTCTCATGAAATCTGGGGCTTTTCTAGTTAACATCGCGCGCGGCCCGATGGTTGTCACTGAAGATTTGATTGAAGCACTAAACAATGAGCAGTTGGGTGGCGCTGCGCTTGACGTGACCGACCCAGAACCGCTGCCCGACGGGCATGCGCTTTGGTCTGCCAAGAACATCCTCATAACTCCGCACACCGCGGATACCCGCGAGATGGTGGTAAGGCTATTTTCGGAACGAATCACTGCAAATGTGCGCGCCTACATCACCGGTGACGGCTGGGTGGGCGAGGTAGATCCGGTCCTTGGATACTAGGCCGAATTTCGACAGCCAAACTTGGTCCACAACGAGCAAGGTCGGCTAATTCTTTGGTAATGTAGTCCAGTTGCCTAAAACAACATTCCTCGGTAGCTCAATTGGCAGAGCAATCGGCTGTTAACCGATAGGTTCTTGGTTCGAGTCCAAGCCGGGGAGCCATCCTTTTCTAGATCGGGAGGCCACGTTGATACGTTGGATCCAAGATCGAAAATGGCTCTCGACACTAACTCTCACCCTCGCCACATTCCTGGTTTTTGGTGGACTAGATTATCTGATGCAGGGGCCAACCGCCCTAATTGTGGCGGCGCTTTTTTCACTAGCTGTTCTAGCTGCGGTTTTTTACGGCCCCGCTGCAATCGCACTCGCGCTCACCGGCTCAATCGTTGAGTTGGTCTTTAATTTGCAGCCCACTATAAGCAGTCTCACCCTCGGCATTGCGCTTTATGTTCTTGCTGTGCTCGTCTCCCGCAAGCAGTCATTGTTTGGGTTGGTCACCTTTGTTTTAGTTGGTTGCCTTGTGGTTTGGCAGAACACTCTAAACGTTGACGTGGGAGCCGACCTTTATGGTCTAATCCTGAGCACTGACCAAGCTAAATTGAGTGCCTTCGTGTTCATGGTGGCTTCGCTTGTCGCGGCTAATTTGCTCTTCTGGAATGCGGGTCGCCTTGCAATTACGAACATTGTTCACGTTGGAACTAAATTTGACCGAACTGTAGTCACTGAAAATCAAGCCAAGCTAGCGCTTGAGATCGCAGAGCAGAATGAACGTTTTCAAATTGCTCGCGACATTAATGAACTTATTATTCAAAAGATCACGGCCGTCATATCGCAGGCTGAGGGTGGCAAGTATGCAGCACAAACTGACATCAATTCGGCTATTCGCTCGCTAGATCGAGTCGTTCAGAGTGCCAAGTCTGCCCATGCTGAGTTGCGCAGACTTTATGACATGCTCAACAAATCAACCGAGCTTTCTGCCGCACCGCCTTCTATCGATGAACTACCTAAGTTGGTAGTCATGTATCGCGAATTTGGTTTCAATGTTTCCATTAGGCACGATGGCGATCGATTCCCAATTTCTGAGGGCGCTGATTTGGCTATTTATCGAATAATCTTTGATGCCTTCGAAAACGTGCAAAAACACAGTGAAGTTGGAACATCAATCAGTCTTGATTTTTCTTGGGTAGGAGATGGCCTTCAGGTGCTGGTGAAGGACAATGGCACCGAGCACCGCAATCGCACCAACACCCCTTTGGGTGAGGTATTGCCGGATTACAACGCGGAAGAAGATCTCAAATCCTTAGTTGAACCAATCAAAGGTCCCGGCTTAACAGCAATGCGTGAGCGAGCTGCTCTATATGGCGGAAGTGTCGAGGCGACTCGTGTTCCAGGTGTAGGTTTCACTGTTTCTGCAATTTTCCCAAATCTTAGAAAATACCAAGCGATCTAATTGAACAGTCAGCTGCAAATACGCATTGGAATCGTAGATGTTGATTCCGAGATACGAACCGGTCGACGTCTAATTATTGACTCTCAACCAGATTTCAAAGTTGTTTACGAATCAGATGACGCTGCCAGTGCGCTCGAAAAAGCACCACAGCTTCTTGTTGATGTAATGCTCGTAGACCATAGATTGCGTGGCATGGATGGTGTGCAGCTGGTGCAGAAGCTCATCCATGGCTTTCAAGAGCAAGAAAATAAAGTTCCGTCATTCATTCTTACCGGGCCTTATTTCAGCAAAGAGCTTCAATTAGCCAGCATTTTCGCTGGTGCGACCGACTTAGTCACCGCAGATGTCGGGGCCGATCAACTTATCAAGGCTTTGCGCTCAACTTCGGCAAAGGACGATAATCCCGATTACGGCCAGCTAGCGCATTTTCTAAGCGAGTTCGATGAATTACCTCAACCGCCGCTGGGTTTCCAACTGAAACTTGCTGAACTAGATGAGCGGGAGGCTACGGTGCTGGAAAAATTCAAATGGGCCAGGGATGAAAACCAAATCAGCGAAGAATTGCATCTGCCGAAGTACCGAGTGTTGCAGGCTTTGGACAATGCCCAGAAGTCTTTTGGTTTTGCAACTCGGGCGCAATTATTTTTAGCGCTTTATCCTTCTAGATTGTCTTGACCAGGCAACCAACTTAGGCCCGGATTTCCCCAACCGTTATCCGCAATTATGTCTGCACTGATTTCAGCCCACGGTTCGGCCAAGCGGTCAACATAGAGAGTGCCGTTTAGGTGGTCAAATTCGTGTTGAAAAATTCTTGCGAACCAGCCTTCGGCTTCGATCCTGACAGGCTTCTGGTCTAGGTCCACACCGGTTAGCACGGCAGTTTCGGCGCGCTTTAGCGGAAACCTTTCGCCCGGCGCTGAGAGACAACCTTCAATTTCAGTATCTTCGTCGGCGGGTTCGTCAAGGATTTCACCAATTTCGAGCGATGGGTTAATGACCACACCGCGACGTTCATTTCCCTCATCGTCGGCATAGTCGTAAGTGAAGATCCTCAGCCCAACACCAATCTGTGGAGCGGCCAAGCCTACGCCGGGCGCTTTATCCATGGTCTCGAACATATCGGCAACCAATGCGCGAAGTTCATCATCAAAAACTTCAACTTCTTTGGCGCGGGTGTGCAAAACCGGTTCGCCGGTAATGCAAATGCGTCTAATCGTCATGAAGCAAATTTACCTTCGCCCTGCACCAAAAATCCGCGGATGGCCGATAAAGTCGAACTGAACCGCAATTGGAGGCACATGGTACCCGGCATCGAATTTCGCTCTGTCGCGATCATTCTTGCGGCTCTTGCGGCAGTGGCTCTTGCTTTTGGAGCCCAATTTCAAAATGATGCAGTCACCGCAGGCAACAAATTCAAGTTGAAGGGCGAGGGGGCCCTCTCACTCAAACAAGTTTTGGCTCTGTTGATCAAACCCAAGTGGTTGTCTGGAACGTTCTTCATGGTGATCGGTATTGGGCTTCAACTAGCTGCTCTTTCTTTAGCTCCGTTAATTGTCGTTCAACCAGTTGGAGCGATTGCTTTAGTAATCACCTCGCTGCTAAATGCGCGAGCTACTAAAACCAGACTCAATCGTGGAACCATAATCGCTATCGTGCTTTGCACGGGCGGCATCGCAGCTTTCGTAGCAATGGCCACCGGTGTAGCAAAAGAGACTGTGATTAACGACGATCGACTTCGCGAGGTACTTTCTGTGCTTGGCGTGATTCTCGTAGCCTTCACGGTTTTGTTTTTCACGATTGGCAAACGAATTCAAGCGCTGTCTTACGTGGTTGGGGCCGGGGTTCTTTATGGCTTCGTGGCGACTCTAGCCAAGGTTGTGATCCAGCGGGTTTATCAAGCGCAGTTCGAATGGCTAACCCTATTCTGTTTGTTGGCACTGATTGGCGCCGTTTCGCTTGGCGCTTGGTTTGTGCAAAATGCCTATTCCTCAGGGCCGCCTGACTTGGTAATCGCGGGGCTTACTGTGATTGACCCGCTCGTGGCAGTGGCAATCGGTATCGTCATTCTGGGTGAGGCTCAGCAAGCGGCTTGGCCAATCATGCTCGGCTTTAGTTTGAGCGCCATTATTGCCATTTTGGGCGTTATTTTGCTCTCAAAAGTGCATCCAGAACTCCGTGCCAAGCAGCACTGAGGTAAAATTTTCACTGGCGGGTTTCCGCCCGTTTTTCTTAGCAAAGGCATTTTCCCTTGAGTGTTGTTCCTGAGTCAGCAGCAATTAAGCCGCTGACCATTGTCATCGGTTGCGACACGTTTCCTCCTGACATCAATGGCGCAGCACGATTCGCCGAGAGACTTGCCGGCGGGCTTTCGCGTCACGGCCACGATGTGCACATCATCACTCCGGCTTATTCTGCAAATCACGGAACTTTTACCGAGGTGCACGACGGCGCCAAAATGACAGTGCACCGCATCAAGAGTTACAAGCTGCCGTCACATGCCACGCTGAGGTACATCTGGCCTTTCACGCTTCGCTCGAAGCTCGATGCAATTCTTGATCAAGTTAAACCTGACGCTGTGCACATTCAATCGCATCTAATCATGGGGCGCTCGTTGGTGCCAAGTGCCAAGGCCCGCGGCATTCGATTGTTTGCAACGAACCACATCATGCCCGAAAATCTGATCAAGTACTCAATGATCATTCCGCCGTTCTTTGAGAAGACTGCTATGAAGATGGCTTGGGCTGACGCAGGTCGCATTTTGCGCCAGGTGGACTACATCACAACGCCTACGCGTCGCGCTGCAAATTTGTTAGAAGAGGCCGCTGGTGTTAGCGGTGTGTTAGCAATCAGTTGCGGAATTGATGCGTCGAAGTTTGCAAACACCACACCAACCAGCAACGCCGAACCGCGAATTCTTTTTCTCGGTCGACTTGACTATGAAAAGCACATTCACAATTTGCTGAAAGCAGTAGCAATGCTGCCGAAGAAACTGAATACGCAGGTTGAAATCGTTGGCGACGGAGGGGAGCGCAAGGCTCTCGAGCATCTGGCGCTTGAATTAGGAATTGCCAAGCAAGTTAAATTCCTAGGGCATGTCTCTGAGGAGGAGCTGCCACGAGCATATGAGCGCGCCACAGTGTTTGCAATGCCTTCGATTGCCGAATTGCAAAGCATCGCAACTATGGAGGCAATGGCCTCAGGTCGTCCGGTGGTAGCAGCGGATGCAATGGCTCTGCCACACCTCGTTCACGATGGTGACAACGGTTATCTTTTTCCTCCTGACGACGTGGTGGCATTTGCAGATCGCCTCAAGCGAATTCTTACCGCAGATCAGGCTGAACTCGATCGATTGTCTGAAAACTCATTGCACCTGATTCAGGCGCACGACATCGAACGCACTTTAACAATCTTTGAGAGTCTTTACCGCGGCGAGGGTGAGGGTCAGCAGACCTCAGACGACAACAGCGAGGACTACAACCAGCCAATTGGCCTTTTGCCAGAGAGTCTGCACCAGCGCGTGCTGGCTCTTAGGGAGCGAGCCAGAGCAGCGCGAGAGGCCGCTCGTGAGCGAGCCGAAGACGTTCGTGACGAAGTGCTAGAGACGCTTGAAGAATTGCGCGATGACGTTCTTGAGAAAACCAAAGAGGTTAATACCAAGTTGAAGAAGTCGGCCAAAAAGACAGCTCGAAAAGCCAAAAAGGTTGTTAAGACAGCGGCTGAAAAGCTGAAAGGTGACGACGAATAGGCTTAGGCCAACCAGGGGGAGTTAGCTCAGCCGGTTAGAGCAGCGGACTCATAATCCGTCGGTCACGGGTTCAAGTCCCGTACTCCCCACCAGAATCCCAAGGAACGGGACTTACGAAAGTCGAAGCGCAAAAAAGCGGGTGGCCAATCGGCCACCCGCTTCTTTTTGGTGAGCTTTACTTCCAGCTAACCGCTGACCAGTCAGCAATCTTGAGCAAGTACAACTGACCGCCTTCGACAGCCTTGGCAATCGAGGTTGGGTCGGTAATGTCAGGTCGTGAAGCGGCCGGAGTTGCGTGGATCTGAGCGTTCAGAACGTAGTACGAGGTCTTGTCTGACGCACCAGTCTTGAACATGCTGGTCACGTCAAGGATTCCTGAAGACTCTTCATCGTTGGTGATAAATGTCGCAGCCGGTGCACCCTTCTTGAACATTGAGTCCTTGAACTTTGCAACGATTGCAAGCTTCTGAGTTGGAATGTCATAAGCGAAGATGCGAGAAACCTGGTCGTTGCCTCCTGGGTCTTCCTGGATAAGGATGTGACCGAAGTTGTCAATAGTTAGGTTGTCTGGCTTGTTCGCGTAAATCCACTCTGAGCCATCTAGCAACATCTCAAGAGTCGCGCCCTTAAGAGGCTCGTTGACGTTCTTGAAACGCAGACGCCATAGAGCGCCACCATCACGAGAAGTAACATCTGGAGTCGCTGGGTTCAGCGCTACTGCTGATTCCCACTTGTTTGACTGAGTAGTTACGAAGTAGTAGTCGTTAGGGTGCTTAGGGTCGAACGCGCCGTCTTCAACACGGGTGAAGCCAGTTGAAAGAGTGCCAACGTGAGAGTTCTGAGACACTGCAGTCGCGTTGGTGTCGTACTTCTTGAATGAAACCTTGGCTTTTACGTTCTTACCAACGAATGCACGGAACTCGCTGTCGGTAGCAATGTCGTCAACCTTTAGGAAGTATGAAGATCCATTTGTTAGGCCAGCCTTCTCGTACCAGGCGCCAGAGTTGTTCTTGGTGCCCACGTATAGGCGAACTTCGCTTGAAACAACTTCATCATCTTCGTTTCCGATGATTACGGTCTTCTCATTCGTTGTCTTTGCTGCGTTGAAAGTTTCCTGACCGGCAAGGCCAAGCTTTGGCAACTGAACCAATTCGCCAGAGGTGTTCATTGCGAAACCACGTGACTGAATGCCTGACTCTTCTGGAGTCATGAATACTGCACCAGCGTAGCCAACAGTCTTTCCGGCCTTCTTGTAGGTGAAAGTGCCAGCTGGGGCTAGAGATGCTGAACAAAAACGGTCGAGGTTCTTTGCGAACGCAGGGCCGTAGTAGTTGTTAGTTGCAACACCGTCTGGAGACGTTGGTGTGTTGCCATAAGTCTTGGTTTGGTAGTTGTACCAGGTCACTGACTTCAAAAGTTCTTTAGCTGCTGTGACTTTTCCAGTTGCTGGATCGATGGTTACTTCTGAAACGGTGGAACCACCTGTGGTTGAGCCAGCGCCTTGAGCCCAAGCGGCCTGTGCACCGGTGAATTCGTGGTTGACCAAAAGTTTTACGCCATCGGCGGTCTTGTATGCGCCCATGCCATCTGGTGTACCAGGCAATAGGTAGCCACCAATTGTGTCACCCGATGTTGCAAGAACATCAAGGGTTGCGCCAGTTGCGACTGGCTCTATGTAAACCGGCTTCTCCGCCGCATTGGCAGCTAGTGCGCCAGTGGCAAGCAGAGTTAGTGCAACAGCCGAAGCTGTAACGCGCTTAATCATCTTTTCTCCTTATAGATACTGCGGATATTGGGCAGTGAGAAAAGTTCAATTTAGCCAAGCAAACGGAGGCTGATTTTTTGGTTGCGCGTGGGTTAACTAAATGCAAATAAATCCAAGGTTGTTTTAACCCTTGTAGTTTTGCTTTTCGGCTAAGTAGCAGGCTGGGCAGAGACTCTCATAGGTAACCTCAACGCCATCGATTGCAACTTGCTCGCCGGCGAATATAAATTGGCCATCGGACTTGCGGGCGTTAAACATGGCTTTTCGTCCGCAGCGGCAAATCGTCTTTAGTTCCTCAAGAGTGTGAGCGATTTCCAAAAGTCGAATTGAGCCGGGGAACCCCTTGGTCTGAAAATCTGTGCGAATGCCGTAGGCCAAAACTGGCACGTCGTCTAAGACTGCAATTTCAAGAGCCTGGTCCACTTGGTTCGGGGTCAAGAACTGTGCCTCATCGATAAGTAGGCAGGCGATGCGCTCACCGGTTTGCTGCAGAATAATTTGGGCTTGGTGATTGAATTCTTCTCGCAAGTTCAAATCAGGAGTAAGTAAAAAGTCCACAGAACGATCCACGCCTAGGCGACTTACGATGGCAGCACTGCCTTTTGTGTCAATCGCTGGTTTGGTCAGCAAGACTCGTTGGGAACGCTCCTCATAATTATGAGCAGCCTGCAGCAGGGCCGTGCTTTTGCCACTGTTCATGGCGCCGTGGCGAAAATATAGCTTGCTCATAAAGGCAAGGCTAGCAGCGGGTTAGGGCCCTCTTTGCCTTAGGATTTCATTCATGACTTCAAGAGGTGCTGGCACAAACGACGACATTGTCGCCATTCCGCTTCGACACCCTTGGCGTTGGGTTTCTGCAGCAATCGTCGTGTTGGTGCTCGGCGCCTTTGTTTATTCTCTTTGGGCATCGCCAAACGTAAACCACGAAATTATCAACAAGTTTCTATTTGATCAGCGCGTTATCGGTGCTGCAGGCCTCACAGTTATCTTGACAGTCATTTCGATGTTCATCGGAACAGTACTCGCAATCTTGTTGGCCATCATGAAGCTTTCCAGCAATCCAGTTTTGCGAATTGTGTCTACTGCCTACGTTGGTTTCTTTCGTGGCACTCCGCTGTTGCTGCAGGTAGTTTTCTGGGGATACCTGGGCATCATTTATCCAAAGGTTGAAATCGGCATTCCGTTTACGGACATCATTTTCTTTTCAGAGAAAACCAGTTTGGTATTCACGTCATTGGTTGCCGGAATCATCGCACTTTCACTCAACGAAGCCGCTTATGCTGCCGAAATCGTTCGTGCCGGAATTCTCTCAGTTGACTCAGGGCAAAGTGAGGCGGCAAAATCCTTGGGCATGAGCTCGGGTTATACGTTGCGCAGAATCGTTCTGCCGCAAGCGATGCGCGTGATCATTCCACCAATGGGCAATGAATTCATCTCTATGCTCAAGAACACTTCGCTTCTGCAGGTAGTTGCAGTTATGGAGCTGTACGCACGAACTTCTCAGATTTCATCTCAAAATCTTGCCCAGGTTGAGTTGCTGGTTGTAGCCGGCTTCTGGTACCTGGTTATGACAACAATTCTTTCTTGGCCGCAGAGCTATCTTGAAAAACGTTATGGCCGTGGTTTCAACGCTCCAAACCAACAGAATCGCTGGTTGCGTTTTTCATCGAAGGCATCAGCATGACCAATAACTTGATGGTTGATGCCCGAAGCATTCGCAAACACTATGGATCAAATGAGGTTCTCAAGGGAATCAATCTTCAGGTGAACCGCGGGGAAGTGCTTTGCCTGTTGGGCCCTTCTGGTTCAGGCAAGTCCACTCTGCTGCGCTGCATAAATCACCTTGAAACAATCAACGGTGGCCGTCTTTATGTAGATGGAGCCCTAATGGGTTTCCGGGAAAAAGGCGATGCACTGCACGAGATGCGTCCGAGTGAAATTGCCAAGCAGCGCAGTCACATCGGAATGGTTTTTCAAAGGTTCAATCTATTTCCGCACCTGACCACGCTCGAGAATGTGATTGAGGCACCAGTTGGAGTGGCAGGTATCACCAAGTCTGCGGCTCGAGCGAAAGCTTTTGAATTGCTCAGCAAAGTTGGCCTGGCCGACAAGGCAGACGCATATCCGAGTCAGTTATCCGGTGGTCAACAACAGCGCGTGGCCATTGCTCGTGCATTGGCCATGGAGCCAAAGCTCATGCTGTTTGATGAGCCGACTTCTGCGCTTGACCCTGAACTGGTTGGCGATGTTCTTGACGTCATGCGCAAATTGGCCGATTCGGGCATGACAATGATCGTGGTTACTCACGAAATGGGCTTTGCGCGCGAGGTCGCAGACAGGGTTGTGTTCATGGACCAGGGTGTAGTGGTCGAAGAGGGCAAGCCGAAGGATGTCATCGACAAGCCTCAAAATGCGCGCACCCAGGCATTTCTGCGCAGCGTTCTTTAGCCATTTCGATTTTGTAAATTCTGCAAAAATAGCCCCCTGGCGTGGCAGCGACTCAACTAGGCTTTTGGCATTACCCGAGATTAGGAGACAAATTTGTCTATTTCTAAAGTCGCCGGATTGGCCATGTTGGCCACCACCAGCCTTTTTGCGCTTGCCGGTTGCACCACAACCGTTAACGACCCTGCACCGTCAACCTCGGCCGCTGAAATCGCCGTGGATGAAGCTGCCGCCGCTCTAGTGCCAGCTGAGTTCAAGGATGGCGTGAGTGTCGCATCTGACATTCCTTATGCACCGATGGAATTCTTTGATGACAATGACAAACCAACTGGTTTCGACTACGACCTTTCACAGGCAATTGCTGCAAAACTTGGAGTTAAGTTCAGCTTCGAAGACCAAGACTGGGATGGCATCATTCCTTCACTTCAGTCTGGAACACACGATGTGATCATGTCGGGCATGAACGACACCGCCGAGCGTCAAAAGGTGCTCGACTTTGTTGACTACTTCAAGGCCGGCTTTGCCATCATCGTTGCCAAGGGAAACCCAGAAGGCATTGCCAAGCTTGGTGACCTTTGTGGCAAGACTGTTGCCATTCAGACTTCAACTGCGCAGATCGATTTGATTAACGCGGTGAACCCAAGCTGTACCAAGAAGATTGAGATTCTGGAATTCCCGACTGATGGAGATGCACAGAACGCAATTCGCGCAGGCAAGGCAGTCGCTGGTGTGAACGACGGTCAGGTTGCTGCCTACACCGCTCAGACTGCAGGTGACGGTGAATACTTTGAAATCGTTGCACCAAGTGACCCACCAGCTGGTTTTGAGTCTGCATACACAGGCATTGGAGTTCTAAAGAAGAACACCGGACTGACAGCAGCTATTCAGGCAGCAGTTAAGTCTCTAATTGACGATGGAACATATGCAAAGTTGCTTAGCAAATGGAACCTGTCTGCTTTCGCAGTGACCGAGGCAACAATTAACGGTACAAAGTAAAACCGTTTCTTAGATTCACGGAGTGGGGGCACGCGAGAGCGTGCTCCCACTTTTTTATCTGAAAGAATAAACACATGTCAGCGCAGATAACTCAGGTGGCTTCGGTCGATGAAGCCGAGCAGTTGGCTACGTTTCTAAACTCGGTTTGGAGTGACGGCGCTGAAGTAGCGCCATTCGATCTGATTGTCGCAGCGATTCATGTTGGCGCGTATGCCGTTGTTGCTCGGCAAGATCAAAATATTGTCGGAGGTTCCTTCGGCTTCATTGGTCATTTTGAGCAATCAACAATTTTGCATTCGCATGTCACTGCGGCCACTGTTCCAGGAGTCGGTTTCATAATCAAGCAGCATCAAAAGCTGTGGGCCGCCCAGCAAGGTTTAGCCGCAATCACTTGGACGTTTGATCCGCTGGTACGCAGAAATTGCGTCTTCAATTTTGAGAAACTTGGCGCCACGGCAGTTGAGTTTCTGCCGAATTTTTATGGCGCAATGACTGATTCGATTAATGCTGGAGATGAATCTGATCGTTTGTTTGCTTTCTGGCCGACCGACCCAAACACCAAGCCAACCGCACCTGTCGGCAGAAAGGTTGAGATCGAACTGCCAGAAGACATTGAATCGCTCAGAAAGTCAGACCTTGCCGGTGCACTTGAGTGGCGTCGACAGATTCGTGAAATTCTGCAACCAGCTTTTGCGGCCGGCGCAACCATAAGTTCTATGACGGCAGATCGCAAAGCAATCGTGCTACAGACCCCGGAGGCAAAATAATGAAGCTAGAAGCCGTTGAACTTATTCGACTTAATGTTCCATTGAAGTCCGCCTTCAGAACTTCGTTCTCTTCTGTGAGCATGCATGAAGTGGTTTGGGCTCACGTGATCACAGATCAAGGGGAGGGGTGGGCTGAATGCGGGGCCAACGATCGTCCTGACTATTCAAGCGAATATCACACGGCTGCGATGGATGTAATCAAGAAGTTCATTCTTCCCGATCTATTTGCACTTGGCGACGAACTCACCGCCGAAAAAGTTGGCCCAACTCTTCATTGGATGAAGGGGCACCGCATGGCAAAGGCGGTGATTGAAACCGCGCTGCTCGATGCTCAGCTGCGCCACAAGGGAATTTCTTTTGCAAAATATTTTGGCGCTGTCAAAGATCGCGTGCCGGCCGGTGTTTCGGTTGGCATCATGGATTCGCTCGGCGAATTGATGCGATATGTCGACGGCTATCTTAACGAGGGCTACCTTCGAATCAAACTTAAGATCGAGCCGGGTTGGGACTATGAGCCGGTAAAACTTGTGCGAGAAACCTATGGCCCAGACCTAATGCTTCAGGTCGATGCCAACACCGCTTACACGCGAGATGATTTTGATTTGCTCAAAAAACTCGACGAATTTAACCTGTTGCTTATTGAGCAACCAATTTTTGAAGAAGACCTGCTTGGTCACGCCAAACTTGCGCAGTACATCGATACGCCGGTGTGCCTTGACGAAACAATAATCTCCGCTGACATTGCGCGTGATGCAATCGAAATCGGTGCCGCTGAAATCATTAACATCAAGCCATCTCGAGTTGGCGGCTATTTTGAGTCAATGAAAATTCACGACGTTTCGGTAGCCAACAATATTGCAGTGTGGTGCGGGGGCATGCTCGAGACTGGCATCGGTCGCGCGGCAAACCTTGCCTTGGCGGCAATGCCTGGTTTCACACTGCCGGGCGACACTTCGGCTTCATCGCGCTATTTCGAGACCGACCTCACCGAGCCATTCGTGTTAGTTGACGGCCACGTGGCAGTGCCTACTGCTCCGGGAATTGGCGTTGATCCGATTCCAGAGATTATTGAAAGATTTGCTGTCTCTCGAGAATGGATCAGACGCTAAGCACGATTGCCGCTTTTTGGCCTTTGACAGATAGAAATTAACGGGCTTATTCTGGTTGGGCGCCACGAACACAGGACATTGGGGAAGATGCACCTAGGTTCGAGAGGCGACTATGACATCTGGTATCGCCCAGGGCCTGGTTTTCATCCATAGTGCCCCAAGGGCTTTAGTGCCACATCTTGAGTGGTCAATTGCTCGTGTTCTGGACACCACGGTTCGGCTGCAGTGGGCTCACCAACCAATCGCGGCCAATTGCGTGCGCACCGAGTTTCTTTGGTCGGGCCACGAAACCGCGGGAGTCGAATTGGCCTCGGCACTGGCCGAGTGGCAAAAGGTTCGGTTCGAGGTAAACCAGCTCGTCTCTGGGGCCGGTGAGGCCGCTCGTTGGGTCTATACGCCGGCGTTGGGCATGTTTTATTCGCCGATCGATTCGGCCGGCAACATCCTGATATCTGAGCTTCAAATCAAGAACGCCTTGGATAGCGCTGGCGCCAATGTCATGGAGTTGCAAAGGGCCTTGCGTGGGCTGGTTGGGCAGGCCTGGGATGACGAGCTAGAGAGTTATCGAAAAGCGGAGCTCGAGAAGCCGCAATTCGAATTGCGAAGAATCAGCTAGCGGCTGATTAGCCCTGATAGCTGCGGAAAGCAATTACGGCGTTGTGGCCACCGAAGCCAAATGAAGTGCTGATGGCCAGAATCGGACCCTCAGGCAATTGGCGCGGGCTGGTGACGACATCCAAAGGAATCTCAGGGTCTTGGTTCTCAAGGTTGATGGTTGGCGGTGCAGTTCGCTCGTGCAGGGCCAAAATCGTGAAAATCGCTTCGATAGCGCCAGCGCCGCCCAAGAGGTGGCCGGTAGACGCCTTAGTTGCAGACACGGCGATTTTGCCAAGCTGCTCACCAAAAACTCGCTTTAGGGCGGTGTATTCGGCGATGTCGCCAACCGGTGTGCTGGTTGCGTGGGCATTGATGTGGGCCACGTCTTCTGGTTTGGCATGTGCCTGCTTGAGTGCGGCAATTACGGCACGAGCAGCGCCTGAACCCTCAGGGTCTGGAGCTGTGATGTGGTACGCGTCTGATGTCACGGCTCCGCCAACAAGCTCGGCGTAAATCTTGGCTCCACGGGCCTTGGCGTGCTCTTCGGTTTCTAGAACGATCGCTCCGCCGCCTTCGCCCATCACAAAACCGTCGCGGTTTACGTCGTATGGGCGTGACGCCTTTGATGGTTCTTCATTGCGGCGAGAGAGCGCATGCATCGACGCGAATGCCGCAATCGGAAGTGGGTGAATTGCAGCCTCGCAACCGCCTGCCACCACAACGTCAACTTCACCGGTGAGAAGTCGGTTGAGTGCGTTAGCGATTGCTTCAGTGCTCGAGGCGCAGGCTGATACAGATGTGCGCACTCCGCCGCGGGCAGCAATATCCATGCCGATTGCTGCTGCTGGGCCATTAGGCATCAGCATTGGCACGGTCATAGGCAAAACTCGGCGCGGACCGCGCTCTTTTAGGGTGTCGAAGGCATCCAAAAGTGTCCACACGCCGCCGATGCCGGTGGCAAATTCCACCGAGAGGCGCTCAGGCTCAACGTCAGGCTTGCCTGCGTCGGCCCAAGCCTCGCGTGCGGCGATCAAAGCAAACTGGCTTGACGGGTCGAGGCGCTTAACCTCTTGCGGAGTAAGAATTTCAGCTGCCGGAACTTTAGCCTGACCGGCAAAAGTGACAGGAACTTCATACTGAGCTACCCATGCTTGCTCAAGAGTCGAGATACCCGACTCTCCGGCAAGCAATGCATTCCAGCTTGATCGCGCGTCGCCACCGAGTGGCGTGGTTGCGCCAATTCCGGTGACAACGATTTTTTTGGACAATTTATTAGCCTCGGCCTAAATTACTGTGCGTTGGTGATGAAGTTAACCGCGTCAGCTACTGTGACTAGGTTCTTAACTTCTTCGTCTGGAATCTTTACGCCGAACTTGTCTTCTGCGTTTACAACGATGGTCATCATTGAGATTGAGTCGATGTCTAGGTCGTCGGTGAATGACTTCTCTAGCTGAACGGCCTCGGTAGCAATACCGGTCTCGTCGTTAACGATTTCTGCTAGACCAGCTAGAACTTCGTTCTGTGAAAGTGCCATTGGATTCTCCTTAGGGGTTATTTGACCGTGGTTAAGTTTAGGGTAGGACGACTACTTGGGCACCGAAGGCAAGGCCCGCGCCGAATCCGATTTCAAGCGCCAAACCGCCCGATTTTACATCCCCGGATTCGAGCAGGGCATGCATCGCCAGTGGAATGCTGGCCGCCGAAGTGTTGCCGGTATAAACGATGTCGCGCGCGATTACTACGCTGTCCGGAACCTCAAGTTGCTTTGCCAATTCATCAATGATTCGAATGTTCGCCTGGTGAGTCACTAGTGCGGAAAGGTCTTCAACCTTGATGCCGGCAACCTCAAGCGCCTGGCGGGCAACCTTCACCATCTCCCAAACAGCCCACTTGAAAACGGTGAGTCCCTCTTGACGAAGGGTAGGCCAGTTAGCGGTGCCGTCTCTAAGTTCCAGCAGTGAGGCGCTCATGCCCACCGCATCCCAGTGCGATCCGTCTGAACCCCATACCGTTGGGCTAATTCCAGGTGTGTCAGAAGGGCCAATGATTGCGGCTCCAGCTCCATCGCCGAGCAGGAACGAGATGGTTCGATCGGTTGGGTCAATGAAATCTGAGAGTTTTTCACCGCCGATCACTAAAACGTATTTAGCCACGCCAGAACGCACCAAAGCATCGGCTTGGGCGATTCCGTAGCAGTAGCCAGCGCAGGCGGCAGAGATGTCAAAAGCGGGAGCCGGGTTTGCGCCAATTTTGTCGGCTAGCAGGGCAGCGGCGGATGGTGTCTGGTGAGGGTGGGTGATGGTCGAAAAGATGACCGCGCCGATCTCAGCGGCCTGTATGCCTGCCTTTTGAATGGCTTCATTTGAGGCCGAAACGGCCATATCCATAAGGCTAAGGTCTTTACTCGCACGCTTGCGGGTGATGATTCCGGTGCGCTGACGAATCCATTCGTCGCTCGAATCAATTGGGCCAGCAATGTCATCGTTGGTGACGGTCAAGTCGCCTCGAGTAGCACCCAATGAGTAGATGCGACTGTATTTGACGGTCTGGTACTGATTTAGCGTCGGTTGCGACATTGATCCTCGGTTCTTGTTCTAATCACCAATTTACTTGGCAAAACCCTAGCTGTGGTTGTTGATAAGTAACAATGCTTGCTCGATATTTTCTGGGGTTTTTACTGCCAGAGTTTCGATGCCGGGCATAGAGCGCTTTGCCAGGCCAACTAGCGTTCCCGCTGGTGCAACCTCAATAAGTGCGGTGACTCCGGCCTGCACCATAGATTGCATGCATAGGTCCCAACGCACCGGGCTCGAAACCTGATTTACCAATAGGTCTACAAATTCTTTTCCGTTAGCTATTTGTCGCCCGCCGTTGTTGCTCCAGAGATTAATGTTCGGGTCAGCCACCGATAGGTCGTTTGCGTAGGCACGCAGCGAATCAACTGCAGGCTTCATAAAGCGGGTGTGGAATGCACCTGCCACTTGCAATGCAATTACACGAGTTCCCGCCAACGGTTCGGCTTGAAGTGCAGCAATCGCCGCAGAGCTACCGGCTGCCACGATTTGTCCGCCGCCGTTGTAGTTTGCTGGCTCAAGTTCAAGTGAGGCGAGTTTGGCCTCGACTTCGGATTGGTCCCCGCCGAGCACTGCCGCCATGCTGGTCGTTTCGATCGCAGCGGCCTTTGCCATTTCGCGACCTCGTTCAGCCACGAATTTGATTCCATCTTCCTCGGTGAATACTCCAGAAATAACAGCGGCAGTGATTTCTCCAACCGAGTGGCCCGAGACTCCGGCGATGCCCGCAGATTTGGCCCCGGCGTCTGCGAAGAGTTGGGCAACAGAAGCAACTCCAGCACCTACGATGAGCGGTTGAGCAATTGCGGTGTCGCGAATAGTGTCAGCATCGCTTTCGGTTCCATGCTTAATCAGATCGATGCCACTGGCTGCTTGCATGCGCTCGATTGAAGAGCGAAAACTTGGCAACTCTAACCAAGGGGATAGGAAGCCTGGAGCCTGTGCACCCTGACCCGGGCAGACGATAACAATCATTTGTATTCCTTACCTTTTCGCTTTGAATCATTTTCACTCATGGCCCCAAGAACCATCGCAACTTGCAAAACGAACGCTTCGCGTGGACCACTGGCGTCCCAACCGATAATTTCGCTGATCCGTTTCAATCGGTAGCGCACAGTGTTTGGGTGTACAAACAGTTCCCGCGCGGTAGCTTCTAGCGAGCGACCGGTCTCCAAATAGTGCACCAAGGTTTCTAATAATTCAGCAGAGTTGCTCAGCAGTGGTCGATAAATGCGATTTATCAATGTGGCTTTTGCGAGCATGTCACCGGCTAGTGCACGTTCTGCCAAAAGATCGTCAGCGGCAATTCGGCGCGGCGCTTTGTTCCATGCTTTCACTACTGCAAATGCAGCCAAGGATGCTTTAGCGGATTTGTGTGCCTCAGCAATCGTTGAAACTTCTGGACCGATGACCACACCGCCGAAACCAAAATGAGCGTCCAGCGCTTCAGCCAGTTTTATGAATGTTTGAGTTTTTTCATCTTGATTTGGGTCGATACGTCCAATGACCACAATCAACCGGTTTCCGTGCACACCGATCAGCACGTCTGCATTATTTTTTCTTGCGATACGGCGAAGAGCATCTTGGTCAACTGGCTCGGCCGCGGTTCCAACGATTGCGCAGACGGCACCTTGAGCTCGCCAACCAAGTGCGGCAATTCGCGAGGCCAACTCTTCGTCGTTTTCACCGCTCAGAATTGAATCGACTACCAGCGCTTCGAGACGGGCGTCCCATAGTCCGCGGGCTTCTGCTGCGCGTGCGTAAACATCGGCCGCAGAGAATGCAATCTCTCGCGAATAAAGCAAAACGGCCTCGCGCAATGACTCGTCTTCGCGAACAACGGTTTCTTCTACAACCTGAACAACAACGCGAATTAGCTGAAGGGTCTCTTGTAAAGAAATCGATCGCAGCAACTCGCGTGGAGCAGTGCTGAACACATCGGCTGCCACCCACGGTTGCGATTTTGGGTCTTTATACCAGGCCAAAAACGAAGTGATGCCCGCCTGTGCCACTAATCCAACCGAAGCGCGTCGAGATGCTGGCATGTCGCGATACCAAGGCAACAGCTCGTCCAGGCGCTTTAGCGTTGTGGTTGCTAAATCACCCGAAATCGACTTCAGCCAGTCGAGCGTGGCCTGTTTAGTTCTCGCCACCGGTCGATCCAGATGTTCCTGCATTCACATCGTGCAAGCGGTATCGATCAATGGCCATTTGCGGAACGCCTGGGTCCATTTCGCCACGTGCAACTAGTTGCTCCAAAACGCGAACCGCGATAGATGGTCCATCGATCTTGAAGAATCGACGTGCTGCAGCGCGAGTGTCCGAGAAACCAAAGCCATCTGCACCTAGAGTTGCGTAGTCACCAGGAACCCATGGACGAATTTGATCTTGCACCGCGTGCATGAAGTCGCTTACGCCCAGGAACGGCCCTGCCGCGTTTTGCAACTTGCTGGTCAAGTACGCCGGCGCGATTTCATGATTCGGGTTCAAGAATTTCGCTTCATCACGCGCTAGGCCATCACGGCGAAGCTCAGTCCAAGATGTGACCGACCAGATGTCTGCCGAAACGCCCCAGTCGTTTTGCAACAGTTGTTGTGCCTCGTAAGCCCAAGGCAATGCAACACCTGATGCAAGAATCTGTGCCTTGCGACCTTCGGTGTGATTTTCAGATACACGGTGAATGCCTCGGATAATTCCATCGACGTCAACGTTTTCTGGTTCAGCTGGTTGCACGTATGGCTCGTTGTAAACGGTGAGGTAGAACACGACGTTTGGATCTGGGTGCTGCCCACCGTACATGCGCTCAATGCCGTGGCGCATGATGTGTGCAATCTCATATCCGTAAGCCGGGTCAAAACTGATTACGCCGGTATTGGTTGAAGCTAACAGCGGCGAGTGGCCGTCGGCGTGCTGCAAGCCTTCTCCGGTAAGAGTCGTGCGACCTGCGGTTGCACCAATCATGAATCCACGGGACAACTGATCTGTCGCAGCCCAGATTGAGTCTGCGGTTCGTTGGAAACCAAACATTGAATAGAACACATAGATCGGAATCATCGCTTGACCCTGAGTGGCATAGCTTGTTGCCGCAGCGGTGAAGCCGGCTATTGAGCCCGCCTCGTTAATTCCGGTGTGCAGAATTTGCCCAGACACACTCTCTTTATAGGCCAGCAAAAGTTCGCGGTCTACCGAGATGTAGTGCTGACCATTCGGGTTGTAAATTTTGGCAGTCGGGAAGAATGCGTCCATACCAAAGGTGCGAGCCTCGTCTGGAATGATCGGCACAATGCGCTCACCAAATTCAGGGGAGCGTAGCAAGTCTTTGAGCAGGCGAACGAATGCCATTGTGGTGGCAACCTCTTGAACACCCGATCCCTTTTTAGCGATTGCGTAGACATCAGTTTCAGGCAACTTGAAGTCAACGTATTTGCTGCGACGCTCAGGAAGATAACCACCAAGTTCACGGCGACGTTCGTGCATGTACTGAATTTCAGGTGCATCGTTTCCGGGGTGGAAATAAGGCGGCTGATATGGATTCTCTTCGAGCTGAGCATCGCTAATTGGAATCTTGAGTTCATCGCGGAAACCCTTGAGGTTTTCAAGCGTCAACTTCTTCATTTGGTGAGTTGCGTTGCGTCCCTCGAATGACTTGCCCAAGGTAAAGCCCTTGATGGTTTTAGCGAGAATAACGGTTGGCTGACCCTTGTGTTCAAGAGCCGACTTGTAGGCGGCATAAACCTTTCGGTAATCGTGGCCACCGCGCTTTAGACCCCAAACCTGGTCATCGGTCATGTGTTCAACCAACTTCAAGGTGCGTGGGTCGCGACCAAAGAAGTTTTCGCGCACAAAGGCGCCATCCTCGGTTTTGTAAGTTTGGTAGTCGCCATCAGGTGTCTTGTTCATCAAGTCAACAAGCGCGCCCTCGGTGTCGTTTGCAAGCAGCGAGTCCCATTCGCGACCCCAGACCACTTTGATTACGTTCCAGCCGGCACCGCGGAAGAACGACTCGAGTTCCTGAATGATCTTTCCGTTACCGCGAACTGGGCCGTCTAGGCGCTGCAGGTTGCAGTTGACTACGAAAGTCAGGTTGTCGAGGTTGTCATTAGCCGCAAGCTGCAACGCGCCACGTGATTCAACTTCGTCAAGTTCTCCGTCGCCAAGATATGCCCAAACATGCTGTTCTGATGTGTCTTTGAAACCTCGACCGGCCAAGTAGCGGTTGAATTGCGCCTGATAAATAGCGTTGATTGGTCCGATACCCATGGATACGGTCGGAAACTGCCAGAAGTCAGGCATTAGGCGTGGGTGCGGGTACGAAGAAAGGCCGCCGCCAGCGTGAGACTTTTCTTGACGGAAACCATCGAGTTGCTGTGCGGATAGTCGACCCTCTAGAAATGCGCGCGCATATGGGCCCGGTGATGCGTGGCCCTGAATGAAAATCTGGTCGCCACCGGATGGGTGGTTTTGACCTTTGAAGAAGTGGTTGAAACCTACTTCGTAAAGCGATGCCGATGACGCAAAGGTTGAAATGTGACCTCCGACGCCAACTCCCGGGCGCTGTGCACGGTGCACCAGCATCGCTGCGTTCCAGCGCATCCAGGCGCGGTAGGTGCGTTCGATTTTTTCGTCACCAGGAAACTCGGCCTCGTTTTCTGGGGCAATCGTATTGATGTAGTCGGTGGTGGGAACGATTGGAACGTTAAGTTGAAGCTCGTGGGAGCGGCGAAGCAGATTCAGCATGATTTCGCGAGCTCGACCACGTCCGTGCACTCGAGCTACTGCATCGAGTGATTCAAGCCATTCGCTTGTTTCCTGTGGGTCTTGGTCAGGGGTGTTGACCGCATATGCATCGTTGTTGTTTATGGACACCGACATTCCCTTTCGTGGGGGATAGACAAAGAATTCCGATTAGCTTTGGTAAAGCCTCATAAGAGTTTAGAACGATTGGACAGGGGATATGGACAAAGGGAAGCATATGTATGTTTTGCTAGTTTGTAACCTGACACGATCAACATTGACCAGCGAAGGTAAAAAATGACCCTGATTATCGGCGACGAAGCCCCAGATTTTGAACTTGTAAACCAGTTCGGCGAGACAGTCAAACTGTCTGATTTCCGCGACAAAAAGCCTGTGGTTGTGGTTTTCTATCCGTTGTCTTTCTCTGGCATCTGCACCGGAGAGCTTTGCGAGATTCGCGACAACTTCGCCAAATTTGACAACGAAAACGTAGAGCTGCTGGCTATTTCGGTTGACTCGAAGTTCGTACAGAAGAAATTCGCCGAGGAAGAGGGCTACAAGTTCTCGGTGCTGGCTGACTTCTGGCCTCACGGTGCCGTGGCAAAGTCTTATGGTGTGTTCATCGAAGATGCGGGCATCGCTAACCGAGCCACCTTCGTAATCAACCAAGAAGGCATTCTCACCGCGAAATTTGTGACTGCACCAGGCCAGGCTCGCAGTATTGACGAATATGACCGCGCACTGGATTCGTTGCAAGTTGGCGTTAACCGCGATTGATGCGGTAGGCTCTTCGAGTTGCAGTTCGCTGCAGCCTCGAAAGAGGGGCCTTTAGCTCAGCTGGTAGAGCGCCACGCTTACACCGTGGATGTCATCGGTTCGATCCCGGTAGGGCCCACAAAAATTCAAACCCCAGGTCAATGGCCTGGGGTTTGCTTTTACCCTGACGGTCTGCAAAGGCCTGCCACATTAGAATTTGGCTATGGATTCCAATCAATTCAAGCCACCGGTTCGACGTTCAATGACAGATGCCGAACTGCAGGACGCCCTTGGCAATTCTCAGGCCGACGAGGCCGGAATCCTGAAGGCCATGGAACTGCTGGAGACCCAGGCTCAGCTTCGTGATATTGAAAAGATGGAATACGCTTCCTGGCTTTTGCGGATGGAACAGCTTGGAACACCCGAGGCGTTGCTCGCCATTGAAAACGCCAACCGTGCTCAGCAGGGGCTAGAGCCGCTAGACGCACTTCCTGCCAGCCAACCTGCCGTCGAAGATGTGGTTGCTAACCTAAACGCTTTATTTGGTGCCAAAACCGAAAATGTTGCAGATGTGCAAGAGGTATCTCCTGCAGTTGAACCATTGCCGGCGGTCGAATCGTCGCCGGTAGTCGAACCATTTCAATACGTCGACGCAGTGACTCACGAATCTGCGGTTATTGAACCGATTGAAACCCCGGATACCTTCGCCGAATTTTTCACCGAGATTGAAAACGAAGAGGCAGAACAGGCACCAGAACCTGTCTCTGTTGCGGCCAGCGAAATTGAAGCGTTCGATATGGTTATCGGCGCCGAAGAAGAACTCACTGCAATCGAAGAAGCTTTTTTTGAACAGCAGCCAGCTGAGGTCGTAATTGAAGAAGACCCGTTCGTAGATTTCATAACCCAAGATGAGCCGGTAGTTGAAGAAGTGGCGTTGGAGTCTGCTCCAAAACTCAGCCGACGCAGCAGAGCCATCTCGCAGTTTTGGGCGTGGTTAGGTTTTACCGGCTCAGTTCTTCCGATCATCTACGCGTCCTTCTTAAACGGATTTGACCTCTCGTTTGCCCAATTGAGTTTGGCAGTAGTGCTGGGTCTATTAGCTTCCGGTGCGGTCATCTCAATCGGTACCCTGGCCGGCAAACGCAGTGGGCTCCCAACTTTGATGCTGTCACGCGCTGCCTTCGGAGTGCACGGCAACTATCTTCCTGGGGCAATTTTGGTGTTGACGAGATTGTTTTGGACTACTGCACTAATTGGCGTGGCCATCGTTCTTGCGTTCCCGCAGGGGATTCAAGTTGAATCCATTGCAGGTTTCAGCAGCGGAGCATTGGTGATCTTGGGTTCGGTTCTTGCGCTAATCATTGCGTCGGTCACTTTGGCAATCTTTGGCGGAAGAGTTCTGTATCGCGCACAGCAGGTGTCTGGTGTCGTTGGCTTAGCGGTGATTGTCACCTGGTTCATTTCGAACGCTTCGACTTTCTCGGCCGCTAAAGTTTCGTCCCATGCCGACGGAAGTTGGCTGACTACTTTCGCGGTTGCGATCTTGACCTTCTCAATTTTTGGTTTGGTTTGGTCTTCGGCCAGCGCCGACTATGCCAGAAAGCTGCACGTTTCGGTTCTGGGTTTGCGAGTTATTTCTTGGGGCCTTCTCGCACTCGTAGTTGTGCCGGCTGCAATTTTGCTTGGTGCACTGGCGATCCTTCGCAGTGGAACAATCGCATCACCGCAATGGCTGCCGGTCATTATTTTGGTTGGCAGCGCAGTTTCTTTTGTGGTTTGGTTGGGAATGAGTTTCTACTCGTCAAACTTGAGCTTGCACTCGATCGGCTTGAAGCTTCGACCAATCGTGTCCCAACCGTTGCTTGGTTTAGTTCTTGGTGCGGCGGCAGTTTTTGCGGTGATGCATCTTCAAACCGCCGGCTTCTGGTTCAACCTGCATGGATACGCTCTTGCGCTTGCTGTTCCCACAGCAGCTTGGACTGGAATATTCGTTTCAGACATTCTCATTCGCAGAATCGCATATCACGAGATTTCTTTGAGTCGCGGATACGGTTTCTATAAGTCAGTTAACTGGTTCAACCTAATTGGTTGGTTGCTTACAACAGCGGTTGGCTTCGGACTCACTTACAGTAATTTGACTGAGTTTAAGTTTTTCGGTTTCATCGCAGATCGTTTGGTCAATCAAGAATTCTGGCGTGAGTCATCCTTCGGTGTAGTGATTACTTTTGCACTTGGCTTGCTGCTTCCGGTGGCTCTGGGCATTCCGCGCATCAAGCGTCAAGAGGCAGAAGTGTTGAACATTGAGGCACGCAGAAATGACCTCAAAGATGTGCTGGGTTTGGTTGACTGATGTCAGTTGACCTAAGCCAACTAGTTGCCGCGTTTGAGCGCAATTGGCCAATTGAGCTAGCCGAACAATGGGATGCTCCTGGTTTAGTTGCTGGTTCTGTGAATCAAAAAGTTTCTCGAGTGCTGCTCACTGTGGATGTCACTGCCGAGATATTGGCTGAAGCCCAAGATGGCGAATTTGATTTGATTCTGGCCCATCACCCTTATCTGATGCGGGGCGTAACCACAATCAGTGAGCAAACTGCAAAGGGTGCGCTGCTGGCGTCGGCAGCACGCTCACGCACCGCAATCTATGCCGCGCACACAAATGCTGACGTAGTTGCAGACGGAGTATCCGCGGCACTAGCTGCTGCGATAGGAATTTTGGATGCTCAACCGCTTGTGCCAAGCAGTGATCATTCAATCGGTCACGGTCGAATAGGCCAACTTGCATCGCCAATCACATTGGGCGATTTTGCAAGGCAAGTGGCTGGCGTCTTGCCTTCTACGGCTACTGGTGTGCGCGTGGCTGGTGATTACGATCAACTTATATCGCGAGTCGCCTTGTGCGGTGGCGCAGGAGATTCTTTCATCGGCGACGCAATAAATGCTGGAGCCGATGTTTATCTGTCATCTGACCTTCGTCATCACCCTGTGCAAGATGCACGCGAACACTCACTGTTGAACGGTGGTAAGCCAGCGATCATTGATATCTCCCACTGGGCGGCCGAATGGCTCTGGTTAGAAGTTGCGGCAAAGCAACTCAGTCAAGAATTTTCTCAAGTACAGTTCGTAGTTAGTCACCTGCGCACAGATCCGTGGGATTTCGTAGTAACCCAATAACTCAATATCAAGGAAGCAACAAATGAAGGCATCGCAAAATCAACAGGCAGACTTGCTCTTGCTTGGCAACCTTGATTCCGAAATCGCTCGTGCAAAGAATTCCTTGGCTGAATTAACAAGCGGCAAATCGACAAAAGATATGCGTGAACTGAATCTCAAACTCGCCGGCGAACTGATTGAGGCACGCAACCAATTGGATTCTGTGGAGCTTGAGCTCTCGCGAGCAGAGGCAGATTTGACTACCGTTGAGCAGCGCATCGAGAAAGATAATGTTCGCCTCAACGCCACCAGCAATAGCAAAGATGCTCAGGGCATTCAATCGGAATTGCTAACTCTGGCCAAGCGCAAGTCAGAGCTTGAAGACATGGAGTTGGCCATCCTTGATAAGAAGGACGAGGTTGCGGCTTTGTTCGCCGAGGTGCAGGCCCGCAAGACCTTGAATGAAAGCGAACTTCGCGAAGCCGAAACCAAGATTGAAGCCGAAGTTCTAAAGCATCGCTCTGGGCTTGATCTAATGGTGCAACAGCGAGCTCAACAGGCTGCGCAACTTCCGGTTGAGCTTCTTGAGTTATACGAGAAGAAGGCGTCCCGCGGATTAGCGATTGGCCGACTTATTGGTCGCGAATGTGGCGCTTGCCGCATTTCTCTTGGTGCAACCGCGTTCGCTGAGATTCAAGGTCTAGCAAGCGATGAAATAGCAACTTGTCCAGACTGCCAAGCGATTCTGGTTCGATGACAATCCCAGCAAACCTAATCGTTGAAGCCGACGGTGGCTCCAGAGGCAATCCAGGTGTAGCCGGCAGCGGTGCAGTAGTAATCGATGCGGATACCGGTCTGGTTGTTGCAGAGATTTGTCGCTTCATTGGTGTTGCCACAAACAACGTGGCCGAATACATCGCCTTGCAGGCCGGTTTAGAAGCAGCCTTCACAATAAATCCTGAGGCGCGCGTTCTGGTGCGCATGGATTCAAAACTCGTTATTGAACAAATGAGTGGTGGCTGGAAAATTAAGCACCCAGACATGATTCAACTCGGAGCTGTTATTCAGAAACTGGTTGCCGGCAAAACAGTTCGCTGGATGTGGATACCGCGGGAAGAGAATTCCAAGGCCGATGCTCTGGCCAACAAGGCCATGGACGAACGCACCGACTCCTCAAGTTTGGCTGCTGAAGATAAACCGAAATCCGGAGTCGTTGAGTTCAATCATGAATTGCCAAGTTCAGTTAGAGCACCCGGGGGAGTGACTGAGCCACTAACCACAATCGTTTTGGTTCGCCACGGTAGAACTCACTTAACTGAATCAAAACGAATTTCGGGTCGCGGGGGTGAGAACCCAGCCTTGTCGCAACTGGGTCGCGAAGATGCAAGCGCCGCCGCCTCTGCCTTGCAGCAGTTTGGTCGCACTGGGCCTTGGTCTCATCTGATACCTATCGATGCAATCGTCGCATCACCGGTTGCACGAACACATGAAACAGCCAATATCATTGGTCAGCAGTTGGGGCTGGCGGTGACTACGAATGAGAACATCGCAGAGATCGATTTTGGTGATTGGGATGGTCACACCAACGAAGAGGTATTCGAGAAGTGGCCTAACGAGTTCGCGCAATGGCAGGGTTCCTGGACAGTTGCACCGCCAGGGGGAGAGTCACTCGATCAATTCGATCAGCGCATTGTTGATGGCCTCGCGCAGATTCAAAAACAGCATGCCGGCAAAACCGTTGCGGTGGTCAGCCACGTCATGCCTATCCGCGGTTTTGTTCGTGCTGCAATCGAAGGCGGCATTTCGACTTACTGGCGCCCTAGCATCGCCCCGTGTTCAATAACCATTTTGCGATTCTGGGGCAATCAAGCCGCTGAAGTTTTGTGCGTCAATTCCACCAGCCACCTGTAGGGCTTATCTCCGGGCGCTAATCCAAGTAGTCTTAACTTTGGATGGGTCGGCAAGGCGATCGCGATGGCAACATCGAGGAACGTCCGGGCTCCTTAGAGCACGACGGTGGCTAACAGCCACCCGGGGTAACCCGCGAGAAAGTGCAACAGAAAGTAAACCGCCGCGCAAGCGGTAAGGGTGAAACGGTGGTGTAAGAGACCACCAGCGGCGCGTGTGAACGTGTCGGCTAGGTAAACCTCGTTTGGAGCAAGGTCAGACAGAAAGCGCATAGAGCTGCTCGTTCTAGCTTTCGGGTAGACCGCTTGAGGGCATTGGCAACAATGCTCCTAGATAGATGATCGTCACCTAGAAATAGGCACAGAACCCGGCGTAATAGCCGGCCCATCCACTTAATCGTTTGAGTTTTTATATGCGAGTGCCGCTGCACCCAAGATGCCCGCATTGTTTCGCTTTAGGGCTGGAACAATCTCTGCATTTAGTTGAAGTTTCGGCAGAAAGTTTTCGTGCTCTTTTGAAACTCCGCCACCAACCACAATCAAGTCTGGACTGAACAGTCGATCTAGGGTGCCGTAGTATTTTTGCAATCTCGCTGCCCAGTCATCCCATGAAAGTTTTTCGCGCTCTTTTGCCGCAAAGGATGCCTTAGTTTCATAGTCAACGCCATCGATTTCAAGATGACCTAGCTCTGCGTTGGGCACCAATTCGCCGTTGATGAATAGCGCAGTACCAATGCCGGTGCCAAGTGTTGTCATGATCACCAATCCATTTCGCTTTTTAGCCGCACCAAATTTAACTTCGGCGACTCCAGCTGCATCGGCATCGTTGATCACATGAACGTGACGGTTCAACGCCTGCTCAAAAAGAGAGTCAGCATTAAGTCCAATCCACTCCTTGGATACGTTTGCCGCCGATTGGGTGAAGCCATGCTTCACGATTGCCGGAAAGCATATGCCTACCGGAAGGCTTGCTCGGGCTGCCGGAAGGTCTTGGATTATTTTGCGCACCACTTCTGCGATGTCGGCAGGTGTGCCGCCCTTAGGAGTCTCAAATCGCACACGATCACCGATAAGTGTGCCGTTTTTCACGTCGACCAGCGCGCCCTTAATGCCGGTGCCACCAATGTCAATGCCAATTGCTTTTCTTGCCATTTTTTGCTTTCTGTTAGGGCAGGGTGAGAATCTCAGGCCCGTTTTCGGTGATTGCGATTGTGTGTTCAAACTGTGCGGTGATGCTCTTGTCTTTAGTGACAACTGTCCAGTGGTCTTTCCACATTTCCCAGTTGTGGGTTCCGAGTGTCAGCATTGGCTCAATGGTGAAAACCATTCCTACCTTTATTTCATCTGAATAGGCGGGAGCGCTGTCATAGTGGGGGATTACCAATCCCGAGTGAAAAGCCTCGCCAATGCCATGACCGGTAAAATCGCGAACCACACCGTAGTTGAAACGCTTTGCATAGGTTTCAATCGCACGACCAATTACATTTACTTGCCGACCTGGCAGCGCGGCATTAATTCCGCGCATCATTGCTTCATGGGTTCGCTCGACAAGATCTCGCACCGGTAGAGCGACGTCGCCAACCAAAAAGGTCTGATTACTGTCGCCGTGGTATCCATCTTTAAATGCTGTGATGTCAATGTTTATGATGTCTCCGTCGACCAAGACGGTGTCGTCTGGAATGCCGTGGCAAATGACTTCGTTGATCGACGAGCAGAGCGATTTTGGAAACCCCCGATAGCCCAGGGTCGATGGGTAAGCATCATTCGCAATTAAGAATTCGTGGCCAATCCTGTCGAGCTCATCCGTGGTGATTCCCGGTTTAGCGTGTGAGCCCACGAGCTCGATGGCCTGGGCAGCGATTTTGCCGGCGGCTCGAATTTTGGCGATTTGCTCTGGGGTTTTCACATCGCTACCGGTGAACTTTGACGGTGCAGTTTTGCCAACATACTCGGGCCTGGCAATGTGCCCAGGAACCGTTCTAATTGGGCTAACTTTCCCTTGGGTTAGTTGTCCGGTTTTGGGGTCGCGAGGCATGCAGCAAGTCTATTTAGTCAAGCCCTTTATGCTTCTTAGGAGAGGTGGTGTGGCAGCGGTGAGCAAGCAGAGCAGTTATTCAGAGCAGGATGAGAACCCTGAGTTCTGGTTCAATATCAAGACCAACCAGGTTGAGGTTGGCAAGCAGTCACCGGCTGCTTTCCGGATGGGACCCTACAACTCGCGCGAGGCTGCAGAGCAGGCTTTAGCAACCGCCGCTCGCCGAGCCGCCCAATGGCGCGAAGAAGAAAACCGGGACTAGTCTTCGAACGAATGCTCTGCGCTCGGAAACTTGGAGCTGGACACGTCTTGTTTATAACTTGTGACAGCCTGAATCAGGGTTTGACGCAAGTTTGCATATTGCTTTACGAACTTGCGAGGCTTGCTTCCAGTGAGTCCTGCAAAATCAGTCCAAACTAAAATTTGACCGTCGGTTCCGTTTCCGGCGCCGATGCCGATTGTAGGAATCGAAAGTTGCTTGGTTGCCGTCTCGGCAATTTGCGCAGGCACCATTTCAAAAACGATCGCGAATGCACCAGCCTGCTGAACTATCAAGGCGTCGGCAACCAATTGCGATGCTGCAGTTCCTCGGCCTTGCACTTTGAAACCGCCAAGAGCATTAACGCTTTGAGGTGTAAACCCAAGGTGCCCCATAACCGGAATGCCCGCGGCCGTTATTGCTCGGATCTGCTCGGCTACCTTTTCGCCGCCTTCGAGTTTTACAGCGGCGGCGCCAGTGCTTTTAATTAGCTCGATTGCGTTTTTGACAGCATCCTCGGGGCCGGTCTCATAACTGCCAAAAGGCATGTCGATCACCACAAGGGCACGCTTTGCGGCAGTTGCCACTGCGCGTCCGAATGGAATCATCTCTGCGATCGTGATTGGCAGGGTAGTGCTGTAGCCAAGAAAGTTATCGGCTGCCGAGTCGCCCACTAGTAATACTTCAATGCCGGCTTCGTCAAAAATGCCCGCAGTTAAATGGTCATAACTGGTCAGACACGTGAATTTCTCGCCAGCCTCCTTGAGATCTTTGAGACTGGTGGTTCTAATTCGCTTCAGCGAATTTGTCATTAGCCGCGCTTCCAGGCGTCAACTTCGATTTCAACCAGCATCTTTGGATTGATGAATTTGACTCCGGCCAAAATAGTTAGCGCAGGCCGGATGTCGCTAAACACTTCACCGTGAGCCTTGCCGGCTGCATCCATGTCGTCTGGGTTTGTCAGGTATACACGGGTGCGAACTACGTCTTTGACTGTGTAGTCAACCTGCGCCAATGCCGCGGCGATTACTTCGAGTGCAACCTTGGTTTGGCCATAGGCGTCGCCTTCGTGTTGAAGTCCACCATTCACGGTTGCGGTGGTTCCAGACACGTGCACATATTCACCGGCAACAACTGCGCGTGAGTAGCCGAGCACACCTTCCCAGGGTCCGCCACTTGAAATCAATTTATCTGCAGCCATTTTTTCCTATCCTTTGTATGCGTTTGTGATTGGCATTCGGCGGTCTCGTCCATATGCCATGCCGGTAATCTTCGGTCCAATTGCGCCTTGTCGACGCTTCCATTCGGCAATGCCAACCAAGTGAATAATTCGGTCGACAACGGTTGGTTCGAATCCAAGTGCAATGATTTCAGCTCTGCTCAAATGCCGTTCGATGAATGCATCTAGCAGTTCATCCAGCAGCTCGTAATCCGGCAGACTGTCTTGATCGAGTTGTCCCGGGCGCAATTCCGCGGATGGCGGTTTGCTGATGGAGTTTTCTGGAATTGGTGCGACCAGACCCAAGCTGAGTGCTTCGGCGTTTCGCCACCGAGCTAGTTTCCAGACCAGGGTCTTTTCTACGTCCTTAATTGGTGCAAAGCCACCAACAGAATCGCCATAGATTGTGCTGTAGCCAACGGCGAGTTCGGTTTTGTTGCCGGTGGTAAGAGTTAGATGGCCTTCGGCGTTGCTAAGTGCCATCAGAATGGCGCCGCGCATTCTTGCTTGCAGATTCTCTGCTGCGAGGCCCTGCAGCGAAAGCTGGTTCTCAAAAGCAGTGACCATCGATTCGATTGGCTCGGTTCTTATGTGAACACCCAATCGTTCGGCTAGATCGTCAGCATCTGAGCGCGAGTGGTCAGAAGAATATCGACTCGGCATCGAAACACCGTAAACATTCTCCGCGCCAAGCGCATCGGCGGCTATGGTTGCACAGACTGCAGAGTCAATGCCACCACTTAGTCCCAAGATCACGCTCTTAAAGCCGTTTTTGTTTAGGTAATCGCGCAGGCCCAGAACGAGAGCACTCCAGACCTGACCTTCAAGTGATTGCTTAACCGCGTGCTGTGTTGACGATGATTTCGATTTGCTGTCGATGTCTACATAGAGCACGTCTTCGCTGAATTGAGCAGCACGGGCCACAGTTTGTCCAGAAGCGTCAACGAAAATGCTGTCACCGTCAAAGACCAGATCGTCTTGTCCACCAACCAAGTTGACATAGGCAACCGCGCAATCGTTTGCTTTGGCTAGGTTTTGAACCAATGCGGCGCGTTTGTCTGTCTTTTCAACCTCGAATGGCGAGCCGTTCAGAACCAGGCAAACATCCGTGTTTGAGGGCTTGAGCGCCGCCACCGGTCCGCCGGTTTGCCAGATGTCTTCGCAGATAAGCGTTGCAAATTTCAGGCCCTCAAAATCGAAGGTAAGCAGTTCGGTTCCGGGAACAAAAATTCGATACTCATCAAAAACTGAATAGTTTGGAAGGTGATGTTTGGCATAGCGCCCCAAAACTTTTCCTTGCAGCACCACCGATGCACTGTTATTGGCTATTGCCCATGATTTCGTCTCATCGTGTGCCAAGGCCGGGTGGCCCAAAATCACGGCAATAGACCCGAATCCATTGCATTGCAATTCTGTGGCAAATTGCTGCACAGCCATTTCGGCTTCAGAAACAAACGCTCTTCGAGCAGCCAGGTCTTCGATTGGATAGCCAGTTGCCACCATTTCACCAAACAAAACCATGTTTGCGCCTTCAGCAACAGCTTGCCTAACAATGGCAAGACAGTGCTGCAAATTGCCGACAATATTGCCAACCACCGGGTTTGTCTGCGCGAGTGCTAAGCGAACTTTAGCCATAACCATTAGCCTAGTAGCAGCACAAGAGAGGGATTTCCCATGGAAAGACAGCGCGATTTCGTTCTTCGAACCATTGAAGAGCGTGGAGTTAAATTCGTTCGACTTTGGTTTACAGATGTTGCTGGAACCCTAAAGTCTGTGGCTATCGCGCCAGCTGAAGTTGAAGGCGCTTTTGCTGAGGGTTTGGGCTTTGATGGATCAGCTATCGAAGGTCTTGCTCGAACTTATGAGGCAGACATGCTTGCCCAGCCAGACCCAAGCACTTTTCAAATCCTTCCGTGGCGCGGCGAAATTGATCCAACCGCCCGCATGTTTTGCGACATTCAAACCCCAGATGGCCAGCCGGCTGCCGCTGATCCACGTAATGTGCTTCGTCGCGCTTTGGCAAAAGCCTCTGATCTTGGATTCTCTTTTTACATTCACCCTGAAATCGAGTTCTACCTGCTCAAGTCTTCAGAACTAGATGCCAATGGCGAACCAGTTCCGGTAGACAAGGCTGGATACTTCGACAATGTTCCTGGTGGCACAGCGCACGACTTCCGTCGTCGGGCCGTTTCGATGTTGGAGCAACTTGGAATTTCAGTGGAGTTCTCACACCATGAGGGTGGTCCGGGCCAAAACGAAATCGATTTGCGCTACGCAGATGCATTGACCATGGCCGACAACATCATGACTTTTAGAACAGTGATTAAAGAGGTAGCAATCGAGCAGGGTGTTTATGCCACTTTCATGCCAAAGCCGTTCACTAACCAGCCTGGCTCAGGCATGCACACTCACATGTCGCTCTTTGAGGGGGATACCAACGCGTTCTTCGAAGCTGGCTCGCAGTATCACTTGTCAAAGACCGCAAAGCACTTCATTGCTGGACTTTTGCGTCACGCGCCCGAAATCACAGCTGTGACCAACCAGTACGTAAACTCTTACAAGCGTCTTTGGGGTGGCGGTGAAGCTCCAAGCTTCGTTTGCTGGGGCCACAACAACCGTTCCGCTCTGATTCGCGTTCCGCTTTACAAACCAGACAAAGGCAACAGCTCGCGTATCGAATATCGTGCGATTGATTCAGCTGCCAACCCATATCTCGCGTATGCACTGCTGCTGTCTGCCGGTCTTAAGGGAATTCAAGAGGAATACCCGCTTCCTTCTGAAACAGAAGACAACGTCTGGGCCTTGAATGACGCAGAGCGTCGCGCCATGGGAATTCAGCCGCTGCCGCAGAGCCTTGATCACGCGATTCGCAAACTCGAAGAGTCAGAGCTTGCCGCAGAAACTCTTGGCGAAGAAGTATTCAGCTATGTGCTCGCAAACAAGCGTCGCGAATGGAGCGAGTATCGCTCGCAAGTAACTCCATTCGAACTGAAACACAACCTCGAAACTCTTTAGCCGAAGGCCGTCATGGCTGCACACGATCGCACTCAGGGTCTATCAGAACTTGCCAGGTTCGGTTTCGTCGATCTTGCTGGCACAATCGGCAAACTTGATTCGCTGGTCAAACTAGTAGGGGATAGTGGTCGCTCAGCACTCGCCGCACTGGCAATAACTCAAGATCCCGACCAAGCACTCAATGCGCTGCTCACCCTGGCAGAAAATAATCCGAGCGCAATCAAAAGTCTGCTCAAGAAGGATGATGCGGCGAAGCGACTTTGCTTAGTGCTTGGAGCTTCAACTTCACTCATTGACTTTCTAAATCGTGTTCCAGGGAATTTAGATGTATTCACAAAAACAGTTAGCAATCTCGCCAGTGCTGAAGAACTCAACGGAACACTTCTGCAAAGCGTTAGTTTCCTGTTGCAACCGGGCTTTCAGGCAGCCGATGCTTGGAACGCTATTCGAAGGGCATACCGCCGGGAACTGCTAAAAATCGTTATTTTCGATTTGTCGCATGCTAACCCGCAAGAGGCACAGCCTTTGGTTGCGGCTGCTCTAGCCGATCTTGCCGGAGCAGCAATTGAAGCCGGGCTCCTGGTTGCTAGAGCGGAGCTAAAGACCTCAACTGAACATGGTGTTTTTAGCGCAACTGAAGTGGACAACACTAGAGTGGCTGTTCTTGCAATGGGCAAGTGTGGCGCGCGTGAACTCAATTACATCAGCGACGTTGACGTCATTTTTGTTGGCGAAGCACTCGATCAGCAAATTGAGACAAGCCGGGCAATCGATGTTGCTACCAAATTGGTCACGCGCATGATGCGCGCGATGGACGGTACGGCCACCGAACCAATGCTCTGGCAGGTTGATCCGAATCTAAGACCCGAGGGCAAGTCTGGCGCACTAGTGCGAACCTTAGATTCGCACGTTGCATACTATGACCGCTGGGCACAAAGCTGGGAGTTTCAGGCTCTGCTTAAAGCTAGGCCTTTAGCTGGCGACATTGAGCTGGGCAACGCATATGTCACGGCCCTCGCGCCAAAGGTATGGAGCTCGGCGACGAGAGAGAACTTCGTCGAATCCGTGCAGAAAATGCGAGAACGAGTCACCGAATTCATTCCGGCTAATGAACTTGATCTTCAAATAAAACTAGGCCCCGGTGGACTGCGTGACATTGAATTCACGGTTCAACTTCTGCAGTTAGTTCACGGCCGAACAGATGATTCAGTGCGTCAGCGAGACACAATTTCTGCAATAAATGCGCTTGCCGCGGCAAGCTACATCGGCAGGGTTGAAGCCATTCAGTTCGCAGACAGCTACAAATTTCTTCGACTGTTAGAGCATCGCATTCAACTTTCAGAAATGCGGCGCACGCATCTGATGCCAACCTCTGATGCTAAAAGACGTGCTCTTGCACGTGCCGTTGATCTCAAGCTCTCTGCCGAGCAACTCATTACGCGGTGGGAATCAGTAAAGGTTGAAGTTAGAGCACTTCACCAAAAGATTTTCTACCGCCCGCTGTTATCGGCAGTTTCGCGTCTTGACGACTCAAGCTTGTCTTTGAGCAGCGACCAAGTGCAAGATCGCTTAAAAGCAATTGGTTTTATCGATGCAAAGAGTGCGCTTGATCACATCGCGGCATTGACGCAGGGGCTTTCTCGTCGCGCCGCTATCCAGAAGCAATTACTGCCAGTGTTACTGCAATGGTTCAGCGAAGGCACTGACCCAGACGCAGCTCTGCTTGCTTTTAGAAGGCTGAGTGAAGACCTCGGGGAATCACCGTGGTACTTGCGAATGCTGCGTGACTCAACCGGTGCTGCCCAGCGCATGACCCTGGTGCTGTCGAATTCGAGGCTGGCAACTGGCCTCTTTGAGCGAATCCCAGAAGCAGCCGCCTGGTTTGAAAGGACTGAAGACTTAATCCCAATGACAGCAGCGGAACTGCAACTTGAATTTGATTCCGTGATTTCTCGTCAAGATGATGTTGATTCAGCGGCCAACCTAATCCGCAGCATTCGACGCCGAGAAACGTTGCGCATAGCCATGGGCGCCGTTCTAGGTGCACTAACCATTGGGCAGTTGGGCCAGGGTCTAAGCGATTTAACGTCGGCTTACCTAAACGCCATGTTAAAAGCTTTGTTGGAATTGCGGGGCCTTGACATTTCTGCAAAGGAAATCACGGAGATTCTCGATTTCGGAATTATTGCCATGGGCCGATTCGGCGGCGAAGAACTTGGCTTTGGCAGTGATGCCGATGTGATGTTTGTTTACAAGCCAATGCCTCAGGCAGACAATGATCTTGCCCAAAAGACAGCTGAGAGAATCATTGCCGAACTAAAGCGATTAGCCACTGATCAACTTCTGGAGTTTGAACTCGACATTGATTTGCGCCCTGAGGGAAAGAACGGCCCGGTGGCGCGATCAATGGAAAGCTACGCGGCCTATTACAAGCGCTGGGCAAATACCTGGGAAGCACAGGCCTTGCTTCGGGCGCGGCCAATTGCCGGCAGCCAGGCGCTGCAAGAAGCGTTTCTTGAACTCATTAACACCTATCGTTATCCAACAACGCTTACTGACTCCGCAGTTACTGAAATCCGACGCATAAAAGCTCGCGTTGAAACTGAACGACTACCGCAAGGTGCTGACCCAAGAAGGCACCTCAAACTCGGCCGTGGATCACTAAGCGACGTTGAATGGGTGGTGCAGCTGCTGCAGCTTGAATATGGCGCAGAGCATCCGTCGATTCGCACTCCAAAAACCCTAGAAGCTTTGGATGCTTGTGTAGCCGAGGGTCTAATTGCTGAACACGATGCGCGTGTGCTCGCCGAGGCTTGGCTGCTTGTCTCTCGCGTCCGATCCGCCAGTGTTCTGTGGGCGAATAAGCGCACCGATGTGTTGCCCACTGATCGTCGTCAACTCGAAGGCATGGCCCGCATTCTGGAGTATCCGCGGGGGAGCGCATCAAAACTTGAAGAAGACTATTTAGCGTTCACCCGGCGAGCACGAAGTGTTTTTGAACGCGTCTTCTATGGAATGCAATCTGAGTAACAGCAAATAAAAAAACCCGAGTCTTTCCGACCCGGGCTTTTTTATTTTGAAACTTAGTGTTCCAGTTGCTTTTGAGCTTCTGCGTCTAGCACTGCTGCGTGATCGTGGTGTGCAGCATCTAGTTCGCTCTGAGTTACCGGAGCAATGCGGTCTTCGAAGTAGAATCGTGACAGTCCAGCACGAATGCGGGCACCAATGGTGATCTTGCCCTTAGCGTTCGGGCGAGCCAAGGTTGGCTTGTAGTCAGCAAAGTCAACCAGCTTGTACATGTCGTGGCTGTCTAGCGGCTCGTGAACTTCGATGTACTCACCGTGTGGCAAACGAACCACGCGTCCAGTCTCGCGACCGTGCAACACGATTTCGCGGTCTTTGCGCTGCAGTGATAGGCAGAGACGCTTGGTGATGAAGAACGCAATGATAGGTCCAACAATCAGCAAGATCTGCATTGAGGTAAGCACCTGGTTGAGCGACATCTTGAAGTTTGTCGCGATCAAGTCGGTTGCTGCTCCAGCCCATAGTGCTGCATAGAAAGTCACACCAGCAGCACCGATTGCAGTGCGAGTAGGTGCGTTGCGAGGACGGTCAAGAACGTGGTGTTCACGCTTGTCGCCGGTGACCCAAGCCTCTAGGAAAGGGTAGAGGGCAACAACTGCCAAGAAGCCAACACCAACAATCATTGGAAGCAAGATGTTCCATGACCAGGTCACACCACCAGCGGTGACCTCTAGGTGGGTCGGTGCCAAACGAAGAGCTCCGTCAAGGAATCCGATGTACCAGTCTGGCTGGGTTCCAGCTGAAACCGGAGATGGGTCATAGCCACCGTAGTTCCAAACCGGGTTAATTGTGATGGTTGCGGCAATCAACATGATTACGCCGAACACAACGAAGAAGAATCCTCCGGCCTTAGCAACGTAAACCGGCATCAAAGGGTAGCCAACCACGTTGTCGTCGCGCTTGCCAGCACCTGAGTAGTGGGTGTGCTTGTGAATCACAACCATGAACAAGTGAATAACGATGAATACCAGGATCAGTGCCGGTACCAAAAGAATGTGCAGTCCATAGAGACGAGCAACAATTGCTTCGCCTGGGAACTCGCCACCAAATAGCAGTGAGGAAGTGTAGGCGCCAATTACTGGAACACCCTTGATCATTCCATCGATAATGCGCAGACCGTTTCCAGAAAGTAGGTCATCTGGAAGCGAGTATCCGGTGAATCCACCGGCCATGCCAAGCACGAATAGAACGAAACCAACAACCCAGTTGATTTCACGTGGCTTGCGGAAGGCACCGGTAAAGAAGACGCGCAACATGTGCAAGCCTGCCGCTGCTACGAATAGCAATGCCGACCAGTGGTGCACCTGACGCATCAGTAGACCGCCACGCACTTCGAATGAAATGTCCAGAGTCGACGCATAGGCGATCGACATCTCTGCACCCTTAAGTGGACCATAGGCACCGTCGTAAATGACTGGTGTCATGGCTGGTTGGAAGAAGAAGGTCAGGAATGTGCCTGATAGCAGCAAGACCAAGAAGCTGTAGAGCGCTACTTCACCCAACATGAATGACCAGTGGTCAGGGAAGATCTTGCGACCAAACTCCTTGAGGATTCCTGCAACACCGACGCGCTCGTCTAGGTAGTTTGCTGTGCCGGCTAGAAAGCCGCCTTTTTTAGCTTGAACTGCGTTGCTCATTTTTAACGCTCCCAGAAGCTAGGGCCAACAGGCTCGGTAAAGTCACTCTGTGCAATCAAGTAGCCTTCTGCGTCTACGGTGATTGGCAACTGAGGAAGTGGACGGGATGCCGGACCGAAAACAACCTTGCAGGCGTCGGTGACATCGAAGGTTGACTGGTGGCATGGGCACAACAAGTGGTGCGTGTGCTGTTCGTAAAGCGCTACCGGGCAACCAACGTGGGTACAAATCTTGCTGTAGGCGACAATGCCGTCGTAAGACCAAGTCTTGCGATCAGCCGCCTCTTTCAGATCTGCTCGGTCAAGACGAACCAAAAGTACTGCAGCCTTAGCTTTTTCTTCAAGCTTGTGGTGCTCAAGCTCCGCGAGTCCCTCTGGAATTACGTGGAAGACCGAACCAATGGTCACATCCGATGCCTTGATAGGTGTGCCAGTTGGGTCCTTGGTTAGGCGAGTACCCTTCTTCCACATTGTGTGGCGCAGAGTGTCGCCAGGGTTTGGACCTAGGTCACCGAAAATCATGATCGCTGGTAGTGGGAACAAGGCGAGTGCTGTGTATAGCGAGCGGCGAATCAGTTTGCGGCGAGAGAATCCAGATTCTGAATCAGCAAGCTTAATAATTTCAACCGCACGAGCGCGCACCTCTTCGCTTCCGCGAGTTTGGTGACGAGGCTCAGCGACTTCGTTGTCTGGCATAAGAGTCTTTGCCCAGTGCACGGCACCGATGCCGATGCCAAGCAAACCAAGTGTGATGCCCAGGCCTAGAAGCACTGTGTTGTTGCGGACTGTGCCCAGATCGTTGGTGAGCGGAAAAGCGAAGTAGGCATAAATTGCGAATGCGCTGCCAACCACAGAAGCTAAGAAGAGTGCCGCTACTTGGCGAACTGCTGCCTTCTCATGCTTTTTGCTCTTGTCAGTCATGCGAACACGGTGCACCTCAAGACCTGGGTCTTGAATTTTATCCGCAGGGATAACTGCCAGACCCGCAGAGTAGTCGTGTTCAGAATCTGATGAGTCAGTCACTTTTTTGCTCATAATTTCTCTGGTCCTTAGTTCGACTTAGCGCCAAGCCAAATAGTGATTGCAATGATCAGACCTAGTCCGAAGATCCAAATGAATAGTCCTTCGGCAACAGGCCCTAGGTTTCCTAGTTCATAACCACCAGCAGAAGGATTAGATTCCACATACTTTAGATAGGTGATGATGTCTTTTTTGTCGGCTGGGGTGAGGTTGGCATCGTTGAAAACCGGCATGTTTTGTGGGCCGGTAAGCATTGCCTCGTAGATGTGGTCAGCTGGAACGCCAACCAGCGAAGGCGCGTATTTACCTTCGGTAAGCGCACCACCGGCACCAACTGCGTTGTGACACATTGCACAGTTGATGCGGAATAGTTCGCCACCGCGAGTCGCATCGCCGTTTGCTGCAATTTGCTCTTCGGTTGGGATTGCTGGACCAGGAGCCAAGGTGGCAACCCAGGCTGCCATTGCGTCAATCTGGTCTGCAGTGAACTGAGGGTATTTCTTTTGAATTTGAGGGCCTGAGGCCTGTGCCGGCATGCGACCTGAGTCAACCTGGAACTCAACTGAGGCAGCGCCAACACCAATCAAGCTTGGTGCGTTTGCAGTGCCCTCAGCATTCTTTCCGTGGCAACTTGCGCAGTTAGCTAGAAACAGCTTGTGACCTGTGTCTAGTTGTGCGGCATCGGCTGCTGCAGGTGCCGCGGTCTCGGCGACGGCAGCTGTCGTTGCTGCGTAGCCACCGCCGGTTAGCGCCAAGCCCGCTGCGATAACAATTACCGCTGCAAACGGGCTGCGACGTGAGCCGTTCGATTTCTTCATGAATGCCATTGCGATAGGTCTTTCAGATTGATCTTTATTTGAGAACGTAAACGATAAGGAACAGGCCGATCCAAACTACGTCAACAAAGTGCCAGTAGTAAGAAACAACGATTGCGCTGGTTGCCTCAAAGTGACCGTATTTCTTGGCAGCGAATGTGCGACCGATCACGATTAGGAAAGCGATAAGACCGCCGGTCACGTGAAGTGCGTGGAAGCCGGTAGTGATGTAGAAAGCGCTGCCGTATGAATTGGCGTTCAGCATTACACCTTCAGAAATAAGTGACGCATACTCCCAAACCTGGCCGGCAACGAAGATTGCACCCAATAGGTAGCTGAGGAAGAACCACTCAACAACTCCCCACTTGACCGGAGACCAACCGGTAGCGCGTGGCTGCAGGCGCTCGGCCGCGAAAACACCAAACTGTGCTGTAAATGATGACGACACCAGAATCAGTGTGTTCACCAGAGCGAAAGGAACGTTCAGGATGGTTGTGTCATGAGCCCAAATCTCTGGTGAGTTGGCGCGAAGAGAGAAGTACATTGCAAAAAGACCTGCAAAGAACATCACCTCGCTGCCAAGCCAAACAATTGTTCCAACCGAAGTTGAACTTGGGCGATTAATGACTGGGGCGCTAATGGTCGTCATGTTTTCAATCCTAACTCTCAGAATCCGCGGATTAGGGCAATTTCAAGCGGTTCGTCGAGGTTTTTCGCCAATAAACTTTGCACTATGACCGCGATGATGAATTGGCCAACCGTGCTTGGCAAGTTGATGCAGAAAACCGACTTAGATCGCGCCGAAGCCAGTTGGGCAATGCAGCAAATCATGTCGGGTGAGACCCCCGAGATTACGATGGCTGCATTTATGGTGGCCCTGCGCACCAAAGGCGAAACCGTCACGGAGCTGAGCGGTCTAGTTGATGTTGCACTCGAGAACTCCTTGAAACTTGATACCGGTTCAAACGCCGTGGATATCGTGGGCACCGGTGGCGACATGATTGGCACCGTAAACATCTCATCAATGGCGTCGGTGGTCACTGCCAGCGCCGGCATTCCGGTTTTGAAGCACGGAAGTCGATCGGCCTCTGGAAAGACCGGCTCCTCAGAGATGCTCGAGGCCCTGGGTATTCGACTTGACTCCAGCGCCGCGCGTTTGGCCGAGATTTTTAAGGAAGTAGGCATCACCTTCTTTTTTGCACCCGTTTTTCACCCCTCGCTGCGCCATCTTGCTCCGGTGCGCAAGGCACTGGGAGTGCCAACCACCTTCAATTTTTTCGGTCCACTGGCAAATCCGGCTCAGCCGATTGCCACATCCCTGGGTGTCTCAAATGCTTCGATTCTTGGCCTGATTGCCGAGTTTTTGGCTGCGCGAGGCCGCACAGCCCTGGTTTTTCGGGGCAATGACGGCCTAGATGAGCTAACTACCACCACTTCGAATCAGATTTTGCAGGTTTCTGGGGGAGAGGTCACCACTTTTGAGCTGGCACCGACCCATTTCGGCATCAAACACTCCACAATCGAGCAATTAATTGGAGCGGATTCAGAGCACAATGCCCAGGTTGCCAGGGATTTGTTTGCCGGCAGCACCTCGGGAAACCTGGGAGCCGTGAAAGACATCGTTTTGCTCAATGCCGCCGGAGGAGTTGTGAGCTATGAGTTGGCCAAGGATGCCTCGCGCGCGGATGTGGATTTGAAGCTTCGATTCGAAGATGCCTTGCAGAGAGTTACCTCAGCACTTGAGTCCGGCGCCACAGCAGAAAAGCTGGCGCAGTGGGTCTCAGCAAGTCAAAAGCAATAGGCGTTGTTTTTTGGGGAGTCGCCCTTAGCGGGTAGTAAAAACTACTTGACATAATGTTTATTATCGGCGAACGATGCTTAGCCCTCGAATAACGTTTCGAGCAATTGCACCAATTCAGGCGGCCCAACCAGCTCCTCAGAGTTCGCTAGGTCCTCAACAGCCCACCAACGATGTTCCAGCACGTCACGGCGCTCGTCGTCGGTCCAACCAGATACATCCAGTTCAAATTGCGGATATTCGAGTTTGAAAAAATGATCCACAAATGTGTGGTGATTGATTCCGTCGCCCCAGTTCCAACGACCGGTAAAACTTGCAACCGGATCACCTAAGTCCTCAGGACGTATCTGCAGACCGGTTTCCTCGCGAAGTTCGCGTATCGCGGCTTCGAGTGCGGTTTCGCCTTCATCGATTCCGCCGCCTGGAGTTATCCACCGGGCTGGCAATTGAACCTCGGGATCAAAATGTGTTTTGAGCAATAACACCCGATGACTCGGGTCATAAACGATTACCCTGGCGGTTTCCCGGTGTTGGCCTGGTTTCATAAAAGTCATTGTCGCGCAACTTCAGGTTCACTAATGCCGTTTATTATCTGAACATGGCCACCAAAAAGAGCTACTGGAGCACTCTGGAACCACGCATCTTCGCTCATCGCGGTCTGGTTACCCTAGATAGCCCAGACGAAAATACGGTTCCTGCTTTTCGAGCCGCTGTGGTTGCAGGGGCCGACTACATCGAATCTGATTTACAGTTGACCTCGGATGGCGTACCCGTGCTGTTTCATGACGCTGACTTACTTCGAGTTGCAGGTTTACATAAGAAAATCTCCGAGGTCAGCTGGAACGATTTGCAGCAAATTAGATTGCTTCGTGGCGGGCACATTCCTCGTCTTGAAGACGTTCTAAAGGCATTCTCTGGCTCCAAGTTCAACCTCGACTTCAAAACCGATGAAGTTGTTGCACCGGCGGCTGCCGTGATCAACAAATTACGTTGCCACCATCGAGTGCTTGTGACTTCATTCAGCGATGCTAGGCGTCGACGAGCCGTCGCCCTGCTTGACTCCCCTGTAGCAACTTCGGCTGGTTCCGTGACCGTTGTGCTCGTCTACCTGGCCTCGTTTATTCCGATCAAAGCATTGGGCAAATTAATTACCAGGGATGTCGATTGCCTGCAGATTCCTGTTGGTAATAAGTACATTCACTTCGATACCAAACGTTTCATCAAGTACTGCAAATCTTTAGACCTTGGCGTTTATTTTTGGACCATCAATAAAAAGAAAGACATGAAGCGTCTGGTTGCTTTAGGCGCCGCTGGAATTGTCACCGACCAATGTGATCTGGCAATCGAGACTTTCAATTCTTAACTGTGAGTTTGCTGTTAAGACCTCAAATGCGGGATGATTGAGCGTTCTCGCCGAGTTGTTCCTCGTCGAGCCCTTAGTGGGCCAATCTTCAGGAGGAAATTCATGGCACAGCAAACTATGCGCGGTATGCGCTTGGGAACCCAGAGTCTTGAAAGCGAACGTGGCGTAAATTACTCAGCGCGCGTCAATCATTCTTATCAGTGTGCAAACAACCACGTTTCCGAAATGGTTTTCGCTGCGGATGCTGAAATTCCGCAAACTTGGCAGTGCAAGAGTTGTCCGCAGCAGGCCACGCTTCTTGAAGACGGAAAGCTGATCAAACTTGAACTCGTCGAAGACAAGACTCCTCGCAGCCACTGGGAAATGCTTCTTGAGCGCCGCAGCCGCGATGAACTAGAAGAGATTCTTCAGGAGCGACTTGACTACATTCGTGCCCGTCGCGCGGGTGGTCAGGCTGATTTGTAAAAGCCCCATTTTGTGACCAGCCATAGTGCCTCAAGCACTATGGCTGTTGTCATTTTTGAGGCGCCGTGATTTCGTTCAATAAAGGTAATTGGAACTTCTTTGACGACACCGCCCTGTTGCTTCACGCGCAAGGCCATCTCCACTTGAAACGCATAACCCCTCGCGGCAATTCCGCTCAAATTCAGGTCGCGCAAAAATGAAGTTTTAAAAACTCTGAAACCCGCAGTCATGTCGTTTATGCCGGTGCGCAGCATTAACTTGGCGTAGCTGTTGCCTAACTTCGAGATAAGTTTTCTGCGAGCGGGCCAGTTCAGCACTTCTCCCCCGCTTATCCAGCGTGAACCGATAACGAGATCTGCGGTTGTTGCTGCATCTAAGAGTTTGCCGAGGTCAGCTGCGCGGTGACTACCGTCGGCATCCATCTCGACAACTAATTCGAAGTCGCGCTGCAATGCCCACTCGAAAGCGTTCAAATAGGCAGCCCCTAAACCGTCTTTAGACCTTCGGTGCAGAACCTGCACTCGCTTATCTTGGCCGGCAATGTTATCGGCAAGTTGGCCGGTGCCGTCTGGGCTGCAATCGTCGACGACTAAAACTTGGACGGTAGGAACATGCGCAAAAATGTCTTCTATTGAACTCTTGAGGTTTTCAATTTCGTTATAGGTGGGCATGACGATGAGCGTTTTCAATTCTCACCTTCTTGTAGCAGCTTAGATTTGCGATTGATTCTAATTAGAGAACGTGCAAACAGAACTAGCGCAAATAGGTTGATTGAAAGATCAATGGCGGGCGATAGCAATGTGGCTGGAGTTTTGGATGTGCGCAGTGGCACACTCGCTGCCATTGCCGCAGATTCGAACGTAGGAAGCTCGGCGAGCACTCGGCCATCGGGAGAATAAATAACCGATTTACCAACGGTAGATATGTTCACCACGGCACGGCCAGTTTCTATGGCTCGAAGCTTTGCGAAGGCAACCTGCTGAAAGGTTTCGTCACTGTGGCCGAAATCGGCATTATTTGTTTGCGACAGAATTACCTGCGCACCCTGATTCACAAGATCGCGGCCTATGTCATCAATGGCGATTTCGAAACAAATTAGAACGCCCACTTTTTTGGAATCAACTTCAAATATTCCATCTCGGGTACCGAATGAATATCCCCGAGAGATGAGTCCAACTAAGTCGGGTGCCAACTGATACCAAAAATCCCGATCGGGCACATATTCAGCGAATGGCACTGGTCTCTTTTTGTCATACCAATCCACTGGTCCTAGATTTGGTTTCCACAGAATTGAGCTATTAAAAATCTCATCACCTCGGGCGGTGATAGTTCCAAAAATTAGGGGAACACCTAAATTCGCATCAACTTCGTTGCGAATTGTCTGCGCCGTTTTTGCATCCAAGAATGGGCTGACATCAGACGCATTCTCTGGCCAGACAACTAAGTCCAATTTCTTCGAACGAAGTTTGTCAGCGAGCAATTTAGTTGCGTCTAAGTGATTCTGAAGAATTGACCCTCGAATAGGGTTGGCAAAAAGACCGGCATTCGCGTTTCCTTGCACTGCCCCAACCCGCAAAATGCCAGCTTCGGCATTAATTGGCGGTATTGTGACAGCAGGAATCACGAACAGAGCAGCAATTGTGAACATCGCGCAAGATTTTGCCAAAGTTGAACTGGTGCGCCATTTCAAAACAATAATCAGCGAGAGCACGCTAACGAAGGCCACCACAAAGGTGAGCCAACCTAGGCCACCCCAATAGACCCAATTTGCAAGTGGTGAGTCACTTTGACTTTGAGAAAGTCGAGACCAAGGGAAACCGCCATAAGGCAACGTGATGGAGACCCACTCTCGTGCCGTCCAAATTGAGGCTATCGAGAATGCCAAGAGCAGAGGTGTCCAAATGGTCTCTTTGGTTTTTGAGATTTTCGACCAGACGAGTGACACGCAAAGCATTCCGATAGCGAAGATTGCCGCTTCAAGGATTGAAAGCGCTAGCCAAGGCACCGGCCCCAAATACAAACTGAGCCACTCAATTTGACTGAGATAGAAACCAAGCCCCCCGGCAAAACCGATTAGCAAAGATTTGCTGAAACCCTGATTGCGAACCGACAAGGTGATTAGTGCGACTGAGATAAAAATTAGCGGCCAAATACCTTCACGCGGGAATGCCAGGCTAGACATAACGCCGCCAACCACTGCGACGGCAATTCGCAGAAGCGTTTCTATCGCTTTGCTTTTTGAGAATTTAGCCATTGGTTATCCGTAGTAGCTATAGGCAACGATTCCGCGCTTTACCTTATCCACGGCATTTTTAGCGGTGGCAGCAAGCTCGCCGTCGGCGGTTTGTGCGATCTGATCTAAGAGATCAATAATCATTTTTGCCCAACGAATAAAGTCTCCCGCAAGAAGGTCGGCTGAATCTAAAACTGTGTCAAGGCGAGCACCAGATGCCCATCGGTGAATAGGCAAGGCCAAACTCAAATCGAGCGGTGCCGTTTTGCCGAGTTTGTGATGGTGGGCAAGATCCTCAAGATCTGCCCAAATCTCCTGCGTGCGCTCGATTATTTCGGTGAAATTTCCCTTTGGAAGTCGAGGTTCCCACTCTTCATCGCGTCGCGCTTCGTAGACTAAGGCGGCAGCTACCGCGGCTAAATTCGCAGCGTCTAGTTTCGCCCAAACGCCTTCTCGCAAACATTCCGCAATCAATAAGTCGCGCTCGCCATAGATTCGAGCCAATTTTTTGCCGGCATCGAGAACTTCGAAATCCCCGTCATTGTCTTGCACATATTTGAGATCGATCAACATGTCACAAATTCGATCGAAGGTGCGAGCCACCTGATTTGTGCGGCCTTCAATTTGTGCGTGGATGCCATCGAGCTCGCGCTGAAGCTTGAAGAAACGTTCCGCCCAACGCGCGTGCGCTTCGCGCTCGTTGCAGGCGTGGCATGGATGCGAGCGCAAGTCACGTTTAAGTTGGTTTATTCGCTGCTCTTGAATGTGACGGCCTTTGGATTGCCGAATGTCTTTTCCTCTTTCGGCACGAACCCGTCCAGATGAGAGCAATCGCTCTATGTCGGTTATTTCACGGCGCATTTCTGCGTAGGCATGAAAATCACCAAGGTGGCACTTCATGGCTGTTTCGTATCCAGAGAGAGATTCCTGTTTTTCGCGGATACCCCTCGCCAAGCCAACCACTGAGCGGTCCGCTTGGAACTGTGCAAATGAAGTTTCGAGTACTTCGCGTGCGCGTTCGCGACCAAATGCCTCTAGAAGATTTACTGACATGTTGTAAGTCGGTCTAAACGGGCTGATCAGCGGATAGGTGCGTTTGCTTGCCAGACCGGCAACGTTGTTTGGATCCATGTTTGCGGACCATTGAATTACCGAATGGCCTTGAGTGTCAATGCCTCGACGGCCCGCCCGGCCGGTAAGTTGCGTGTATTCACCCGGGGTTATCTGCACTCGCCCTTCACCGTTGAATTTATCTAGGCGCTCCAAAACGACTGTGCGCGCGGGCATGTTGATTCCCAATGCCAAAGTTTCAGTGGCAAAAACTACTTTTACTAATTTTCGAAGAAATAGCTCTTCAACGACTTCTTTGAATGCAGGCAACATCCCAGCGTGGTGCGCAGCTACGCCTTTTTCTAACCCACTCAACCAATCAAAATAGCCAAGAGTCGCCAGGTCCTCGTCAGCGATGTTGTAAGTTTTCTCTTCAACGATTCTGCGAATCTCTTGTTTCTCTTCGGTTGTAGTCAACCGCACTTGGCTGCTCTGGCAAGCCTTGACCGCTGCGTCGCATCCAGCGCGAGAAAAGATGAAGAAGATTGCAGGCAGCAGATCGGCATCTTCAAGGATTTCAACAATTGCTGGCTTGCTGATTCGTTCAATTCGATTTTGCATAGCGCGCGAATTGTCACCGTAGGACTGCTTTTTGCCCCGATAGCTCTTATTGATTGGCTGGCGCATTTTTGAGGCATGCATGGTGGCGAGTTCGCCATTGACTCGCATGTTGCCATCGCCATCGTCAAAGAGTTCGATCATTTCGCTGCCGAATAACACGTGCTGATTCAACGGCACCGGTCTTATTTCAGAAACGATGATTGAGGTATCCCCGCGCACTTCGTCAAGCCAGGCGCCGAATTCCTCGGCATTCGAGACAGTTGCACTCAGCGAAACGATTTTCACATCTTTAGGCAGGTGCAGAATAACCTCTTCCCAGACCGCTCCCCTGAATCGGTCAGCAAGATAATGCACTTCATCCATCACCACATAACCCAGTGTGATCAGTGAATTCGAGTTCGCATAAATCATGTTGCGCAAAACTTCCGTGGTCATGACAACAATTTGGGCGTCGGAATTTTGGTTTGTGTCACCGGTCAGCAGACCAACGCGCTCGGCCCCATAGCGCTTTACCATTTCGGCATACTTCTGGTTGCTCAGAGCCTTAATAGGTGTTGTGTAGAAAACCTTTTGGTTCTTCTCCAAAGCCAAGTGAATTGCAAATTCACCAACGATTGTCTTGCCGGCGCCCGTTGGAGCGGCAACCAGCACGCCTTTGTCCTTAGCTAACGCAAGACAGGCTTGTTCCTGAAATTCATCCAGGGGAAATTTGAGCAGATTTGTAAAAGAATCGAGAGACGGAACTGACTGCTTCGCCCTAGATTTTGCGTATCGTTCTGCTGGCGAGAGCTCTGTTTCATTCACAACCACTAGTCAACCTGAGTATTTGCGGTTGGGTCGTTCAACTCGCGGTCGAATTGGGATTGTTTACGCTCTCTGCGTTTGTCATTCAGCCACGTGATCAGCGCAGCTATGAAATAGAGCCCGAGCAGTGGCAACATGACCAAAAACATCGACATCGGATCTGCAGTTGGTGTGGCCAAAGCAGCGACAACCGCAATGATAAACACCGCCATGCGCCAAGATCTGATGATGTTTTTAGCGGTAATCAGGTTTGCAAAATTCAGGAGCACTAAAACCACTGGAGAAACAAAGGCAAGCCCAAACACAAGCAAAATTCTGATTGTGAAAAGGATGTATTCATTTGCGTTGATTACGTTTGCACTGCCGGTAGGCGTGAAACCGATAAGTGTCGTGACGAAACCAGGTAGCGATATCCACGCCAGCCAACATCCGGCGGCAAAAAATGGCAGTGCGCTGCCCAGAAAGGCGAGAGTGAATCTGCGCTCGCGCTTCTTGAGGCCAGGAGTGATGAATGCCCACAGGTTCCAGAGCCAAAAAGGGCTAGTCATTAAGACGCCAAGAAAGATGGATACCTGCAGTCGCAAGTCGAATGCGCCAACGATGGTTCCAAAGTTTATGGTGGCGTTGATGTGTTTTACCTTGGCAAGCTGAACGACCGGGGCCTGCAAGATCTGGAAAACAGGATCAAACAAAAACCAGCCAATTACCGAACCAGCAAAAATAGCTATAGCTATGAAAAACAGTCGATTGCGAAGCTCTTTAAGATGCCCACCCAGGCTCATTCGAGCATCGGGATTTCGTTTGCTGACCATTACAAACCGAATCGGTTGTTAGTTGCTGTTTGGCTTGTCGCCCTTGTCAGATGGGGTTGAGTCATCTGCCTTGAGTTCCTTTTTGAAAACTCGCATTGATTGAGCCAAGCTCTTTGCCAAACCTGGCAACTTTGGTCCACCCCAAAGAAGCAAGACGATAACAAGGATGATGATCCATTCCCAGCCATTGAGTCGCATTATTGAAACCTGCTTTCTGTGGGGTCGAACTGATTTAGTTGCTTGATAAGCCTACGCTGTCGATCCTGTCGTTTCTTGGCTTTGGCTTGCAACAAGCGTTTTCTGGCCTGAACATGGATTTTTGGATCATCGAAGGCGTTGGATTTTGGCCGCTGGATTTCTGGCTTGACGTCGATGGCCGACTGCAACTTTTCAGCAACTGGAGCCAAATTGGCAGCTTGGCGAACAACGCCGCTTGCTTTCTCGAAGAGGTTGTAGCCCAATAAGGCAAAAGTGACTAATGACACCATAAAAACGCCAGCCCAGATCCAGAACCAAGCCCAAAATCCCATGAACTACTCCTCGTCTGCGCTTCGGTTCGACTCTACTGAATCGTGGCCAAGCGCCCTTAGCGCATAAGCCCTAACAAACTGTCTTGCTTCTGCTGGCTCAACCACGGTAGCCGTTCCGCCATACTTAGCCACGAGTCTGGCGATGTTCGGAAGATACCCAACCTGAATTTCAGCACGAATCGCGCCGGAGTTGACTGATTTAGGTTCTGCTACGTTCTGGAATTCAGAGACCAGTCTGTAAGCCTCGGGTTCTACCTCGACAATAACTTTGGTATCGGTTTTCTCGGCTACGTATAAAGCGTCGTCTATCTCGCCGATCGATTTTGCCTGCGGAAGTATCGCGGCTTCGATGATTTCGATCGCGCGCATGCGATCTAATTTGAAGTTTCGCAAGCCTTCGTTAATCGCACAATAGCCTCGCAGATACCAGCCATCAGATCTTGGATCTAGCCGAATCGGATTGATGTCTCGAACCGCTCGTTCGCCCTTTTGGTTTATGTACTCGCATCGAATTTGTTTGTCTTCGAGAATTGCTCGGCGAATCAATTCAGCACCGGCCTCGGACTTGCCAGGAACAACCTGCACAGCGGGTGCCGCTCCCCTGCCTGAGCCGGCTGCTAATAGATCCTGCAGCTCTGCCAGTTGGTTATCGTTAGCGAATTCGGGGATGGTTGCCAGATAGTTGAGACCCGCCGCAATTGCAGAAGCTTGTCTGGTGGAAAGTCTAGGAACGGTCTCGATTACGTCATTTTGCAACAACTGCAGAACACCATCGGTTTCTAAAGCATCTACGTCGATGTAAAAAAACCACTGCTCGAAGGAACCCACTTCAGCAGTGAGTGTGTTGATAGATGAAACGGCTTCGCGAATGTATCGCGGGTCAAGGTCGAAGTGTTGCGCGGCCTCTTTCAAGGTGACGCTATCGCGAGATTGAAGATAGCCAACCAGTGCCAACAAGAAATTGAAGCGCTCTTCGCCATTGAAACTTGCAAGCCTAGGCATGGGCATTCACTACCTTTTCAAAACCACTTCGGATAGCGTCCTTTAAGGCAGCTGGTCGAATCACCGTGACGTCCATTGCAAATTCACGCAGTTGCTCGGCGAATAGGTGCAAGTCATAGAAATGCACTGACACGGTGCCGTCATGCGACTTAGGTTGCTCGTCTAACTGAAAATGGAACCAAGCTTGTGAGTCAGGCTTAACTCGAATCTCGGCGACTTGGTTTTCAGCAAGAAGCTCGAGGTCTGCAACCGCTGCATTCACGTCTGCTGCATTCGGTGTTTCGAAAGTCACATCACTTTCGTCAATTTTTACTGGTTGTACCTTTGAGACAATTCGCTTGAGCAAAAAATTTCGAACAGCATTGCGTTGTTTGTCGAAACTAATCACAAGCCATTGACCATCAATGTTTCGCAACGCCCAGGGTTGCACGTGACGCAATTCCACTTGGCCATCTGGCTTTCGGTAACTGAATTGCACTTCGTAGCAACCGTCAATCGCTAGGTTTAATGGCATGAAAGCCGGTTCATGGGTTTTGATTCTGGGTGCGTAACCAATTAGATCGGCCGCAGCGGGAGCAACGCCAAGTGCTTTAAGGCGGATCAGTGCGCGATTGGCGTCGGCCTGCAGCGAAGCATGCGCCCAAACGCCTGCCGCAAGATTTAGCAATTGCAATTGGTGAGGGGTCAGTTGCACCTGCTTTGGCCAAACAAACGTGTCGCTTGCAATTACGTAGCGAACGTCATCTCCATCAATGGGATTTTCTTTGATTTCAACCTGGATACCAGTGTTTCGCAAGTCCGTCTTGTCTCGCTCGAACATGCGAAACAGCGATTCCTCGCTATTTCCCGAAGAGATTGCGTCTTTGTAGCTGGGTATCGCCGCGAAGAGCTCTTTCTTATTGAGGCCACGCTCAGAAAATAGCAAAGCACAAGTCAATTGCATAAGCCTCTCGGACTTATCGCTTTTGGTTGGTTGCCACTTCTCTGAATTTTTGACCATTTGCCTGTTGCGCTTTACTTCGCGGGTTTGTCGGTTCCAAGAATGTCAATGACAAAGATCAATGTTGAGTTTGCCGGAATTGAACCTTGGGCAGTGGCCCCATAACCGTCGCTCGGTGGAATCACCGCAATTACCTGGGACCCAACTGTCTCACCAACAATCGCCTTGATAAATCCTGGGATTAGTTGACCATCAACCATTGGGAATTGCACCGGACTGCCGTTTGACCAAGATGAATCAAATTGCGCTCCACCCCAGACAACACCTGTGTAATGCAGTGTGACAGTGTCTCCCATTGCAACGGGGGCACCGGCACCCTTAATAAGAGTAGATTTCTTGAACTGGCTAGGAGCCTTACCTGATTGAGTCACACCTGGTTGACCGTTAGGCGCGCGAACAACTGTCGGCATTCCAGCCACTGCCGGTTCGACCGTGCCAACCGCTTGCTGCAAGTAAACGCGACGAAGATCAATTACATAAATAACCGAAGCGTCGGCATCCAATCCTGCCGAAGCGTTTCCTTTGCCATCGTGTGCAAATTTCGCAGGCAAAAGCACTGCAACACGGGAGCCCTCTTCTACGCCGGCGAGTGCGTGACAGAAATCAGGGTTTTGACCCGACTTAATCAATTGCGCTGCCGCGTCGGTGCCGTTAAATGAAGTGCTTGAAAGCGTGGCACCGGTTTTTCCATTTAGGGCAATGAAATCGATTGAGATGAATTGATCGCCCAGGAACTTTGGACCTGTTCCTTCGCTGATCACTTGGGTTTCAATCTTGTCGCTGGTTATTCCGTTCGCGAAATTTACCTTCGGAACCGTATTGGCCGGCCCAGTCACCTTAATCTGAGCAGCATTTTCACCGGTGGTGAAGTTATCGCAGGTCTGCTTGACGCCGGAATACATGGCATCGTTTGCGCTTCCAGCGGCACATCCAGAAATTGAAAATGTTAGAACGGCCACAGTGAAAAGGGCTAGGAATTTACGCAAAATATTGAACCTTTGATTGAGATTTTCTTAGTGTAGTCAGGCAACTTGAACTTATTCGGTATCTTGTGCAGCCTTTGCCTCGGCCGCCGCGTTGGCGCTGCGAATGGTTTTGCGCAGTTTTTTGTCGCTAACCTTGCGCTCACCCATGTGGTCTGGATTCCAAACCGACAAATCTTCATCTGCGAATTCAGGCTTTGATTTGGTTGTCTTGAAATTAGGCAAAACTGTGCCTGGCGCAAGCTTTCGGGCTACCACTAGAAAACCAGTGTGACCAATCATGCGGTGCTCCGGGCGCACGGCCAGTCCTTGAAGGTGCCAGCCACGCACCATTGACTCCCAAGCCTCTGGTTCAGCGAATAGTTCGCTGGCCCGAAGCGCCTCGGTGAATCGCGAGAGTTGGGTCACTGTTGCCACGTAGCCCATGATTAGGCCGCCCGGCACCAAAGCATCGGCGCATTCCTGCACGCATTCCCAAGGTGCCAGCATGTCGAGGATTACTCGATCGATGCTCTGCTTTTCAACTTTCTTAGGCAACTCGTCCTGAAGATCGCCAAGGTGGATTTGCCAGGTATCCGGCACAACACCGAGGTTTGTCTGCACGTTTGCCTGTGCAATCTCGGCAAACTCTGCACGACGTTCGAAAGATTGCAAGCTACCGTTTGGGCCGATTGCTCGCAAGAGATACATGCTCAGGCCGCCAGAGCCGACACCCGCCTCGACTACACGGGCCCCAGGAAAAATATCGCCCATCACGATGATTTGAGCAGAGTCCTTTGGATAGATGATGTTTGCGCCGCGCGGCATTGACAAAACAAAGTCACTCAGCAGAGGGCGAAAGGCTAGATATTCGATTCCATTGGCGTTTTTAATGATTGAGCCTTCTGGCTGACCAATGATGTCGTCGTGTTTAAGGTCACCCCGGTGGGTGCCAAACGCAGCACCTTCGCGCAAGGTGATGGTGTTGAGCCGACCTTTCGGACCAGTTAATTGAACTCGGTCGCCTGCTCGGAAGGGTCCGGTGGGCAATCGCAATTCTTTATCGTTCGTGTTTTTCATTTGGTCCTAGTCAAATAGTCGTTGCAAATCTTTTAGGCGCACACCTTCAAGCGTTGGCCAAAGTATTCGGCCCTCTATCTGGGGAATTTCGATGAAGTTTGGAATGCCTATCGCCTTTGTGCCCGCGGCTTCTGCAGAGCGCAGGCCGGTATTTGAGTCCTCAAAGGCAACGCAGTCCTTTGGTTCCACGCCAAGTAGTTCGGCTGCCTTCAGGTAAGGGTCAGGAAAGGGCTTTCCGCGGCTAACATCATCCCCGCCAACTACAACATCGAAAGCCTTGAAGGGAATCTTGTCGACTACTTGTTGAGCCATTCGATGCAGCGACATAGTTACCAGAGCGGTTTTAACTCCCTTGCGCTTCAACTCTTTTAGCAATTCTCTGGCGCCTGGTCGCCATGGGATTTCGACTGCCAATTTGGCAACCACCGAATCGGTGAGATGCTGCACAATTGCCTCGGTTGACATCTCACTGTTGAACTTTGCCTTCAAAATTCGGCTGGATTCATAGAGGCTATTTCCGATTAGGTCGTGCCCGTCTTGCTCGGTCCACTCTGCAGAGTGAGCAGATGCAAGAGCCTTCTCACTTGCCAGCCAATAGTGTTCGGAGTCAACCAGCGTGCCATCCATGTCCCACAGCACGGCAGCAGGAAGCCTCTTTTTGAACATAATGATTTGATTTTACCCTTGCCCAATTGGCTTAGAGTTTTAGGGGCATTAAACACCGGTCGAATAAAAGGGGGCTAAAGATGAGCATCTTCTCTGGTCGTACCCTGATAGTTGCCTTTGAGGGCTGGAATGACGCAGCCGAGTCGGCAAGCTCTGCGGTGAAGCACATTTGCGAGCAACTAAACGTAGACGTTGTTGCGGCTGTTGACCCTGAGGATTATTACGATTTTCAATTCACCCGACCGACCGTCTCCCACGATCAGAACGGCGACCGTGAGATCACCTGGCCATCTGCCCAGTTATGCAGCCCTTCGGTCGAGATAACCGCGGCCAACCCTGAGCTCGGACGATTGCACATTCTCTTGGGAACCGAACCAAGCCGTCGTTGGCAGTCATTCACGGCCGAAATCATGGAAATGATTGAAGATCGAGAGATTGACGCTGTTATTTTCCTTGGCGCCATGTTGGCCGATGTACCTCACACCCGACCAATCTCAGTGATGACTACCAGCCAGAATTCCGAAGCACGAGCCGAGCTTGGCGTTGAGCGCAGTCAATATGAGGGGCCAATTGGCATCCTCAGCGTGATTGGCATCGCACTTGAAAAAGTTGGTATTCCTAGCATCGCGCTCTGGGCGTCGGTTCCCCACTACGTACACAACACACCATCTCCAAAAGCAACCTTGGCTTTGCTGATTGAAATTGAAAAAGTGCTTGGATTGCAATTCGAGCATGGAACGTTGGCGGATGATGCCTTTAGCTGGGAGCGCGGCATCGATGAAGTTGCAGAAGGCGACGAAGAGATGGCTGGCTACATCTCCCAGTTAGAAAAAACTAGGGATGAAGTTGAATCTCCGGCAGCTAGCGGCGACGCACTAGCTATGGAGTTCGAAAAATACTTGCGTTCGGCTGACGAAAAGCCGGATGATCAGGCGACTAATTGACCTGTGCTTAGCATCACAATTAGGAAAAGCCCAACGGCGATTCGCCAGATCACGAAGGGCATGAAAGAACCGCGGTTCAAGTAGCGAAGCAAGCCAATTATTATCGAGAATCCAACAGCAAACGAAACTACCGTTGCAATCACGGTTGAACTAAGTGCTGTGTCTGGCAAATCTTTGTAGCTCTTGGCAAACTCATAAAGCCCACTCGCCAGAATCGCGGGAATCGCAAGCAAGAAGCTGTATCGAGCGGCTGCTTGTCGGCTATAACCAAGCAGCAGACCAACAGAAATTGTTCCACCCGATCGAGATACTCCAGGGATGACAGCGAGAGCTTGGCCGAGACCGAAAAGAACACCGTCACGTCCGGTTAGGGATTCAATTGATTTCTGCTTCTGGCCTACACGATCTGTCCAACCGAGAACCACGCCGAAAACGATCAAGGTGAATGCAATAACCCATAGATTTCTCAGTTGATTCTCAATCAAATCCTTAAAAACCAAACCCACGATTACAACCGGCAGAGAGCCGACGATAATTAACCATCCCATTTTTGCGTCGCGGTTATCCTGGTCGGTCATCGCATTCTTGGCAAAGAAGGACCGAAAGAATGCGCTCACGATTCGCACGATGTCGCGCCAGAAATAAATCAAAACTGCTGCTTCGGTGCCCAGCTGAATAGTGGCGATGAACGCAGTCAGTTGCGGTTTGGTTAGCGAGGTGCCACCGAGTAACTGCTGCACAATTTGAACGTGGGCACTCGATGAGATTGGCAAGAATTCTGCCAGGCCCTGAACAATTCCAAGAATTACGGCATCAAACGGATTCACTCAGCGTCATCCTCGGCGAGTTCGATTGGCAAAAACTCACCGAATTTCTCAGACAAGGCTTCTTCGTAGTTCAAGAACGCGTCTTCTAGTTGGTAGTAAGCCTGCTCAATCGCTGGGTCTTCGCTTCCGTGACGTGACGAAACGGTTTCGAAGTGACGCTCTAGCGAAGCAATAAATTGCTGCAGAGCAATGCGAGGGTCTTGAGCCATAGCCCTATGATAACCTTGCTCTTTGTTGAACGGGGTTTTATTTGTTTCAACAAATCACCGGTCCGGGTGGCGGAATGGCAGACGCGCTAGCTTGAGGTGTTAGTCCTCGTAAGGGGGTAGGGGTTCAAGTCCCCTTTCGGACACAAAGAATTGCGAAGTTAGACTGGCTTTAATGTCAGAGAGAGAATCGCTAAGTGCGGCCGTTAATTACGGTCTCGAGTTCGCGCGTGAACGCTTGGCGGGCAAGCGAATCTTGGCTCTTACCGGAGCGGGTATTTCGACTGATTCTGGAATCCCCGACTATCGCGGCGAAGGGCGTGTCGCCCGGCATCCAATGACTTTTGACCTATTCATGGGTTCACGCGAGGCACAGGCTCGCTACTGGGCTAGAAGCTTTATCGGCTACAGCAGAATCGCGGAGGCCAAACCTAACTCGGGACACTTTGCCATTGCGCACGCTGAGGCTATTGGACGCGTGGTGCAGGTGATCACCCAAAACGTTGATGCGTTGCATCAAAAGGCCGGCACAAAAGAAGTGATTGACCTTCACGGTCGCCTTGACCGGGTGAAATGCATGAATTGTGGCTCACAGTACACAAGAGACGCAATCGACGTTCAACTAGCTGAATTGAATCCCCACGTGTCAAAATCCTTGGATTTTGAATTCACTCCTGACGGAGATGCTGAAGTTGACGTAGATGCAAATTTCATTGTTCCAACCTGCGATAAATGCAGAGGAACACTTAAACCAGATGTCGTGTTCTTTGGTGAATCTGTTCCTGAACCGATTGTTGCCCTTGCCATGCAAAAGTTAGATGACTGCGAGGCTCTGCTGGTTGCGGGAACATCACTAGCAGTGAACTCTGGACTGCGGTTTGCTCGCAGAGCAGCTCGAGCAAACAAGCCAATTATTATCGTGAACCTAGGGGCTACCAAGGCTGACGAAATTGCTACTGCAAAAATTGAAGCAAGCACCTCATTGGTGCTCGAAAGGTTATTGATTGACTGAGACCAAACTCGGATTACTTCGGCACGGCCAGACGAATTGGAACATTGATTTTCGACTTCAAGGTGTGACCGACATTCCGCTGAACGAAACGGGAATTGCCCAGGCCCGTGATGCCGCACTTGCACTAAACCCTGCAGATTGGGATGTGATTCTCACCTCTCCCCTTTCTCGAGCTGCTGATACTGCTCAAATCGTTGCCACAGCCTTCAAATCACACTCGGTGAAGATTGAACCCCGACTGCTTGAACGATCTTTTGGTGAGGCAGAAGGCATGAGTCACGATGAGTGGCGCAGCAAATACTCTGACACCAACGTTGTGCCCGGCGGTGAATCTCTCGAAGAGCTAAAGGCTCGTTCGATTGCCTTGCTTGACCACATTGCTGCCGAGTACCAAGGGCTTAGGGTGCTTGCAGTATCACACGGCGCTTTGATTCGAAAGCTGCTGAGAATTGTCAGTCAAAACGAACTGCCCAGAGAAGGTGAGCGTCTCGGCAACGCTTCGCTAAATATTTTTGAGCACGATGGCAATGACTGGCGAGTGTTGCGATACGAACCGAGAACATTGCACGTTGATTTATCTAGAGCTACAACCGATCAATAATTTCTAGCAGTTTCTTGGCCGAGGAATCCCAGCTAAAAAGTTTTGCCTGTTCCGAAGCCAATTCCGATTTGTGAGCCCAATCGGCTTCGTCCCCAAGCGAAGTTATCGCAGCAGCAAATTCAGCCGGTTCCTCAGGGGCACAGAACATCGCTGCTTCACCGCCGATCTCGCGAAAAATGTCAATGTCTGAGACGACCACAGGAATTCCACGTTGCATCGCCTCGACTAGTGGAATACCAAACCCCTCATCCTTAGACGCGCTCACCAGGGCCAGGGCGCTGCCAAGTAGTTGGTGATATTCAAGCTCTGAAACTCCGTTCAAGAAACGCACGCGGGCGCCAACTTTTGTTGCGAGTGATTGCAACTCGTCTTTTCGATCTGCACCAATTCGACTAAGCAACAGCAATTCGATTGACGGCGTCATACCAGCCGCCTCGATGAGCGTTTCAACATTCTTGTAAGGCATGAAACTACCCATGTAAATCAATGTTGAGCGGTCTTGAACCTTTGGTTGGTTTTCAGCAATGTCTGAATCTGCCTCAGATGCTTCGGCCGCGTTGTAAATCACCTCGGTAGGTCGCTTGGTTAGGCGATGCTGCCTAATTAGACGCTGTGTTGTTTTAGAGACTGTGACAACCATGTCACTGCGATTAAGCAGCAGGCGTTGCGGCCAATAACTCAAATGGTAAAGACGCCAGAGAATGCGAATGGCTAAATTGAAGCTTGGTGGCGGCGTGGGGTGACGATAGTAAATCAAATCGTGCAGCGTGAGAATTAGCTTGTAGTTGCGACCGAGGGAACCAATTGTTTGCATTGGTGAAAAAACCAGCTTCGCACCAAGTTGATTCAGTTTGACAGCAATCAGAGGCTCCGCAATCGAAGTCGGATCGTTTAGTTTTACCCACTTGGTCTGAGAGGGTAATTTCGCCAGTTGCCGCTCGTCGCTAATTATTGCAGTGACTTCGGTTAGTTTTGAAAGTGCCGTGAATAGACCAACCGAGAAACGACTTATTCCGTCATGCTGACCGACTCGAATGTATCGAGCGTCGAAATAGATTCCTTCTCTTTTCATGAGAGGTTCCTATTCGAAATGAAATCTCGAATGTCTTGCGCCACCAGCTCTGGAATCTCGTAGTGTGTCAGGTGCCCAACCCTGGCATGCTCAACCAAATGATGCTCTACAGGAATCAGTGCTGCCATTTGACGCTGTTGCTTCGGCGATGTGATGTCATCTTTAGAGCCAATGATCAAGAGAGTTGGTTTGGTGAAATGCGACGCATACTCGCTGACGTTATGAGAAATTGAAGCGTTGTAGCCTTCAAACGCAACGCGATTATTTGCAAAATCATTGAAATTCTCGTCATGTTGCTGATGAATCCAATTTCGCAGTGCACGCTTTCGTGACTTTGTCATCACGATGCTCATGCCTCTAACCATCGGCCAACTTTTCAAAACGCGGGTGGCAAATTTGCCTGGCAATCTTTGGGCCAGGTTGAAGAAGCCCCTAGCAATCATGGTCAAAAATGCCTTCGGGCCTTCAAGTGCTGGCGCAGAGACTGGATTTTCTAGAAGCAGTGTTTGGAAATCTTGAGCGTGAGCAGCATGATGCGAAACTACGATGCTGCCAAAACTGTGCCCAAGCAGATGAGGTTTTTTAGCCAGGCCAAGCTTATGTATGAATTCGCCGACCCACCATGAGTAGTTATCAATTGAGTGAGCAGCTGCGAAGGGTGCGCTCTCACCAAACCCGGGAAGGTCGGGTATGAAGATGTTGAATTCGGTTAATGCCCCGGCGATCGCTTCAAGGCCCCGATGATTGCCGCGATAACCGTGAATGAAAATTATTGAGGGCGCATCCGCAACATTCGCCGCATAGTGCCAGTAGCGAGTGACCGTATCCATCACTTGCAATTCATGTCGCACCGCGCGCTGACGCGCTGCCAGGGTAA
>JBEGOY010000009.1:0-3094 GCA_041181745.1 Actinomycetota bacterium | reverse complement strand
GCAATCGCTGTTGCTGTTGTTCCGCTGTTGTTGGTTGCCGAGAATGGTCGCGACTGGGGATGGTGGAGCACCGGCTCGGTAATTTGCTACGCACTAACCGTGATTGGCATCTTGTGGTTTGTCTTTGCCGAACGCGCTGCGGGTGACGAAGCGGTATTGCCACTCAAACTTTTCAAGTCGAGCACTTTCTCAATGACTTCGATTCTTGGAACCATCATTGGTGTTGGCATGTTCGGTGGAATGATGATCATTCCTTTGCTTCTGCAGATTGTTTTGGGTGCATCACCAACCACAGCAGGTTTCATGATGTTGCCGATGGTTGCCGGATTGATGACCGCAACAATTACCTCGGGTCAAATCACTTCACGCACTGGCAAGTACAAGCCATTCATGATTATCGGCCCAGTATTGATGGCGTTGGGCTACTTCTACCTAACTAGCTTTAATGCAGACACTCAGTATTGGCAGGCTGCAGTTGGCATGGTGCTGATTGGTCTTGGTCTTGGTCAACTTATGCAGACCTTGGTGCTTGCAGTGCAGAACGCTGTGCCGGCATCCGAGGTGGGTGTTGCAACAGCTTCAGCAACTTTCTTCCGTCAGATTGGTGGTTCGCTGGGTGTTGCAGTGTTCCTTTCAATTTTGTTCAACAACTTGAAAGACACCATCCCTGCGGCTTTCAAGCGCAGTGATGTGCAGGCTGGAATTCAGGCTGCGATGCAAGACAAGAATGTGTTGGCTGACCCAAACAACGTTGAGTTCCTAAAGAATCTCAAGACCAACCCGGGCGCACTTAGCGACCAGTTGAGCACCGACTCATCATTCTTGAACCACTTGGACCCTCGTTTGGCTCGCCCATTCTTGATTGGTTTCTCAGATGCCGGTGTCACCGTGTTCTGGGCTGCTGGAATCGTGGTTGCAGTGTCGGTAATCCTTGCGATCTTTATCAAGGCGCCAAAACTTCGCGACAAGAGCGCGATGCAAGAGGCCGCAGCGTCTGCTGCACACTAACTAGCTTCAAGGTCAAAACCCCGTCGATTTCGGCGGGGTTTTTGCTTTATGGTTATAGGGCACGGGAGTTTGGTGAAACCAGACTGAGAGGAAAGCTAAAGCTTTCGACCGTTAAACCGGATCTGGGTAATGCCAGCGTAGGAAGGATGCTTTCATGCATATCAAATTCAAAAACATTGCAGCCGTTGTTGCCGTTGCCGCACTGCTGACCACAACACTCACCGCCTGCAGCGCGCTAGCTGATTACAGCCGTGAGTTAACCATCGTGACCCATGATTCGGCCGTGTTTAGCAAAGCTCAGCTAGCCGAGTTCAAAAAAGAAACTGGCATCACGGTCAAACAGGTTAAAGCCGGGGATGCCGGTGCGATGACCAACAAGTTGGTGCTGACCAAGAGCCAGCCAATTGGTGACCTCGTTTATGGCATCGACAACACCTTTGCCGGCGTTGCGACTGACAACAAGATCATTGACGGCGACCTGCGCCCGATTGACTTCGGCGACGTCTGCATGAACTATGACAAGCTCTGGTTTGCCAAAAATGAGACACCGGCTCCTCAGTCAATCAATGACCTAACCAAACCTGACTTCAAGAACCTCACAGTGATTGAAAACCCAACTACGTCATCTACGGGTCTTGCTTTTCTTGCCGCCACTATTTCGGTCTTTGGCGTCAACGGCTGGCAGCAATACTGGCGCGCACTTAAAGCCAATGGTGTGAAAGTTGCTGCCGGTTGGGAAGACGCTTATTACACCGACTTCTCTGGTTCTAGCGGCAAAGGTGCTTATCCAATTGTTTTGAGTTATTCGTCTTCACCGGCCGATGAAGTTCGCGACAACGGCGAAAGTCAAACTGCTGCACTGCTAGATGCTTGCTATCGTCAAACCGAATACGCAGGTGTTCTCAAAAATGCAAAAAACAAAGCAGGCGCCGCAAAATTCATCGACTACATGCTGACACCGGCTTTTCAGAAAACACTGCCAACTTCTATGTATGTATACCCGGTATTGGCTGGCGTCAAACTGCCAACTGAGTGGGCACGTTTTGCAACTGTGAGCGATAACCCGGTTGGCGGCGAATTGAACGTGAATGTTAGCCGCAAAGACTGGTTTTCAAAATGGTCTGCAATCTTTAGCGAGAACTAATTTTTAGATGCTAAAGCGATTGGCTTTTTGGACAGCACCTCTGATTTTCATCGGGGTGCTGTTCTATTGGCCCGTTGCAAATATTGTTGGCCTCGGCATTTCGGCCGACACATTAGGCGCAACCTTTGATCGTCACACAGTCAATGCAATTTGGTTTACGCTCTGGCAAGCTGCTCTTTCAACCATGCTCTGCATAGTGATTGGCGTGCCAAGTGCTTATGTTCTCTATCGCAAATCATTTCGCGGGCAACGTTTTGTGCGCGCACTCATAACCGTGCCGTTGGTGCTGCCAACCATCATTGTTGCCATTGCGTTTTCGAATTTTCACTTCATGGCGCCAATTGCACTGATTATCGTTGCGCACGTGTTCATCAACTACTCATTGGTGGTGCGCACAGTGGGTGGTGTTTGGGCCACCATGGATAACGAGACCGAGGATGCCGCAGCACTGGCAGGTTCCGGTCGCTTTCGCACGCTGATGCAAATTTCGCTGCCCCAACTAAAGCCAGCGATAGTCTCGGCGGCAGCACTCACATTTTTGTATTGCTCAACCAGCTATGGAGTGATTTTGGTCTTGGGCGGTGGCATGGTCAACTCGATCGAAACCGAGATCAGTGCTGCTGCCGTGCAGTTTTTGGATCTGGGCAAGGCTGCTGGGCTGGCCATATTGCAAACCCTGCTCTCGATTGCAGCCTTTAGCGTCAGTTCGCTGATTGCCCCCGCAGCCATTGGCATTGAGCAGGTTCACGAAGGGTCACCAAAGCCTCGGATTGACTTGCGCGACTGGCCGGCTTTGGCAATCACGGCCTTGTGCGTGCTGGGTTTAGTTGCCCTGCCAATTGTTGTTGTGCTGCTTAAGGCTTTTCAAATTGGTGACAGCTTCGGCATCGACAATTTCATCAATCTTGCCGGCCACGGCAGCCACGAACTCTTGAATGTGAC
>JBEGOY010000008.1:0-3145 GCA_041181745.1 Actinomycetota bacterium | reverse complement strand
CACTTGTTTACCTCTCTCTAAGAAAACAAATCGTTGCCAGAGGACTCTGGCTACTGGATACAGTTTTGCCTTTGAAAGTTTCGGTTCTGGACCGTAAATGTTTCGTGTTTGTAAAAGGTAGCGCTACGCAGTCATAGCGCCGAGTCTAGAAACTGCCCGCAAATACTTCTTCCGATAGCCACCAGAAAGGTATTCTGGCGCGAAAATTGCAGTTAACGGCTGGCCTGTGCCCCGAATTCGAATCTGCGCCTCGTATGCACGGTCTACAAAAGCCACGAATCTCAGTGCATCAACCTGGTTCTCTAAAACGTGGCACTTAGTGAGACCCAAATTATTGATGGATTCAAGAAGTCTTCCGTACCTAGACGGATGAATTGTGCTTAGGTGCTTGAGCAAGGCATCGAAGCCATCAACAGCGGTGTTTTTTGAATCGCATCCCGCCAGCCACGCATCGAACTGATCTTGTGAAGTTTGAATAGCCTCGATTTCAACTGGTCGGTGACGGTGATCCTCACCATCGATTCGAAGCATTTCAAACTGGTCAGCAATTCCATGGATTTCACGCTGGAAGTCAGCCGCGGCAAACCTACCTTCACCAAGTGCATTTGGTGGCGTGTTGCTGGTGGCCGCGAACTTAACACCCTTCGGCGCTAGTTCATTTAGCAGCCGAGACATCATCATGGTGTCACCCGGATCGTCGAGTTCAAATTCATCGATGCAAATCAACTGAAACTTAGATAGCGCTTGAACCGCCTCGGCGAAACCAAGCGCACCGATCAAACTCGTGTACGCGATGAAACTACCGAAAGCCTTAGCACCCTTGAATTCGTGCCATATAGCGGCCAGCAAATGAGTTTTTCCTACGCCAAAGCCACCGTCTAAATAGATTCCAGTAGCTAGTGCTTGAGTCTTTGCAAAGAGTTTCCTAGGGACTTTCCCAATCGCAAAGTTCTTTGCCTTGTCTCGAACCTCAGCCTGACTTGGGTATTCGGCGTGCGGGATGTAATTGGTAAAAATCGCCGATTGGAATTCACGAGGCGGCCTTAGCTCATTGAGTAACTGACTGACACTTGCCTGCGGATGTAGGGCAACTAATGAGGCGAATTCACCGTGATTCGTTGCCAATTATTACCTTGCCGTTGGAAGTAGGGGGTTCTTCAGTTAACCTAGTTGATGGTACACACATCACCAGAAGGAATCGCCTACTAAATGAGCATCGAATTTGATCCGAATGCAAAATTCACCGAATACGCCCACCCAGAGGTTCTAGTAAGTACTGACTGGCTAAGCGGTAATCTGGGTCGCGATGGCCTGGTTGTTGTTGAATCTGATGAAGATGTTCTGCTTTACGAAACCGGCCATATACCTGGTGCCGTAAAAATTGACTGGCACACCGATCTAAACGATCCTGTTTTGCGCGACTATGTATCTGACGAGGCATTCGCTGCATTACTTTCTAGCAAGGGAATCAACCGCGACACCACAGTGGTCATTTATGGCGACAAAACCAACTGGTGGGCCTCATACGCGCTTTGGGTTTTCAAACTTTACGGTCATCCAGACGTTCGCCTGCTTGACGGTGGCCGCGACAAGTGGATTGCCGAGGGGCGCGAACTAACCAAAGACGAACCCACAATCACGCCAGGCGACTACCCAGTAATCAAGCGCGATGACAGCACGCTACGCGCTTTCCGCGACGACGTCTTAAAACACTGGGGCAATCCACTTATCGATGTGCGCTCACCAGAAGAGTATTCGGGCGAACGAACACACATGCCTGCGTATCCTGAAGAGGGTGCACTACGTGGAGGTCACATTCCGACTGCCGCGTCTGTACCGTGGGCGAAAGCAGTTGGCACCGATGGTGCATACAAGTCGCGTGCTGAACTTGAAGACATTTACTTGACTGGCGCAGGGCTTAAAGAGGGCGATAACGTTATCGCTTACTGCCGCATCGGTGAACGTTCAAGCCACACCTGGTTTGCCCTGAACTACCTACTTGGCTTCAAGAATGTGCGAAACTACGACGGCTCATGGACCGAGTGGGGCAGCCTTGTTGGCGTTCCAATTGTGAAGGGCACCGAACCGGGTTCAGCACCAAAGGTTGCCTAACGTATGCCAACAGAAACATCCGCTGATCTGATTGCAGATTTTCAGGCTATCGGTGTGAAAGATCGCTTGAACTTGCTCTTAGAGTTCAGTGAGAATCTGCCAGAGCTTCCACCCCGATACGCCGATCATCCTGATTTGCTTGAGCGCGTTGAAGAATGTCAGTCGCCGATTTTTCTTTTCGTTGAAGTGACCAATGGAATCGTGCACTTGTTTTTCACAGCACCGGCAGAAGCACCAACCACAAGAGGCTTCGCTAGTATTTTGCACTCTGTTATTGATGGGCTCAAGGTTGCCGAAGTGCTTTCCTTCGATGACGACTTCCCAAGCAAAATTGGTCTTACCGAAGCCGTGTCTCCCCTGCGCATTCGCGGCATGCGCGGAATGCTTGCGCGCATCAAGCGACAGGTAAGCGAGAAGCAATAGGTGCAAACCTTCACCCCCGCTTCCGGTCAGGAATTCAATTTCTTTGCCGAGAAACTTGCCAATTGGCAGGGTTGGTTAGCAAGTCTGGTTGTGGATTCGAACGGCAATACCGTTGGGAGCGATGGAACATCTAAGACGGTAGGCAATCAAACTGACCTGCAATTGCTGATTGCGTTGCGCTCAAAGACATCCCTCATCGTCACGACCGGCAAGACTGCGCGCAGCGAGCAATACAAGGCTTCGCGTTTTGCGCCGATTGCGTTCATCACTAGGGACCAGGGCTCATTAGCAAGCATCCCAGCGGTCACATCACCAGGGAATTTCGAGAACATCTTCCTCTCAAGCTCCAAGCCATTACCTGATGCCTTTAGTGACTTCGATAGCCAAGTTTCCAAAGCTGGGTTCAGCAGCATCTTGTTTGAAGGCGGCTTGGATTCTGTCGCCGCGTTATTGAGATCACCGCATCCGTTGACCCTGGTGTTGTCAATTGCGAATGTGCAAGATTTCGACGAGGCTAAGGCACGCAAACTTCTCAACCAGATCCTTCCTGGATGGTCTGACCCACAACTGCAAAAAGCCTTTGGTGTAGGGCCAAACCTGGTCACCATTT
>JBEGOY010000007.1:0-57128 GCA_041181745.1 Actinomycetota bacterium | reverse complement strand
CTTTGCGGCCTTAACCTGAACGGTGTTCTTCGCGGTCTTGTCACCCTTAGCAGCCTGGAAGTCTCCAGTTAGCTTTAGCAAAACAGCGACCTGCTCGGTTGGCTGAGCGCCAACGCCAAGCCAGTACTGAGCGCGCTCAGAGTTAACTTCGATGAAAGATGGGTTTTCGGTCGGAATGTAGCGACCGATCTCTTCGATTACACGACCGTCACGGTGTGTGCGAGAGTCTGCTACCACGATGCGGTAGTGAGGTGCACGGATTTTTCCGTGACGCTTTAGGCGGATCTTAACAGCCAACGATTGCTCCTGATTATTCGTATTGAGGCGAACGTTCAACCGTGAGCGTGGGGGCACACTCGGTAGAAAAAGCTCTAGGGGTTGTCGTAATCGTTTGGTTAGAGGGTCAAACGGCGACAACCGCTCTATTCTGCCAGAAATTGGCGGTCAGCGCTAGTCAAGCGCTTGTTTTCAAAGCCCGAAGGATGAGCCCGTGCTGCCATCGGCACTGGTTGCCGGCTTTTGGCCAAGGTTGCGGGCCGCTTCTTCGGCGGCTCGTTTAGCCGGGTTTCCTGACTTGGAACCCTTCTTCTTGTCTTTGCCCTTGGACTTGCCTCCGCCGAAGCCACCCATCCCTGGCAGGTTTGGCATGCCCGGCATCTGCGGCATACCGCCGCCTTTGGCCATGCCCTTCATCATTTTGGCTGCCTGTTCAAAGCGATTTACCAAGGAGTTGACGTCGGTCACGGTCATTCCCGAGCCTCGCGCAATGCGGGCACGGCGGGAACCATTCAGGATTTTAGGTTGGCGTCGCTCGGCCGGCGTCATCGAACGAATGATTGCCTCGGTGCGGTCAATTTCTTTTTCGTCGAAGTTTTCCAGCTGCTGACGCATTTGCCCGGCACCCGGCATCATTGCCAACATGCTTTTGAGCGAGCCCATCTTCTTGAGCTGTTGCATTTGATCCAAAAAGTCTTCAAGGGTGAAAGTCTCTTTGGCGATCTTCTCGGCCATCGCACGAGCTTCTTCTTGATCAAACTGCTTTTGAGTCTGTTCGATCAGAGTGAGAATGTCACCCATGTCCAAAATTCGGCTTGCCATGCGATCTGGGTAGAACGGCTCAAAGGCATCCATGGCTTCGCCATTTGAAGCAAAGATGATTGGCTTGCCGGTTACCGAAGCAACCGAAAGTGCAGCACCGCCACGTGCATCGCCATCAAGTTTGGTAAGCACAACACCGGTGATGCCCACACCTTCTTCGAAGGCCTTGGCAACATTTACCGCATCTTGACCAACCATCGAGTCAATTACAAAAAGCACTTCATCTGGATCGATTGCCTTGCGAATGTCTTTGGCCTGGGTCATCAACTCTTCATCGATGCCCAGTCGGCCGGCGGTATCAACAATCACCACGCTGAACATTTTCTGCTTTGCGTGTTTGATCGAATTTTTTGCCACGGATACCGGGTTGCCAACTCCGTTGCCAGGCTCAGGAGCAAATACCGGAACACCAACGCGCTCACCGACGACTTGCAACTGATTGACGGCGTTCGGTCGCTGCAAATCCGCAGCCACCAAAATTGGTGTTTGGCCTTGATCCTTGAGCCACTTGGCTAGTTTTCCGGCAAGCGTAGTTTTACCCGAACCCTGCAGACCGGCGAGCATGATCACTGTGGGTGCAGTCTTGGCAAAGGCTAATTTGCGTTGCTGACCGCCCAAAATGCTAACGAGTTCGTCATTAACAATTTGCACTACCTGCTGGGCCGGGTTTAGTGCTTTGGATACTTCGTCACTGAGTGCACGCTCTCGAACGGCGGCGGTAAAATTTTTGACGACCTCAAGGGCAACGTCGGCCTCTAGCAACGCGCGGCGAATTTCCCGCAAGGTTGCATCAATGTCAGCGGGGCTCAGTTTGCCTTTGCTGCGCAGATTCTTAAACGTCTCGACGAGACGATCAGAAAGATTGCCGAACAACCGCTACTCCTTAGCTAACTAATCCGTTGGCAAATTCTTGCGCATCAAAGAATGCAAAGTCTTCAATGCCTTCACCAACGCCAACTAGTTTTACAGGTATTCCAAGTTCGCGCTGAATTGAGTAAACGATTCCACCTTTGGCGGTGCCGTCAAGTTTGGTGAGCACTACCCCGGTCACATTTGCAACTTCAGTGAATGCCTTTGCCTGAGTCAACCCATTTTGACCCGTGGTTGCATCAAGCACCAGCAATACCTCGGCAATTACAGCCTGCTTCTCTATGACTCGACGAATCTTGTCAAGCTCGTTCATCAAGTCTTTTTTATTTTGCAAGCGACCCGCGGTGTCGATAATCAAAATATCCGCTTCAGATTTAATGGCTGCTTCAACTGCTTCGAATGCGACCGCAGCAGGGTCTTGGCCCTCTATCTTGGGTTTTACGATTTGCGCCCCTGCGCGCTCGGCCCAAGTGGCAACCTGATCAACCGCCGCAGCTCTAAACGTGTCAGCGGCACCAATTACAACTTTCCAGCCGCCTTCGGTCATCCACTTAGCGAGCTTGCCAATGGTGGTGGTCTTGCCAACACCATTCACACCAACCACCAAAAGAACGTAAGGCAGTTTTCCGTTGCTCAGGTTAAGTGCCTTTGCCGGATGCTCCAAGTTCGCAGAAATTGTGTCAGACAAAATCTTTTTCAAGTCAGCCTCGGTTTTTGCGCCCTGCTTTTTGGCTGCGGTTTTTACTTCTTCAACGATTGAGCTAGCCGCGTCAATTCCAAAGTCGGCTTGAATCAAAATGTCTTCGAGATCGTCGAGATTGGCTGCATCAAATTTGATTCGTGAGAATAGCGAACGAATGCCCTTGCGAGCACTGCGCTTGGGTAATTCGACTGCTTCAAGTTCAGCTTGCTCGACTACCGGCTCTGGTGCAACAACTGGTTCAGCAACTACAACCGGTTCAGCAACAAAAACTGTTTCAGGCGTCTGAATTACTTCTTGCTCTGCAATTTCAACTTCGTTTGAAACCGTTGCATCGGGTTCATCTTTGCGCTTCTTCTTCCAGAAGAGAAAGCCCATGACTATTCCTTCTCAACAAGGCGCTGGCCAACCACCGCGGATACGCCATCCTGGCGCATCGAAACGCCATAGAGGGCATCGGCAATCTCCATGGTGCGTTTCTGGTGAGTAATGATGATCAGCTGCGAGTTGCTACGCAAGTCTTCAAAAATCTGCAACAGGCGGCCAAGGTTTGCATCGTCAAGCGCAGCTTCAACCTCATCCATTACATAGAACGGAGAAGGGCGCGCCTTGAAAATGGCAACCATCAATGCAACGGCTGCTAGCGAACGCTCACCGCCCGAGAGCAACGACAGGCGCTCAATGCGCTTTCCTGCTGGCTTGACTGTGACTTCGAGGCCAGTGGTCAAAAGACTCTCGGGATTAGTCAAGAAGATTGAACCCGTTCCACCAGGGAACAGAGTTGGGAAGACTTCTTCAAATGCTTTGCGAGTGTCTTCAAAAGCTTCAGCAAAAATGGTTTGCATCTTTGCATCAAGATCTTCGATGATCTGCAAAAGATCCTTGCGAGTTTGGGTTAGATCGGCCAACTGTTCAGTAAGGAACTTGTGACGCTGCTCAAGTGCCGCAAATTCTTCAAGTGCTAGCGGATTTACTTTGCCAAGCTTTTCAAACAGGCGCTCTGCATCTTTGAGGCGTTTCTGCTGTTCTTCACGCACAAATGGTTTGCTGCCAGTTTCTGATTCCTCATCTGGAATCAATTTGTCTGGCCCATATTCCTCAAGCAGAATCGACTGCTCCAAACCAAGTTCATCGTTTGCGCGAGACACAAAATTTGCCAAGGTCAAACGCTTCTCGTGGTTCGCCAACTCCATGTCGTGAACACTTTGAGTCAAACCGGCAAGTTTCATTTGAATGTCTGCGGTTTCGCCACGAAGCTTTACCAACTCAGCGTTTTGGTTTGCGCGAGCGGACTCCAATTCGTGCAGACGAAGTTTTGCTTGCGAGGCGCTCTCGGCAACCGCATTCATGAAGTTTGGCAAGGCATTCAAAACTCGACGAGCAGATTGCAATTGACGCTGTTGCGCTGCCGCGGCAACCTTTGCTTTTTCAATCGCTTCGCGGGCCTCCGCAATTTGCGACTGCAAAGCTTGAGCGCGCTCTTTCTCAACGCGCAATCTCTCGACCGCAGCACCTAATTCGATGCGGATGTCCAGTTCGCGCTGACGCTCTTGCTCAAGGTTGTCTGCAAGTGTTTGGCGGTTGGCAAGATCTAACTCAGGGCGCTCTTGCGCTGCAAATTCATCATGCGCTTCAACCGCGGCGGCCAGTGCCCTCTCTGCTTCGGAAATTGCAAATTCAGCGGTTGCCGCAACCTGTGCCAAGCGATCAACTTCAGCCTGGGCCGCTTCAACCTGCACCCGCAGACGACCAAGTTTCTCGGCGTTGCCAGCCAACACTGCGTCGTATTCGTTGAGTGAAGCCAGGGCTTCTTTTGCCGAAACCTTAGCCGCGTCTTCGGTGGCACGAGCCTGCGCCAATTCGGCGCGTGACTTTTCGATGTGATCGTTAACCTCGACCAAGCGACTTTCGGCGGCATCTCGCTCGGCAACAAGCTCAAGCTTCGAAGGCTTGTTTGAAGAACCACCACGGATAACCGACTCGGTGAGCACGTCACCATCGCGAGTGATCAATACCAATTTCAAAGTTGATTTGTCTCGGCTATAAAGTTCGCGCGCCGCATCTAAGTCATCAACAATCACAACGTTGTTCAACAAAGCCAAGATTCCAGTTGGAGCCTCAACCACTTCTGCTGCGGCACGGGCACCGGCAACGTTTGGCAGGTTGCTCGCAGCGCCCTTTGAATCAACGTCGGCAACAATCAACTCAACGCGTCCGCCGTCGCTCTTCTTGAGGTGTTCAATTGCTGCAAGGCCTTCGTCACGCGAATCGGCAACCAAGGCATCTGCCAATGGGCCAAGAGCCGCTGCAATTGCGGTCTCGAAACCATTTTGAATTTTCATGTGACTTGCAACGAGACCACGGATTCCGCGCAGACCAGCAGCCGACAATTCTGTGGCACCGTCTTTTTGTTCAAGCGTTAGATTCAGAGCCGAACGTTTCGCCGAAAGTGAATCACGCTCGCGCTCGCCTTGATGAATTTCTTCACGCAAAGATTCAATTTTTGCCTGCGCATCAGAGACAGCTTTTTGAGCGGCTTCGTAGCGGGCTTCAAGTCCGTTGTCTTGAGGCGATTGCTGATTCTGCAATTGCTGCTCAAGTGTGTCGTATTCGGCCTTGCTGGCATTGAAGCGATCGCGCGCCTCAGCAAGCGCACTCTGGTGACGAACTACTTCATCGCGAAGCGAGGCCAGCTTGGATTCGGCGACTGCTGCTTCGTTAGCCAATCGCGCTTTGTCCAAGTCGAACTTTGAGATCAAGGCGTTTTGCTCGGCAACCTGGTTGTCAAACTTTTCAAGCACATCGCGAGCTTCACCGCGAGCCGCTTCGGCTTCGTGAAGTGCAACCTTGAGTTTCTCAACCGTCTCTGCAAGTTGAACAGCTGCAGCACTTGCTGCCTCTGCCTCAGTCTCAAGAGCAGCCGGGTCAAGTTGCGCACCGGCAACTTCAGCCTGTGAACCAAGCAATGCCACGCGCTGGTTTGCAATCGAGAGCAATGAACGCAAACGTTCTGCCAAAGAATCAAATTGATAAGACAGGTTGCGCGCCTGATCTAGGTCTGTGGACACCTGTGCCGCTTCAAGCTGGCCAAGTCGAGCAGTATTTTCTGCAAGCAATTCCTGCAAAATGTTGCGCTCTCCGCGGCGATCGGCTTCGCTCTTTGCTGTTTCTTCTAGTGCTCGGTGCAAGTCAGAGATGTCAGCGGCAAGCAATCGCGCTTTTGCGTCACGAACAACCGAAGCAATGCCTTGAGCTTCACGTGCTACTTCGGCTTGTGCACCAAGCGGCTTCAACTGACGGCGAACTTCGCCGGCCAAGTCATTCAAACGAGTGAGGTTGGCTTGCATCGCCTCGAGCTTGCGCTCGGTTTTTTCTTTGCGTCGACGGTGCTTCAAAATTCCAGCGGCTTCTTCAATAAATCCGCGGCGCTCTTCTGGGGTTGCACGCAAAACAGAGTCCAGCTGACCCTGGCCAACAATCACGTGCATTTCGCGACCAAGACCTGAATCGCTCAGCAGTTCCTGAACATCCAACAATCGACACGGGTCGCCGTTGATTGCATATTCACTTCCGCCATTGCGGAACAGTGTTCTGGCGATTGTGACTTCGGTGTAATCAATCGGAAGAGCGCCATCGGTGTTATCGATGGTCAAAATAACTTCGGCACGACCCAATGGGCCCTTAGTCGAGGTGCCAGCAAAGATGACGTCTTCCATCTTGCCGCCGCGCAGACTCTTGGCGCCTTGCTCACCCATTACCCAGGCGAGCGCATCTACAACGTTCGATTTACCCGAACCATTTGGCCCCACCACAGCGGTTACGCCTTTTTCGAAGGCAAAGGTGGTTGGTTGGGCAAAGGATTTGAATCCCTTTAGGGTGAGGCTCTTCAGATACAAGCTATTCCCCCGCCCCTCGCTGATTGTTGGTTAGTGCGGCAAAAGCCACGAATAACCAAAATACCGCATCAGCCACGGAGCCTTTGACACTTCGGGCAAAGGTGCGAACCGCGATTCATCCAGTTTTCACGCTTTATTTGGTGCCCACAACGCTTGCAGGGCAGGCCAGTCATGCCATACGCGTTCAAACAAACCGCAAAATAGCCGCTCTCACCGTTGACGTTTTTGTATTGCTCGTCAAAACTGGTGCCACCTTGGGCTACCGCCTTAGCCAGGATGTCTTGAACCGCCGTCAGCAATTCGGTGGCTTTGGCCTTTGATATCGTTGCCGCCGGCTGGTCATAGTGAAGTTTGGTTTGCCACAGTGCCTCATCGGCGTAGATATTGCCGATGCCGCTGAGTGTTTGCTGGTCTAACAAAACTCGCTTGATTCCGGAATTCTTCTTTTTGAACTTTGCCAGAACCTGGGCTGCATCAAAATCTTCATCCAGAGGGTCACGGTTGATATGCGCGGCCTGCCGTGGAATCAGGTTTTGCCAAAATTGCCCAACCCCTACCCCGGCGCTAAAACCGCCAGGCTTTGAATCCGGGGTCGGCACCAATTCGTCAATGGCAAGTGAACCAAAAATGCGTTGATCAATAAATCGAAATTCGACTTTTTCGCCGTTCGCGCTCTTTGCGTGAATAATCACTCGGGTTAGTTTGTCTTCGGCGGCACCTGGGCTGCGCAACAACATTTGCCCACTCATGCCAAGATGGCCAACCAGCGCCAACTGCTGTTTTGCACCTTTTACTTCTAGCGGCAACCATAGAAATTTGCCACGCCGCACCACGCCCAATATTCTGGCGCCTATTAACGTCTGTTTGAAGTCTTCAACACCACCGGCGTGACGCTTTAGTGACCGCACATCAAGAATGTCAACGGCAGTTACTTTGGCATTGGTAAGTGCCGGCGCCAGGCCAGCGCGAACCGTTTCGACCTCAGGAAGTTCGGGCATGATCTAGAGCGCTACGAGTGCGTCGATGGCAGCTTCGGTTTCGGCGCCCTTGCGAGTGCGGCCGTTGCCAGAACCAATCTGCTTGCCGTCGACAAATACCTTTGAGAAAAACACACGGTCGTGATCTGGCCCCTCGTGCGTGGTCTCATAGTTTGCAATTGATTTGCCGAGTGCTTGCAGGCGCTCGTTCAAAGTTGTTTTTGGGTCACTGTTTTCACGCAGAGCATCGGTGTCTTCTAACAATGGAAAAACAAAACGCGCAACAAAGCTTTGTGCCGCTTCGAGACCCTTTGAAACATAAATTGCACCAAGGATGGCTTCGAAGGTGTCGGCCAACAAATTCATTTTGGTGCGCCCACCGGTTTGCTCTTCACCCTTGCCCAAGCGCATGAATTCGCCAATGCCCAGATCACCAGCAATCGATGCAAGTGCCCTTGCAGAGACGACTGCGTTTTTAACCTTGGTGAGTTCACCCTCTGGCAACTCGGTTAGCAAATCGTGAATGTGGGCTGTAACAACGAAACCCAACACCGAATCCCCGAGAAATTCGAGGCGTTCGTTGTTGGGTAAGTTGCCGTGCTCATAAGAGTATGAGCGGTGAGTCAACGCGAGTTCGAGCAACTGAGGCTCGAGGTCAACGCCTAAGCGGGTGCAAAGAACGTCCATCGCGTGACTTTAAAAAGTCTTAAGCGTCTGCGACCTTGCGGCCCTTGTACTCAAGGAACAGCGCGTTGCCGTTTGAGTCTTCAACTAGCTTTGCGCGGTGAGGCATTGAGTACACGGTCTTGCCGTTCTCGATGGTCTTCACCAGGGTAACTTCAGCGGCCTTCCACTGTGAACGACGCGCGTGTGTGCGTGAACGTGAGAGGCGTCTCTTAGGTACTGGCATGGTACTACTCTTCCTTTTTCGTGAAGCTTTCTAGGGCGCTCCACCGCGAATCAATCGGGGCTTCGTGCACGTGGTGCGGATTGTCGGCCATCTTCACACCGCATTCCGCGCAAAGACCGAGACAGTCTTCTGAACAAAGTGGGTGGAACGGAAGGTTTAGAACTACCGCGTCACGGATGACTTGATCAAGATCGATTTGCTCGTCTTCAACAACAGAGTCATCCTCGTTGGTTAAAGAATAGGCGAAAAGTTCCTGAAAATCTACCTCAATGGGCACGGTTAGCGGGTCAAGGCACCGGCTGCACTCGGCTTCGGCGTCTACAAAGACCTCGCCGGTGGCCAAAATACCCTCGTGAACCGACTCCAAACGCACGTCTAGGTCCAGTTCTACGCCCTTGGCAACCTTGGCAATGCCCTCGCCCATATCTTCTGGGGTCACAATATCCAGCTTGTATTCGCGCATTTGACCGGGTTTGTGCATCAAATCGCGAACTGAGATTACATATTCAGTGTTCGCCATGATGCCTAGCCCTTTCGATTAGCCGAAGAAGAGGCTAACGCACGAGCCACTGCTCGCGATACATACTTTGAAACGTCGCCGCCAAGCTCGGCAACTTGCTTGACCAGACTGCTTGATACCAAGCCATGTTCTGGGGCCGAGGCCATAAAAACGGTCTCGACGCCGGCAAGGTCTCGGTTGACCTGAGCCATTGGCAATTCATAGTCAAGATCTGAACTGTTTCGAAAACCTTTAACAATCGCGCTGGCGCTCACCATTTTGCAATAGTTGACCAGCAGCCCCGAGTCCAGAGTATCCACGGTGATTTTTGCACCCGAATGAATGCCCAATTCGCCCAGGCTGCTGCGGATAAGCTCGACGCGCTCTTCGCTAGAAAACAACGGTTGCTTGGCCGGATTGTGAACTACCAAAATGTGCAGTTCGTCAAAAACCGCAGTCGCCCGAGCAGCCACATCGAGGTGACCGAGCGTGATTGGGTCAAACGAACCTGGATACACGGCAATTGAAGACATGCTTCAAGGTTAGCCCAGTGTTTGTTTTGGGCACAGCCCCAGCTTTAACCCTTGGATAGGTAGGCCTGGCGAAGTTCATCCTGAAGCTGCAGGGTCTCGGCCAGCAACGGGTGCCGTTCTAAAGTTGGATCCTCGGTAAACAAAGTCTCGGCGTCGCCGCGTAATTCATGAATCAACTTGGCATCTTGAACAACACGCACCAACTTTAGGCTCGAGCGTCCTCCGGATTGGTTATCACCAAGAACGTCACCTTCCCGACGCAACTCGAGGTCAATCTCGCTCAATTCGAAACCATCGTTGGTTTTCGAGACCGCACTCAAGCGTTCAAGCGCGATTGACCCCTCTTCGGCAGTGGTCAGCATCAAACAAAGACCCGGGTCGGTGCCTCTGCCAACGCGTCCACGAAGTTGATGCAGCTGGCTAACCCCAAATCGATCGGCATCAAGAATCACCATCACAGTTGCGTTAGGAACATCAACACCAACTTCAATCACGGTGGTCGAAACCAAAACATCGATTTCTCGATTTTGAAACTTGCCCATCACCGCTGCTTTTTCATCGGCACTCATGCGTCCGTGCAATGTGCCAAATCGCAAGCCTTCAAGTGCAGCAACATTCTTTAGCGACTCAGTCATGCCCAACGCCGAGGCCAGCGGCTGCCGCGGCTTTTTTGCAAATGCCGCAGCGGCTTCATCTGTGCCATCCAAGAAGGTTTGGTCTTCTTCGGCCGCACCACCAGATTCGATTAGCTCTTCACCAGGATCGTCTTCATCGATGCGCGGGCAAACAACAAAGGCTTGCTTTCCGTTTGAAACTTCCTCGGCAATGCGCTGCCAGGTGCGAGCCACCAACGAAGGCTGGTTCAGCTGCACCACGTGGGTGCTAATCGGTTGTCGCCCCTTGGGCAGTTCACTAAGGGTTGATACGTCGAGATCTCCAAAAACAGTGACCGCAAGCGTGCGTGGAATCGGTGTCGCCGTCATGGTCAAAACATGTGGCGGTTGTTTTCCTTTTTGACGCAATGCTTCGCGTTGTTCAACTCCAAATCGGTGTTGCTCGTCAATAACAATCAGACCAAGGTCAAAAAACTCAACTTTGCTTGCAATGAGCGCGTGCGTTCCAATAACAATTTGAGCTTTTCCGCTCACCAATTGAAGCAGAGCACGTTTGTGATCTGCCGTGTTCAACTGCCCGGTCAGCAGAGTGAGCCCGATTTCATCGGCCAATTCTTCACCTAAGACCTTGCGTATCGACGCAAAGTGTTGTGAGGCAAGCACCTCGGTTGGTGCAAGCAGCGCCGACTGCCCGCCGGCATCGGCAACCGCAAGCATGGCCCGCAAAGCAACGATTGTTTTACCCGAACCCACTTCGCCTTGAAGCAGGCGATTCATTGGATGCGTTTTCTCGAGATCTTGTTGGATTTTCTCTGATACTGCAATTTGACCGTTGGTCAATTCAAATGGCAGAGAGTTGTCAAATTTAGCTAATGCACCATTTTTCTTGGCTACTCGCGAAACAGTGATTACGTGCTGATTTTCTAACCGTCGCTTTAGCAAGGTGGCTTGAAGCAAAAACGCTTCGTGCACTTTTAGCGTTTGTCTTGCTTGATGCCAGTCTTCGTGAGTCTCTGGTCGATGAATCTTATGAATCGCATCATTTGCACTCAGCAAGTTGTGGCGTTCAATTACCTGTTGAGGCAACTCATCCTTCACGATTGCAAGTGTGTCCAGCACAATAGCCATCGCTCGTTGTATCGCCCAGGTCGTCACACTCGACGCCGCTGGATAAATCGGGATTGGCAACTGAGCCCATCGCTTCGCATCAGCCTCGGCAACCTCTTCGGGAAACAACTCATAATCCGGATGCGCCAATTGCAGCTTGCCCAGGTAGCTGCCAATTTTTCCGGCGAATAATCCTCGGGCACCAACGCGCAATTCTTTTTGACGCCAAGCCTGATTGAAGAACGTCAAACTCATAAAGCCGTGGCCATCTGTGATGCGAACCTCAAGAATGCTGCCAGCGCGACCTTTCATGCGACGCTCTGAAACATCCACGATGTCTGCAACGACAGTTGCAGTCTCACCGATCGGCAATTCACTGATTGGGGTAAGTTCCCCTCGGGTTGAATATCGCCTTGGATAGTGAGTGAGCAGGTCGGCAACGGTCAGTAATCCAAGGTGCCTTGCAAACGACTTAGCGGTGCGGTCACCCAGCACGCGGTCAAGTGGTTCTTGCGAAAGCAGCATGCCTCTATCTTCGCCTACCCAGCAATGCGGTCAGCGGTAGGCTTGGCGGGTTATGACAAGAATCATTAGCGGCATCGCCGGCTCAAGACAGCTAACCAGCCCAGCAAAGGCCACCCGGCCCACCAGCGACCGCGTGCGCGAATCGATTTTTAATCGACTCTCATCGCGCAATCACGTAGATGGTTTGCGTGTGCTTGATCTTTATGCCGGCACCGGCGCCTTAGCGCTTGAAGCGATTAGCCGAGGTGCTATCTATGCGATGTTGGTTGAGCGCGATGGCAAGGCGGCTGCGGTTTGTGTCAAAAACTGTCAGATGATTCAGAAAGCTATGGAAAAAGAAGGCTTCTTTGACCAGGTGACTAAAGTTGCCAACAAAGCCGTTTCAAAATTTCTTGGCGAAGACTCGCTTGAATATGACTTGGTCTTCATTGACCCACCTTACGAAATTTCAAACGAAGAAGTCACCGAAAACCTAACTGCACTTTTGCCGCGACTTTCGAATGACGCAATCGTGATGGTTGAACGTTCGAGTCGCAGCCCAATGCCCCAACTGCCAGAGGGCTATGAACTTGATGAAGAAAAGTCATATGGCGACACAGTCATTTACTGGCTAATCAAGAAGTAAAAAAAAATCCCTCCGAATCTCGGAGGGATTTTTTGCTAAAGCGAACGCTCAGGCTTGCCAATGTAAATCTGCTGTGGGCGACCAATCTTGGTCGCGATGTCGGCATTCATTTCACGCCAGTGTGCAATCCACCCCGGCAGTCGTCCAACTGCAAATAGGGCAGTAAACATGTGTGGCGGGAATCCAAGTGCTTTGTAAATAACGCCTGTGTAGAAGTCAACGTTTGGGTACAAGCGACGCTCTTGGAAATATGGATCCGCAAGCGCAGCTGCCTCAAGCTCTTTGGCAATGTCGAGCAATGGGTCTTTAACGCCCAACTCGGTGAGCACCTGATCTGCGGTTGCCTTCACGATGCGCGCACGTGGGTCGGTGTTTTTGTAAACCCGGTGACCGAAGCCCATTAGTCGAATGCCAGCTTCTTTGTTTTTAACCTTTTCGACAAATTGCTGAACAGTCTGGCCCGAGTCGTGAATTTCTTGAAGCATTTGCAAAACTGCTTCGTTTGCGCCACCGTGCAGCGGACCAAATAGAGCATTGATGCCCGATGAGATTGAGGCAAACAAGTTTGCTTGGCTTGAACCAACCAAACGAACGGTTGAAGTTGAACAGTTCTGCTCGTGGTCAGCGTGCAAAACAAGAAGTGTTTCCATGGCCTTGGTCACAATTGGATTTTGCTCGTAAGGGGCTGCCATGTTGCCAAAGTTTAGGTGCAGGAAATTTTCAACGTATGACAGTGAGTTGTCTGGGTATAGCAATGCCTGGCCCAAGCTGTTCTTGTGTGCATACGCGGCCAGAACTGGCAACTTTGCCAACAAGCGAATAGTTGATAGCTCTACCTGTGCAGCATCGTGCGTATCGAGTGAGTCTTGGTAGAAAGTTGAAAGCGCAGAAACGCCAGCGGCAAGAACTGCCATCGGGTGTGCATTCTGCGGCATCGCCTCAAAAAGGTTTTTGAGCGACTCGTTGATCAGCGTGTGCTCGCGAATCTCATCTTCAAAAGTTTTTAACTGATCAGCAGATGGCAACTCGCCATAAATCAACAACCAGGCAGTTTCAAGAAAACCCTTGTGGCCAGCGAGCTGCTCGATTGGATAGCCGCGGTGACGCAAGATTCCTTTGTCGCCATCGATGAATGTGATCGCAGATTTGGTTGCTGCTGTGTTAACGAATCCAGGGTCAAAAGCGGTAAGCCCGGTGGTTGCGGTTAGCTTCGAGATGTCTACTGCGTCGTGGCCATCTACGGCTGAAATTACTGGAAACTCGGCGGTTATGTCGCCATAGGTGAGTGAAACTTTTTCGCTCGAGGTCATCGAAGCTCCTAGTGCTGTTTTAATGCCCGATTAGGCCTTGGATAAGCCTATGGCATCGCGAAGGCGACTTGCCGCCTCAGCGATTTTGTCATCCGTGGCAGTAATCGAAAACCTAACAAAGTCGGTTGCATGTTCACCATAGAAGGTTCCCGGCACAACAACAATTCCCAAATCTGCCATGCGGTCCACAGTTTTCCAGCAGTCTTCGCCCAGGGTTGCCCACAGGTAAAGGCCAGCTTCGCTATCTGCCAGATCAAATCCATACTCACGAATCGCAGCCAACAAAACCTCACGGCGTTCGCGATAAATCTCTTTTGCAATCGCCACATGTTCGTAGTCGCCAAGAGCCACAACCATGGCGCGCTGAACCGGTGCTGGAGTGTTAAGACCACTGTGCATGCGCAGATTCACTAGACCCTTAATCAGCGACGCCTCGCCCACTGCAAAAGCTGCGCGATAACCGGCAAGGTTCGATTGCTTGCTTAGTGAATAAACCGCGAGGATTCCCTCGTGAGATCCTGAGCAAACCCGTGGGTCGAGCACGCTTGGAATTAACTTGTCTGACCAATCACCCCAACCAAGTTCGGCGTAGCATTCATCGCTTGCCAGCAGAGCGCCCAGTTCGCGCGCGCGATCAACCGCCGCTTTCATCTCTGCCACATCAAGCACGCGACCGTCAGGGTTGCCAGGTGAGTTGATCCAAATTAATTTTGCGTTTGAAGGCCACTTTGCCGGGTCGTCTTCAGACACAATTTCGGCACCGCAAAGAGCGGCACCAACAATGTAAGCGGTGTAGGCAACTTTAGGTTGCACAACTACATCGCCCGGGCCAAGACCCATCATCAACGGCAACCATGAAATCAGTTCTTTCGAACCGATAGTTGGCATAACTTGATCTGCAGTTAAACCCAACACACCGCGGCGTCGAGCAAACCATTCGACGACTGCATTTTTAAATTCGATCGAACCACCGGTAGATGGATATCCGGGGGCATTTGACGACGCATTGAGCGCGTCTTGAATTATTGATGGCGTTGGGTCAACAGGTGAACCTACCGAAAGGTCTACCGCACCACCGGCGTGTTTTGCAGCTTTAGCCGCATATGGCTTGAGCTGCTCCCACGGATACTCCGGCAGGCGATCAAACACGCGCGACTATGCCTGAGGAGGAAGTGCAGTAACTACAGGGTGGTCACCAGGGATAACGCCAACCTTGGCAGCGCCGCCAGGAGAACCAACCTCGTTGAAGAATTCGACATTGGCCTTGTAGTAATCAGACCACTGTGCAGGTAGGTCGTCTTCGTAGTAAATCGCTTCAACTGGGCACACTGGCTCACAAGCGCCACAGTCCACACACTCATCCGGGTGGATGTAAAGCATGCGGTCGCTCTCATAGATGCAGTCAACCGGGCATTCTTCGATGCAAGCCTTGTCTTTGACATCTACACACGGAAGTGCGATTACGTAAGTCACTTTGAACCCTCTCGATTACTGGTCTCTATATTAACGGTGACCGCGGGAACTGCGGCGCCACGCGCCAGCCTGAATCTTTGGAAAAATAATGACCAGGGCACAGACGCCGATAGAACCGTAAGCCCAGATGTTGCTGAGCAACTCATTTGGCAAAAAGACTTCCCCGCCGATTTGACGTTGGGCCATCCAAAAAACGGTGGCGGTCAGCGCACCGCTAAAAACATAAAGGGCTCCGCGGCTGCCGCGAAGCAAACGCAGTGCAAGTGCAGCCGAGCCAGTCATGGCCAAAGCAACAATCAGGCCAATCGGAGTTGCTGCATCATCGTTCGCGCGCACAAGGTGAATCAAAGTGCCAAATAGACCAAAAATCACACCCAGCGGCAGAGCCCAAAAGAAAGTGAAGAAAGGTTTTAGCTGAGCAATCGAACTTGGCTGTGCCAATCGCACGCGCTCTGGACGGTCATAACGAACTTCTTTGCCAGGCACCACAGAGTAGGTTTCGGCACCGACCGCAACCTGGCTGGCGTGCGCCTCGAGCGCGGCCTTTTTTATGACCGCGGTTTTTGCGTCACCAATTTCAACATCGAATTTTTCGCGCGGTTCGGCAATCACCCAAAACTTTGGTGCGTGCTTAGTGCGGCGCCCCACTTCACGCACAGCCATGGCCGAAGCTTCATAAGCCTTCTTGTGGTCAGGGTGCCCAAATCCACCGCGTCGGTTGTAGGTCAACACCGCATCTGGCTTGAATTCCAAAATTGCCTTGACCACGTCATCGGCAATTACCGAGTTCGATGCTGCCGACAGCGCCAGCTCATCCAAGTTTTTAGGCTTGATTGGTTTGCCAAAGGTGTTGATTCTCATTCCTGAGTCAAGATAGGCACGGGTGCCGGCAAAAGCATGCTTAACCGGCCCAAATGCCTTTAGCGCTTCAATCAGTTCGGTGCGACGAAAAGCGCCCATCGCCGCCAAGTTGCCTTCAAGTGGCTTAAGTTCCTCGAGTTTCACCTTGCCGCGCTCGCCTCTAGTGAGCGTGAGCACCATCACCTCGGCCTTGGCCGCGATGCGATCGGCAATTATGTGGCCGGTGTAAAGGCTCTCGTCGTCGGGGTGAGCGTGAACGATCAAAAGTCGTTTTGGGTTGAATTGAGGCTTGGCCATACAAACACTTTAGGTTATTTGAAATAAACCTTGCGAAGTTAGGGTTGCCTAACTTAGTGTTACCTAAGTAATCCCCTGAAAGGTTTAATCTCAATTGCTAGCTAACTTCCTAATCGGTCTGCGCGAAGGTCTTGAAGCCGCACTCATTGTGGGCATCTTGGTCGCATACCTCGTAAAACTTAACCAGCACAAAGGCATTCGTGCTCTTTGGATTGGTGTTTTCTCGGCCATCGCCGTGTCAATCGGCATCGGCCTCTTCTTGACCTATGTAGTTGAAGAAGTGCCAGAGGGCACCAACGAAATCATTGCTGGCTCGGCGTCGATTATTGCCGTGGTATTTGTCACCTGGATGATCTTTTGGATGGCCAAGCAAAGCAAGAACCTGGGTGGCGAACTACGTGGCCGAATCGACAAGGTAAAAGAAGGTTCAGCAGTTGGACTGGCGGCAGTTGCCTTTTTTGCAGTGATTCGTGAAGGCGCAGAGACTTCAGTTTTCATTTGGACGGCAGCTCGGTCGACTGGCACAGACACTAATCCGGTGTTGGGCGCCATCTTGGGATTGCCGGCAGCAGCCGTGCTTGGCTACTTCATCTACCGAGGTGCCGTGAAACTAAACCTCAGCGTTTTCTTCCGCTACACCGGAGCATTTTTGGTTATCGTAGCGGCCGGCATCTTGGCCTACGGCGTGCACGAGTTTCAAGAAATTGGCCTGTTGCCATTCCTCACAGCAACCACTTATGACGTAAGCAATGTGGTTGTAAAGGGCGGTGTGCTCGACACAATTCTGCGAGGCACAATCAGCTTCAGAGCTGCCCCGAGCCAGCTTGAAACTTTGCTGTGGGCGCTTTACTTTGTGCCAACCGCAATCATCTTCTGGAACCGCTCGAAAAGCCCAAAGAAGGTTGCAGCTTAATTCAGTCAAAGAAAATCCCTGCCGATTTATTCGGCAGGGATTTTTTGTTTAGAGACTATTTGTTTGGGTCGCTAGCATTCTTGCGCTGAGATGCCAAACGAGCACGCACGTTAGGGTCAAGCTCAACCTTGCGAATGCGAGTTGCCTCAGGAGTAACTTCTACACACTCATCTTCACGAGCGAATTCGAGGCACTCTTCAAGAGACAAGGTGCGCGGTGGGGTAAGTGATTGGAATTCATCTGAAGATGCTGCACGCATGTTGGTGAGCTTCTTCTCTTTTGTGATGTTTACTTCCATGTCGTCAGCGCGTGAGTTCTCGCCGATAACCATGCCCGCGTAAACCTCGCTGGTCGGCTGAACAAAGAATGAACCGCGCTCTTGCAAACCAATCATGGCGAACGGAGTTACAACACCGGCACGGTCGGCAATCAAAGAACCGTTGTTGCGAGTGGTAATTTCGCCAGCCCAAACGTCGTAGCCTGCAGAAATTGCGTTGGCAATACCGGTTCCCTTGGTCTGAGTTAGAAACTCGGTGCGGAAACCAATCAGGCCACGGCTAGGCACGCGGAACTCCATGCGAGTCCAACCGGTTGCGTTTGCAACCATGTTCTTCATCTGGCCCTTGCGAGCGGCAAGCAACTGTGTCATTGCACCTAGGAACTCTTCAGGAACATCGATGGTTAGGTCTTCGTATGGCTCGTGCAGCTTGCCATCAACGCGCTTGGTAACTACCTGTGGCTTACCAACGGTTAGCTCATAACCTTCGCGGCGCATCTGCTCAACCAAGATTGCAAGAGCAAGCTCACCACGGCCCTGAACTTCCCATGCGTCTGGGCGCTCGGTAGGCAGAACCTTGATCGACACGTTACCGATTAGCTCTTTGTCGAGACGGTCTTTAACCAAACGTGCAGTTACCTTTGCACCTTTTACGCGACCAGCCATCGGTGAAGTGTTGATACCGATGGTCATCGAAATCGCAGGGTCATCAACCTTAATCATCGGCAGAGGTCGCACGTCGTTAGGGTCGGCAAGGGTCTCACCAATGGTGATGTCTTCAATTCCGGCAACCGCAACAATGTCGCCCGGGTTGGCTTCTTCGGTTGGGAATCGCTCGAGAGCCTTGGTCTTTAGAAGTTCAGTGATTTTTACATTTTGAGTTGTGCCATCTTGACGAACCCAAGCAACCTGCTGACCCTTCTTTAGTTTGCCGTTGAAAATGCGAAGCAATGCAAGACGACCCAAGAACGGTGATGCGTCAAGGTTGGTTACGTGCGCCTGCAAAGGTGCTTCATCGTCAAAGGTTGGCGCAGGAATGTATTTCATGATTGCGCCAAACAGTGGCTCAAGGTTTTCACCCTCAGGCAAAGTTCCGTCGGCAGGCTTAACTAGCGACGCGATGCCCGCACGACCTGATGCATAAATGATTGGCAATTCAAGAATTCCGTCGATGTCTAGATCAGGAACATCATCGTGAAGGTCAGAAGCCAAACCAAGAAGCAAGTCGTGAGTCTCTTCTACAACTTCGTCAATGCGAGCGTCGGCGCGGTCTGTCTTGTTGACCAACAAAATAACTGGCAACTTGGCCTCTAGCGCTTTGCGCAAAACGAAACGGGTCTGCGGCAACGGGCCCTCAGATGCGTCGACCAAAAGCACAACGCCGTCAACCATGGAAAGTCCGCGCTCAACTTCGCCACCAAAGTCGGCGTGGCCTGGGGTGTCAATCACGTTGATGGTAATTTCTTTGCCGCCAGAGTGCTCGCCCTTATAGGCAATCGCAGTGTTCTTGGCAAGAATGGTGATTCCCTTTTCGCGCTCTAGGTCACCCGAGTCCATTACGCGCTCGCCTACGTTGGCGTGATCGCTGAACGAACCGGTCTGACGAAGCATTGCGTCGACAAGTGTGGTTTTACCGTGGTCTACGTGGGCAACAATCGCTACGTTACGCAAATCATCTCTGGTGGCCTGAGCCATAAGAACATCCTCTTTTGAGCGCGCGAGATTTTTTCACTGGCGCATTTATTGAAATTAGGGGGTGCAGAACTGCATCTTTGAGGCCCCTGCGCTATAAGTCTAACGGCCCAAACGGGGTTAGCCTAGAACCGTGAACGAGTCCGCGACCCTTATTTATGACGGTGATTGCGCTTTTTGCCGGCAATCGCTGCGCTGGGGCATCGATCACTTGCCTTGGTTTAGTCGTTATGTGGCCTTTCAAAAAATTAACCCCACGGATTACGGTTTGACCGAGGCCCAGGTTCGCGAGCAGATTTGGCTAGTCGATGGCGAAACTCGCCTTGGCGGGCACCGAGCTGCGGCCTGGATTCTGAGCCAGCAGCCAAGCTATGGCTGGCGGCTTTTGGGGTCGTTAATCACCTTCTATTCACCAATTTCGGCTTTGGTTTATGCCTGGGTCGCTAAGAACCGCCATCGTTTGCCCGGCGGCACTGCAGAATGCTCGATTGATGACCGCCCGTAAGCCACTAATCGCGGAACTTGCAATCGTCTTTGCCTTGAGCCTGGGCGCATCCGCGGTTTATTCAATTGTTTCGCTCATCGCCAAACTCACATCGTCGACCGGGTTAGCCGGGCAGGTCACCTCTTTGAACCAGTCAATGGCCACTCGCGAGTGGCTCGACCTCACCTATCAACTTTTATCGATTGGTTTTGGCCTTGCTCCCGTGGCACTGGCGCTGTTTTTTCTATGGCAATCTGACCGCAATCCGCTGGCTCGAATTGGTCTGAACTTTGACCGCTTCGGTTCAAGTGCCTGGCGAGGTTTTGTGTTGTCAGCCGCAATTGGCATCCCTGGGCTTGGGCTTTATCTGGTTGCAAGACTCCTCGGATGGTCATCGAAGGTAGTGCCGGCAGAGTTGCCAAACTATTGGTGGGCGGTTCCGGTGCTCTTGCTGGCCGCGGTTCGTGCCGCGTTGCTTGAAGAAGTGATTGTGGTCGCATACCTGTTTGATCGGCTTGCAAAATTGGGTTTCGGTGCGCGTGGCCAATTGCTCACCTCGGCGCTGATTCGAGCAAGTTATCACCTTTACCAAGGCTTCGGCGGGTTCATTGGCAATTTCGCCATGGGGCTAGTTTTTGGCTGGGCCTATCGACGCTGGGGTCGAGTAATGCCGCTGGTTGTGGCCCATTTCATTTTGGATGCTGTGAGCTTTGTGGGCTTCGCTTTGGTTGGCAAGTCGCTTCAACTGCCCTAACTTTTCACTGCTAGATTTATCGAGTTGCCGTGAGGCAATAGCTTTTGTTTTGAGCAGGGGAAGCCAGTGAGAATCTGGCGCTGACCCGCAACCGTGATTTGAAATTAATTTCAACAGTCGGAATGCCTGCGAAAAACAATTGACTCCATATTTACCGTCGAGGTCTACGGTCGGAGTCGAATGGTTTTCAACCTTTCGTCTTCGCACTCAGATCGCATCAAGCGAAAGGTTTCGAATGTTCGAAGCTAAATCTGGGTTGCGCAAATTCGCAGCAATCACAGCAATCACATCACTGGCACTAGCCATCCCGCTTGCATCACAAGCAGCGGAAACAAAATATCCAGAGACAGTTACTTTCTTGGCAAGTGCCTTTGGCACAGACGGCAAAAAAGTTGACCTGTATGGCAAGACAGAGTGGGGTGTCACTCTGGAGTCAATGATTCAACTCAAAGCTGGCGGCCGCTCGCTTACCAAGCAATTGCCCGCAGTAAAAAACGTTTTGAGTTCTTCACTAAACGCAATTGGCAACAAAGCAGCTCCTGGTTTTCTAACTAACGCCGATGGCACGCTTAAGGTTGGTCGAGCCGGCCTGTTTTTGTTCACCAGCGAAGTGCTTGACGTGCCTAACAACACGGTGCGTGCAATGGTGTTCAAAAAGCTCAAGGCGCTAATCAACGTCAGCTCGGGCGAAATTACCGGCGTTGCAAGCGGATCGATTGATTACGCTTGGGCATCGCTCGGGCTAAACGCGTACGACGAAAAATCTCTTGCAAACAAGGTTGTTTTGAACTTGATTACGCAGCAGCACACCGACGGTGGTTTTGGCAGCGGAGGTGCTGAAAGCTCGGCAGATGCCACTGGCCTGGCACTTCAGGCGATATCGCTTTATAAAACCTTCGGCAGCAAAGACCAAGATGCGCTTCGTGCGGCTGCTAGCAAGAAAGCAGTTGCCTACTTGCGGGCCACCGACGTATCAAACAATCACTGGGACGCCTACGGTGAGGCCTCTATAAACTCGACCGGTTATGCCGCGATGGGTCTAAAAGCCGCAGGTGCAAAAATCACCGCTTACTCTGACTGGCTAAAAACCCAACTAGCGCCAACCGGTGGGTTTGTAACTTCATGGTCGGCAGGCCTAGGCGATGTTTACTCCACCGCACAGGGATATGTTGCGCTGATTGGCTTGAGCTACCTAGATCTAATTAAGAAAAACTAATGCGCAAGAACCTGCGGACAGCGTGCGTTGCACTCGTGGCTTCAATAGCCCTCGGATTAAGCGGCTGCACGCTTTCCGCAGGTTCACCATCGCAATCCCCCGCTGCGGTTGCCAACTCTTACGATGCCAATTACGTGACTCTGGTAATTGACTTTGGCAAGAACTCAGACCGAGATGTAATAGTGCGCAAAGACTTGAAGGTTGCACTAGGTGCAAAAAGTTGGCAGTTGTTCGAAACTGCGGCACTGACAGTTGAAGGCACTGCCGATAACCCACAGGCTTTCGTTTGCCGCATAGAAGGTTGGCCGACTGCTGCAGCTCAAGATTGCAAAGACACCCCCACCTATGCAGAAGGCAACTGGGCCTACTTTGTGACTAATCCAGAACTTGGTTCAGGTTGGTTGCTTAGCCCAATTGGTGCTGCCGGTCACAGTGTTATCTGTGGAGGTTATGAAGCGTGGGTCTGGGTAGAACCTAACCAAAGCGCCAATGATGTGCTGCCAAGATTTGAGCCGAAACCTCGTGGCTGCGCTTAAGGCATCGCAATTTGAACCGGCAACCTGGTGGGTGCTGGGCATAAGCCTGGCGATTGCCAGCGGAATGACCAGCAACCCTTTAGTTCTCTGCTTGATAATCGCTGTTTGCTTGAGCCTTATTTTGATTGCGCGTGAACCAGCGCCATGGTCACAATCGCTCAAGTTTTATCTGGGACTATCGCTATTTATTTTGGCAACGAGAGTGGCCTTTCGCATCGTGTTCAACTATTCGGCACCTTCAGACCAAACGGTTCTAGCACTCCCGGCCATTGAAATAAATCTTGGACTCGGCGCCCCTATAGCCCTGCTTGGCAACGTCTCTGGCACTGCGCTGCTTGCTGCAATCACCGATGGATTGCGATTGGCGTCAATCATTCTGAGCATTGGTCTAGCAAACACCCTGGCCAACCCCCGAAAACTCTTGAAATCAACCCCAGCCGCGCTTTATGAAATTGCGAGTGCAATTTCGGTTGCCATTAATCTCGCCCCGCAATTGATTGAAAGCCTTCAACGAGTCAGGCGTGCCCGCAGCCTTCGAGGGCGAAGCAAAGGCCTAGGCGCGCTGGCCGGCACAGTTATTCCAGTGCTCGAAGACACCATTGATCACTCGTTAGCCTTGGCAGCAAGCATGGATGCGCGCGGTTTTGGTCGCCGGGGCAATATCAACAGGCTCGAACAATCGTTAGCTCGAATTATGAGTCTTGGCTCGCTATTGGCAACAACCTCGGCAATTTATCTATTTTTATCAAACGGAAAATTGCAACTGCAGGCGTTAGCGCTCGGCGTGCTATCTGTTTTGATGGCTGGATTGGCTGTGCGAATTACTTCACGCAAGAGCAACCGAACAAGACTTTTAAAAGTAAAGATGCAATCGCAGGATTACATTGTTTTTGCAACCAGCGGCCTAATTATTTTTTCGGCAATCATGAAGTGGTGGTTGCCTTGATAAAACTCAGTGATGTCACATTTAGTTACAAATCCAGCGACTCGGCCAATCTCAACCGAGTGAATATGCAAATTGATACCGGCGAATTTGTTTTGGTATGCGGCCCTACAGGTTCAGGCAAATCAACGCTGCTAAAAGTGATTAACGGCCTTGCACCACATTTCACCGGTGGCAAATTCAAAGGCAGCATCGAACTAGATGGCACAGAAATCGCCAAGGTTTTGCCGCATGAATTGGCCGATCGCATTGGCTTCGTCAATCAACAACCAGAATCTGCATTCGTAGCTGACACCGTGATCGATGAACTTGCCTACGGTCTTGAGCAACTTGGGGTTGCGCCCGAGTTGATGATGAAACGCATTAGCGAGATTTCTCAACTGCTTGGCATTGAAAGCCTTATGCATGAACCACTCGGGTTTTTATCCGGGGGCCAACAACAACGAGTGGCCATTGCCGCAGCGCTTGCCGCCGGGCAAAAAGTTTTGCTTCTCGATGAGCCGACCTCGGCACTTGACCCGCAAGCCGCGCAAGCAATTATTCAAACCCTAAAGAAACTTTCGACCAATCACGGCATCACGGTTTTGCTGGCTGAACACAGAATCGAACGCGTAGTCGATCAAGTTGACTCGGTAATTGTGGTGCACGGTGATGGCTCGGTCACAAAGGGCGCAGCCGAGGCTCAGTTCAACGACTATCGCATGGTGCCCCCGGTGATCGAACTAAGCCAAAAGTTGAAGTTGACTCCCCTAGCCACCAGCACAGCATCGGCAATTGCCGCGATTGCGGGCCGGCACATTGACCAACGTCCACGATTGCCAAACGCGCCTTCATCAAACCGTGAATGGTCTCTCAAGGTAAAAGATCTTTCGGTTGCTTACCAACAGTCGATTGCGCTAAAACGGCTGAATGCCAAATTCTTACAAGGTCAGATAACTGCCATCATGGGGCCTAATGGTTCTGGAAAAACTAGTCTGCTCTGGGCAATTCAAGGCTCGGGGCCCCGCAGCAGCGGCTCTGCGCTTACGCCTTGGGGGGAATGCTCCAGCATGTCGCCGGATGAGCGACTTTCGGTGGTGGCGATGGTGCCGCAAAAAGCATCTGACCTTTTATTTTTGAATTCACTGGCCCAAGAACTTCAAGAGTCAGATCGATTTGCTGAGGTTGCACCGGCAACCACTGCATCGCTATTTGAAAAACTCGCTGGCCGCATTGACCCGTCAATTCATCCGCGAGATTTATCTTCTGGTCAACAACTTGCCCTGGTTCTGTCTATTCAGTTAGTGAAGGGCGCAAGAATTTTGCTCTTGGATGAACCCACCCGCGGTTTGGACTACGCAGCCAAACAACAACTTGCCGAACAACTAATTGCACTTCGGCAAATGGGCAAATGCATTTTGCTGGCTTCGCACGACGTTGAATTTGTTGCACTGGTAGCCGATGAAGTGCTGCAACTTTCAAATGGTGAAGTTATTTTCAACGGCAAGACCGAAATCGCTCTTGCAGCCGAATCGGAATTTGCGACTCAAGTAGCTCAGATCTGCAATCAACCTGGGTTGCTAACGGTTGCGCAGGTGGTGAGTCAATGAAAACTTCGCCGCTTTCAAAAATCATTATTGCCATCGCCGGTTGCATTTCACTTTTGATGTTCACCTGGCCGCTGCTAATTGCAAGCGAAGCAGCCAATGAGGCAGCGGTTGCACAATCGGCTTTTATCTTGCTGATGCCTTTGATTTTGATTCTGATCCTGGTGGAATTTGCTACCGGTGGAATTGACTCCCGACAGCTCGCAATTCTTGGAGTCCTTACTGCCCTCAACGCCGTAGTGCGCATGCTTGGTGCCGGCACAGCTGGAGTTGAAACCGCATTCTTCATAATCATCATCAGCGCATATGTTTTTGGCAGTGCATTCGGTTTTCTGCTCGGCACAACTTCGCTATTGGTAAGTGCGTTATTGAGTGGAGGCGTTGGCCCTTGGTTACCATTCCAGATGATGGCTGCAGGCCTAATCGGTTTAGGGGCGGGCTTGCTTCCGAAAGTCAGTCGCCGAGGTGTGCAGTCAGCGTTGCTAGTCACCTATGCGGTGCTAGCCAGTTTTATCTACGGCGGATTAATGACGATGTGGAATTGGCCGTTTTTAGCCGGTACCGGAAGTTCGGTTTCCTACGCCGCCGGCGATGGCATTGGTGGCAACATCCTGAGATTTATTAGTTACGAACTTTTGACCGGCGGTTTAATTTGGGACCTCGGTCGCGCTGTGACAACCAGCGTGCTGATCTTGGTAACGGCACCGGCCCTGCTGGCAACTCTAAATCGAGCAGCAAACAGGGCCGGGTTTGAGAAACTTTAGACCTTAGCCAAGCAGTGGCAATGTCACAAATGCCTGAAGCACACCAGCAACAACGGCAACTAGGAATAGCTGGGTGTTCATCTTCCAGGTGTACTTAGACTCGCCACGTGCAGCGTGCATGATGAATGCAACAACCATGGTCAAAGCAAGGCCAGCAGCGGCTGCAACACCAATCCACTTTGAAGCCACTGCGAAATCACCTGCGGTCAGCCATGCACCAATTGGGGCTAGAACAACGCCAATAGCGCCAAGGATTTCTAGCCATGCGATTAGACGGACTGTGCCCATAGGGGTCTTCTCGACCCAGCCCATACCTGCGCCAACAAGAACTTCCTTTGAAGCCTTTGACTTGAATGAGCCAGCCTTCCAGAAGCCAAAAGCGCTGAATGCTGAAACCGCTAGGGCGGCGATTGCGATAACGATGTTCATGAAGTTCCTTTATAAATAGTCTTGAGTTTCCGAGAAATCGGATTTACAGTTGTTAGTAAAGCATGGGTTTACTTATTTAGTCAAGTAGCCCTTGACAAAAAGTCGTAAAATTTAACGAAAGTTTAGAAAGGAGCCACCGTGGAGATCAAAGCCCTATGTGAGCGCCAAGATGACGGATGGCTGATTGCCGTTCCTGAACTAGACAACTTTCGCACTACGGCCAAACGCCTTGATAAGGCGACTGAGCAAATAAAGGCACTTGCCGAAAACATCACTGGTGAATCCAAGTGCGACATTGTGGTGAAGGTCGAAGCTGTAATGCCCGGCATCATTTGCGATATCGAGGCGGCCCAGCAGAAGATGGCCGACGCAACTCGGCTGCAAGAAGAGGCTTCGGCTGAAATTCGCGATGTAGTTGGCCGCATGAGAGACCGCGGATTGACCATGCGCGACATTGCAGTCTTGCTAGGTGTGACTCCGCAGCGCGTTGCACAGCTGGCGCCATGCGCCGATGTCGCAGAATCGGCTTAGTCACTTTTTGCGCTAGACGCGCCAGGTTGGCAGACGCCATCCAAAGATCATGGCCATCAGGCGAACCGAAACAATCACCAGACTGCCGATACCAACTGCCCAGAATGACGGCCAGTGCATCGCGTTAGCGGCAACCACCGCCCATCCCCCGGCGAACGCCACCACCGCATAGGGTTGGTGGTCGTTGAACGCTCGTGGAATCTCATTTACAACTACGTCACGCAACACCCCACCGAACACAGCGGTAATGACACCCATTAAGACCGCAATCAGCGGCGACATGTTTGCATCAAGTGCAATCTGTGTGCCACCCGCCGCAAAAATTCCAAGGCCGATGGCGTCAGGCCACTGAGTAGCTCGCTCGGTCAATTCAATGTGGCGGGCTCGCATAAAGAAGAGCGCTAGTGCACAAAGGCCAAGAATCACCCATAGCCAAAATTCATTTTCTACCCAAAAGAATGGTCTGCGATTGAGCAAAAGGTCACGCAGGGTGCCACCGCCGAACGCGGCTAGCGCAGTGACCATGGCCATGCCGACTAAATCGAGCTTCTTGCGGGCTGCCTCAATCAAACCCGAGAGTGCAAAGGCAAGCACGCCAACAACTTCAAAGGCCTGGTTACCATTGGCCACTAGCCACTCGGCCATAGTTGGGGTTGAATTCATAACCTTAAGTGTGCCGGTTATTTAACTGGCTCGCCAAATCGGTTAGCGGCTGAGTCGCTGTCTTTTACCAATTGAATCAAGAGCAAAATCCAGCCAACGATTGGCAAGAAGATAAAGAAGAACCAGCCACCCGATTTATTTACATCGTGCAGGCGACGCCAGGTAATTGCCAGAGTTGGCAATAGCGTGGCAAGCGACCAGAGATTGGCAAGCGCCGATGATTGACGAATTTCAAATCCATCAAAGTGTTGGATTTCCCCGGGAGCCACTATGCCGATGGCAGTGCTCACCAAAGTGGTAAATAGAAATGCAAACCAAAATTCGCTGCGTCGAGCGCGACCTTGAAAGTTTACGTAGTTAGTGAAATAGCTCTTGATTGCAGCGCCAAATGACATGTTTACCCCTTTTGTTTCACACTAACACCGTAGGTTAAACAAAAAACCCACCATTGCTGGTGGGTTGCTTGTTATGGGATGACTCGTTAGCCGGTGCCTTTCGGCACTGCCCTGAGTGGAGATGGGGGGAATTGAACCCCCGTCCAATACAGAGTTTCTGACTCTTCTACGGGTGTAGCTTCAATAAGGTTCTACTCGGCCCCGGTGCTAGCTTGAAGCGACATAACCGACGGGCCCAGTCCTAGTTAAAGTCCAACGTAGCCCTAAGGCATAACTACGAAGCAAGATTTCTAAATGACGCTAGGCTCCAGAACGAAATCAAATCTGGTCTAACGGACTTCGGGCTAAGCGCTATTAAGCAGCTAGGGCGAAGTCAGTGCGTGATGATTTAGCACTTATAGTTTGCAGCGAACATTTACGTGTTGACGCTACATTCACGACCCGCTTCATTCAGTTACACATGCACTGTCGAAACCGATCATCCCCATATTTAGTTACCAACTCCCAAAAAATCCAACCTAAACGTCTGGGTCTCGATTTTTTGGGGTTGCTCCAATGGTAAGCCAAAGCCCCGACAATCGCCATGCCGGGGCTGAGACTCACATTGAACTGCCAGAATTCACTTACGGGTTAGTAGTCGTTGCGTCTGGAACTGTGCTTGGAGCTGGTGCTCGAAAACCATCACCATCGCCAGGACCATGTGGTGGTCGAGGTGCATGGTTGAATGCGCCTCTGTCGTGATCGCCGTCGCCCGGCCCAAATTGCGCCGAATAACCGGCACGTTGATCACCAAGTTCGTGACCCACGACAGCTCCGGCGGCGAATGCGCCACCCAACAGCAGTGCACCTGCTGCCGAGATAGCCGAAACTTTTGCTGCACGAGACTTTGCCCATGCCGGCAATTGGCGCTTTGTCTGTGGTGACTCCACCTGGTACGGGCCTTCAATGATTTCTTGCTCTGGCTTCTTCTTTGCCATTTGGGATCCCCCTAGTTTGAGTGGTTGATGGTTAGCTATGAAACTTGCATTTAGTCGTCGGACTCGGTGTCGCCTTGGTCATCTGCCTCGTCGTCATCTGAGTAAGAAACCACAGGAACACTCACGGTAGGGTCAATCGCCGGAGCGGTGGAATCAGCCTCGGCGGTCGCGGTGAGGTCAGCAACCTCATCGCTCGATACATCGCTAATGGAGCTGATGCTTGCAACCTGAGATGTCGCCGAGCTTGGGTCTGGAGAGGTGTTGGTCGATGCCCATGCAGAGCCACCCACAACGGCTCCAGCTGCCAACACGCCTAGCACAGCAATACCTGTTGCTTTCATTTTCTTGCCGCGCTTTGGGGCGTCATATTCATAAGGTGAGTTTTGGTTTTGCTCGCTCATTTTTTGCCTCGATTTGTTATTGGTGGCCTTTGCCACAAGAACAATTTCGCAGGGCAACATGAGTGCGGGGTGCAAAATACCTGTGTGTTATCTGTTAGTTGTTGGCTCGTTCTAAAATGCCGCGCACCTTATCTAGGTCTCGATTTATCTCGGCTACTAGGTCATCCACGCCATTAAATTTGGCGGCGGGACGAATGAAATCTACATATTCAAGAGTCACGATTTTGTCGTAGAGATCAATGTCGCTTCGATCAAGAACGTGCGACTCCACGAGTCTTGGCACCGCCTGAAAAGTCTCGTTGATGCCAACCGAGTGAGCCGCTGGGTATTTGATGCCATCGACATGCAACCACCCTGCGTAAACGCCATCCAGAGGCAAGTAGCCTTCACAGTCTCGAGACATGTTGGCGGTTGGAAAACCGATGGTGCGACCGATTTTTAAACCGTGTTCAATTGCACCGATGGTGGTGTGGGTGCGACCAAGAAGAGCACTTGCCTCGATTACGTTTCCAGTGTCGAGCGCCTCTCGGATCGCGGTAGTGGAAACCTTTTTGCCGCCTACAAAGGCGCTTGAAACTACTCGCACTTCAAACCCGAATTGCTGCCCAAGGTCATGGAGTGTTGAGACGTCGCCACTGCCGCGAACACCAAATTTGAAGTCTTCGCCAACCAAAACAACCTTGGCGTGCAATTTTTCAACCAAGATGTTCAACACAAATTCTTGAGGAGTCAAGGCGGCAAGTTGGTGATCAAATTCCAGGGTGAGCAACTGATCAATTTCAAGATTTTCAAGCAAGGCGATTTTTTGCGAAGAACCAATCAATGGCAATTTGCATTGCTCGGGATTAAGCAAAGCATCAGGGTGCCGATCAAATGTGACCAGCACACTCGAAAGTTGATGCTCATTGGCAACGTTTAGCATTGCGTGAATCAGTTTTTGATGACCTAGATGAATACCGTCGAATTTGCCAATGGTTACTGCGCTGGGGGCAAAATTGGTTGGAACGTTTAGAAGGCCATTGATTAGCTGCATTATTTTGCTTCGGTCTTTCTAAGCCAGAGCAAACCAAGCACCGGCAGCACCAGCGGAACAAAGCCGTAAGCGATACCAAAGAACGACCAAACCGTGCGCACCTGCTTGCCGGCATAAGTGAAAACTTCTGGCCATATCAAACTCGCAGCACCAATCGAAAGCACTCCGACAAATTCAATGGTCACCGCTATCCAGGCGATTTTGCGTGCAGTCGGTGTGCGACGAGGCAAAGTGAATGTGGCCACGATATAAACAGCGGCAGAAAACGCCGACAATGCATAAGGCAGCGGGGCTTCATAGAATTTGGCAGCCAATTCATATCCGGCCCGACCGAAGGATGCAAAAGCCAACACCGCATATGCGGCTATGAGAACGCGGCCTATGCCTAGAGAAGAAGAACCGGTCGCCATGGATAAAATTCTATCCTTGACGACCGGCTTCAAATTTCGGCGGTTAGTTGCTGGTTGATGCCACAGGGCTTGGTGATGGAAGCCCAGTTTCAATAAGCGAAATTGCCTTGAACTTGACGTTATTTGGCAGCGGCAGTGATGTACCACCCGCGATGTTTCCTTGAGTATCTTGTCGAAGCAGGAATCGGGCAAGCGCACGAGCGCGAAGATTATCTTTGCCACACAAATACATGTTCGTTGCAAAAATTGCCTGGTAAGGGTTAGGGACTGTGTCTGATCCGGCTGGAGGTGTTGCCTTGATGCTTGGATCAAGCTCAACCGTAACGGATTTCTCATCCTTAGAAATTTTCAACTGAGTGGCGGCCGAGGCCAAAGTTGCAGATTCTGGGTTTGTGAAATCAACTGTTGCATCTGGGCCAGTGACGATTGTGGCCATGTAAGCGCTAGCGGCCATCGAGTCTGAAAATGCCGCCAACCCGAAAGTTCCTTCAGGCATGTTGTAAAGGCGATCTTGACCGGTAACCGATTCGTCCGCGGTGAAGTTTGAAAGTTTTACTTGAGTTTTATTGAGCCTTGACAACCAAGATTCAATTGCCAGTATTTGAGCAGCCGGAGCCTTGGTATCTAGGGTAATAGCGGTTGAAGGCAAGGCGATATCCGGGTTCAGTGAAACAAGAGCTGGGTCATCCCAAGTTTTGATGACCCCGGTGAGGATGCCTGCAGCAGCAGCACCATCGAGATTAATGTTTGTGAAGTCTGCGGACATAAAGACCAGAGCTGTTCCATCGATTGCAAATGGAGCAGAAGCAAATGGCTTGCACACCGAAGTTTGCGGGGTGCCAGCTGACAGAACAATGTCGGCAGGTTTACCGGCTGCAACGTAGCTGAATTGAGTACCTGGGCAAACATCTGCGAGCGTCATAGCCCAACTGTCTGCTTGGTCAACTAGACCTTCTGGAACAGACACTGATACTGGACCATCTACACAGGTATGGCTGCGCTCGGCAAGTTCAGTTAGTAGTTCCGGTGGCATCGGTGGATCGCAGGCAGTGAGACCGACAACCAGCCCGAGCGCGATAGCCGAAACTTTCAGATACTTGGCAAGCATTTTGATTCCTTTGGTTGAAAACTTTTTCGAGAAACAGTTAGGGAGCGCGACCGATTCGATCGCGCTCCCCTTCTGGTTTAACTCTGTTTGCTGTTTACTTTACAGTTGCAGCAAGCTTTAGAGCGGTGGTCTTTGCGGTGCCCGAAAGCGAGACATAACCAAGTGCCGCAGCCTTAGCTGGTGCACAGGTGCCCACAAAAGCCTTTAGCCAAGTGCTAGTTGCAGCTGCCTTGTCTGAACCTGAAGCAGTTGGAGCTACCGCATAAGCAACTAGAGCTAGGTTGTAAGCGCCCTTGATAACTTCTTCGTAGTCGAAACGTACGATACCGTTTGATGCCATTGGCTGCTTAGCGATGAACTTAGCTGCTGCAGCAACAGTTGGCTTCACGTAAGCTCCAGCACCGTTCTTGATTGAAGCTGATTGAACGCCTGCAGTTAGGGTGTCAGCAAGGTCTGCATAACCGATGGTGTAAGGAGTCTTCTTTACAGTGTTTACGATCTCAGTGTTGCTTGGCACACCGGTACCCTTTGAGTTACCAGATGCTGTTGTGTAGGTACCTGAATCCTTCCAGCCATCACCAGGAACTAGGTCGCGTAGGTAAGCAACCAAGTTCTGGGTGGTGCCAGATGAAGCTGCACGGTAAACGATTGTGATGTTCTGTGAAGGAAGAGTTGCACCCTTGTTTAGCTTCGCAATTGCTGCGTCGTTCCAAGTGGTGATGGTTCCCTTAAGAATTGCAGAAAGAGTCTTAGCGTCAAGCTTTAGGTTTAGGCCAGGAACGTTGTAAGTCACAACGATTGGACCAGCAACTACTGGAACATAAGTCCACTTGATTGAAGGCTTTGCCTCAGTTGCGGTGTAAACCCAGTCGGTTCCACCGAAGTCAACAGTACCCGCAGCGAATGCTGCACGGCCAGCGCCTGAACCAGGCTTCGCGTAGGTAACCTTTACGCCATCAGCTGCAGCGGCACATGAAGTAACCATTGAGTTGATGTATGAAGAACCTGAGCCGGTGATGCTTACATCGGCTGCGTTAGCAGCAGGCGAAACTGCGAAAGATGCAACCAAAGCTGTTGCAGCTAGGATGCCAGCGAATGAACGCTTCATATGTTTTTCTCCTTGTATTGGGGTCTATTCAGACTGTATAAATTGAACGATTTAGAAGTTAACTTGGTTAGCGAACTGAATGAACGCCAAAAGAATCAAAGGTTAACGTTTGCTTAACCGAAGTGACCGTTCACGTAGTCATTGGTGCGGGCATCAACCGGCATGTTGAATACCTGCTCGGTTGTACCAAATTCAACAACGTGACCTGGGTTGCCGTCTTCTGACAAGAAGAATGCGGTTTGATCGGCAACACGCTGAGCTTGCTGCATGTTGTGAGTCACAATCACGATTGTCATTTGCTCTTTTAGCTCAAGAATGGTTTCTTCGATGCGACGAGTAGAACCTGGGTCAAGTGCCGAACAAGGCTCGTCCATCAGAAGAACTTCTGGACTCATAGCCAAGCCTCGCGCGATGCACAAACGCTGCTGCTGACCACCCGACAATGAAAGTGCTGGCTCGCCCAGACGGTCTTTAACTTCGTTCCAGATTGAAGCGCGTCGCAGAGAGGTCTCAACAAGTTCTTCACCGTTGACAATCTTGGTTCCAGAAAGTTTCATGCCCGAAAGCACGTTGTCTTTAATAGACATGGTTGGGAATGGGTTTGGCTTCTGGAACACCATACCGATCTTTGTGCGAACAGTTACTGGATCAACGCTTTCGCCATAGATATCGTTTCCATCGAGCAACACTTTGCCAGCAAAGCCTGCTGAAGGAATCAACTCATGCATGCGGTTTAGTGTGCGAATGAAGGTTGACTTGCCGCAACCCGATGGACCGATCAATGCGGTCACCTGACGGTTTGGGAATTGCAGAGACACGTTCTTTAGAACGTGGCGCTCGCCGAACCAGACGTTTACGTCTTCTGAAGTTAGGTGGTTCTTAATGTTGGTGTTCATTTATTTTCCCTTTTTGCGGAATTGACCGACTGGACGAGCAACTAGACGAGCAGAAGTAAATAGGATCGCAACCAAAATCATGATTACCAGTGCAGCACCCCAGGCACGCTGGATAGAAGTGTCGAACCCTACAGAGATGTAGTAGTAGATGTAAGTAGGAAGGGTTGCAATTGGACCTTCGAAAATGTTTAGGTTTGTTCCATTGCCAGGCAATGTAGTCAAAATCAAAGGTGCAGTCTCGCCAATTACGCGTGCCAAACCGAGCAGCACCGCAGTCAAGATTCCAGTGCGGGCCGCAGGAAGAGTGACTTGCAAGAAAGCGCGCCATGCCGGTGCACCAAGCGCCAAGGCTCCATTTCGAAGTTCCACTGGAACAAGGCGAAGTGCTTCTTCGGTCACACGAGCCACGGTAGGCAACATCAATGGAATAAGCGCAACCGAACCAGCCCAGCCAGCGTATTGAGTTATGCCAGTAACAATCAGCATTGAGTAAACAAACAAACCAGCTACAACTGAAGGCAAACCTGACATCGCCTGAAGCAAAGTTCTGATTACTCCGCGAGCCTTGCTGCGTGTTTCGGTGAGAAATACACCGGTAGCAATGGCCAGAGGCACTGTGATCAGAGCTGAGACTCCAACAATTAGAACCGTGCCAAGGATGGCGTGACCAACACCGCCGTATTCAAGGCTGGTATTTACTTGGACATAGTTGTTGTTCTGGTAGAAGAAGTGCGGGCTAATTGCTTTGAGCCCAGATTCAACTAACGACCAAATCACAGACAAAAGCAAAACTAGAACGAATGCTGAAAAGAAGATTGTGACCACATACAACAAAGCATCCATGATGCCTTTTTTGCCATAGGTCAGCACACCGGCTAGAACTCCAACCAAAACTTGTAGCGGCAAAAAGATTGTGAATAGTCCAGCCATGAAATCTGCCCCTGTCATTGCCAGGTAGGCGACATAGAGGCCAGCCGGCACGACTACCGCCGCGGCGTAAGAAAGTTTTTGCGCAGGCGTAGTGCGGGTCCAGGGAGTTGCGGTTTTCGGACGTGCAGCCGGCGTCAGATCAACAATTTGAGCCATTAGTTCTTTCTCCAAGGCTGAGCTTTAGCGACAATGTATGAAGCAATTGAGCTGATGATCAGTGTCACGACAAAGAGCACTACACCGGCCGCCATCAGAGCTGGAATTTCATCAGAAGTTGCTTCACCAAATTTTGCCAAAATCAGTGAGGCAATCGATCCGCCCTTTGGTTCAAGAATGTTGAACCAGTTGAAGTTGTCGTAGATAACATTCAAAACATAGAAAATTGCAACTGTTTCACCAAGTGCGCGACCGAGGCCAAGCAAAACACCACCGACGATTCCGCCTGAAGCTGTTGGCAGAATTACGCGGCGGAAGGTGCTCTCTTTAGTTGCGCCAAGAGCCAATGAACCTTTGATCAGTTCTTGATCCATCTGGCTAAAAATTTCACGGGTAATTGAGGCGATGATCGGAACAATCATCACAGAAACAACAATTCCCGCAATAAATGGTGAACGCTGGAAATTTGCATCACCGTTGGCAAAAATCGGCAAGAAACCTAGCGACTTGTTTAGCATCGCGGCCCATTCGGCAGCCACCGGTGATAGTACGGTAAAGCCCCAAAGGCCAAGAACGATTGATGGAATAGCAGCAAGAAAATCGACAAGCACTGTCGCGCCCTTTGCAATTGCCTTTGGCGCCATAAATTCAATGAAATATGCAATTGAGATCGCCATCGGTATTGCAAACAAAACTCCGATACCGGCAACCAACAAAGAGCCCCAAAGCATAGGGCCAATGTGAAAAATGGGCGGCTGCGCTGCGTTATCCCAGCCGGCAGCAAACATGAAGTCAAAAATGTTTTGCGAAGCGAAGGCTGGCCAAGCTCGAATGATAAGGAACAAAAGAATTAGCGAAACAATGACAATCGACGAATAGCCAGCTGCAGTCGAGATTCCGAAGAAAATCTTGTCTGGAACCGTGGTCGGCTTTACTACCAGCTTGAGGCGTGGCGGGATTTTGTCAGGTGCTTCGGCAGTCATAGCAACAATGATGTTCGCCAGACGTGAAATTTCTCTTGTCGCTAGGTAAACGGAAGGTGAACAACTTGGCCGGTTTAGGACTATTTTTTAGTAAATTCCAGTCCAAATTTGATGCATTCGCACGAGCATTACGGCCACGGTTAGCCCAGCCACGGCTAAAACCACGGTTGACCATCGATTTCGCTCGATCAGGGCCCAAAAGGCTGCCCCTACCGGAATCATCAGAGCCACGATTAGGTAGGCAAAGAACTCGATGGTGTCGTTTTTGGCCCGCTGGCCCAAACTCACCAAAACTATGGATGCAACCAATTGCACCACCAGCCCTAACTCCACCAACGCAATCGAACCCAAGCTAATTAGGCTCGGCTTTCTTTTAATTAGGCCAAGCATCAAACACAGCAATCCTGCAGTTGTTGAAATTGCCAACTGAGTTGAATAAAGCCAATCAAGCATTTGGGCCCTCCGCAAAGACAACTAGAGATTTGACCGACGAACCTTGCTTGGTGAGCATGGCAACGAGATTGCCTTCACCATCAATGGCAGCTACTGGCTCTTGGCCTTCATTGGCCAAAACCAACTTTTTGCCATGGCGAATGTCGACCACTTCTTGAGCAGTTAATTTGCGCACAGCAAATTGCTGAGCGGCTGCCTTTTCAATGGGCAACACGTTGAGCGTTTCACGAGTTAGATCCTCAAGGCTTTGGGCTTGTTCGATGTTGTAGCTGCCAACTTTTGTTCGCCTCAGTGCAGTTAGGTGACCGCCCACTCCTAACGCGGTGCCGAGGTCTCTTGCAAGCGCGCGGATGTAAGTGCCCGACGAACAATCCACAACCACGTCGAACTCAATAAAAGAATTGTCACCTTCAACAAATCGATTCGGCGCCTTCACGAGTTCGAATTTGTGAATTGTTATCGGGCGGGCAGAAAGTTTCACTTCGTCTCCCCCGCGCACTTTGGCATAAGCGCGCTGGCCATCAACTTTAATTGCGCTTACCGAACTTGGCACCTGCATGATGTCGCCGCGCAAATTAGAAATTGCGATTTCGATTTTCTCATCGGTGACCGCGGCAACATCCGAGGCCTTTGCAATTGACAAGTACTCAGATTCTTTGTCGTCGGTGATTGTGCTGGCACCAAGTCGAATAGTGGCCAGGTAAGTTTTATTTTCGCCGACCAAGAAAGTTAGCAATTTGGTGGCTGAGTTGATGCCGATTAAAAGCAAGCCAGTTGCCATCGGATCAAGCGTGCCCGCGTGCCCTACCCGGCGAGTGCCGGCAATGCCACGCAACTTGGCAACCACGTCATGACTGGTGAAACCTGCCGGTTTATCAATCAGAACTAGGCCAGAAGACATTTAGTCTTCGTCCTCATCTGCGTTGTGCTGTCTTGGCTCTTTGTAAGGATTGGCCTCGCCAGCCCACTTTGCTTCGGCTGCCAAACGCGCAACTTCTGCATCTCTAGCTTTAGCCGCAGCAAGCAAATCGTTCATGTGTGCTGCGGTTTCTGGAATCTCGTCGGCCACAAATTCGACTGTTGGAGTAAGCCGAATGTTTAGCTTGTGACCCACCTCGCGACGAATGACACCGCGATTCTTCTCGATGATTTCGGCGCTTCGTTTTTTGTCTTCGTCTGAGCCATAAACGGTGAAGTAAATGGTTGAGTGCTGCAGGTCAGGGGTGACCTTCACATCGGTGATCGTAACAAAACCCAGGTCTGGGTCTTTAACCGCGCGCTCTAGAGCTTCGGCAACCAAAACCTTAATGCGTTCCGCAAGTTTGCGGGCACGTGCAGCATCAACCATTTACTTAATTCCGTTCGACTAAACGCGAGGCTTCTCGCGCATTTCGAATGTCTCAATGATGTCGCCAAGCTCTAGCTCGTTGAAGCCAGCCAAGCCGATACCACACTCAAAGTCGGTGCGAACTTCGGTTGCGTCATCTTTAAAACGCTTGAGCGATTCGATCTTCAAGTTGTCGGCAATTACCTTGCCGTCGCGAAGAACGCGAGCCGAAGAGTTGCGCTTGATGGTGCCCGAGCGAACAATCGAACCGGCGATGGTGCCAACCTTTGAAGACTTGAATAGTTCGCGAACCTCTGCGGTTCCAAGCTGCGCCTCTTCGTATTCTGGCTTGAGCATGCCCTTGAGCGCCTTCTCGATGTCATCCAAAGCTGCATAGATAACTGAGTACTGACGAATGTCGACACCCTCGCGGTCGGCACGCTCTTTGGCCTTGTTGTCAGGCTTGACGTTGAAGCCAATGATGATGGCGTTATCAACGGTGGCCAGGTTGACGTCAGACTCGGTAATTGCACCAACACCACGGTGGATGATGCGCAACTGAACTGAGTCATCAACTTCAATCTTGAGCAATGAGTCTTCGAGTGCTTCAACCGCACCAGAAACGTCACCCTTGATGATGAGGTTAAGAGCTTCAACCTTGCCATCTTCGAGCGCCTTGGTGAAGTCTTCGAGGCTAACGCGCTTGCGAGTCTTTGCCAGCAACGCGTTGCGGTCGGCCGCTTCACGCTTCTCGGCAATCTGTCGCGCCTGACGCTCGTCTTCGGTAACCACAAAGGTGTCACCAGCGCGAGGCACAGACTGCAGACCAAGAACCTGAACCGGGCGACTTGGCACAGCGGCTTCAACCGCGTTGCCGTTTTCGTCGAACATTGCACGCACGCGACCGTGAGCCGAACCAGCAACGATCGAGTCACCAACGTGCAAAGTACCCGACTGAATTAGAACTGTTGCAACTGAACCACGACCCTTGTCTAGGTTTGCTTCAATTGCCACACCGCGAGCATCTTTATTTGGATTCGCACGCATGTCGAGTGCAGCATCCGCGGTCAATAGAACTGCGTCAAGAAGGTCTTTGATGCCCTTGCCGGTCAGCGCAGAGACGTCAACGAACATTATGTCGCCACCGTACTCTTCGGCAACCAAATTGAACTCGGTTAGTTGCTGACGAATCTTGGCAGGGTTCGCGCCTTCTTTATCGGTCTTGTTAACCGCAACAACAATTGGCACGCCGGCCGACTGTGCGTGGTTCAGCGCTTCGATTGTCTGCGGCATCACACCGTCATCGGCTGCAACAACCAGAATTGCAACGTCGGTCACCTGAGCACCACGGGCACGCATAGCGGTAAACGCCTCGTGACCCGGTGTATCAATAAAGGTAATTGCGCGGTCAACGCCTTCGTGCTCAACGTGCACCTGGTAAGCACCGATGTGCTGGGTAATGCCACCGGCTTCACCGGCAATGACGTTTGAGTTTCTAATGCTGTCAAGCAAGCGAGTCTTACCGTGGTCTACGTGACCCATAACTGTTACAACTGGTGGGCGAGCAACCAAATCTTCTTCGTCATCGTCGTAGTCGGTTGACACATCAAGACCAAAGCTGTCGAATAGTTCGCGCTCTTCGTCTTCTGGAGAAACAACTTCGATCTTGTAGCCAAGTTCTTCACCAAGAATCTGGAAGGTTTCCTCGTCTAGCGAAGCTGTTGCAGTTGCCATTTGACCAAGCGCAAACAGCACTGTGATCAATTGACCCGGAGTGGTTTCAATCTTGTCGGCGAAATCTTGAATCGAGGCACCGCGACGCAGACGAATTACAGTGTTGCCGTCACCACGAGGAACGATTGCGCCACCAAGTGAAGGCGCATTAGTGCGCTGTTCAAATTCTTCGCGCTTTGCACGCTTCGACTTGCGAGCCTTGCTCTGGCCTCGGGCGCCGCCCTTACCAAAGGCACCTGCAGTGCCGCCGCCAACGCCGCGACCGCGGCCACCTGCTGGGCCACCGCCTGGGCGGTTAAAACCACCGGCACCCGGTGCGCCACCAGGGGCACCGCCACCGAAACCTGGGCGTGGAGCGCCAGAAAAACCACCAGGGCGACCTGCGCCACCGGCACCCGCTGGACGACCAGCACCACCGGCACCACCCGGGCGACCTGCGCCACCAGCACCCGGACCACCCGGACGACCAGCACCCGCAGGACGAGGTGCGCCTGGGCGACCCATTCCCTGGGCCGAAGCAAACGGGTTGTTACCTGGGCGGCTAACCGGGCGTGGAATGCCCATGCCCTGAGATGATGCAAAAGGATTGTTGCCCGGACGCGGAATTCCAGGGGTAGCCGACGGAGCAGCTGGAGCGGCTGCGGCCGGAGCAGCCGGAGCAGCTGGCGCAGTAGGTGAAGCGGCCGATGCAGCAGGAGCTGCAGGGGCTGCTGGTTGGGCAGCCTTCGGCGCGGCAGGAGCCGGCGTTGCACTTGCGGCCGCAGGGGCATCCGAGGCTGGTTCAGCTGCTGCGGTCTTCTTTGGGGCAGCTTTTTTAGGCGCCTCTTCGACTGGCTTTGCGTTTGGGAATGCCTCTCGTAGCTTCTTGGCTACGGGTGGGGCAATGGTTGATGAACCGCTTTTTACGAACTCACCGAGTTCTGCAAGTTTGGCCAAAGCAACTTTGGAATCGATGCCAAGTTCTTTAGCAATGTCGTACACGCGTGGTAGCGCCACTTTTGTTTCTCCTGTCTGGGGCCTTCCCTAGACAGGTCAGGCCGTTAAAGCTGTTGGGTACTCATTTCGAGCTACTCATTTTTTTGCCAACATCGTTTCTGCCTGTTCTTTAGAAATAATCAGCCCCGAATAATCTGCGGCTGACTTCAGTTTTAGTGCTCGGTTTAGTGCTTTGCGAGAAATTGCTAAATCTAAGCATTCTTGCGAATTGTGAAGCCATGCTCCCCTGCCGGGCAAGGATTTCTTGTGGTCAAAAATCAAAACTGCTGAATTTTCAACGATTCGCAAGAGATCTGCACGCTGGGAGCGCTGACGACAGCCAACGCAAGTTCGTTCCATTCTACCCCTTGGTCGCGCCCGAGACTAGTCCTCGAGGATGCTATCCGGCTGAATATCGATTTTTGCACCGGTTAGCTTGGCGGCGAGGCGAGCATTCTGGCCTTCTTTGCCAATTGCCAGGGATAGCTGAAAATCAGGAACCAACACGCGAACCGACTTGGTTGCGGCGTCGAGCATGAATGCGCTGGATACCTTGGCCGGTGAAAGCGCCTGAGCAACAAAGGCAGGCAGATCTTCGCTGTAGTCAACGATGTCAATCTTTTCGTCGTTCAGTTCGGCTTGAACAGCACGCACGCGCTGACCGAGTTCACCGATGCAAGAACCCTTGGCGTTTACACCAGGCTCATGCGCACGAACCGCAATTTTGGTGCGGTGGCCAGCTTCGCGAGCTAGCGAAACAATTTCGACAACACCGCTTGCGATTTCTGGAACCTCAAGGGCAAAAAGCTTGCGAACCAAAGATGGGTGAGTTCGTGAAACCGTGACCTGCGGGCCACGTGTGCCCTTGTTCACCGCGGTGACATAAACGCGAATGCGCTTGCCGTGGGCGTAGTCTTCGCCAGGAACCTGCTCTTCTGGCGGCATGATTGCTTCGATTGTGCCTAGGTCGACATAAACCATGTATGGCTTTTGACCCTGCTGAATAACGCCGGCAACGATGTCGCCCTCTTTGCCCTTAAATTCACCGAGCAGGTTTTCATCGTTAATGTTGCGGATGCGTTGCGCGATCACTTGCTTTGCAGCGCCAGCCGCGATGCGGCCAAAGTTTTCTGGGGTGACTTCGGTTTCACCTGTTTTGTTACCCTCTTCGTCAAGAATTGGGGCATAAACGTTTACGTGACCAGTGGTGCGGTTTAGTTCGGCTCGCACTTCATCGTTGTTGCCAACGTGCTTGTGATAGGCGGCCAAAATTGCAGCCTCAATAATTGCAACGAGTTCGCCAAACGGAATTTCGGCTTCGCGCTCGAGAGTTTTTAGAACACTCAGATCAATGTCCATGGTTTGCCTCCCGGCCGTTAGTTAAGTTCTTGTATTGCAGATTGTAATGGTACAGCGCGTCGCTCCCCAGTGCGGCGATCCCAAAGATCAACCTCGCCCTGCTCGAGACCCTTGCCCACGATGATGATGGTTGGCACGCCAACCAGTTCGGCATCACCGAACTTCACTCCTGGACTTACCTTTTGTCGGTCATCCAAAATCACAGTGCGACCAGTTGCCTCGATGTCTGCGGCAAGTTTTTCGGCAGTCTCATACACGGCTTCGTCTTTGCCGGCGGCAACCACATACACGTCAGCAGGTGAAACTGCTGCAGGCCAAATCAAACCTTTGTCGTCGTGGTTTGCCTCGGCCAAAACTGCAACCAAACGAGTCACGCCAATTCCGTATGAACCCATCGTTACTGTGACGAGCTTGCCGTTTTCATCAAGCACCTGCAGGCCAAGCGCTTCGGCATACTTGCGGCCCAGTTGGAACACGTGACCAATCTCAATGCCGCGCGCTAGCTGCAATTCGCCAGAGCCATCCGGGGCTTGGTCACCTTCACGAACCTCGGCGATGTCGATGATGCCATCGGCGTTAAAATCACGACCCTTTACCAAATCAAAGACGTGCTTTTCTGATTCATTCGCACCGCTAATCCAGGCGCTGCCGTCTGCCACTCGCGGATCAAGCAAGTAGCGAATCTTTGATGAACCTTCTAGGCCCAGCAACGCGGCACCGTTTTTTACGGGGCCGATGTAGCCCTTGATTAGCTCTGGGTGCTTTGCAAAATCTTCTTCATTGGCTTGCTCGACTTCGTTTGGCGAGAAGGCAGCCTCGGCGCGCTTGGCATCAACTTCACGGTCGCCAGGCAAACCAACAACTACCAGCTCACGCTTTCCTTCAGGAGAAACCAGCGCCATCACGTTGTTTTTGAGTGTGTGTGCGGCCGTCCAAGGTTGACCGTCGGCGCGCTTAACGTTGTCGTTGGCAAATTGCACAACGCGCTTAATGTTTGAGGCAGCAGGGGTTGCAATTATTTGCGCCGCCGGTTGACCATCAATGGCAATCGCAGGCGGTGCCACAGTTGCCACGGCTTCAACGTTGGCAGCATAGCCACCAGGTGAGCGCACAAAAGTATCTTCGCCGATTGGGCTTGGCGATAAAAATTCCTCGGATGCCGAACCGCCCATGGCGCCGGCGTCAGCTTTAACGATCACGTAGTCGACGCCAAGTCGGGTAAAGATGCGCTCGTAGGCATCACGTTGAGCTTGGTAGGCGGACTTCAGTCCCTCATCAGTCACGTCAAAGCTGTAAGCATCTTTCATTACAAACTCGCGACCACGAAGCAAACCAGCTCGAGGTCGGGCTTCATCGCGATATTTGTTTTGAATTTGGTAAAGCGCCACCGGAAGGTCTTTGTAGCTTCCGTAGAGATCCTTCACTAAAAGGGTGAACATCTCTTCGTGAGTTGGAGCGAGCAGGTAATCCGCTTTTTTGCGGTCTTGCAATCTAAAAAGGTTGTCTCCGTATTCAGTCCAACGGTTGGTGGCTTCAAACGGTTCGCGCGGCAGCAACGCTGGAAAAAATACTTCTTGTGCGCCGGCATTAGCCATCTCTTCGCGAATGACTTTTTCGATTTTTGCTTTAACTGCTAGGCCAAGCGGCAACCAGGTGTAAAGGCCGGCACCAGCGCGACGAATGTAGCCGGCACGCAAAAGTAGTTTGTGGCTGTTTACTTCGGCCTCGTTTGGGTCTTCACGAAGCGTGCGAAGGAACAGTGTGGAAAGTCGCATAGGCATGCGGACCAGTTTACAAGGCGGGCGCCGCCACACTTTCAGTTGCGACTAGCCCTTTTGGGCAACTACAACCTGAGGTGAGCCAATCAGGGCAGGGTCCATGGATTCAGCCAAGCGGTTAGCCTCTTCAATCAGGGTGGCCACGATTTCACTCTCTGGCACAGTTTTGATGACTTCACCCTTCACAAAAATCTGACCCTTGCCGTTGCCAGAAGCAACACCTAGGTCGGCTTCGCGAGCTTCACCCGGGCCATTGACGACACAACCCATAACGGCAACTCGCAATGGCACAGTTAGCTTTTCGAGACCGGCGGTTACATCGTTGGCCAGGGTATAAACATCTACTTGAGCGCGACCACAGCTTGGGCAGCTAACAATTTCTAGTTTGCGAGGTCGCAGATTTAGCGACTCAAGAATTTGTGAACCGACTTTGATTTCTTCTACCGGTGGCGCTGAAAGTGAAACTCGAATGGTGTCGCCGATGCCTTTAGCTAGCAGTGCGCCAAAGGCCACTGAAGACTTAATGGTGCCCTGAAATGCCGGGCCAGCCTCAGTGACTCCCAGGTGCAATGGCCAATCGCCGCGCTCCGACAAAAGTTCGTAGGCCTTGACCATGACAACAGGGTCATTGTGTTTTACCGAAATCTTGAAATCGTGAAAATCATGTTCTTCAAAAAGCGAGGCTTCCCAAACTGCCGATTCAACCAAAGCCTCTGGTGTGGCCTTGCCATATTTTTCTAGCAGACGCGGATCAAGCGATCCGGCATTCACGCCAATGCGGATTGATACACCGGCCGCCTTTGCTGCTTTGGCGATTTCGCCTACTTTGTCGTCGAACTGACGAATGTTGCCTGGGTTAACTCGCACCGCACCACAACCGGCATCGATTGCTTGAAAAACATATTTCGGTTGAAAGTGAATGTCTGCAATTACTGGAATCTGAGATTTCTTGGCGATCAATTCAAGGCGGTCGGCATCATCTTGACTAGGCACTGCAACTCGAACAATGTCGCAACCAGATGCGGTGAGCTCGGCAATTTGTTGCAGAGTTGCGTTTACATCGGTGGTTGGCGTGGTGCACATTGATTGCACGGAGATAGGAGCATCGCCACCAACTGCAACCTTGCCAACCATGATTTGGCGAGTTTTGCGACGAGGCGCAAGTGTTGGCGGTGGAGTCTTTGGAAGTCCAAGGTTTACTGCCGGCACTATTAGCTCGCTTTCGGTTTGTCTAAATCTTAACCCGATTAGAACGCAATTGGATTGACCAGGTCTGCCAAAATCAGGATTGCGCTCATGGCCATTAGCAAAATAAAGACAAACCAAGTAATTGGCATGAGCAATGCCGTGTCTGCTGGGCCCGGGTCTGGCTTGCCTCTCACGCGGTAGATTCCTCGCTTAATAGCCTCGTAAATTCCACCGGCAATGTGGCCACCATCCAAAGGCAACAGCGGCACCATGTTGAAGGCAAAAAGCGCAAAGTTGAGCGAAGCCAAAATTAACAACCCAGAAGCAAGTTTGTCGATAACCGAGGCTGATTGAGTTGCTGCAACTTCACCAGAGATCTGGGCGATGCCAACAACCGAAACAGCACCATTTGGGTTTCTGGCCTGACCAGTGAAGGTGCTTACGGCAACGTCTGTGATTTGCTTTGGCAAAGTCACGATCATCTGGCCAACCTGAGCAACTGCACTGCCGGCTTGCATCAAAGAATTGCCCACGGGCTGCGGCACGCGCTCGCTGCCAAACAAGACACCAATGGTTGGCTGCATTGAGGTGACCGGCTGGCCGCTGGCATCAACGACAACTTGCCCAGTTTGCTGATCGAACAAAGGTCGAAGTGCGGCAACCGGAGTGATGGATAGTTGCAGAGTTTGACCCTTGCGGTCGATGGTTAGTTGCGAGGCAACTTGAGACTTCAACTTTGACTGCACGGATTTCCAGTCGGTGAAAGTTTGCCCATCGACTGCAGTAATGGTGTCCCCCGGCAACAACCCTGCCGCTTTGGCTGGCGAAGGTGGGTCGATTTGGGTGCACTCGCTGCTTAATGCAGAGTTTGCCGGCACACACTCGCTAACTTGCTGAATGGTTGCCGTGCGCTGGTAGGTGCCAATACCGCTTAATACCAGCGTCAGCAGCAGGGTGCCTAAGGCCAGATTCATAAACGGCCCACCAAACATGATGATGATGCGTTTGTAAACCGGCAACTTATAGAACTTGCGATTTTCGTCGGCTTTTGTTACGTGTTGTTCGTGAGCTTCGCGAGCTTGAGTGACCATTGCGCCAAAAAAACCCTTGCGCTCTTTTGCACCAGCCTTGGCCGGCGGGTACATGCCGATCATGGTTATGAAACCACCGAGTGGAATTAGCTTCAGGGCGTATTGAGTTTCACCGCGTTTGAATTTAAGAAGTGTGGGACCAAACCCAATTGCATATGTGGGCACCTTGATGCCGAATTTTTTGGCTGGCAGCAAATGCCCCAGCTCGTGAAGGCCAATTGAAAAACCAATGCCCAATGCAATAAAGAGGATTCCACCGATGTACCAGAGAGTTTCAGTCACGCGGCCGACCTTAACATTTTCGCCTGACAATTGGCTGAGGTTTTATTCACAGGCATTAGCAAGCCGTCGCAATCTGTGCGTCGGCGCGGTCTCTGGCCCACTTCTCGGCAGCCAGCACACCATCCAAAGTTAATTCGGCATCTGCGCTGTGGGCGTCAACTACTCGCTCAACCAATTCAACAATTTGAGTGAAACCAATTTTGCCAGCGTGAAAGGCATCAACGGCTTGTTCGTTGGCTGCGTTATAGACCGCTGGATAGGTTAGCCCTGCCGAACCAACCTGGCGTGCAAGTTTTACCGCGGTGAAAACAGTTTCGTCAAGCGGTTCGAAGTTCCAGGTCGATGCCTTGGTCCAGTCGCAAGGAGTCGCTACGTTTGGCACGCGGGCGGGCCAAGACATGCCGAGGGCAATTGGCAACTTCATGTTTGGCGGAGAGGCCTGAGCTAGAACCGAACCATCAACGAACTCAACCATTGAGTGCACGATCGACTGTGGGTGCACAGTTACATCGATGCGGTCAAAAGGAATGTCAAACAATAGGTGCGCTTCGATAAGTTCGAGGCCTTTATTCACCAGGGTTGCCGAATTGGTAGTGACCACACGACCCATCACCCAGGTTGGGTGGGCCAGCGCCTGCTGCGGTGTCACATCGCGCAACTGCTCGCGCGACCATCCGCGGAATGGGCCACCGGATGCGGTCAAAATAAGTTTGCGAACTTCATTGGCAGCGCCTCCGAGCAAACATTGAGCCAGAGCCGAGTGCTCGCTATCGACTGGAACAATCTGCCCGGGTGCAGCAGCCTGAGTAACCAAACGACCACCAACGATAAGTGATTCTTTGTTTGCCAACGCAAGAGTTTTGCCGGTGCGAAGCGTGGCCAAAGTTGGAGCCAAACCAATCGAACCGGTGATTCCATTGATAACCACATCGGCGTCAATGTCTTCAACCAGTTTTGTGGCTGCCTCGGCACCTTGAACAGCATGCTCAACCTTGAAATTCGCTTTTTGCTCGGCAAGCAGTTGGGCGTTGCTTCCGGCAGCCAAACCAACCACTTTGAAACGATCTGGGTTTGCTGCAATCACCTCAAGAGCCTGAGTGCCGATTGACCCGGTTGATCCAAGGATGATAACGCGACGCATTAGTCAATCTTGCCACTTTGCTGTGATTTTGCCCCTTCGGCCCGAGTGCCCAAGTGAGAGGCTTAGACTTTTATTCATGAGCGAATTCCCTGTCGCGCAAGAGCGCAAAGTTGTCACTGCTATTCCAGGCCCTAAGTCTCAAGCCCTACACAAACGCCGCCTAGATGCCGTTTCAAATGGCGCCGGAGCGGCTCTGCCGGTTTACATCGAGGCAGCGCACGGGGCAATTTTGGTCGATGCCGACGGAAACCAGCTGATTGACCTTGGTTCGGGCATTGGCGTAACCACCATCGGTCACACCAATCCGGGGGTAGTTGCCGCGGTTCAAGAGCAAGTAGCCAAGCTCACTCACACACTTTTTACGCTGACTCCATATGAGAACTATGTTGAGGTCTGCGAATTTCTGAATAAGTACACCCCGGGTAACTTTAAAAAGAAGTCAGTGCTTTTCAACTCAGGCGCTGAAGCGGTAGAAAACGCGGTCAAGATTGCTCGCAAGGCAACCCGCAAGAACGGCATCGTGGTTTTTGATCACGCTTACCACGGCCGCACCAACTTGACCTATTCAATGAACTTCAAGGCCGCACCATATGGCAACGGTTTTGGCCCGACTGCCGGCAGCATTCAGCACGTGCCGATGTCTTACCCATTTAGAGACCCAGCCGGAATGACCGGTGAAGAAGCAGCTCGTCGCGCAATCACCTACATCGAAAAGCGCGTTGGGCTAGAAGATCTTGCTTGTGTAGTGATCGAACCTATCCAGGGCGAGGCCGGTTTTATCGTTCCCGCCCCAGGATTCCTGCGCACACTTAGCGAATGGACTCGTGCAAACGGCGTTGTTTTGATTGCCGACGAAGTTCAATCGGGTGTTGCTCGCACCGGTGCGTGGTTTGCATCGCACCACGAAGAAGGCTTCGAACCAGACCTATTCACAATTGCCAAGGGCATCGCCGGCGGCATGCCAATTTCAGCGGTCACCGGCCGTGCAGAAATTATGGACGCATCACACCCAGGCGGACTCGGCGGAACATTTGGTGGCAACCCTGTTGCGGCCGCGGCTGCAGTGGCAGTGCTAAAACAGATCGAAGCTGGCGGCGTAATTGAGCGCGCTCGAGAAATCGAAGCAATTCTCACTCAGCGCCTAAACGCAATGAAAGAAAAGTATTCAGTAATTGGTGAAGTGCGCGGCCGTGGCGCAATGATGGCGATTGAGTTTGTCGAGCCAGGCACCCACACCCCAAACCAGGCTGCAGTCGACAAGGTAATCAAGCACTGTCACTCAAACGGTGTTCTTGTGCTCAATGCCGGCACCTATTACAACGTCATTCGCTTCTTGCCGCCACTGGCAATCACCGATGTTGTTCTAAACGATGCATTGGATGTTGTTGAGGCTGGTTTGGCTTCGCTATAAACAAGATTTAGAAAATCCTCCGAGTTAGCTCGGGGGATTTTTTATTTAAGTTTGGCCAGTTTGGCGTTGCGCAATGAACCGCGAATCTGCACAAACAAAACGATGGCAATAGCCAAGAAGAACACGGCCGAACCAATCACGTTTGCTTCTGCTGGAACACCGCGTGTAGCTGCAGCATAAATAAAGATCGGGAAGGTTGTGACGGTCTGGCCGCCATTGAAATAGGTAATGATGAAGTCATCAAAGCTCAGGGCAAAGGCCAGCAGCGCAGCTGCGGCGATGCCCGGCATCAAGAGTGGCAACGTAATTTTCATGAACACCCGACGCGGATTTGCATAAAGGTCGCGGCCAGCTTCTTCAAGGGCAGGATCAAGAGTTTGCACACGTGCTTTGACTGTGACCACAACGAAAGACAGGCAGAACATAACGTGAGCAATGATGATGGTTAGGTAGCCCTGGCCAATGCCTAGATTGAAGAACTCGGCGGCCAAACCAGAACCCATAACAACTTCTGGTGTTGCCATCGGCAAGAACAAACCCAGGCTCACGGCTTCGCGGGCCTTGAACTTATAGCGCACCAAGGCAATTGCAATCATGGTGCCTAGCACTGTGGCAATCAGGGTTGCGATTACGCCAATCATGATTGAACTGCCAACAGCCTCACAAACACCCTGCCGCTCACAAACCTTAAGCCAGTTGTCTAGCGTGAAGCCCTGCCACTGCGCATTGGATTTAACCGACTTGTTGAAGGAAAAAATGACGGTGTAGGCAATTGGAAGCAACAAGAAAACAAAAGCAACTAAGGCATAGAACGGCAGGATGAGACGTTTGAAATCAAAAGTTTTCACAGCAGATCCTCGCTGCCCGTGCGCTTGACATAAACACCCACGATGATCAAGATCACTGCCATTAGCGCAACCGAAAGCGCAGAGGCTACCGGCATGTTGTGCTCGCTGATGTACTTTGACTCGATGACGTTACCCAGCATCTGAGTTTGAGCTGAACCCAAAAAATTCTTGCTGGCGTTTACATAGTCACCAGCCATTGGAATAAAAGTAAGCAGAGTTCCAGAAATCACGCCGGGCATTGATAGCGGCAGAGTGACCTTGGTGAAAACTTTTCGAGGGCTAGCGTAAAGGTCGGCGCCAGCCTCTAGATAGCGAATGTCTAATTTTTCTAGCGTGGTGTAAAGCGGCAGGGTCATGAACGGAATGAAGTTATAGGTCAGACCAAACACCACAGCAAATGGAGTGCCAATGATGTACTGGTCGGGAGCAAGCCATCCGAGGGTTTGAAGTTCGTGAACCAACCAAGATTCATTTGAGAAAATTTGCGACCAGGCCAAGGTGCGCAACAAAAAGCTAATGAAGAACGGTGCAATCACCAGGGTGACCAACATTCGCTGCAAAACCGGGCGCGAGCGCAACTTGACACCAATGAAATAAGCCAACGGATAACTGATTAGCAGTGCGGCCAACGTGGCAATTAGCGCATATGAAAACGAGCGAATTACGTGCGGCAAATAATCAGTTGCTAGCTGCGCGTAGTTCTGGATATTGAATCCGTAGTGAAAGCCTTGATCGGCAAGACTTACTGCTTCGATGCTGCCGAGCGAAACCGCGATCAGTGAAAAAAGCGGTGCCAAGAAAAAGAGTGCCAAGTAAGCAAGTCCAGGCGCAAGCAGAATCCAGGCAATCTTGCCGGTCTTTTGCGTTGCATTTTTGTGCTTAACGTCGCTGGTTGAGTGTGCGAATGCCCCGAATGCCACGGCTATGCTCCAGTGGTTTTTTCAGGAAGATCGCTCAAGCCAAAACTGTGCTCGACCTTCCAGCTAACCCAAACCTTTTGACCAACCTGTGTCACAGGACTTTTGCCGATGTTTTGAGCAAAAACAGTGACTTCACCAATCTTTGGAATTTCGATTAGGTACTGGTTGCTAACGCCCGTGAAGCGAATGTCAATGATTTCACCAGGGCCAATTAGGTTGTGGCCGGCGCCAAGCTTTGGCTCTTCTTCGTGAAAGAAAGCTTTTTCTGGTCGAACACCAATTGCGATTTTGCCCTTGTGTTTTTCGGCTCGAGACTTGGCCACCGAAATCTTGTTGCCAGCAACATTAATGCTCACGCTGTTGGCGTTTTCATCTTCAACATTGCCAATAAAGAGGTTGGACTGACCCAGGAATTTAGCCACGAATGCTGTTTTTGGTCGGTCGTAAAGAGCTTCGGGAGCACCCATCTGCTCAATGCGGCCTTTGTTCATCACGGCCACGGTGTCGGCCATGTCCATGGCTTCTTCTTGGTCGTGCGTGACGTGCAAGAAGGTCAGGCCAACTTCAACCTGAATTGCCTTTAGTTCGATTTGCATTTCTCGACGAAGCTTTAGGTCAAGCGCACCAAGCGGCTCATCGAGCAGCAAGAGCGAAGGTCGGTTTACGAGTGCGCGAGCAAGCGCGACGCGTTGTTGCTGACCGCCGGATAACTGCTGTGGTCGACGAGTTGCCAGGTGTTCGAGCTGCACCAACTTGAGCGCCTCGGAAGCCTTGGCTAGCGGATCGGCTACCTTGCGCTGGCGCAATCCGAAGGCAACGTTTTCAAGCACTGACATGTGCGGAAACAGTGCATAGCTTTGAAAGACGGTGTTGATCGGGCGCTCGTGAGGCTTGGTGTTGGTGATGTCTTTGCCGCCGAGCAAAATCTGACCGCTGGTTGGCTCATCGAGCCCCGCAATCAAACGCAGAGTTGTGGTCTTGCCGCAACCAGAAGGGCCCAGCAATGCGAAAAATTGACCGGCGGGAATGTGCAGATCCAAGTCTTCAATTGCAGTGAAACCCGGGAATTCCTTGCGGATGTTTTTTAGCTCGAGGTCGGCCCCAGAGAAAGCAGAGTTTTGATTCACTTACCAGTCGCCTATACGCCAGTCGCAGCGTTATACGCTTCGTTCCAGGCCGAGTGCTCGGCATAGGTTAGTGTTCGGAACTGCTGAAGTTTGTCACGAACTCCCCCGGCCTTAGGGAATATGAGTTCATTGTCGGCAAGTGCCTGATCGGTTTTTGCCACGATTTCTTGAACGCCTTCAACCGGCGGTGCATAGACCACGCCACCAAGAATTACCTTGGCAGAAACCTCTGGGTCGTAGTAGTAGTTGATCAATTTCTCTACGTTGGTCTTGTGCTGAGCGCCCATTGGCACAGTGAATGAGTCGGTGTTCAAGGTTGCGCCCTTAGGGTCGAACACGAAACCAAATTCGTCACCCCATTCGAGGTCACCCGACCAAACCAAACCAGCAACAGCGTTCTTCTGCTGGAACGATTCGATGTAGCCCTGGCCCTTGGTATTGATCTGGCCATCTTTTACTTGCTTGGCAACCAAATCAACCGCAGTCAGGTATTGATCTTCGGTGACCTTGGAGATGTCGATGCCCTGTGAGATCAAAATTAGGCCAACGGCTTCACGGTATTCACTTAACAAAACAACGCGGCCCTTAAGCGCTGGATCCCAAAGATCAGCAACACTGGTCGGCGCGGTTTTTCCGGTTAGTTCTTTGTAAAGCTTTTTGTTGTAGGCAATGCCTGTCATGAAAGACATCCAAGGCATGCTGTATTCGCGGCCCTGGTCAAAGGTCGGCGACGCAATTTCTGCCTTCATGTTTTTGTGGTTTGGAATGTTGGCTAAATCGAGCTTTTGCACCAAACCAGACTCAATTAGAAATGCGTCTTGCCAATCGGTAAGGCACATGGTGTCGGCACCGATGTCATCACCGGCAAGCAGTTGCTTCTCGGCTGCACCGTAGTACTCGTTATTGCCGACGATGGCAGTTGGGTCATAGAAGACCTTGATGCCGGTGTTCTTTTCGAAAGTCTTTAGCGTCGGATAACTTGAATCCTCTTCGCCATCAAGGTAGGCAGCCCAGTTATCCCAGGTAATTACCTTTTCGGACTCAGACAAGTCTTTGGCTGGAGTCAGACCAGTTGTTGTTGAACCGCCTGGAGCACATGCGGCAAGTGCCACTGTTGCTGCGGTTGCGCCGGCGCCAGCAAGAGCCGCACGTCGGGTGATCTGGTGACGTCGCGCCATCTTGATGAGGTCGAGTGCCATTGGGTCTTCTGGAAGCTGCTGATTCAAGGCAGTAACTCCTTTTGTAAAGGGGGCCATCATTGGCCCGACCAACACAACAAACGCACGGGTAGCGCGCCTAGAGAAATACTGCCATAAAAAACCTGTGACTATTTGATATCGGGGCCACCCAGCGCAAATTGAAACGAGGTGTTAACAAGCACGGCAGAATTAATTTGCCCCATCGCCCAGCCAGAACCAAGGCTTTGCGTTGCCGTTGCGCGCTTGATGCCAAGCTGGGCCTGATCGATTGGGTCTACATCGCCGAGGGCAATTCGAGTTCGCAAATTGGTAAGCATGGCGCGAGTAAGCCCCTGAGCGCTTTGAGTAGCGCCAACAAAATGAACCCCAAGCGATCGACCTCTGGCCAACACCGCACTTATCGCAGTTGTTGCGGCTGGGCTGACCTGCATGAGCGCGGCCAATTCATCAACAAATATGAACAACCTCGGCAAAGCGACCAGCCTCTGATGCAATTCTTCAATGCGACTGCAGTTGTGGCTGGCAATTAATCTTTCTCTAGCATTCAGTTCACTGCTCACTGCCTGCCAAGCAAGTTCGGAGTCGTGACCGTCGATATCGCTAAGTAACGCTTTCACCCTTGGTTTGCCGGCGAAACCCGCAAAGCTCGCGCCACCTTTGAAATCAACCAGCAGAAACTCTGATTGATCTCTGGGGTTGCTAATTACTGAGTTGAGCATCTGCTTAAGAAGTTGACTCTTGCCTGAACCAGTTGCCCCAACAATGAGGGCATGTGGCGAATCGCCGATTGGGTCAAAGGCCAATGGTTTGCCGTTGGCTAAACCCAAAAAGAAATGAGCCTGGGATGTTGCCGCGGCCGCCCGGGCAACTTCGAATTGCCAGCGATCTAGTTGTGATTGCTCATTTTGCTGACCGTTTAGGTGCTCAAAAATGCGATCGTGCCATTCACGCTTCCAAAGCATTGACCAGGCCGGCAGTTTTCGATCACCCACATAGACCGCATGATCGGTAACCCGAATCGGTTGGCCGAAATCAAACTGCCCGGACCATCCGAAGCGACGCACTGCCAACCAAACAGTTGCGCTTGCCGCCGACATGAAAATCATTTGCCACTGCCCCGTGGTTGCACCCAGATAAACCCCAAATAGCAGCGAAGGAACTAACCAGGCAAGTTGCATCTAAAAAGTTTGGGCCGGCACCCGCAGGAACCGACCCAAAACCAGCAACTTGTGGAGAATTACTCCCCTATGTAGCTCATTACGTGCTTAACGCGTGTGTAATCTTCGAAACCGTACTGCGACAAATCTTTGCCATAACCCGAGTGACGGAAACCACCATGAGGCATTTCGGCGGCTAGCGGAATGTGAGTGTTGATCCAGACACAACCGAAGTTTAGAGATTTCGAGAACCTCAGAGCACGAGTGTGATTCTGCGTCCAAACCGAAGATGCCAGACCGTACTGCACATCGTTGGCCCAACGCAGCGCTTCTTCGTCACTCTTAAATTTCTGCAGCGTCACAACCGGGCCAAAAATCTCATTTTGAATTTGCTCATCAGTTTGCTTCAGGCCAGAGAGCACCGCGGCCTCTAAGAAGTAACCCTTTGTGCCAACTCGCACACCTCCGGTTTCAAGAGTTGCGTGATCTGGCAGACGATCAATGAAACCCTGCACTCGCTCTAACTGGTTTGCATTGTTTAGCGGACCATAAAGAATGTCATCGCGACTCGGTTCGCCGGTGATGGCGTTTGCTTTTACCTCGGCCACCAAAAGTGCCAAGAATTCATCATGAACCGATTCATGCACCAGGATGCGGGTAGCCGCAGTGCAGTCTTGGCCGGCATTAAAGTATCCGGCGATTGCAATTTGAGCAGCGGCCTTTTGCAAATCGGAATCGGCGAAAACAATTACCGGCGCCTTGCCGCCAAGCTCAAGGTGCACTCGCTTTAAATCTGAGGCGGCTGATTTTGCAACTTCCATTCCGGCGCGAACCGAACCCGTGATTGACACCATCTGCGGAATAGGATTTTCAATCATCGCGCGCCCTGTGTCTCGGTTTCCGGTAACCACGTTGAATACACCCTTTGGCAGAAACTCCGCGGCAATCTCGGCCAACAGCAAAGTGGATGCCGGAGTGGTGTCGCTTGGTTTGATGACAACGGTGTTGCCGGCAGCAATAGCCGGTGCGAACTTCCAAACCGCCATGTTTAGCGGATAGTTCCAAGGAGTGACTTGACCGATGACACCGATGGGTTCGCGACGAATCCAAGAGGTGTGATCGCGGGCGTATTCGCCGGCAGATTTGCCTTCGAGATTTCTTGCGGCACCGGCGAAAAAACGAATCTGATCTACCGATGGGGCCATTTCATATTCAACAAGAGTGCTTCGCGGCTTGCCAGTATTTTGTGACTCAACATCGGCCGCTTCTTCGGCTCGCGCCTCAAGCGCATCGGCGATCCTGAATAGGGCAAGCTGTCGCTCGCCGGGAGTGAAGTTGCTCCATTCCTCAAAAGCAGACTGGGCCGCTTGGTACGCGTCGGCGACATCCGAGGCAGAAGAAACGGCAGCGGTGGCATAACTTTCACCGGTAGCCGGGTTGATTACATCGCTGGTCTCGCCCGACTTTGACGCAACATATTCGCCATTAACGAAGTTATTAAGTTCACGTATCGACATACCGCGATTCTAATCACCAATACATATAGAGGCGTAATATGGCGATAAACGGGGAACCTTCTTCGTTTCAAAGAAAAGTAAAGAGTGATATTTCATGGCAATCGGGGCCCGCAAAAAGGCAGAACGTGCCACACCGCTTCTGAAGGCTCGAAAAGCTGGAAAAGAAGCAACAGTTAAACAGTTGGAACAAGCTGCAAAAGACAACATGTTCCTTCACTTCACCCGCCACAGTCCGTTCTATACGGCAAAGGGCGAAGTTCCAATCATCACCCGAGCTCAGGGTCACCACTTCTGGGATCAAAACGGCAAGAAATATTTTGATGGTATTTCGAGTTTGTTTTCGGTGAACGCTGGCCACGGTCGCGAAAGACTGGCCGAGGCTGCGGCAAAGCAAATGAAAGAGTTGGATTATTTTCCACTCTGGTCTCACGCACACAAACCAGGCATCGAACTTTCTGAGCGCCTGCTTTCGTATGCACCAAAGAACCTGAGTCGCGTGTTCTTTACCACCGGTGGTGGCGAGGCCAACGAAACCGCCTGGAAGTTGGCGAAGCAGTACTTCAAACTCCAGGGCAAGCCAATGAAGCACAAAGTATTGACCCGAGCGGTTGCCTATCACGGCACCTCGCACGGTGCGCTTTCGCTTACCGGCATTCCGTCTATGAAGAAGGCATTTGAGCCTTTGGTTCCGTCAACCTTCCGTGTGCCAAACACCAACTGGTATCGCGCCCAGGATGACTTTAAGACCGAAGAAGAATTTGCCACTTGGGCAGCTGACCGCGTTGAAGAAATGATTCTGTTTGAAGACCCAGACACCGTTGCTGCGTTCTTCTTAGAACCAGTGCAAAACTCGGGTGGTTGCTTCACCTCACCAAAGTCATACTTCAAGCGAGTTCGCGAAATTTGCGACAAGTACGACGTGATCTTGGTAGCCGATGAAACCATTGATGGTTTTGGTCGCGTTGGCAGCATGTTTGCATCGAACCTTTACGATTTCGAGCCAGACATGTTGGTATGTGCCAAGGGTATGACCTCGGCCTATGCGCCAATCGGTGCGTTGTTGATGAGTGAAAAGTTCTTTGAACCATTCAAGCAAGGCACCACATTGTTCCCCCACGGATACACCTACGGTGGACACCCGGTTTCATGTGCGGTTGCCCTAGAAAACCTAGACATCTTCGACGAAGAAGACCTGGTTGGAAATGTGCAGCGCAACACCAAGCAGTTCCGCAAGACCCTAGAAAAGCTAAAGGACTTGCCAATTGTTGGTGACGTGCGCGGTGAAGGTTACTTCTTTGCGATCGAACTTGTGAAAAACAAACAGACTCGCGAGACCTTCAACGACAAGGAATCAGAGAAGTTGCTGCGTGGCATTTTGTCGCAGCGCATGTTTGAAGAGGGCTTGTACTGCCGTTCAGATGACCGTGGTGACCCAGTGGTTCAGTTGGCACCGCCGCTAACGATTGGCCGCGATGAGTTCACTGAGATTGAGCAGATTCTTCGAGGCGCGCTAGATCACGCCTGGAAGAAGATGTAGTTCTCCACAAATTGAGGTTCGCGTCAAGTTTCTATGTATCCCGAAGTTATTTTGAGAAACATGGAATTTGACGCGAATCTTTCTTTTGTCTCCCCTATTGGGCGCATTGCCCTTTACGCGCACAACAACCGCATTGTTTTTATAGAGATGTGCGGCGAACCCGTGCCAGACTCGGGCAAAGCCAAAGTTCTTGGCGAGGCTCGCAAGCAACTACAGCGCTACTTCGCCGGCAAGAGCACACAGCTTGACTTCGAAATAACACTCGGCGGTACCGCATTCCAAAAAGCCGTCTGGTGCGAAATTTCAAAAGTTAAATTCGGTGAATCAATAACCTACGCGCAGATTGCGCAGCGCATCGGCAACCCGAAAGCGGTGCGAGCAGTCGGTGGGGCGGTGGGTTCAAATCCGGTGCCCTTGATTATCGGCTGCCACCGAGTGCTTGGTGCCAAAGGCAAAATCACCGGATACTCCGGAGGTGTTGGTTTGCCTACAAAGCGCTGGCTATTAGCGCACGAAGGTTTAGCCGCAAACGATTAGGTAGCCGAGGTGGTTATCAAAATTAGTGATCGACCATCTTGTTCAAGAACCAAGCCAACCTTCTTAG
>JBEGOY010000006.1:0-45330 GCA_041181745.1 Actinomycetota bacterium | reverse complement strand
ACGTGCAAACCTCGCATGACTTTGTGGCTGAGTTGGAATCTGGCAAGTATGACCACCTGAAAGACAAGCCAATCGTCACCTATTGCACCGGAGGCATCCGTTGTGAAATTTTGTCTGCGGTAATGATCAACCGTGGCTTTAAAGAGGTATACCAAATTGATGGCGGCATCGTGCGTTATGGCGAGGCCTTCAAAGACCAAGGCCTTTGGGAAGGTTCGCTTTACATCTTTGATGACCGAATGGTGCAGGACTTCAGCGACGAAGCCAAGGTAATCGGCCAGTGTGAAGGCTGCGGCGGGCCTACTAACCAGTTCAGAAACTGCTCGTTCGTGGGCTGCAAAGACCTGATTTTGTTGTGCGACTCTTGCTATGCAGACCCAGCTCACTCAGAGCACAAGGCCAGCCACACTCGTGGCAAGCGCAACCTAGAGCAGGTTGGCTAACCCGCTAGACCCTGATTAAACAAAGAACCCTGGCCGGTGGCCAGGGTTCTTTGCTATTAGGAGAGAGGTTCGGGTTCAGGGGAAAACCCGAACCGGCCCATTGCAGTGGGCGGGGACTGAGTCTTTAGCCCAGAACAATTGCAGAAGCTACGGTGCCATCGGTTAGAAGGTTCACGGTTGCTGCTGCGCCGCCACGAGCGTGGTCGCCATCGCGGTCACCCTTTAGGCCCTTGCCCTCACCAAAAGCTGGTGCGGTTGGGGTGGTGTAAACCGCGGTTAGTGCGCCAGCAAGGGTTGCAGTTGCTTTGCCAGTGGTTGCGTCATAGGTCACAGTGCCCAAAACCGGAGTGGTTGAGGTTGCTGAGTTGTAGATCGCAATCTTGGTGGTCGCCGCTGACTTGCCAACCTTGATGTCTAGAGTTCCGGTTAGAACTCCGTTAGCCAGGCTGACTCCCTCTAGGTGAGCCGGGTGGCCGCCAGTGGTTGGCTGGGTAGTCGGTGCTGCATCGGTGTAGGTGTAAACCACAAATCGTGCACCCTTTTCGGCTGCTTCAACATCGGTGATTGTGGTTGGCACGCCAGTAATGGTTGCTGCAACAGAGGCGATAGCGGCCTTGATGCCGCGCTCGCCCTTCTTGCCGTGCTCGCCCTTGCCGAAGCTAGGAGCTGAAGAGCTCGATGCTGCCTTATAAGTCTTGGTTGCAGCCATCGAAGGTGTGGCAATCGCAAAGGTTGCCAGTGCTGCGGTGCCGGCTGCAATTGCAATGCCAGCTTTTAGGTTCTTGTTCATCTTCGTCTCTTTCGTTTAGGAATTCCGAAGAATTCAGGGACAAGAACAAGTTAGAAAACTTTGCGGCGCCGTTGGGCGAATTTCAGGATGCTGTGAGGGTCTTGCCAGCGTATTAACAGGTAGAGCCGAATGGCCCTTGTTGCCAAAGGTAAACTTGCCGAATGGGCTTTCTAGAAAACTTTGAAAAGGGCTTGGAGCGCGTTGTAAACGGCGCCTTCACCAAGACCTTCAAATCAGAGTTACAGCCCGTTGAAATTTCCGGCCACATTCGCGCCGAGATGGATGCAAAGGCAAGCATCCTTAGCCGAGACCGAATTTTGGCGCCAAACACTTTTACGGTGAGCCTTTCTACCCCCGACTTTAAGCGCATGGCTGTTTTGGGCGAATCACTGATTACTGAACTCACCGAGCTGGCAACAAAGCACGCCAACAAGCAAGGTTTTCAATTTGGTGCCGCACTGGTAATCAAGTTGATTGAAGACAACAGTCTCAACTTGGGCCAGGTGTCGGTTAAATCGGCCACTCAAACACATGAGGTCGAGTGGTTGCCTACCTTGGATGTCGACGGCAAACGTTTCATCTTGAAGCAAGGCGAAACATCTGTGGGCCGAGATGCCAGCGCAGACATTCAAATCAATGACACCGGGCTGAGCCGCAAACACTTTGCATTGATTTGGGATGGCGCTCACGCGGCCGTGAAAGATTTGCAAAGCACCAACGGAACCAAAGTTGGTGGCCGACCTATCACCGAGGTGGGTATTAACGGTGACACCGTAATTCAAGCCGGCCGCAGTGAATTTGTTTTTCGACTTGTTGCTCGCACGATCTCAGAAAGTGGTGCAGGTCGTTAATGAGTGAGCTCGCGCTTTTTATTGTTCGCACCGGTTTTCTTGCGGTCATTTGGATTTTTATTTTCAGCATCATCTCGGTTATTCGCGCAGACCTATTTGGTCAAAAAGTTGTAAGTCGAGTTGCCGAGGCAAACGCACCAAAGGTAGTTTCTGCCCCAGTTGCACCAAATAATCCGGGTGCTCAAAGTTTGGTTATGCAACCGAGCGGAAGTCTGGCAACAAAGCTTGTTGTGATTGATGGCCCAAAGACTGGCGCCGAAATCAAACTTGATAAGCGTGAGCTAACTATTGGCCGATCTGAAGATTCAGATCTGATTGTTGACGATGAATATGCATCAACACATCACGCGAAATTAATCTTGATAAACAACGATTGGTTGATTCAGGATTTGAATTCCACCAACGGCACATTTCTTGACGGTTCACGAGTGGGAACCCCCGCAGTTGTGAAACTGAACACGTCGGTGCGAATCGGTAAAACAATTTTTGAGTTGCGAGCCTAGGGCCTACACCGGTGGCAATTAAAACCCTGAGCTTCGCGGGCAGCGACATCGGTCGCATTCGTTCAAGCAACCAAGACTCTGGTTATGCGGGTTACAACCTTTTCTTCGTGGCCGACGGCATGGGTGGCCACGCCGGCGGCGACATCGCTTCTGCTCTTTGTGCACAGCGCATCTCGCGAGTAGATAGCAATTACCCAAGTGCCGAAGAGGCTACAAAGGCATTGGTCGACATCATCTGGGAAGCCAATGGCGTGCTTGGTGAAACCGCTGCAGCCCACCCAGAACTAGCCGGTATGGGCACAACATTTAGTGGCCTGTTATTCGCTGGCGAAAAGGTTGTGCTTGGTCACATTGGTGACTCACGGGTTTACCTAACTCGTGATGGTGACACCAAACAAATCACCACCGATCACACTTTTGTGCAACGCCTCGTTGACACTGGACGCATCACACCGGCCGAAGCTTTGGTTCACCCGCGTCGCAGTGTTTTGATGCGTGTTCTCGGTGACGTTGAAGAATTTCCTGATGTCGATAACAAAGTATTAGACACCAAGCCGGGTGACCGCTGGTTGTTGTGCAGCGACGGATTATCGGGTGTTGTTCCTCCAAAAATCACGGAACGAATTCTGAAAAGCAAAGTAACCGCGCAAGAGGCTACTGAATTGCTCATCGGTGAAGCGCTTGAGTACGGAGCACCCGACAATGTAACCGTTGTTGTAGTTGATGTGGTTGATGCCAACCTGCAAACCGATTTTGAACCCAAGGCAAACTTTGTTGGTTCAAGTTCAAACGAAGTTGTAATCACCGAGCAACGCGGTTCACGAATCATGAAGATTTTGAACCCGCTAACGTATGCCGACATTTTCAAGCGCCCAGAAGACCCAGCCGACTATGTGCCAGAGTCTGATGAATACCTTGAAAAAGTATTGCGTGAAACAAGATCACGAATTCGCTGGCGCCGCATTCGCCAACTTTTGAGTTTGATTGCAATTGTTGCCCTGGTTTGGTTTGGATTGGTTTCTGCCTACGACTACACACAGTCGCGATATTTCATTGGGGTGTCAAACGGCCACGTGACTATATTCAAGGGCATTAAAGAATCCCTAGGACCGCTGAAATTCTCAAGCGTGTACAACCAGACCTACATTATGGTTAGCGACTTGCCTCTTTACCAACAGGATTTGGTGAACAGATCAATCACCGCAACCGACCTAAAAGACGCTCAGCGAATCATTGAGCTAATTAAGGGCACGGTGATCAAATGACAAACGTTGCCGCCAACCTGCCAAAAATTGTTCGAGTCATTCCTCGCAACCGCAACATCGAAGCACTTTTGTTGTTGTTTGCCATCGGCATTAACGCATTTGAACTTTCTCAGATTCAACTTTCAATTCTGCAGGTTTTGAATCCAGAGATTTTCCTCTATTTATTGCCGCCGGCATTTATGGCAATCATCTTGCACGGCATCATGCGTTTGCGCGCCAGCGAGGCCGACCCAATGATCTTGCCAATCGCCTTGGTGCTCAACGGTCTTGGAATTGCCGAAATCTATCGCCTTGATCTTGGCACCCTGGCCAATGGTGGCACTGAGGTATTTGGCGTGAAGCAAGTGATTTGGACGGTGATCGCCATGGCGGTGGCCGCCGCGGTAATCATCTATGTGCCAAGCCACCTATTCTTGCGTCGCTATGTTTATGTGTCCATGTTCATTGGTGTGGGCCTGCTTTTGGCCCCGATGCTGCCGTTTATTGGCCTAAACATCAACGGTGCCCAGCTTTGGATTGGCATCGCGGGCTTCACCTTTCAACCCGGGGAGTTGGCCAAGATTGCCCTGACTGTATTTTTTGCCGGATATTTGGTGACAAGGCGGGAGTCACTGGCCATAGTTGGGCGCAAAATTTTCGGGCTGCGCATCCCCCGCGCCCGTGAATTAGGCCCGATTCTCACCATTTGGGCCGCCAGCTTGGTGGTTTTGGTTCTTGAGCGCGACCTCGGCACCTCGCTGCTTTACTTTGGCCTATTCATTGTTCTGGTTTACACCGCAACCGGCCGAGCGATTTATGTGGTGGTTGGTCTTTCGATGTTTATCACCGGTGCGCTGGTGGCCAGCAGATTCATGGGATACGTTGGCGGTCGCTTTGACTCTTGGCTCAACCCGTTCAGTCAGTCAAACTACGACGCCGTTGGTGGCAGCTATCAATTAGTGCAAGGCATATTCGGCATGGCTCACGGAGGGCTGATGGGCACCGGGCTCGGCGGCGGCATTCCTCACCTTGTGCCACTGGCCGAAAGCGACTTCATCATCGCTTCGCTTGGTGAAGAACTTGGTTTGGTTGGCATGTTTGCAATTCTGGTTTTGTACCTGTTGCTTGTTGCCCGAGGAATTCGCATTGGATTCAATCACTCTGATGACTTCTCGAAACTATTGGCAACCGGTCTGTCATTTGTAATTGCATTGCAAACTTTTATCGTTATCGGCGGTGTCACTCGAGTTGTGCCACTAACCGGTTTGACTACACCGCTGCTTGCAGCCGGTGGTTCATCGTTGCTTGCCAACTGGATCATCATTGGCGTGCTTTTGCGAATCAGTGACAGCATTGGCGGCGGCACTAGGACGGTGAACCTATGAGAAACGAACTCAAGCGAGTGAGCATCGTAATTTTCATAATGTTCTTGAGTCTGTTTGTTGCAACCACCGGCATTCAGGTGATTGGCGCCGACTCATACAGTGCCGATCAACGCAACGTGCGTTCTATCTATGACAGCTACAAGACTCAACGGGGTGCAATCTTGGTTGATGGTCAACCGATTGCGCAATCAGTTAACTCTGACGATGTTTATCGCTACGTTCGTCGCTACGACAGCCCGATGTATTCTGCCATCACCGGCTTCTTTAGCATCTACCAAGGATCAACCGGTCTTGAATCGGCAATGAACAGTTACCTAACCGGTCAAAACTCTGCACAATTCTTTGAACAAATATCTGCGCTGCTATCAGGTAACCCAGTGACCGGCGGTTCAGTTGAACTCACTATAAATCCGAAGGTTCAAAAAGCTGCATGGGATGCGCTCGGCGATAAGGCAGGCGCAGTTGTGGCACTTGACCCGAAGACCGGAAATATTTTGGCGATGGTTTCAAAACCGGCCTGGGATGCGAATCTGCTTGCAGTTCACGACGGACAAACTTCTAACGCGAATTACAACAAGTTGCTTGCCGACAAAAAGGCTCCGCTTCTAAACCGCGCATACACAGAGCTATATGCACCCGGTTCAGTGTTTAAGGTTGTCGTGTCTACAGCCGCGCTAGAAAGCGGCAAATACCAACCATCAAGCCGTTTTCCTAACCCGGTAAAACTGCAACTGCCTGGAACCAACACCTACATTTCTAACTCGGGCGAGGGTCGTTGCGGCAGTCAGTCAACCGTTTCAATTGCTGATGCCTTGCGTTTGTCTTGCAACATTCCATTTGCGCAACTAGGTGTTGCGCTTGGTCAAAATGCAGTTGCCGATCAGGCCAGCAAGTTCGGTTTTGGCAAGACCGTGAAATTCCCAATGACTTCAACCGCAAGTGTGTATCCATCAAACATGGATGACGCACAAACAGCACTCTCTTCATTCGGTCAGTTCGATGTGCGCGTGACTCCATTGCAAATGGCCATGGTCAGTGCGGCAGTTGCAAACGGTGGTCAACTTATGAAACCAAATTTGGTTGAAGCGGTTTACTCATCAAACCTTTCGATTTTGAATCAGCCGCAACCAGAAGTTTTCTCTCAGGCGATGTCTGCTGACACAGCTTCAAAAGTTCGCGACATGATGATCGGTGCGGTTGCACGAGGAGTTTCTGGCAATGGCGCTATCCCTGGAATTGCCGTTGCTGGTAAAACCGGAACGGCACAAAACGGTAAAGGCGAGCCATACACACTTTGGTTCACGGGTTTTGCTCCTGCGAATAATCCGCAGGTTGCAGTCGCGGTGGTAATCGCAAATGGTGGGGGAATGGGGCAGTCTGGTCGCGGCAATTCGCTTGCAGCACCGGTAGCCCAAAAAGTTATGCGGGCGGTGTTGGGTAAATGAAACCAGAAATCGGTCAACTCTATGGTGGACGCTACAAACTAATCAGTCGAATTGCAATCGGCGGCATGGGTGAAGTTTGGCAAGCGCAAGACGAAGTGATCTTGCGTGACGTGGCCATCAAAATTTTGAAACAGGAATACATGGGCGACCCTGGATTTCTTGAGCGCTTTAGAACCGAAGCCCGTCACGCAGCAATGGTTAATCATGAAGGCATCGCAAATGTCTTTGACTACGGCGAAGATTCTGGCTCGGCCTATTTGGTAATGGAACTCGTGCCTGGCGATTCCCTGGCACGAATTTTGGAACTGCAGAAAACTTTGCCCTCTGAGAAAGTGCTCGACATCATTGCTCAAACTGCACGCGCTTTGCACGAAGCGCACGTAGCCGGTTTGGTGCACCGCGATGTGAAACCGGGCAACTTGCTGATTACCCCGGATGGCCGAGTCAAAATTACCGATTTCGGCATCGCGCGCGTTGCCGACCAGGTTGGGCTAACCGCTACCGGCCAGGTCATGGGAACAGTTCAGTATTTGTCGCCAGAGCAGGCCACCGGCAAGCCGGCTACGCCATCCACGGATATTTATTCTTTAGGCATTGTGGCCTATGAGGCATTGGCTGGAAAGCGGCCGTTCACAGGCGATAGCCAAATGGAAATCGCCATGGCCCAGATCAACCAGACTCCGCCGGCACTGGCTGATGACGTGGACCCCCGAGTGGCCAAGTTGGTCATGTCTTGCCTAGCTAAAAAGGCCAACCAGCGTCCAGAAACCGCTCTGGCACTGGCCAAGCGGGCAGAATCCATGATGACCGGAGCCCCGCGCGAATCTGCGGCCACCCAGGTAATCACCCAACCAAAGTCAAACGAGACCACAGCAATCATTGAGCTACCGCCGGGTCAGGTTCAGGTTCAGCGCCAGCCTGTGGTTTGGCCATGGTTCGCCCTGATTGGCCTGTTGGCTCTGACCGCAATTTCTGTGGTGGTAGCAATCATCGTCACATCCATTCAGCCTCCGGTGCCAACCCCTAGCCCGGTGCCAAGTCAAAGCTTTAGCAATAACCCAAGCCCGAGCGCATCTGCCAGCTCAAGCACGCCGGGAACCGTGGTGGTTTTGTTGAGTGACCTGCAGGGCAAAAACGTTGCCGAAGTTAGCAACATTCTCACCGGTATGGGCCTGAACGTTACCGCTGAACCAGGAACCGTGTTGACTGCAGATGACCCTGCAGTTATGACGGTCTATGACGTTTCACCAGCAGGAACAGTTGCAGTTGGCAGCCGCGTGACGGTTACTTATTACGTTGGTGGTGCAGTTGCGCCAACACCATCTGCCTCGGATACACCGGCTGCTCAATAAGTCGGCAGATTAGACTGATTGACTGAATACCTACAAATAATTGGAGTAAAGATTGCTTGAGAGTCAGCGAGTTATCGCAGGTCGCTATGAGGTTGGAAGCCTCATCGGTCGCGGTGGCATGGCAGATGTCTATGAAGGTGTTGACACCCGCTTGGGTCGCACCGTGGCAATCAAGTTGCTCAAATCAGATTTGGCAAATGATCCAAGCTTTGAAGCGCGTTTTCGCCAAGAAGCGCAGGCTTCGGCTCGCATGGCACACCCAACCATCGTGCGTGTTTACGATGCCGGCGAAGAATTAACGCGCGATGACTATGGCAACGAACAAAAAGTTCCCTTCATCGTTATGGAGTATGTAAAGGGTGAACTGCTTCGCGACATAATGCACGCACGTCGCCTAACTTTGCAAGAAGCAATTGAATATGCAAGCGGTGTGCTCACCGCACTAGAAATCTCTCATCGCGCAGGTGTGATTCACCGCGACATTAAAGCTGCCAACGTGATGATCACCGAAGGCCGCCAGGTTAAGGTTATGGACTTTGGCATCGCTCGTGCAGTTTCTGACTCGTCTGCAACAATGGCTCACACGAGTGGCATCGTAGGCACCGCACAATACTTCTCACCCGAACAAGCTCGCGGTGAAACCGTTGACTCTCGCACCGACCTTTACTCGGCGGGTGTTTTGCTTTACGAAATGCTCGCTGGTCGCCCTCCGTTCAAAGGTGAAACCGCAGTTTCGGTTGCCTACCAACACGTGAGTGAAGCGGTGCCTGCACCATCTTCATTTGACCCAAGCATCACACCAGAACTCGACCAGGTTGTTTTGCGCGCGCTTGCTAAAAATCGCGAAGATCGTTTTCAATCTGCCGAAGAATTCCGTGAAAACTTGCTTGCTGCAGTTTCGGGCTCACCGGCAACTGCACCAACCGCCACTTACAGTGCACCGCTTGCCAACGTGTCGGCGCAACCAACCGAGGTAATCAGCAGTGTTGCCGAGGATGACTTTGAGGCATTATTCCGTGACAGTGCAGTGGTTAGTAACCCACTGCCAACTAGCGAAGCGACTGGCAACACCGGCCCGGTAGGCACAGCGACCAACCCCTTCGCGACCTTGGGTGTCGAGATTCCAACTGACACCGGCAAGCGCGCAACAACTCTGCTGAGTGGGTCTGGCGGGCCATCGAAGAAACTCATTTGGACAGCCGGTTCAGCAGTTGCTGTGGTTTTTGTTGGACTCATGATTTGGCTCGTAAGTCTTGGCAACCTTGGTTTGAACATCACGCCTAGCCCATCCGGGGTAAATGTTGCTGACGTATCCAACCAGACTTACACCGATGGCTACAGCGCACTTACTGCACAAGGATTGTTGGTGCAAAAAGTCACCGAAGCAAATGACACCATTCCGGTAGACACAATCATTCGCACCGATCCTCCGGCTGGCACAACTGTTCCTGAGCGCACGTCAATCATTGTTTATGTTTCTAGCGGCAAGAACACTGTGTTGGTGCCAAGTCTGTTGAACATGACCGAAAGTGATGCAGCCACCGCACTTGCTGCAGCAAAACTTACGTTGGGCACAATTACTCAAGCCAACAGCGCGTCGGTTGCAGCTGGTCAAGTTATCGAATCTGACCCGGCAATGAATTCACAAATTGCAGAAGGCACCGCTGTGAATCTTGTAGTTTCAAACGGCAAAGTTATGGTTCCCGATGTGCGCAATCTCTCGGTGAGTGAAGCTCGCTCGGCAATGCTTTCACCAGAAGTTGGTTTCACTGTTTCAATTACAACCAAGGATGCCTGCACTGGCACCGCCGGAACCATTGTTGTTGATCAGTCGATTCTGCCTGGACTTGCACCGCAGAAATCTGCAATTGTGCTCTACGTTGCTTGTCAGTAATTCTTGACGCTGAATTTGTAATTCAAATACAAAGCAATAAATTGCTAAGACAAATTAACTAGCGGCGATAAATCTTTAGCGCGTGCAGCTGCACCCTCGAGGCCAATTGACTCCAACCAGTTTCCTAGCATTTGGTAACCGTCTTGGGTGAGCACTGATTCTGGGTGGTACTGCACTCCATAAATCGGTTTGCTCTTGTGCTGCAGCGCCATAATCACGCCACCCTTAGAAGTTTCAGTTGGCGCGGTGCGAGCGGTGACAACGAGATCATCTGGCACGGTTGAATCCACAACGGCCAGCGAGTGATAGCGAGTTGCGGTGAACGGCTCGGCAACATCCTTGAAAATTAATGAATCATCGTGGTTCACCAAAGAAGTCTTGCCGTGCATGAGTTCTTCGGCGCTGGTCACAGTTGCACCCATTGCTTCGGCGATTGCCTGATGACCAAGACAAACTCCAAATACCGGCTGGCCAGACTGCAACGCAAGTTTTACCACTGGAATGCTTAGCCCCGCATCGGCTGGTGTGCCAGGGCCCGGGCTGAGCAGCACGGCGTCATATTTGGCCAGCAGCTCGGGCAATTGGGCCTCGGTGACTACGTCGTTGCGCAAAACCTCAGTCTGCGCACCCAGCTGCTGCAAATAACCGTTGAGGGTATAAACAAAGCTGTCGTAGTTGTCTAAAACCAGAATCTTCACCATGAGACTTTAAGCCTACTTTGGATGAGCGCGGCCTAGAGCGCCAAGTGTAGAATTGGCGCATGTCTGAAAAGAAACTAACTAAGCCAGCTAAGCCACAAGCCCCTAAGGGCGAAGATGCTCCGAACCCGGTTTGGTTCAAGCCATTGATGTTCGGCTTCATGATTCTTGGTCTGGTTTGGATCATCACTTACTACGTGACCAGCGCTCAATTCCCACTAGGTGCGGGCACTCCGTGGAACCTAGAAAACTGGAACATCTTGATTGGCTTTGGCATCGCAATGGTCGGCTTCATGATGTCGACCCGCTGGAAGTAAATTACAAACTTAAGTTATTGGCTTTATAAATAGCCAACGCTACAAAGACCGCCACAATCGCTAGCAAGCCTAGTTTTTGGGCGGTTTTTTGTTGCTCGCCACGAGTTGCCGCATAAAGTGAAGCAACTGCGCCGCCGGCCAGAAGGCCACCGATGTGGCCCTGCCAACTGATGCCAGGCACCATGAAGCTGAAAATTAGGTTGAACGCGATCAAGCCCACCAGTCCGCGAGATTGTGCGCCGACCGATCGCAAAACTACAAAGTAGGCGGCCATCAGGCCAAAGAACGCCCCGGATGCGCCTACGACCGGAGTGTAGGGATCGCCGAGATACAACACGGCAACTGAGCCACCCAAAATTGACACCAGGTAGAGGGCCACAAAACGCAAGCGGCCCAACATTGGTTCAAGAATTTGGCCAAAGATGTAAATCGAATACATGTTGAGCAAGACGTGCAGCGGATTGCTTGGTGAGTGCACAAAACCCGCGGTTATAAAGCGCCATGGCTCAGTGGCAGAAAGTGCCGGAGCAAAGAAAAGGTACTGCGTCAGTTGAGAGCCGGGCAGAATCTGCCCGACCCACAACAAAACGTTAATCGCAACAAGGGCCAGGGTGACCTTTGCACGACTTTGAGTGATGAAGTTCACTAAACCTTCTCGATGGTGATTGATTCGATGATTACATCATCTAGTGGCTTGTCGCGACCGTCGGTCTCAACGCCTTCAATCTGAAGCACAACCTTCTTAGAAACCTCGTCGGCAACCTCGCCAAATACGGTGTGCTTGCCAAACAACCAAGTTGTTGGGGCGGTAGTGATAAAGAACTGTGAGCCGTTGGTGCCTGGCCCGGCGTTTGCCATGGCTAGCTTGAAAGGCTCGTTGAAGTTGAGCTCTGAGTTGATCTCATCGCCAAACTGGTAGCCAGGGCCACCCATGCCGGTGCCGGTTGGGTCGCCACCCTGCAGCATGAACTGCTGAATGATGCGGTGAAAAATTACGCCGTTGTAAAGCGGCTTGTTGGTCTGAACCGCGCCAGTGCGTGGGTCGCGCCATTCGATAGAACCGGTGGCAAGGCCCTCAAAGTTCTCAACGGTCTTCGGAGCGTGCAAACCAAAAAGGTTGATCTTGATTGCTCCGTGGTTGGTGTGGATAGTGGCTACTGATGTGTGCTGAGTCATGCTGACTATTCTGGCATGAGAGCAGGGTCATGGCAGACTCGTCCTATGCAAAAACAGCGGCGACTAGGCGAAATGCTGGTCTCGGCTGAGCGGGGTCGAATTACAAAAATTGACGCGGATAAAGTGTCGCGCGGAGAGTTTTTCACTACAGACAGTGCCTGGCTAAACAAACCCGTGCGCAAGTTTCTTGAGCAGGCCTTCGCTCATTCATCGCAGGCGCTTGACCCGTTTGCCGGAGATGGCCACATGCTTGCGTTAGTAGCTGAAGAGTTTGGAGTCTCGATTGCGGGCTTTGATATTGCCAGCAAGCACTGGCCCAAAAACGATTCACTAAAAAAGATTGCCAACCCGAATCGCGCAGTAATTATCACCAACCCGCCTTATTTGGCCAACCACTCTGCCAAGCGCAAAGGGGTTGACTCACTGGTAGCCAAATACTTTGCCAGTGGTTTCGACAATCTCTATAAGTTGGCATTAGATCGATGTTTAGCTGCCGCGGACTACGTAGTTGCGATTGTTCCTGAAACTTTTTTGCTATCTAGTTTTGATAAGTCGCGATTGCAACTTGTTGCAGTAATTGAAAGTGATTTATTTAGTGACACCGAAGCACCCGCGGTCGTAGCTTGCTTTGGTGCAACTGCCAAAAATTGCCAAGTATTTGCGAATGACAAAAAGATCGGCCAGCTAGACCAACTTTTGTCTTTGCGAAAGTTTGCCAAACACGCAAAAGTTGAAATTCGATTCAACGTTGCTGCTGGTCGCATTGGTTTGCGAGCCGTAGATGGCAGCGACGGTGAAACTCCAATCGCATTTATGCCGGCAGAAAAGTTTAAATATGCAGCTGGCAAAGTTAGCCACAGTTCGAGGTTGATGACCTACGTCGAAATGCCTGGTCTAAGCGATGCACAGGTTGCCAAGGTTATTCGTGCGGCAAATAAAAAGCTGGCCACAATTCGAGATGAATCAAAAGATTTGGTGCTTGCACCTTTCAAAGGCAACGATAAAAACGGCAAACGCAGACGTCGACTTGACTACGCTTTGGCTCGCGAAATTCTTAACTTTGCCTTTAATCAATAGGTTTAGACTGCATGCATGAGCCTGCCTAAACCAAACATCATTGACCCTAAATCTGTTTCATCATTGCGATGGGGAATCATGGGTGCGGCCGGTATCGCGCATGCATTTGTGACTGGCGTGCAGAAGCACACCAACCAAAAGGTTGTTGCAGTGGCATCGCGCACACCCGGCAAGGCTGAACAGTTTGCCGCCGAATTCGGCATCGAAGCGCATGACAATTACGAGGCTTTGTTAGCCCGAGAAGATATCGATGTAATTTACATTCCAACCCTGCCAACTCAGCACCGCGATCACGCGCTGATGGCAATCGCTGCCGGCAAACATGTGTTGATTGAGAAGCCAATTACCTTGGATGTTGCTGAGGCCCAAGAGATTTTTGCTGCGGCTAAGGCTGCAGGCGTTCTGGCCATGGAGGCCATGTGGACTCGCTACCTTCCTCAATACGACGTAATTCGCCAGCTGATTGAAAGCAACACCCTTGGTGAGATTGACCTTGTTAACGTGAGCATGTGTCAGGCGAATCTAGAGATCGAGCGCCTGTGGAAGAAGGGTCACGGTGACCCTTTCTTCGACATGGGAATTTATCCGGTGAGCTTCGTTCAAACTTTCTTGGGCAACCCAAAGACCATCACCGCTCAGGCAGTCTTGCACCCAAACGGGGTGGAAGAAGAAGTCTCTGTGCAGCTTGGTTATGAGTCTGGAGCCCGCGCTTACATTTTGCTTTCAGCACGTGCGGCCGTTCACGGCCCAGCTCACGTGGGTGGGTCAAAGGGCAAAATTACTGTTGGCCCAGAATTCTTTATCCCGGGCAGCATCGGTTTAGCACCTGTTGATTTTGGCGCACCGACCGAATATTGGCATGACGAAACAGGGGTTGTGGGTCACGAGGGTCTGTCATGGCAAGCAACCGCGCTGGCTAGTTTTGTTGATCAAGGTTTGCTTGAGTCACCATACGAATCACACGCGGATTCAATTGCAAACATCGCAACCTGTGCAGAAGTTATTCGCATTATTGGTGCCGAGATTTTGTAATTTATCGTGAATGGCTCGAGCAACTACCCGGCAACAGAACAAAAAGTTCGTGCTTTGTTTTTGCAAAGCATTGCCAAAATGCTCGCGCACAAAGAATTCATGCTCGATGAAAAGGCCCCAGAAGAGCTTCATGATTTTCGCGTCGGTTTGCGAGAAGCGCGATCAAACCTAAAGTCATTGTCTTTTCTGTTTAAGAACAGGCAGCGACTTGAACTTTTATTGACTGAGCTCGCTTGGATTGACTACCTAATAAGTGGGGTTCGCGATGCCGCGGTGTTGCGCAAAGCTATGCAAGCTAAACTGCGATTCTGATGACAAAGAAAACTCGGCGCCCAATTTGGTTGACCAGAAATCTGGCAGCCATCTCTTGGGTTTCGCTCTTGCAAGATGCGGCCAGCGAGATGCTTTACCCAATCATGCCGATCTTGCTAAACACCGTTCTTGGAGCCCCGGCCGCGGTAGTGGGCATGATTGAAGGTGCTGCCGAGGGTGCAATGGCCGCCACCAAGCTGGCCTCTGGTTGGATCAACCGGTACATTCCCCGAAAACTGATGGTGTTGTTTGGCTACGGTGGCGCCGCGTTGGGCAAACTTTTAATCGCCATGGCAAGTTTTTGGCCAATGGTTATGTTTGGCCGAGTCGTGGATCGCCTAGGCAAGGGAATGCGTTCAGCCGCACGCGATGCGATTTTGGTTCAGGGTGTCGACAAGGCCCACCGAGGTCGAGTAATTGGCTTTCACCGCACCTCTGACACCACCGGCGCAGTGATTGGTCCACTTCTGGCAATCGGCATGCTGTCACTTTTCAACAACGACATTCGACCAGTGCTCTGGATAGCCATCATTCCGGCCGTGCTATCTGTGGTGGCCGTGCTTTTCATCAAAGACAACGAGCCACACACCCGCCTGCGGGCAAAACCGAGTCTTGGCGTTTCGGCCGAAGACAACCCAGAAACATCTCAAAAACTCGACAAGCGGGTATCTCGGGTAATTTCCCTCTTGGCTATTTTTGCGATGGTGAATTTTCCCGATGCACTGTTGATTTTGCACGTTAGTCAGATTGGCTTTGACGTGACCCAGGTAGTCGCGATCTACCTTCTGTTCAATATTTGCTATGCGGTGCTTAGTTTTCCGATGGGAATGTTGGCCGATCGAATTAAGCCGCAGTATGTCTACGCAATTGGCATGGTGTGCTTCGCAATTGCCTACGGTGGTCTTGGGCTAACCAAGGATGCAACCGCAACAATTGCACTTATCGCAATCTATGGCGGATTCGCCGCTGCCAACGACGTTGTTGGTAAATCATGGGTATCAAAGATTGCACCAAACCATCAACAGATGACCGTGCAGGCACGACTTCAAGGCCTAAGTGGTTTTGGCATTCTGATTGCCGGCACGTGGGCTGGTTTCAGCTGGAATCTTGGTTCTGGCGTTGGCTCGGTGCCACTGCTGATTTCTGGTGCGCTCGGTTTGGTTGCCGCTATTTTGCTAAGTTCGCTTCGATTAGCGAAATAATTTCTGCGTCGTCGGGCACGGTTGTTGGTCGAAAGCGATGAATCTCGCCATTTGGCAGAATCAAAAACTTTTCGAAATTCCAGAGCACTGGGCCAGCTAAGCCGGCACGATCTTTAGTCTTCACAAGCTCTTTATAAAGTTCGTGGCGACCTTTGCCATTTACCGAGGCCTTCTCGGTCATCGGAAAAGTCACACCCCAAGTTGTGCTGCAGTAGTCGGCAATGTCATCGCTGGTTTTCAGTTCTTGCAGAAACTGATTAGAAGGCACACCCAAAACGGTGAAACCTTTGTCCCCATAGGTTTTTTGTAATTTCTCTAGCGCTTCATACTGAGGCGACAACCCGCAGCGCGAAGCTACATTTACCACCAACACGGTTTTGCCTACGAAATCAGCAAAGTTCCGTTTGGTTCCATCCAGCATGGTCAGTTCAATGTTTTCTAGGCTCATGATTACCTCAACGCATCCCCGGATGTCTTCATTCCCGTTTAGCTAAACCGATAGAAGGCAAGGCTCAGAGCCAAGGCCAGCATTACCGTGCCAATCAGAATGTCTAGAACCCGCCAAAACATTGGTCGAGAGGTGAAACGAGCTGCGGCTTTCGCACCGAACCCAAGAACAAAAAACCACACCACACTGGCCGTCATTGCACCGAAGGCGAAGTACCAGCGATTGTTGCCAAACGCTGTCGAGAGACTGCCCAAAAATAACAGCGTGTCCAGGTAGACATGGGGATTCAAAAAAGTGAGTGCAAAGAGCGTGGCCAATACTTTGCCGCGACTTTGCGAGGTTGCCTCGGCTGGTTGCAGATAATCGTTTTTAGTCGCGGCAATCAAACTCTTGATGCCAAACCAACCAATGAAGGCAACACCAAACCAACGGATAATTTCTAGCAGCCAAGGCAACTGCGCAACCAATGCGCCTAGGCCAGCAACGCCGAGGGTGATTAGCAGTGCATCCGCGCCTGCGCAAAAGAGCACAATCATCAACGTGTACTGACGAGTTAAGCCCTGACGAATTATGTAGGCATTTTGCGCACCGATAGCCGCAATCAATGAAATGCCGGCGACGAATCCGGGCACGAATGCGATTAGGCCATGCGTGTTACTCAAGGTTTGCCTCTGCCCAAATATTGATTGCGGTTTGAATGTATTTAGCAAGACCTGGCTCAAACGCATCATAGGTAGCTTTGAATGCCGGGTCCATCACATAGGTAAGTGCCAAAGACTTATAAGCAATTTTTGTCGGAGTCCAAAACTGGCAAACGTATTCATAGTGCTTGCCTATCCAATGCTGAACGTCGACGTCATCAATTGATTTGCCGGCTCGCATTAAATCGGCGAGATTTTTTGCAATGTGTTCGTGACCACGACGATACTCATCGTGCTTTTCGCTGTTCACATGTTGCGAAGCATGATTTGATGTTGAATCCTGAAACCAACTCATTATGAAATTTTGCGAAGTTCCAAAAGTTCAACCGGGCGAATAAGCTTGCCTTCAACAAATTGGGTGATCTTGTCTACGGATGGCGCATCGTTGTGAACCAACCAATCTTCACGAGTTGCCCACTGCTCAATGAAAACTAGTTTGCCGGTTGACTCTTCATAGAGGTCATAGAAAACACATCCGGGTTCGCTGCGTACTTCTTGAGCCACGGTCAGCAAAAAGGCGCGAATTTCATCCATGTGCTCTGGCATCGGACTGAAAATGGCTGAGAGATCGAATTTCGTCATTGGTCTAGCCTATGTGGACTGCGTCTTGGGTAAAAAAATAAACCCTCCTTGCGGAGGGTTTATTTGTTTTGGTGGAGACTAGGGGGGTCGAACCCGGAGCCGTGATCAAAGGTTAAGAACCTTTGATAGGCGAGACCGCCCCTTTACTGGTATTTGGGCATGGTTCTTTGGGAACCTTCAAGCACCCTAGTTTTCATTAAAAAAATAGACCACCCGTAGGTGGTCTATTTATTTTCTGTGGAGACTAGGGGGGTCGAACCCCTGACCCCCTGCTTGCAAAGCAGGTGCTCTACCAACTGAGCTAAGTCCCCGGATTTGTTACCGGTTGGTGCTGTTTCTACGTTTGAAAACCGAATCTCAGTTGAGAAAGGCTTCCTGGTGGGCCTAGGAGGACTTGAACCTCCGACCTCTTCATTATCAGTGAAGCGCTCTAACCACCTGAGCTATAGGCCCGTAGAACCTTTGCAACATTACACGAAATTTGGCTTTGCTACAAACCGAATCTAGTTATTGGTGAATCCCACGCTGATTCCACCGGTTAGGCGACCGATCACGTTGAAGATCAATGCCCAAATGCCGGTTAGCAAGGTGCCCAAAATCACATTTAGCAGGGCAATCGTGGTTGCAAAAGATAGAACGCGAGGAAGGCTCAGTGCCGAAGCAACATCTGCTCCACCAGCAGATGATCCGCCGCCAATAACGCTGTTCAGCAAGCTGTTTAGGCTGCCGAAAAGACCCGTCTGGCTAACTAACAACCACACCAAGAAGAAACCCACGATGGTCGCAATGCCACCAGCCAGGGTGACCAAAAAACCTGCTTTGGTTGCTGACCAAAAATCGATGTGAACCAGCTTTAGCTTGACCTGCTTAACCGGTGGAATGTTTTTGCGGGTCACGCGTGAGATTAGATTGCTCATGCCGGTTCTCCTTCAGTAATTACTTCGGTCGAGTCTAGATTGCGTTCTGTGTTCTTGGCTAGTCCAATGATGCTGTCGTCTTCTTCGAATCGAGCGAAAACAACACCCATGGTGTCGCGGCCCTTAGCCGGCACTTCGCTGACTGCCGAACGAACAACCTTGCCTGAAGCTAGAACTACAAGAGTTTCGTCTTCTTCGCTAACAATGATTGCGCCGACCAAGTCGCCGCGCTTTTCTTCAAGCTTGGCAACCTTGATTCCGAGTCCGCCGCGGTTTTGTGCGCGATACTGAGAAACTTCGGTGCGTTTTGCATAACCGCCTTCGGTAACCACAAACACGAATGAGTCTTCAACATCGTTGATCACGGATGCACTCAGTAGGTAGTCATCCTTGCGGAAACTCATACCGATATTTCCGCTTGTGTCACGGCCCATTGGACGAAGTGATTCATCGCTGTTTGAAAAGCGAATTGACATTCCCTTGTGTGAAACCAAGAGCAAGTCATCTGATTCAGAAGCCAACATTGCAGTCACTAGTTCGTCACCCTCGCGCAACTTAATCGCGATGATTCCTCCGGTGCGAGCGGTGTCATAAGCCTCAAGTGCAGTCTTCTTAACTAATCCGCTGCGAGTTGCAAGCACTAGGTAAGGTGCGGCTTGATAGTCGCTGATATCTAGAACTGCCGCAACGCTTTCGTCTGGTTGCATAGCAAGCAAGTTTGCAACGTGCTGACCCTTTGCATCGCGACCAGCTTCTTGCACTTCGTATGCCTTGGTGCGGTAAACGCGACCCTTGTTGGTGAAGAACAACAACCAGTGGTGAGTTGTGGTCACAAAGAAGTGTTCAACAACATCATCGGCACGCAGGTTTGCGCCCTTGACGCCCTTGCCGCCGCGATGCTGTGAACGATAGTTGTCGCTCTTGGTGCGCTTGATGTATCCACCGCGAGTAAGAGAGATAACCATCTCTTCTTCTGGAATCAAGTCTTCGGTCTGCACGTCACCGTCACCACCGGCAACAATTTGTGAGCGACGGTCATCGCCGTGCTTCAGTGCAACTTCGGCAAGCTCTTCACTGATGATTGAGCGCTGACGCACTGGGTCGGCAATGATTGCCTTGTAGTCCAGAATTTGTGATTCCAATTCGGCGGCTTCATCAATAATCTTCTGACGCTCTAGTGCAGCAAGTTGACGCAACTGCATGTTCAGAATCGCGCGAGCCTGCAGCTCATCAATCTGCAACAGGTCCATCAAGCCATCGCGCGCTTCATCCACGGTTGGGCTCTTCCGAATCAAAGCAATAACTGCGTCAAGTGCGTCAAGTGCCTTTAGATAGCCGCGCAAAATGTGTGCGCGTTCTTCGGCTTTGCGCAAACGGTACTGAGTGCGTCGAACGATAACTTCAACCTGGTGTTCAACCCAGTACTTAATGAATCCGTTGAGTGCCAGAGTGCGCGGCACGCCATCTACCAGAGCCAGCATGTTGGCGCTGAAGTTTTCTTGCAACGGTGTGAGCTTGTAAAGGTTGTTGAGCACAACGCGAGCAACAGCATCTTTCTTCAGCACAACAATCAAACGCTGACCGGTGCGACCAGAGGTTTCATCGCGAATATCCGCAATGCCCTGAAGGCGACCTTCTTTGACCAGGCCGGCAATCTTCTCTGCCAAATTGTCTGGGTTCACCTGATATGGCAGTTCGGTAACCACTAGGCAGGTGCGACCGTTGATTTCTTCAACATTGACAATGGCTCGCATGGTGATCGAGCCGCGACCGGTGCGATAAGCCTCTTCAATTCCCTTGCGACCCAGGATGTGTGCTCCGGTAGGAAAGTCTGGGCCCTTGATGCGCTCAATCAGAGCTTCGAGCAACTCTTCATCCGACGCTTCTGGGTTTTTTAGGTACCACTCGGCACCGGCAGCAACTTCACGCAAGTTGTGCGGTGGAATGTTGGTGGCCATACCAACGGCAATACCGATTGAACCGTTGATGAGCAGGTTTGGAATTCGCGAAGGCAACACGGTTGGCTCTTGGGTGCGGCCATCGTAGTTGTCTTGAAAATTTACAGTTTCTTCGTCGATGTCGCGAACCATTTCCATGGCCAGCGGCGCCATGCGGCACTCGGTATAACGTGGGGCCGCAGCTGGGTCGTTGCCCGGTGAGCCAAAGTTTCCCTGGCCCGAGATCAATGGGTAGCGAAGGTTCCAGTCTTGAGTGAGGCGAACCATGGTGTCGTAGATTGCGCTGTCACCGTGTGGGTGAAACTGACCCATAACGTCACCGACAACGCGAGAACATTTTGAGAACTGCTTGTCTGGTCGGTAACCGCCATCAAACATGGCATAAATAACGCGACGGTGAACCGGCTTGAGTCCATCACGAACGTCTGGCAATGCGCGGCCCACGATAACGCTCATTGCATAGTCAAGGTAGCTGCGCTGCATTTCGACCTGAAGGTCGACTTGCTCAATCTTGTCGATTAGGCCTGATGAATTTGTAGTTTCTTCTGACATCTTTTATCCCTCGCTCGTTCCTAGATATCTAGGAAGCGCACATCCTTTGCATTCTTTTGGATAAATGAACGACGTGCGTCAACGTCTTCACCCATCAGAGTTGAGAAAACTTCGTCGGCAAGTGCTGCGTCTTCAAGCGTCACCTGCAGGAGTGTGCGAGTGTTTGGGTCCATTGTGGTTTCCCATAGCTCGTCGTAGTCCATTTCGCCCAAACCCTTGTAGCGCTGAATCGAGTTTTCTTTTGGAATCTTTTTGCCAGACGCTGCGCCATCTGCCAACGCTTTGTCTCGCTCGTCATCGCTATAGACGTATTGGTGTGGTGAGTTTGACCACTTGATTTTGAACAGTGGTGGTTGAGCTAGATAAACATAACCGTGCTCGATTAGTGGTCGCATGTAGCGGAATAAGAAAGTCAACAACAACGTGCGAATGTGCAGCCCATCAACATCGGCATCTGCCATCAATACGCACTTGTGGTAGCGCGCCTTGCTTGCATCAAACTCTTCACCGATTCCTGTTCCGAATGCGGTAATCATCGCTTGAATTTCTGCATTGCCAAGCGCGCGATCAAGGCGTGCTTTTTCAACGTTCAAAACTTTTCCGCGAAGCGGCAAGATCGCCTGTGTTTCAGGGTTGCGACCACGAACGGCAGAACCACCCGCAGAGTCACCCTCAACCAAAAAGATTTCAGACAATTCTGGATTGCGTGATGAGCAGTCGCGCAGCTTGCCCGGCATGCCGCCTGATTCAAGCAAGCCCTTGCGACGAGTTGCTTCACGTGCCTTGCGCGCAGCCTGTCGCGCACTTGCCGCCTGAATCGCTTTGCGAACAATATCTTTTGCAATGTTTGGGTTGCGACCCAACCAGTCGGCAAATTCTTCGTTTACAACTTTTTGCACAAACGCTTTTGCCTCGGTGTTGCCAAGTTTAGTTTTGGTCTGACCTTCGAACTGCGGTTCTGAAAGTTTTACCGAGATAACTGCAGTCAATCCTTCACGGCAGTCATCACCGGTAAGGTTTTCATCTTTCTCTTTAAGCAAACTCTTTTCGCGCGCATATTTGTTTAGCAAAGATGTCAACGCTGTGCGGAAACCTTCTTCGTGTGTTCCACCCTCGTGTGTGTTGATGGTGTTCGCGTAGGTGTGAACGCTCTCGTTATATGCGTTAGTCCATTGCATCGCGATTTCAACCGACATGTTCTTTTCTTTTGTTTCTGACTCAAAAGAAATAATTTCTTCGTTGACGATTTCACTCTTCTTTGAAGCATTTAGATATGCAACATAATCGCGCAAACCGTTTTCATAGCAATAGGTGTCTTCGCGGCCGCTGCGCTCATCGAGCAACGAAATGGTTAGACCCTTGTTCAAGAAACACATCTGCTGAAAACGCTGACGCAAAGTTTCGTAGTCGTATTCAACGGTTTCAAAAATTTCTGGGTTAGCCAAGAACTCGGTCATGGTTCCAGTGAGATCGGTCTCTTTGCCCTTAGCCAGCGGCGCATCTGGCACACCGATTGTGTACGACTGGGTCCAGTAGTGTCCCTCGCGAGCAACGGCAACGCGAAGCTTGCTTGAAAGTGCGTTAACTACCGAAGCACCAACACCGTGCAAACCACCGGATACCGCGTAGCCGCCACCACCGAATTTTCCACCGGCGTGCAAGATGGTCAAAACTACTTCAACGGTTGAAATGCCCTCGGTTGGGTGAACCGATACCGGAATGCCTCGGCCGTTGTCTTGAACGCGAACCCAGCCATCCTTGGTGATGGTCACATTGATGGTGTCGCAGTAGCCGGCAAGGGCCTCATCTACCGAGTTATCTACGATTTCGTAGACCAAGTGGTGAAGGCCGCGGGGGCCGGTTGAGCCAATGTACATGCCCGGTCGTTTGCGAACCGCCTCTAGTCCTTCTAGAACCTGGATATTGCCGGCGTCGTAGCTGTTTTCGGGGGTAGACATATTTAGTTAAAACTCCTTGTAATTGGCTCGTTAGGTCCGGTGAAATGCGCCTCAATAGGCGACTGATTTTCGGGGTATCTAACTTGCTAAATTCTACCCTTGGAATGGGGCAATTTTGTCCAAAATGCGGGTGTGTTGATAAGCCGATATCCCAGTTATTTACTGGGCAGAAGCGGTATTACCCGTAGGTGTCGCGAGGGCCTCGGCCAGGGGCCGTTCTTGGGCCCTTTTTCCAGCTCGGAGCCTCGGGCCCAAGCAGTTTTAGGGCCTTAATTTCCACCTGGGGAAAGGCCTCGTGAAGCTTCGTCAGAATGGTTGCCTGCATCAGTCTCAGCTGGGTTGCCCAGGCGGTGGATTTGCAGCGAACCGTGAGTGTGCCGTTAATCAGGGCCTCTGGCTGACTGGCTGCGGCATTGGTGTCGCCAACAACCTCAGCCCAGCGATTAAACAGATCGGCCTCGGCCAGCTGAGCCTCCCAGCGAAAGTCTTTGAGCAGGCCGTCGATGGTGTCGCCGGCCTTAACGAAATCGCGGCCAACTCCAAACGGCACCGAATCTTCGTTCTTGGCTGCCGCAGCTATTCGTCTGGCATCCCGTGAAACACGACCGGTAACCGCATCACGCATCTTCCAATAGAACTCCTGCGCAAAATCATTTGAATTCTTGTCATTCGGCATTTGATTCACCGCCAGAAATTTCACCGGCACGAACTTCAAAAATCACCGCGGATAACTGCTGCGGCACATCTTCGGCAACCGCTGCAGTGATTAGCACCTGTTCATTGGTAGAAACCAATTCAGCAAGGCGAGAGCGGCGACCGGCATCTAGTTCGGCAAAGACATCATCCAAAATCAATATCGGATCACCGGATCGAGTTTCTGTTTTTAGCAATTCAATTGATGCCAAACGCAGGGCAAGTGCATAAGACCATGACTCACCGTGACTCGCGTATCCCTTGGCTGGCAAATCGCCAAGCATCAAAACAAGATCATCGCGATGTGGTCCAACCAACGTGATTCCGCGTTCAAGTTCTTTGGTGCGAACGAACTCGAGTTTTAGTTTGAAAAGTTCTGCAATTTGTGATTTGTTTTTTGTCTCGATCGCTTCAAGATCTGCGCCATCTTCATCGTCGCTAATGATTGCGGCACCAAGCAGCGATGACTTCACCACGATTCGTGGTTCGTTATTTGCAATCGCAATTTTCTGATACGCAGCAAAAAGATGTGGTCGCAATCTTTCGATTACATCAACACGCGCTGCAACAATTTCTGCACCGAAATTAATTAGTGATTCATCCCAGGCATCAAGCGTGCTTAGAGCCGATCCCGTTGCACCGGTTTGTCTTGCAGTTTTTAAAAGTGTGTTGCGCTGCTTGAGCACTCGCTCGTAATCGCTGTAAACACCTGCAAAGCGCGGCCATACCTGCACCACCAATTCATCAATGAATGCGCGGCGATTAGATGGGTCGCGCTTGATGATGTCTAAATCTTCGGGTGCGAAAGTTACAGAATTTATGTAGCCCAGAATGTCGCGAACTTTTTGCGCATCAGATTTATTGATGCGTGCTTTATTTTGTGATTCACGGTTTAACTCAAGTTCGATCAACATATCTCGTTCATCGAAACTTGCGAGTGCACGAACGAGCGCGCTGTTTTCGTTTTGCTTGATTAGTGGTTGGTAGCCCGCCACGCGATGCGAGGACAACGTTGATAAAAATCGAACGGCTTCAACAAGATTCGTTTTGCCTTGACCGTTTGGACCGACTAATAAATTTACGCCGGGCTTTAAGGCAACTTCGGCAGTTTTGTAATTACGAAAATTGGCCAGCGAGAGATGCTTGATTAACATCTCTGGCCGACCTCTTTTCTAAAAACTAAATTCGCTTAGCGAACAAGAAGGTTTGGTTGAAGCAAATAGCGGTAGCTGTCTGCTTCGGTCTTTTCTTTTGATCCGTGGGATGAAATCAAAACCGGACCCGGCTTGTTTGGGTTGTCGTTGTTGGTGAAGGCAATCTTCACAAACTCGGCATGAACACCACTTAGGCCGTCAATCAAAAACTGTGGCTTCAATGAAACAACAATTTCTTTGCCAGCAAGTTCGGCGCTAATGCTTTCAGAAGCCTGAGCCGTTTCGTTGCCGGTTGCCTCTAGAGAAACCTTGCCTTCGTCAAAGCTGTATCGCAATGGACTTTCGCGCTCAAGCACAAGAGCCACGCGACGAGTTGAATCGATGAGGTCTTGGGTTGTGATCACAGCGTAGTTATCGATGTCTGAAGGGAAGAGGTTTTTAACCGGAGGAAAGTTGCCCTTCAAAAGCAACGAGGTGACCGAGCGGTTATTCGCCTTAAACGCGATCATCTCGCGGTCGTCAGATTTGGCAATAGCAATTTGAATTTCACCCTGGTTGCCGAAAGTCTTGGCAACTTCTTGAAGAGTTCGTGCAGGAACCAAGGCAACTTGGCCGGCTGAACTTGAATTTGCCACCCAGGCAGCTTCGCGAAGAGCCACACGGTAGCGGTCAGTTGCTACGAATGACAAAGTCTTCTCGCCTGCTTCGATCTGAACACCGGTCAAGACTGGAGTCACGTCGTCTTTAGATGCCGCAGTGGCCACTTGCTGAACTGCGCTTGCAAATGCTTCGCCGCTGATGGTTCCCGAAATGGCTGGGATTTCTGGGAGGGTTGGGTATTCCTCAACCGGCATGGTCAAGAGTGAGAATTTGGTTGAACCACATGAAACTGTGACCTTTGAACCATCGGTGGCAAATTCAACCGGTGCGTTTGGTAGTTTGCTGGCGATTTCTGAAAGCAAGCGACCAGAAACCAAAACACGACCTGAGGTCTCTACCTTGGCAACGATTTCTGCCTGTGCTGATACTTCGTAATCGAATACTGATAGTCGCAGTGCATTGGCATCTGCCTCAATGAGAATTCCGCCAAGAATTGGCAATGTGGTTCGCTGTGGCAAAAGTCGAACGGCAAATGAAACTGCTTCGCTGAGCACGTCTTTGTTTACTTGAAACTTCAAAACTTTTCCCCACATCTGCCGGCCTAGCCTGGCACTGGTTTCTAGGGGTTAATCTTGGCACAGTTTGGCTGATCTAAAGCCCATTTGAAGTTTTCTGAGCTTTTGTTTGACAGCGCTAAAGCGTTATGAGTTTCGTAAATATATAAATATTTAAAACAACATTAATAACCCTTGTGGAATATGTGGATAACTGGCTACTTCCCAGTAATCATCATCGAACTACATCGTTGAAAGATGTTTACACAGCTGTGCAAAATTCTGTGGATAACTTTGGATGCTGTGAATAGAGATTTATTTGGTCACAGGCTGTTTACCTGTATTTCACTGATATTTGGGAGTTATACACAGTTATCCACAGATATGTGCATATGTTTAATTCATCAAAAAAGATGATTAATTGCGGCCGGTTGCCTTAATTCGCCCGATGATTTCCGAAACCTGGTTATAAACGTAGCGACGCTCGTTCATGTATTCGGTGATTTTTTTCTGGGCATACATCACAGTGGTGTGGTCACGGCCGCCAAACAGCTGGCCGATTTTAGGCAATGAAAGATTGGTTTGTTCGCGGCAAATGTACATGGCGATCTGGCGAGCCAGGGCAATGGCTGCAATTCGGCTCTGGCCATAGAGGTCATCCGGGGTAATTTTGTAATAAGAAGCAACCGCGTTGATGATTTCGATTGGCGCGATCACTAGGTCTTCACCAAGTGGAACCACGTCTTTGAGCACGGTTTGAACCAACTGCATGTTCATGGCCTGGCGGTTCAGGTTGGCGAATGCCGTCACACGCAGCAGGGTGCCTTCGAGCTCGCGGATGTTAGAGCTAACGCGGGCCGCCATGTATTCAAGCACTTCGTCAGGCACTCGCAACTTTTCGTTGTCGGCCTTCTTGCGCAGAATAGCGATGCGGGTTTCGAGTTCTGGAGCCTGAATGTCGGTCAATAGACCCCACTCAAAGCGAGAGAGCATGCGATCTTCAAACCCAGTCAGCTGTTTAGGCGGCAAGTCGCTGGTGATTACAACCTGCTTGTTGTGGTCGTGAAGGGTGTTGAAGGTGTGAAAGAAAGCTTCTTGGGTCTGGTCTTTGCCTTGCAAAAACTGAATGTCGTCAATCAGCAGAACGTCAATGTCACGGTAGTTGGCCTGAAATTCGGCTGTTCGGTTGGTACCAATCGCATTGATGAAGTCGTTGGTGAATTCTTCACTGGATACATAGCGCACCTTGATGCGCGGGTAGAGATTGAGTGCATAGTGGCCGATTGCATGCAGCAAGTGAGTCTTGCCCAGGCCAGAGTTGCCATAGATGAAAAGCGGGTTATAAGCCTTGGCCGGCGCCTCGGCCACCGCGAATGCAGCAGCGTGGGCAAAACGGTTGGAGCCACCGGTCACGAAACTGTCAAAGGTGTACTTCGGGTTCAACCGAGTGTCAAATGTCGAGCTAGTTGCCGGGCCGCTTGAACCCGGGTTGGCAAAGTTTAGGGGAGCGCCGAGGGGGGCTACCGGCGCGATATCGTCATTTACCTGGGCGGGAACAAACGCGGCCTCGATGTCTGGGTTTACCACTACCGCGTAGTTGGTCGGGCCGCCGAATTCGGCGTTAGTTTGCATGGCATCCAAGACGTATGGGCGCATGCGCTGCTGGATCATGTCTCGAGTTAGCTCATTAGGCACTTCGAGGTAAAGGGTTTCACCGAGAACGCCTTTTGGTTCGACCAGGGAAATGAAGCCCAAAAGCTGTGGAGAAAGTCGGTCATCAGCGTTAAGTTTGGCGACCAGCGTTTGCCACAAACCTGCGACGACCTCTGTGTCTGCCATTGAAACGCCTACGTCTTCCCCTGGGCTATTGCCCTTTGTTTTATTACCCTAGTGAACTTTTCCACATGGTTATCCACCCTGTGGAGAACTTGTGGATAACACTATCCCCAATCGCCAAACTCGGTCAATCCGAAAGGCGTTATCTGATTCAACACAACAAGCACTCGAATATGCAAATTAATACCGCGTGTCTGATTGCGGTGCCCAAATATCCGAGGGTATTATTTGGGGTTTTAACTTGACCGAAGCGACAGTATTGCCGTAGGTTTAACAGGTTGTCCTGCACTTGTTGACGCAGGCCCAAAATTTTCTACGGAGATAATCATGTCGAAGCGTACTTTCCAACCTAACGTCCGTCGTCGTGCGAAGACTCACGGCTTCCGTGCACGCATGGCTACCCGCGCCGGCCGCGCCATCTTGGCAGCCCGCCGCCGCAAGGGTCGCGCAGAGCTTTCAGCTTAATTCGAGCCCAGAACTCGGCAGTCAACTATGTTGGCCCGCGAAAACCGTCTGACTAAAGCAGACGAATTTCGTTCGACCATGAAGTTAGGCCGCAAGATCAGCTCGCAACATCTAGTCATCTACCTAAAGCGGGATGAGGCACAGCCTCAGGCCCGCTTTGGTTTTGTGGTGGCCAAGACAGTTGGCGGAGCGGTCAAACGAAATCTGGTCAAGCGTCGATTGCGCGAGGCTGCCAGAGAGTTGTTAACCGAATTAACAAGTGGCTTTACCGTCGTAGTAAGAGCTCTTCCGGGAGCAGCTGAATCAGACTGGAATACACTTCGAGAAGAACTTAGAACTGCGGTGCAAGCGGCGGTTCAAAAGGCAGTCAAGGCATGAACCTTTTGGTTTGGCTTTGGCTGGCACCAAGAAACTTAGTTGTTGGGTTTCTCTTGCTTTATCGCAAACTGATTTCACCTTTATACGGTGATGTCTGTCGGTACTATCCGAGTTGTTCTGCGTATGGCTTGGGGCAATTTCAACAGCATGGCGTAATTGCCGGGGCAGTCATGACTGGCCTGCGCATTCTGCGCTGCAACCCGTGGTCGCAAGGTGGCGTCGACGAGGTAAAACCAGGTTCGAGCTATTTCCGGGTGACCGGCAGTGGTTTTGTAGTTCCAAACCTTAAGAAGGGTTAGTAAATGCCAGATCTTTTATGGCCAATTAAATGGGTTATCGAGTTCATCCTGGTGGCTTTCCACCAGCTCTTCACCCTTTTGGGCATGGACCCATCCGCGGGTATTACCTGGGTTCTAGCCATTATTGGCCTGACCCTCGTGGTGCGTGCTGCGTTGATTCCTATTTTCGTTAAGCAGATTAAGTCTCAGCGAAACATGCTCACCGCCCAGCCTGAACTGAAGAAGCTTCAGGCTAAATACAAAGGCAAGACCGACCGCGAGTCCCGCGAAAAGTTTGCCAAAGAGCAGATGGAACTCTATAAGCGCACCGGGTCAAACCCGCTTAGCTCATGCTTGCCACTGCTTATTCAGATGCCGATTTTCTCGGGTTTGTTTTTCGTTCTGAACGACGCTCAGCACTCAATCACCACGGGCAAGGGTGGAGTGGGCCTCATGAACCTGCAGCTCGCTCAGCAGTTTGCAAGCTCGGATTTGTTCGGTGCCCCACTTAAGGCAACCTTCCTAAGCAGTGATTTGCTTGAGGTAAAGATTCTTGCCGCAGTGATGATCTTGGCTATGACTGCCTCACAGTTCATTACCCAGCGCCAAATCATTGCCAAGAACCAGAACCCTGATGTGGCTACTTCTCAGTACATGCAGACTCAGAAGATCATGCTTTATGTATTCCCTTTGATTTTCGCGGTTTCAGGCATCTCATTCCCACTTGGAGTCATGTTCTACTGGCTAGCTTCTAACTTCTGGACCATGGGTCAGCAGTTCTTGGTTATTCGCAACATGCCTACCCCTGGCTCAGAAGCCCACAAGGCTCGCGAAGCTCGTTTGGCCAAGCGCGGCAAGTTGCCGGTAGCGGCCGAGCCAACCCCAGAAGAAATTGAAGAGGCCAAGCCTCGTCAGCGCACCCAGCCGGTAGGCAAGGCGCGCGCCAAAAAGCCAACCCCTCGCAAGAAGTAGGACCTAATGACTGAAGCAGAAGCAAAGCCAACCGAGGCCGAGTCAGTAAAGGCTCTTGAAGAAGAAGGCGATATCGCCGCCGACTACCTAGAAGAGCTGCTAGACATCTTTGATCTGGATGGCGACATCGAGATCGACGTGCGTCAAGGCCGCGCCTACCTCGAAATCACAGCCAACGGCGAAAGCAACCTGCGCGTGATTTCAGACCCAGAGACCGTAGAGGCTCTGCAGGAACTAACCCGCCTAGCCGTTCAGGTGAAGACCAACAGCTTCAGCCGTTTGATTCTGGATGTTGGCGGCTCTCGCCAGGCTCGAGTAGACGAGTTAACCCGCATCGTGAACAAACTAATCGCCAAGGTCAAAGACACAGGCGAGCAGGTTCCAATGAAGCCAATGTCTTCTTATGAGCGCAAGATTGTGCACGACATCATCTCTGAGGCGGGCCTAGTGTCTGAGTCTGAGGGCGAAGGCCGCGACCGACACATCGTGATCAAGCCGGCTTAATAGCCCAATGTTCCACGTGAAACAATGACATTCGAAGTCGAACCCGAACCTGCCGCCGCCACAGCCATCTTTGGCCCAGGCATCGATCAGGCCAGGGGATACGCCGCGGCTTTAGTGCGTGATGGTGATGAATTGGGCCTGCTGGGCCCCCGAGAAATGCCAAAACTTTGGACTCGGCACATTCTGAACTCAGCGGTTGTGGCCGAGCTGGTTGCCGATGGCAAAGAGGTAGCCGACGTTGGTTCGGGGGCGGGTCTGCCAGGAATTCCAATGGCAATTGCCCAGCCGAACGCCCACTTCACCCTGATTGAACCAATGGAGCGTCGCTCAAACTGGTTGCAGGAACAGGTCGAGGAGCTTGGTCTGAAAAACGTTCGAGTACTTCGAGCCCGAGCCGAAGAAGTAGGTTCTGCCTTCGACATTGTCACTGCGCGTGCAGTCTCTGCCTTGCCAAATTTACTGAAAATGACAGTGCCGTTGACTCGCCACGGCGGTGAAATTATTGCCCTTAAGGGCTCGAAGGCTGCCGAGGAAATCGAAGACTCAAAGAAGTTGCAAAAGAAGCTGGGGATCGAAAGCTTTGAAATTGTATTCACCGGGGCATCTTTGCTGGAGGAGCCGACTCGCGTTGTTCGAACTAGGCTAGTCTGAGCATTCAAAGTTCTATTGGAGTAGTCGTTGACCGAGCAAATTGGCACTAAATCTGAGGCTGAGAAGTCTTCGGTCACCGCACCTACCGTGGTGCCTGGTCTCGGGTATCCGAACGATCGCCAAGAGACCAGCCCAGAGCCAACCGGCTGGCAGGGGATTGTTTCACGTGAAACTACAGGAGCCACCGAATGAACGGCTTCGAGTCCAGCCCAATTCACCGTGAGCTAGCCGACAGCACCCGCCGTCTTGCCGCCATTCGGGAGCAAAATCCACCGAAACCGGGCCGCACCCGCATTATTTCTGTCTCAAACCAAAAGGGTGGGGTCGGAAAAACTACTTCAACCGTCAACTTGGCGGCCGCACTTGCAGTCAAGGGTATGAAGGTTTTAGTCATCGATCTTGACCCGCAGGGCAACGCATCCACTGCTCTGGGTGTGGCGCATCACGAGGGTATCCCCGGTATTTATGAGGTTTTGACCGAGGGTAAGCCAATGGCCGAGGTGGTGCAGAAAAGCACCGAAGACGACAAAATCACCGTTGTGCCGGCAACCATTGACTTGGCCGGTGCCGAAATCGAGATTGTCACCTCGGTAGAACAGATTGAATGGCACGCTCTTTTGAAGAACGCCCTCAACAGCTACCTGGCCTCAATCCAAGGCAACGTTGACTACGTGCTGATTGACTGCCCACCAAGCCTGGGTCTCTTGACTGTGAACGCCTTCGTTGCAGCCACCGAGGTGCTTTTGCCAATCCAGTGCGAGTACTACGCCCTCGAGGGTCTTTCGCAGTTGCTGCGCAATATCGAACGCATTCAGGCTTCGCTCAACCCGCAGCTTGTGCTTTCTACCATTCTTTTGACCATGTACGACTCGCGAACCAAGCTGGCTAGCCAAGTTGTCGCCGATGTGCGAGAGCATTTTCCTGTGCAGACCTTGGATGCGGTTATCCCAAGAAATGTTCGTGTTTCTGAGGCCCCGAGTTTTGGTCGCACCGTAATCACCCACGAACCGTCTTCACCTGGCTCAATTGCCTATCTTGAAGCGGCCATTGAAATTGCAAATAAGGGAGCACAGCATGGCAGATAAAAAGAAAGTTGGCCTAGGTCGCGGTATCGGCGCCCTGATTCCAACCTCTTCGGTGCCAAGCGAGCGACCGATCGACGTATTTTTCAACCAACCTGGCCAACCTGCCGCCCCTGCCCCATCAGCGTCTGACCTAGTTGAAATTCCAGGCACTCGTTTTGGTCACCTAGACGTTGATGCCATTGTGCCTAACCCGCAACAGCCACGCTCGGTGTTTGAGCCAGAGGCCTTCGCCGAATTGGTTCACTCGGTTTCTGAATTCGGTGTGCTGCAGCCAATTGTGGTTCGTTCACTTGGTGAACAAAAATACGAGCTCATTATGGGTGAGCGTCGACTTCGTGCATCAAAGGCAGCCGGCCTAAAGAAAATCCCTGCCGTTATTCGTGAAACCGCGGATGACAACATGCTTCGCGATGCCTTGCTCGAAAACATTCACCGTGCCAATCTGAATCCGCTTGAAGAAGCGAGTGCTTATCAACAGATGCTTAGTGACTTTGGCATTACTCAAGATCAGCTTGCTTCAAAGATTGGGCGTTCACGCCCGCAGATCACCAACACAATTCGTCTGTTGAAATTGCCGATTGCAGTGCAAAAGAAAGTTGCTGCCGGTGTTCTTAGTGCAGGTCACGCTCGTGCGTTGCTGAGCATTGAAGCACCAGAGCGCATGGAGGTCTTGGCAAACAAAGTTATCAACGAGGGACTTTCGGTTCGCTCACTTGAAGAACTAGTTGCACTTGACCGACCAGAAAATAAAAAGCCTGGCAAGGCAACGGTCACTGCGGGCAGTCGACAAGACTCACTCAAAGAATTTGCAGAGCAACTTAGTGATCGACTAAACACCAAGGTGAGCATCGTGCTTGGCAAAAAGAAGGGTCAGATTTTGATCGACTTCGCAACCGTCGGTGACCTTCACCGCATCCTTGGTGAATTGAATAACAAAAACTAAAAAGTTTTAGCCACGACCGCGCAGCGCTGCTTCTGCAATCGAGTAATAAACCTCACCTAGCGAATTGCCATTTGCAGTTACTGACTGTGGCAACAATGATGTCTCGGTAAGACCCGGCATCACGTTTGCTTCAAGGAACCAAGCGGTGCCTTTTTTATCAACAATTAAATCGATGCGACTTAAGTGACGCAGACCAAGAGCTTCGTGCACAAGGATTGCAGTTTTTGCCGCGCGATCGAGTTGCGTTTTTGGCAAACGCGCAGGAACGTAAAAATTAGTTTCACCTGCTGTGTAACGTTCGTCGTATCCGTAGTTGCCAGCAACCGGTTCAATTTCAATTGCCGGTAGCGCAATTGGGCCAGCACCTAGATCGATAATGCTGATTGCCAGTTCGCAACCTTCAACAAATTTTTCAATGATGGCAACATCGCAATACACGTATGCGTCAATCATTGCGCGGTTAAGTTCGGCGATTGATTTAACAATCGTCACACCTTGGGCTGAACCGCTGCGTGCGGGTTTTACAACAACTGGAAATGTCATTGCAGCACTGACAGTTTTCAAAACAGTTTCTGCATCAAGTTCGCGGAAAGTTTCTTTTGGCAATGTGATGGATGCCGGTGTTTGCACACCGGATTTGCTCACCAGAATTTTTGCAATTGATTTATCCCAGGTGAGACGAGCCGAAGATGCAGTGGCTCCAACGAACGGAACACCAGTAAGCGCAAGGATGTCACGCAGTGCACCGTCTTCACCGCTGGCGCCGTGCAAGCAAGGAAAAATCACATCGGGTTTATCTTTTTTGATATTCGCCAACAGGTTGTGATCTGGTTCACGAATTACAACAGTTGCACCAAAGTCTGTAAGTGCGTCTGCAACGCGGCGACCTGACTTGAGTGAGATGTCGCGTTCGTGTGAAATTCCACCGGCGAGAACTTGGATTTTTAGTTTCGCTGAGCTTTTGCCCTTAGGAATCATTTCAGTGCGCCTTTTTTGTGAAGGTTTCCAATAACTCGGTTTGCAAATTAATTACATTTGCAAGGCGTTTAATTCCAATCTTGATGTTCTCAGGAGTTGGATATGAATAACAGACACGAAGTTTGTTGTGACCGGTGCCATCACCATAGAAAGCGGTGCCCGGTGTGTATGCAACTAGTTCTTTAACCGCCAACGGAAGCATGGCCTTTGAATCGATGCCATCAGGCAGCGTTATCCAAAGATAAAAACCACCGTCTGGTCGAGTTGTCTCGAGGTTCGGCAAATATTCCGCCATCGCATCCAGGGCAGCGTCACGACGTTCACGATAAACACCGCGGAAGGTATCGATCTGACCCTTCCAGTCGGCGTTTGAAAGATATTCGCTAATCATCATTTGACCAAAAGAGCTCGGGCACAAAATTGCAGACTCGTTGGCCAACACCATTTTGTCGCGAATTGCCGGTGGTGCCAGAACATAACCAATGCGGAAACCTGGAACCAAAATCTTTGAGAACGAGCCGAGGTAAACCACGCCCTCTTCATCCATTGAACGAAGTGCATCAGGCACTGGCTTGTCGAAGTAGAGCAAACCATATGGGTTGTCTTCAACTACCAAAATGTGGTGGCGACGACAGATTTCAAGAATGCGAGGGCGACGCTCTGCAGAGAGAGTTACACCGGATGGGTTTGCAAAGTTGGTTACCAAGTAAAGGAACTTGATTGTGCGACCGGCTTTTTTCATTCGGTCGATGGCTTCTTCAAGTGCCTCTGGAGACATTCCATCCGAGTCGGTGTAAACGTGTTCCACGTGAGCTTCGTAGTGGTTGAAGATGCCTAGCGCACCAACGTAACTTGGGCCTTCGGCCAAAACCACATCGCCTTCGTCAAGGAACAAACCAGAAAGCAGGTCAAGACCGTGCTGTGAACCGGTGGTGATAACGATGTCTTCGATTGAGCTGGAGATGCCCTCGAGTGCCATGAGTTCGCGAATTTGATCGCGTAGCACAGGGTCACCCTGGCCGCCGCCGTACTGCATGGCCAATAGACCCCGCTTGGCCATCATGCCTTCATAAGACTTTTGCAACAGCTCGTTTGGCAATGCCGCAACATATGGCATGCCGCCAGCGAGCGAGACAACCTCGGGGCGAGAAACTACTGAAAAAAGCGCACGAACTTCAGAAACGGCTAGGGTTTCCGCTCGTACAGCATAAGAACCTGACCAAGAATCGAGGTTATTTGCGTGCTGTGGGCTTTCAGTCATCCACTCAGTCTAGTTTGTGCGGGCTTTATGCCAGAAACTCAGCCAAGTCATTAACCAAAATCTGCTTTGGCTTTGCACCGACCATGGCCTTAACCAATTGGCCGTCTTTGAAAACCTGAAGCGCCGGGATGCCGGTTACGCCGTATTGCTGAGCAAGACCTGGCTCGTTGTCTACGTTTACCTTGACGATCTCGATCTTGTCTGCGTACTCAGTGGCGATCTGGTCAAGAATCGGAGAAACCTGGCGGCACGGGCCACACCACTCAGCCCAGAAGTCAACTAGAACTGGCTTTGAGCTTGAAAGCACATCAGCCTGAAAGCTTGCGGTGGTTACGTCTTTTGCCATTTTGGATTCCCTTGTTAGTTGTGAAACGTTGAGTTTTATGAAATTAGTGTGCGGTCAGGTAGTGCTCGGCGTCGAGTGCAGCTACACAACCAGACCCAGCCGCCGTGATTGCCTGGCGGTAGGTTGGGTCGATTACGTCACCACAGGCAAAAACTCCCGGCAGGCTGGTCTTTGAGCTGCGACCCTCTACCTTGATGAACTTTTCTGGGGTTAGTTCTACTTGGTTCTCAACCAGCCAAACCCGTGGATCATTTCCGACGGCGATAAATAGGCCGTCTAAAGGCAAATCCGTGGTGGTTGAGTCAACGGTGTTGCGCAAGGTGACCCCGTTTAGCTGGGCATCACCCTTTAGTTCAATGACCTCGCTGTTGTAAATAACCTCGATTTTTGGGTTATTTAGGGCACGCTCGACCATGATCTTTGAGGCTTTAAAGGTGTCCCGGCGGTGAATCAGGTAAACCTTGGTGGCAAAGCGGGTCAGGAAGTTGGCTTCCTCCATTGCAGAGTCGCCACCACCGACCACGGCAATCGCCTTTTCGCGGAAGAAAAAGCCATCGCAGGTGGCACACCATGAAACACCGTGCCCCGAAAGCTCCTTTTCGCGAGGCAAGCCCAGTTCACGGTAAGCCGCTCCGGTTGCCAAAATAACCGTCTTGGCTTCGAAGGTTTGGCCAAGGCCCGTCTTCACAATCTTGACGTCACCCTTGAGGTCAACCTCAACAACATCATCAAGCAAAATTTCGGTGCCAAACTTTTCGGCCTGGGCCTGAAAATTGGCCATCAAATCTGGGCCCTGCATACCCTCGGGGAATCCCGGGTAGTTCTCAACTTCAGTGGTCTTCATCAATTCGCCACCGGCTTCAACCGAAGAAGCGATTAGCAGTGGCTTGAGGCCAGCGCGAGCGGTATAGATGCCCGCGGTATAACCGGCAGGGCCTGAACCAATAATGATGACGTCGCGCATTTAAATTTTCTCCTCGGGATTGCTAGCCAATTTTATCGGCGCAGTATTCCCTTGAGCGCACCTAAGACCGTGTCCACTTCGGCAACTCTAAGCAAACGCAGGGCAACGATGTAAACCGCCAGCATGGCGAAACCCACGATGCCGATGGTCAGCACAGAACTGATCACGCTGTCGACCGAGAATGCATTCTCTTGAAGTCCGCCAAAAAGTTGCAGCACGAACCATCCCACTGTGGCAGCCAAAAAACCACTAATCAAAAACTGCGTTGTTGCCTGAGTGATGCGATGCTCGGCCAGCGAGCCAATTCGGCGACTGAGCAATGTGTAGGCAATCACGGCTTGAATCAAAATTGTCACGCTGGTTAGCAGCGAAAGGGCAACCACAATTTGCGCCGGCGCGACTGTGGCGGCAATGGTGAGTGCGCCGGCAATATGCATCGAAATCTGAACCACGGTAAACCAAAACGGTGTGCGGGTGTCTTCAAGTGAGAAAAACGCACGCTGCATCATGAACACAAAACTGAATGGCACAAGACCAAACATCAACGCGATTAGTACGTTGCCCAAAGCTGCAGTGCCGGCAAACTCACCAACGAAAATACGTGCCACCGGATAGGCCAGCACTATTAGTGCAAAAGTTGCGAACACCGAAATAACCGAAATGGCGCGAAGCCCTGCGGCCAAGTCGTTCTTCAAAAGATCAATGCGATTATCGTGCGCATGTTTTGACATGCGAGTGAAATAAGAAGTTGCAATAGACACAGTTGCCACCGAGTGCGGCAACATAAAAATTAACCATGCGATTGCCGCTGCAGCAACCGAAGCGATGGCTGGGTTACTTGCACGACCACTCACGGCACTCGATGCCACAATGGTCTGCACTAGCCCACCAATTTGTGTGACCACAACCATTCCCAATGACCACGACGCTGCTTTAAGTGCTGGGCGCAAACCGAAACCACGCCATTTGAAATTGAGATTCAATTTCATACCGATGCGTTTCCAGGCGAATAACAAAATCAATGCTTGGGATGCGACTCCCGCGGTAGCGGTGCCGGCGAGTAATGAAATCTGCGCTGGGCCCCAGGTATCGATTGCGCGGGCACCGGTTGGGTCGGCACCAAAAATAATTACAAAAGCCGCTAGACCAATTAGTGAGACAACGTTATTCAAAACCGGCGCCCACATGTATGGACCAAACGCACTTCTTGCGTTTAGCACTTCACCAAGAATCGAATAAAGCCCATAGAAAAACAATTGCGGCAGACACCAGTACGCAAATGCAGTAGCAAGCGCAAGCTGCTGCTGCGACCATCCGTGGGTATAAATGGAAACCAAGAATGGCGCTGCCAAAGTTGCCAACAAAGTGACCACAAAAAATACGGTGATGATCAGAGTGAGCAGACGATCGACATAACCTTTGCCGCCATCTTTGTTGCTGCGCGCTTTAACAATTTGTGGAACCAACACCGCGTTAAGCAAGCCGCCAACGATGATTGCGTAAACGTTGTTTGGAAGTTGGTTAGCAACACCAAATGCATCGGCTGCGTTTGTGGTCACACCGATTGCTGCAGCAAGAATTACCGAACGCGCAAAGCCAAGCACACGAGAGATGGTGGTTCCACCGGCCATCCAAAGTGATGATCTAGCTACGCTCAAGCTTCAACCTCTGCAGTCGCACGTTTTTTGCGCAGGGTGCGAATCACACCAAGCACCAACAGCAAAGCGATGAATGCACTGAAGCCAATCAGCAAAGTTAGTTCGACATCGGCATTCACAGTCATATTCAGTTGCACGGCTTTGCCGAGTTTGATTCCAGAAAATGTGGTTAGCCAAACATCAAGAACAACATCGCCGTTTGCAATTGCCTGCACCGGAACTTTTGCATTGATTGTGGTTAACGGCGGAACAGTTACTTCAACTGCGGTTGGGGTTAGCACTCGAGAGTTGTTTGGACTTACAAAAACGAAAACACGAATCTCGGCATCAAATTCGTTTTTGATGCGCACCGGAATATTCGATTCACGGGAAACCAAATTGATTTTGGAACCTGGAACAACGAAAACGCCTGGCACATCTGGTTCATTGGTGCGTTGACTGATTGCCGGTTTCGAACTTGCAAAAGTTTGTGCCGACGCGGGCGCACTAACGCCAACGCTGCCAATCAGAAATGTTGCGGCAAGTGCTGCAGCTAAAACTCTTTTCACGAGTTTCGCTCCAACCATTCCAGAACAACACGAGCGATGCGACGCTCGTTTTCGTGGGCCAAAGTCTTTAGCAGGTCATCCACGTGAAACCATTGCACGTCTACAGCTTCTTGTTGCGGGTCATTCTCGATGGTCAGGTCTCCGCCGGTCTGCCGCATCAAAAAGTGGTGCACGGTTTTTGAAATCAATTTGTTGCCGGCTGAGAATTCATATTTGATATCGCCCAAGCGCTCGATGATTTCTACTTCAAGCCCGGTCTCTTCGGCAAGTTCGCGAATGGCGGCTTGCTCTAAATTCTCTTCACCCTCTGGGTGCCCCTTTGGCACACACCAATCCAGGTGGCCAGATCGAGTCAATCGGCCAATCAAAGCCACTCGGTTTGAACCATCCGCTGCCAAAACGAATCCGCCGGCAGAGGTTTCATTGACTCGGGTCAGGCGACGACCTTGGTTTTTGGTTGCGCCGGTGGGAGTCATAGAGCAACTCTAAACCGTTGCCTCGGCACATACCGGTAGAGGCCTGTGGCACGATTGAAAGCATGCAGAATGTGGCCGAGGCGCTAGCCAATTTAGAACGCACTACCAACAGTGCGCTCTTTGTCACGCTCGGCAGAATTTTTGTCGAGGCCGGTCACGAAATTTCTTTGGTTGGCGGGCCGGTGCGCGATGCATTCTTGGGGCGCAAGGCACCTGATTTAGATTTCACAACTTCGGCCACCCCAGATGAAACCATTGCGATTTTGAAACCGCATGTGGATACCCACTGGGATATTGGTCGCGAATTCGGAACCATTGGCGCTCGCATGGGCGATGACACCATTGAAATCACCACCTACCGAGCCGATAAATATGACCGGGATAGCCGCAAACCCGAGGTTGCCTTCGGCAACAACTTAGAAGATGACTTGCTTCGCCGCGATTTTACGGTCAACGCTATGGCTCTGAGGTTGCCAGAAAAGGAATTTGTTGACCCTTATAAAGGGCTGCAAGATTTGCTCGACGGGGTGTTGCGCACACCCGGAGCACCGGAGGACTCGTTCAGCGATGACCCGTTGCGCATGATGCGAGCAGCTCGCTTTGCCAGCCAGCTGGGCTTTGAGATTGAACCGGCAACTTTTGACGCCATGACCGCTATGGCTGGCCGGATCGAGATTGTCTCGCCAGAGCGCATCCAGGTGGAATTGACCAAATTGATGCTGGGAGCACACCCACGTGAAGGCCTAGAGGCGTTGGTGCGCAGTGGACTTGCCACAATCGTGCTGCCAGAGCTGCCGGCGCTCAAGCTTGAAACCGACGAGCACCACCACCATAAAGATGTCTATGAGCACACCCTCACCGTGGTTGAGCAGGCCATTGATTATGAGAAGGACTACAACCTCGAAGGCGATTTCGTGCTGCGTTTTGCCGCGCTGATGCACGACTGTGGCAAGCCGGCTACCCGCAAACTGGAACCGGGCGGGGCGGTGAGCTTCTATCACCACGATATGGTCGGGGCAAAATTGGCCACCAAGCGCATGCGTGCACTGCGTTTTGACAACGACACCACAAAGGCCGTGGCCCGGTTGATTGAACTGCACCTGCGCTTCTTTGGATACAGCGATCAGGCCTGGACCGACTCGGCAATTCGCCGTTATGTGCGCGATGCCGGCGACCAGCTGCTGCGCTTGCATGCCCTGACCCGTGCCGACGTGACCACTCGAAATCAGCGCAAAGCCGATCGTTTATCGCACGCTTATGACGATTTAGAGCACCGAATTGGTCAAATCATGGAGCAAGAAGAGCTAAATGCCCTGCGCCCCGATTTGTCTGGCGAAGACATCATGCGAATTCTTGATTTGAAACCATCCAAGGATGTTGGCCTGGCCTATTCATTCTTGATGGAATTGCGCCTCGAAGAGGGCCCGCTTGGCCCAGAGGAAGCGGAAAAACGCTTGCTTGCCTGGTGGCAAACCCGCTAGAGTAGTCAGGTTGCCCGAAGGCATCGCCTATAAGGTGCAACGATATGCAATTTACCCTCCTGTCATGGAAGTCCCATGGCCGTTCTAGTCCAAAGGAGGTGGGTTAGTTATGCATAAGTACGAGCTCATGGTAATTCTCGATCCAACAATCGAGGAACGTACCGTCGCTCCATCCCTAGATAAATTCCTCAACGTAATCCGCAATGCAAAGGGCACTGTAGACAACGTTGACATCTGGGGCCGTCGCCGTCTGGCTTACGAAATCGCAAAGAAAACCGAAGGCATCTACGCAGTGGTCAACATGACCTGTGCATCAGAGGCCGTGGTTGAGCTTGACCGCCAGCTAAAGCTTTCAGAAGCTGTGCTGCGCACCAAGGTTCTTCGCGCCGACGAAGCAGTAGTAAACATCAAGCCTGTAGAGGTTCCTGAGGTTTCTGCCGAAGAAGCAGCTGACGACAAGCCAGCAGCCAAGAAGGCCGCAGCACCAAAGACCAAGAAGGCCGAGTAATAACTCATGGCCGGGGAAGTCAACGTCACGATTGTCGGCAACCTTGCTGACGATCCTGAATTGCGTTACACCCAGGGCGGTATCGCGGTAGTTAGCGTTCGAGTGGGCTCAACCCCTCGCACCTTCAACCGCCAGACCAATGCCTGGGAAGACGGCGAAACCGTTTGGGTTCGTTGCACCGCTTGGCGCGAAGTGGCAGAAAATGTCGCTCAATCGCTAACCAAGGGTTCACGAGTCGTGGTTACAGGCCGCCTAAAGGCTCCATCTGCTTACCAGAGCGCTCAGGGTGAAGCTCGCGCTTCACTAGAGCTAGATATCGACGAAATCGGCCCATCATTGCGTTATGCAACTGCTGCCGTGACCCGTCGTGCTCGCGAAGGTGGCGCTGGCGCTTCTGCAGTAGCAGGCGACCCTTGGGGCGACGCACCTGCCGTATCGAAGGGCCCTTCAAAGCCTGCCGATGACGCATGGGCAAACCCAGGTGCAACCGCTGGCGACGACACCCCGTTCTAAGACTTAATTTTTTCTAGGAGATCAAAATGGCAGCATCAAAGAGCGACCCACGCAACGCTAAAAAGCCAAACAAGCGTGGCGCAAAAAACATGAAGGATGTGCCTGCAAAGGCCATCAAGGTTGGCGTCATTGACTACAAAGACATCGCAACCCTTCGCAAGTTCGTTTCGGACCGCGGAAAGATCCGTGCCCGTCGTATCACCGGCGTCTCTGTTCAGGAGCAGCGCCTTATTGCCCGTGCCGTAAAGAACGCTCGCGAAATGGCTTTAATGCCTTACGCAGGCGCTGGCCGCTAAGGAGAAGACATAAATGTCAAAGCTAATTCTGACTAACGAGGTTTCAGGCCTCGGTTCTGCTGGCGATGTTGTAGAGGTAAAAGACGGCTTCGCTCGTAACTATCTACTTCCTCGCGGTTTCGCAGTGCTATGGAGCAAGGGTGGCGAGAAGCAGATCGAATCGATTAAGGCTGCTCGTGACGCTCGTGCGCTAGCAACTGTTGAAGAAGCACAGGCCCTAAAAGCTGCTCTTGAGGCTAAGCCAGTGCGCTTGGTTATCAAGGCTGGCGTTGGCGGCCGTCTATTCGGCGCAGTAAAGACCGGCGACGTTGTTGCTGCCGTTGCTGCTGCTGGCCTAGGCGAGCTAGACAAGCGCAAGGTTGCTTTCGTGAACCCAATTCGCTCAACCGGTGACCACCTAGCAACCGTTCGCCTCCACGGCGACACCGTTGCAACCATTACCCTTCAGGTTGTCGGCAAGAAGTAAGTTTCAAAACCAGGAACGGGAGCCTTCGGGCTCCCGTTTTTTGTTCTTTAAACTGTGGATAACCTGCTGGAATGTGTGGGTATCTCTGTGCCCACGACACTTATCCCCAACCTTTAGGTTGTAGTTTAGACTTTGTTAACTTTAGTTTTCCACAGGTTTGAAGTGCCAAAATTGAGGGTTTTTAGGGAAATTCCACATATTGCACACAGGTTTATCCACAACTTATACACATGATGCACGGCGTGTCTGGGTAATTATCCACAGAAGCATCCACAGGTTCATTTTTTTAAATCGTGTCGGTGGTGGATGCTAGACAAGCCTCGGCCTAATAATGGCCATAACCAAGGAGTATAGATGTCGCTATTTCCAGTGCCACCGCTTGAAGATCCAAGCCTCGGCAATGCGCGCATGCTGCCTAACAATATCGATGCCGAGATGAGCACCCTGGGCGGCATGCTGCTTTCTGCCGAAGCCGTGGCCGAAGCCCAAGAACAAGTGCGCGGCATCGACTTTTATGCGCCAAAGCACGAAGTCATTTTTAATGCGATTTTGTCGCTATTCGCCAAAGGTGAACCAACCGATGTAATTACAGTCACCAACGAACTTCAACAAACCGGAATGCTCGTCAAAGCCGGTGGGGCGGATTACCTTCACACTCTTACTTCTTATGTGCCAACGGCAGCCAACTCAGCTTTTTATGCCCAGATCGTAAATGAAAAGGCAACCCTTCGTCGCCTGGTTGAGGTGGGCACCAAGATCGCTCAGCTGGGCTACCAAAACGAGGGTGAAGTAGAAGACCTGGTTAACCAGGCCCAAGAAGACGTTTATTCGGTCTCTCGCAGCGCAACTCGTGAAGACATCGTTGATTTAAACACTTCAATTGAAGCTGCCATCTCTGAAATTGAATTGGCTCAGCAGCGCGGCGGTGAAATGACCGGTGTGCCGACTGGCTTCACTGAACTTGATGAAATGACCCACGGGCTTCACGGCGGGCAGTTTGTTATCTTGGCCGCTCGCCCAGCAGTCGGCAAGTCAACCTTGGCACTTGATTTTGCACGCACCGCAGCAATTAAGCACAAGCGTGCAACGGTGTTCTTCTCGCTAGAAATGGGCCGTGCCGAAATTGCCATGCGTCTGCTTTCAGCCGAGTCGGGCATTCCGCTGCAAGATATGCGCAAGGGCAGCCTGAGCGATAGCTCTTGGGCGCGAATGGCCGCAGTGCGCGGTCAGATTAATGATTCGCCGCTTTACATCGATGACAGCCCAAACATGACGTTGGTTGAGATTCGTGCAAAGTGTCGTCGACTAGCTCAGCGCGTTGATCTAAAGATGGTTGTCATTGACTACATTCAGCTGATGACCTCAGGCAAAAAGGTTGAAAACCGTCAACAAGAAGTTTCTGAATTTTCACGTGCGCTAAAACTGCTCGCTAAAGAGTTGGGTGTTCCGGTTGTTGCCATTTCACAGCTAAACCGAAACTCAGAACAGACCAAAGATAAGAAGCCAGAAATTTCGCAGCTGCGTGAATCTGGCTCGCTAGAGCAAGATGCCGACGTAGTGATTTTGCTTCACCGTGAAGGTCAATACGAAAAAGATCACCCGCGTGTTGGCGAGGCCGATCTCATTTTGGCCAAACAAAGAAACGGCCCAACCGGAACCGTTGTGGTTGCATTCCAAGGTCAATATTCGCGATTTATGAATATGAAGTCCTAAGCGTGCGCATTACGCAAATCATTCAAGGTGCAACCGCGCTTATCGCTGGTCTGCTAATTACCTTTTCACAAAAGCACGATGCCGATGTAGCCATGCTTGGCTTGCTAATAATGTCTGCAGGATGGGTTGTGGCATCTGCGGTTGCTGTAATTAAAAAACAATCAATGATTCTGCATTCGATTGTGGCAATTGGTGCAATGGCAATGATTGCCTATTCACAATCTTTTGTGCCCAACGAAGCCACCACTCGTGCGTGGATTCTGTTGATGGCTTGGGGTTTCTTTGGAGCGATTCTCGAAATTATCTTTGCGCTACGCGCAGCAAAGAAATCAGACGAACGCCGTGATTATTTCATCAATGCCGCGTTGGCCCTTTTGTTGGTTGTTGCCCAGATTGCAATCACAAAGGCATCTGACTCAGTCAGCCACGTTGGATTCTTTGGAGCTTACGCAATCTTGCTCGCAGTGCACCTTGGAGTAGCAGCCGCTTCACCTCGCACAGCAAAGGCTTAGGCTAGGCACATGGCAAAACCACAAAAGAAAAAGTCTGAGGCTAGGAGCCTTCGCACCTATCTAACTCTTTCAGCAATCGCAGCCGTATTTGTTGGCGCATTGGTTTGGGGCGGAGTTCGCGACATGACGACCGTCTTCATTTGGTCAGCGGTCACCTTTATTGTTTCGGTAGTTTCAATTGCAACTTTGGCGTTGACCGTAAAAGAAGACCCACGCGATCCAAACGAACCGCGCCTTAAATAAAACGCTTTGCTAGTTCGCTAGCCAGACCAACGTAAGTGTGTGGTCGCAACTGCAGCAAACGGTCTTTTGCCTCTTGACCAATTTCGAGACCATTCACAAAAGTGACCATGTCTTCGCCACTCAGTCGCTTGCCACGAGTCAAATCTTTGAGCAATTGATATGGGTCACTAATTGATGATCGACCAGCTGCCACTTCGGCGCGAATCACAGTTTGAATTGCTTCGCCAAGAATCTCCCAGTTGTCACTGAGATCGGCATCAAGCACTGCCGGGGACAAATCAATTTCACTCAAACCACGAGTCACGTTATCGATTGCCAATAGCGAGTGACCGAGACCTAATCCGATGTTGCGTTGTGACGACGAGTCAGTCAGATCGCGCTGCAAGCGTGAGGTGATCAAGGTATTCGCAAGACTCT
>JBEGOY010000005.1:0-4412 GCA_041181745.1 Actinomycetota bacterium | reverse complement strand
ATGGCGGGCATATTCGCTTTTATGGCAACGTTGAGTTTGGCAAAGACTTAAACCTTGCGGACATCAAGCAGCACTACCACGCCGTAATTTTTGCAACCGGTGCAATCAAAGACGCAACCCTCAACATTCCGGGCATTGATCTTGAGGGTTCATATGGTGCAGCCGATTTTGTTTCTTGGTATGACGGTCACCCAGACTTTCCGCGCACTTGGCCGCTAGAAGCTAAAGAGGTTGCAGTGCTAGGCAATGGCAATGTTGCCTTGGATGTCGCTCGCGTTTTGGCAAAGCACGCGGATGACATGTTGTCGACCGACATTCCTGCAAATGTTTATGAGGGATTGAAGAAGTCGCCGGTCACCGACGTGCATGTGTTTGGTCGTCGCGGCCCAGCGCAAATCAAATTCACACCAATCGAACTTCGTGAGCTTGGCGAAATTGATGATGTTGACATCGTGCTCTATGACGAAGATTTTCCAGAGGGTTGGTTCAACGAAGAAGCCGAGGGCGTGACAAACCAACACAAGGTGATGGCACGAATCATCGAAGGCTGGCGCGAAGAGCAGCACGAAAAGAAAGACGAACCGGCAAGCCGTCGTTTGCACCTGCACTTCTTCTCGAGCCCGGTAGAAATTCTTGGCGACAGCAAAGTCACTGCAATCAAGTTTGAGCGCACCGCTCTAAATGCTGATGGCGCGTCCGTGCACGGAACAGGCGAGTTTGTCGAGTATCCGGTGCAAGCGGTTTATCGCGCGATTGGTTACTTTGGCAGCGAACTGCCAGAGGTGCCGTTCGACAACAAGTACGGCGTAATTCGCAACCAAGGCGGTCGCGTGGTTGATGAATCTGGCGCTCAGGTGCCTGGTTTGTATGCCACCGGTTGGATCAAGCGCGGCCCGGTTGGTCTGATTGGTCACACCAAGAGCGATGCCACCGAGACGATTGAAAACTTGATTGCCGATCTAGATCAGCTGGTTGACCCGGCCACCCCAGACAGCGCTGAATTGTTGGCCACCTTGGATGACCGCGGTGTGAAGTACACCAACTGGCAGGGCTGGTTGGCGCTAAATGAGTATGAGTTGGCACTTGGTGCAGCTGACACCTCGCACGTAGAGCGCGAGCGCGTCAAGGTTGTCGACCGCGAAGAGCAGGTTGAAATCAGCCGCACCGGAGCAGCCGTTTAGTAGTTATTTATTGACTAGCAAACCGCGGTTTCGCAGGGTGCGTTGACGCACCGGCGAGAACACCAGGCGCTCTACCAGCACACCAACCACCATGATGGTGATGATGGAGCCGAGCACGAGTGACATGTCACCAAGTTGGCGGCCGGTGTCCAGCATCAATCCGAGGCCTGGGCCAAGCGATGGTGCCACCGCAATAAGTTCCGCGGCCATCAGTGAACGCCAGGCAAATGCCCAACCTTGTTCTAGACCAGCCAGGTAGCCCGGCCAAGCTGCCGGAATCAAAATGTTGGTGATTGAGGTGAAACCCTTGGCGCCCAGAACTTTTCCGGCGCGCAGGTAAATCGGTGGAATCTGATCGATGCCCGAAATCAATCCGTTGGCAATTGATGGCACCGCACCCAACAACACAACTGCATAAATTGTTGCGTCTGACAAACCAAACCAAATAATTGCCGCAGGCACCCAAGCAACCGAAGGCAACTGCTGCAAGCCGGTGATGATTGGTCGAGCAATTGCACGCAGGGTTGAATTCAAACCGAGTGCGATGCCAATTGGTGTGGCAATCAAAAGCGAAATTGCAAAACCTTGCACACCGCGACGCAGCGAATTGAACGCCGATTGCAAAAGCAGGCCTTGTTCATATTGTGAGATCAATGCTTGCAAAACCATCTTTGGCGATGGCAACACCCAGGATGGTTGCCAGTGCGCAAAGCACAGCGCTTGCCAAATAACCAAAACGATTGCAACCGCAGCCAGGGGAGCGAGTGCCTTAAGAACACGCTTGCCAAAGCTGGCGCGCTGGCGGTTTGAAGATTCAAGATTGTCGAGACCCGCGCTAAGTGAAACAAGTTGTTTTTCGCGGGTCTCATTGATTGCGTCTTCTGGGATGTATTCAAAATTAGGCATGGCGAATAATCTCCTGACGCAAGTGATCGGTAATTGTTGAGGCCAACTGAGCAACATCGTTCGAATCGATGCGACGCGGTTGGGCAAATTCGATCTTCCACTGGCGAATGATCTTGCCTGGCTTTGATGACATAAGAATTACTCGCTGGCCAAGTCGAACAGCCTCGCGCACGTTGTGGGTCACAAACAGAATTGCCAAACCGGTCTCTTGCCAAATGCGAATAAGTTCATCGTGCAGCAGGTCTCGGGTGATTGCATCCAAGGCAGAAAAAGGCTCGTCCATCAGCAACACCTTGCGGTCTTGAGCGATGGCTCGGGCAATAGCCACGCGCTGACGCATGCCGCCCGAAAGCTCGTGTGGGCGCTGCTTATAGGCGTGGTTTAGGTGCACCAGCTCAAGCAGTTCTTGGGCGCGTGCCTTGCGCTTTTCCCGCGGATAACCGCTGAGTTTGAGGGCTAACTCAATGTTTTTGCCGGCGGTCAACCATGGCAGCAGAGCCGATTCCTGAAATAACAGGGTCGACTCTGCCGCGAGGTTTACGTCACCGCTGGTGGCTTTATCCAAGCCAGCCAAAATGTTTAGCAAAGTTGACTTGCCGCAGCCAGACGCACCAACGATTGCAACAAACTCACCTGGCTGAATCTCAAGATTCAGATTGTCGATGATGATTGGGCCATCGGTTGTGTAGCGCTTTGTCAGATTTTTAATGCTGACGATCGGCTGTGCAGTCTCGGTCATGGTTCCTTATTGGTTTCCGTTGCCAGCAGCCGAAACGGTCTTCAGCTTCTGCGCCTTAAGTTCTTTGTTCAACAGGGTCAGGTCATAAATTGTGCGAATGCCTAGTGAACGAAGAGATAGCAAACCAGCGTCTACCGCTTGGTCGGCGTTCTTCTTTAGAGTCTCGGCAAGTGGATCGTTAGTGAAAGTGAGGTTTGGCCAGGCACGAGCAATAACATCGTCTGAAAGTTTCTTGCCGGTCTGCTTTAGCAATTCGGCCTGAACCAAATCTTTTGCTTCGGCAGGGCTCTTCTTAATGAAAGCAATTGCATCGATGTTTGCCTTGATGATTGCAGTCACGGCCTTTGGATACTTTTTGAGAAAAGAAGTGCCGGCGATGATGTTGGTGGTGGTGAACTTGCCACCCTCCCAAAGAGTTTTCTCATCAACAAAGACTTTGCCCTTGCCATCAATCACCAAACGTGATGCCCATGGCTCTGGAACCCAAGCGCCGTCAATTTCACCCTTTTGGAACAAGGCCAAGGTGGTTGAGTTTTCGGTTGGTGTGACAGTCACATCTTTGCCGAGAACTAGCCCATTGTCTTTTAGGTAATTCTTCAATGCCACATCTTGGGTGCCGCCTAGGCCAGGTGAGGCAAAGTTTTTGCCTTTCAGATCGGCCACGCTATTAATGCTGGTCTTGGTGATGAACTGCGCGCCGCCCGAGGTGGAACCAGAAACAATGCGAAGCAGGGTTCCATTGGTGGTGTTGTAACCAGCGATTGCAGGGTTGGGTCCAATGTAAGAGACATCCAGGGCATTGCCCTTTAGAGCTTCAATGGCAGCTGGGCCGGCACCAAAGATAAACGGTTCGATGGTCACGCCCGGCAAGTATTTCTTCCACAGGTTTTTCTGTGCCGCGATTAGCGCAGGTGCGTGGGTCACGTTGGCAAAGTAGCCAATGCGAATTTTGTCTGGCAGACCGGCGGTTGCTGCTGTCGCCGGAGCCGTAACTGCGCTGCTTGCAAACAGGGCAGTCAGAAGCGCTGGCACTACTGCCCAGCGGAGTGACTTCTTGGATGTGCTCATTGGATTTTCCCCTTGATTTCTCTAGTTAGTTTATTGCCCACTATTCCTAGTGGTTTAGTAGACATTAGCCGACGCCAGTGCTGGCGCGGGTGATTGTGTCGTTTTGTTTCATGGTTTGATAGACGCATGCATGTTTCAGCCAAGGTCGATTACGGAATGCGCGCCTTGTTGCAGCTGGCCACCGCCTATAAGGGAGCCGAAACATCGTTGATGAAGGCTGATGAAATATCTCAGGCCCAGACCATTCCCCTCAAATTTCTCGAAGGCATTCTTACCGAACTGCGCCATGCCGGTTTTGTGGTTAGCCAACGCGGGGCAGTTGGCGGTTATCGCCTAAGTCGCGAACCATCACAGATTTCGCTTGCCGATGTAGTGCGCGCCTTGGATGGGCCGTTGGCCGCTGTGCGAGGTGCAAGACCCGAAGATGTGACCTATGACGGTGCCTCAGAACATCTGCGCGATGTTTGGGTTGCACTGCGTGCATCGCTTCGCAAGGTTCTTGAGAACGTGACGCTTGC
>JBEGOY010000004.1:0-4114 GCA_041181745.1 Actinomycetota bacterium | reverse complement strand
GCTAGGGCAACTACGAGGAATACGTCCTGAGACATTTTGGCCTATCGTTTGGGAGTTAACACAATAAAGACGCCTTTAGGCGTCTAGACGATTATAGGTCAACGAGCCCGTCTAACTGGGTACTTGAGGGGGTTTGCCCCAGATGCGCAAAGCCCGCCGCGGTCGCCTGGCGACCCCGGGCAGTTCTGGCAATCAATCCGGCTCGAACCAGGAATGGCTCAACGACCGACTCAATGGTGTCTTGCTCCTCACCTACTGCAACCGCCAAAGTAGACAGTCCAACCGGCTTGCCGTCGAAGCGCTCCACCAAAACCCGCATGATTTCGCGGTCTAGGCGATCCAAGCCAAGGTCGTCTACCTCGTAGAGTTTTAGCGCTCCCATTGCCTCATCAACACCAATGCTCTGCTTTCCCGCAACTAGCGCGAAGTCACGAACCCGGCGCAGCAGGCGGTTTGCGATTCGGGGGGTGCCGCGACTGCGCTTGGCCACCTGGATCAGAGCCTCTTTATCGATTTGTAGGTCAAGCCTGTTGGCGGCTCTTTGAACTACGGCCTCTAGCTCCGAGTCATCGTAGAACTCAAGGTGCGCAATGAAACCAAAGCGATCGCGAAGCGGGCTTGGCAGCATGCCCGATCTAGTTGTTGCGCCAACCAGTGTGAAAGGTGCAATGTCTAGCGGAATTGAGGTTGCGCCGGGGCCCTTGCCAACCATCACATCTACGCGGAAGTCCTCCATGGCCAAATAGAGCATTTCTTCGGCAGATCTGGCCATTCGGTGGATTTCATCGATAAACAACACCTCACCTGGAGTTAGCGAACTTAGAATTGCGGCCAAATCACCGGCATGTTGAATGGTTGGACCACTGGTGAGCCTTAGCGGACGACCGCTTTCGTGAGCAACGATCATGGCCAGCGTGGTCTTACCCAGTCCGGGTGGGCCTGCCAACAGCACGTGATCAGGAGTTCTGTTCTGTAGCGCGGCCGCCTCAAGGATTAGCTGCAGTTGTTTGCGAATCTTTGTTTGCCCAATGAATTCATCTAAAGACTTTGGTCGAAGCGCTGACTCAAAGGCCAGTTCGTTGTCGGTGCTTTGCGGCTCAGTTAGTTCACTCATCGCTAGCCCCGATTGATTTAGAAGAGCCAAGTTGTGCCAGTGCTGCCTTGAGCAGGTTGTTGGTTGATGCAGATGCACCAAGTGCGTCGCTGGCCTTGGACGCGGCCTCAAGTGCGCTGCGTTCGTTCCAGCCCAGGCCCGTGAGTGCTGCAACAACAACCGATAGATCGCTGCCGGTTGAAGACTTAGCGCGAGCTGCCGAATTGCCAAGCTTTCCGGCAAGCGTGACGGTAATTAGTTTTGCGGTTTTTGGGCCAATTCCAGAAACAGCCTTGAACGCGGCGTCATTCTCTTGGGCAACAGCGTCGACGATTTGATCCACGCTTAGCTCGGCAAGTATTGCCAGTGCAGATTTTGGACCCACGCCAGAAACTGATCGGAGCAGGTCGAAGATTTTTTGTTCAGCGACGGTCGTGAAACCAAAAAGAGTGGAACCGTCCTCGCGAACGATCATTGCGGTGAATAGGAACGCGCTGTGGTCAATAGCTAGAGACCTTGAAGTGGCTGGTGTAATTTGCACCAAGTAGCCAACTCCGGCAACGTCAATGATTGCGCTGTTTGATTCAAGCGCAATAGTTCGACCATTCAGAGATGCAATCACATCTCAAGACTAACTAAAGAGGTCTGACTAACGGCGCTTTGAAGCGGTTGCAGCTTGTTCGGCTTTTTGCCAGGCCTTTTGCGCGGGAGTAAGTGTGTTTGCGTTTTTTACTGTTCCTGCGGCACTTCGCCACGCGTGGCAAATTGCAATTGCCAAACTGTCTGCGGCATCGGCCGGCTTAGGAATTTCTTTCAAACCAAGAATTTTGGCAACCATGGTGCCAACCTGATCCTTGTTTGCACGACCCGAACCGGTCACCGCTGCTTTTACCTCACTTGGTGTGTGCAGATAAACGGGAATCTTGTGCTTGTGCGCGAGCATCAAAACCACGCCACTGATTTGAGCAACACCCATCACGCTTCGTAGGTTCTGTTGACTAAAAACTCGCTCAATTGCGATCGCGCTTGGCTTTGAACTCTTGATTAGCTTTTCAATTTGCTCGCCTATGTAGCCGATGCGATCAACTAACTCGTTATCCGCTGAGGTTTTGATTGTGTCCACAGACACCAGCGAGACTTTTCGAGCAGCACCAACTTCAATAACACCAACACCGCACCTGGTAAGACCGGGGTCTACCCCAAGCACTCGCGTTGTCATTGATTAGTCGTTCTCGAGCTCAGCCAGAACTTCCGCAGAAATGTCTAGATTCGAGTACACGTTTTGCACATCGTCTGAATCTTCGAGTGCGTCAATCAGCGCGATTGATTTGCGTGCTGTCTCGGCGTCAACCTGGATAGGCATGGATGAAACAAATTCAACGTCGGCGCTCTCATAGTCAATGCCGGCGGCCTGCAAGGCAGAGCGCACCGCAACCATGTCACTTGGATCGGTGGTGATTACGAATTGCTCTTCGCGCGATTCAACATCTTCAACACCAACTTCAAGTACGGCTTCAAGAATTGAATCTTCAGTTGTGCCTTCAGCCTTGGCAACCACGATTACACCCTTGCGAGCGAACTGATATGAGACGCTGCCAGGATCGGCCATTGTTCCACCGTTGCGTGAAACCGCTAGGCGCACTTCAGCTGCCGCGCGGTTTTTATTGTCAGTAAGACACTCGATCAATATTGCTACACCGTTTGGGCCGTAGCCCTCGTACATGATGTTTTGGTACTCAACCGCATCAGCACCAACACCAGAACCGCGCTTAATAGCCCGGTCGATGTTGTCGTTAGGAAGTGAACTCTTGCGACCCTTTTGAACGGCGTCACAAAGGGTTGGGTTTCCATCTAGGTCCGGGCCACCAAGGCGCGCTGCAACTTCAATGTTCTTAATCAGCTTGGCAAAAAGTTTTGCACGACGGCCGTCAATAACAGCCTTCTTGTGCTTGGTGGTAGCCCATTTGGAGTGGCCAGACATAGTGCTCCTATTAGCGATTTAGGTATGTAGCAAGTCTAGATTATTCGCCTGTGTTAGGCAGCCTGAACCATCTTCAAGAAATACTCGTGCACTCGGTTCTCGCCGGTGACCTCTGGGTGAAAAGAAATCCCAAGTAAGTTGCCTGATCTCGCCGCAACGATGCGCCCATCGCTCAGCTTCGAAAGAACCTCTACCCCATCGCCAATACGCTCGACTATCGGTGCTCTGATGAAAGCCGCATGAATTGGCTCGCCATCGATGCCGGTAAAATCCAAATCTGTTTCAAATGAATCAAGTTGATTGCCAAAAGCATTTCTACGAACGGCAACTGGCAGACCGCCGAAGCCCACTTGGCCTTCGATGCCATCGATTATTTCGTCGGCCAACATGATAAGCCCAGCGCAAGTTCCAAAAACGGGAAAGCCGTTAGCGATAAGTTTTTTGATTGGATCAAACAATCCGTAATTGACCGCAAGTTTTTGCATCACGGTTGATTCGCCACCTGGAATAACCAACGCATTACAGCGCTCCAATTCACCGATAGTGCGCACGGCGATTGCATCTGCACCGCAGGCCTCAAGGGTTGCAATGTGCTCGCGGAAATCTCCTTGAAGCGCAAGCACGCCAATTGGCATGTTGCTTACCAGCCGCGTTCAGCCAAACGGTGTGGAGCAGGAAGGTCAGTCACGTTAATACCAACCATTGCTTCGCCCAGTCCGCGGCTAACCTGTGCAAGAACGTCTGGGTCGTTGTAGAAGGTGGTTGCCTTCACGATCGCCTTTGCGCGTTCCGCCGGGTTACCCGACTTGAAAATTCCTGAGCCAACGAAAACACCATCGGCACCCATCTGCATCATTAGAGCAGCATCTGCTGGAGTTGCAACTCCACCGGCGACAAACATCACAACCGGAAGCTTTCCTGTTGATGCAACTTCACGAACTAGTTCGTAAGGGGCCTGCAACTCTTTGGCTGCAACATAAAGCTCGTCTTCTGACTTTGCAGCCAATGCGCGAATCTCACCTGAGATTGTGCGAATGTGC
>JBEGOY010000003.1:0-4969 GCA_041181745.1 Actinomycetota bacterium | reverse complement strand
ACGCAACCAATTGACCAATATGCGTGAAAGGCACTGAAGATAGGTCGGCCGTAGCGTTTTTCAAGTTCCACCGCTTGGGCATTCATCGAAACATCGGTGGCACTCAAAAAGAAACCAAATGCAAAAAGTGCAGCGCACAGCGTGTAGACATTTGTTGCCAGACCCGGAAGAACAACTACAACTGAAGCGCAGAGACCAGCGACAACGGTGCCAAACTTGCTGCCGCGCTTATCAATCAAATGGCCCATGAATTGCATTGATGTGAAAGCTCCCAGGCCCAGCATCATGATGACCCAACCGACTTGAGCGTTCGAGAGATCGAAGCGTTCTTTTACAACTGGAATATGCACGGCCCAAGTTGTTGTTGCCGCACCAGTGAAGACGAAAAGAAAAGTAACTGCGATCCGCGCCCGCACATCGGAGGTGATTTTCTGCATTGCTAAAGCCTACTTATAAAGCGAAAACCCCAGCCTTGCGACTAGGGTTTTCGAAACTTGGCGAAGAACTACTTCTTCTTGCCCTTCTTTTTGAAGACGAGGGCCTGAGCCGCAATTACGGTCTTGCCGTTGAACGTCACTGAAGGTGAGCCATAGAGCTCGTAACCGCTGGCGATTTTTGCCGAAACGCGGTCGCAGAAGGTTACGTCGTCTGGTCCGGTGATTAGGCAGTATGCGCGTGGGGCCTCTGGCTTAGCCTTGACTGCCTTTGGGGCAGCTTTAGCGGCGGTCTTGGTTGCTGGCTTTGCGCCAGCTTTAGCGGCTGGCTTAGCGGCTGGCTTTGCAACCTTTTTGGCCGCAGGTTTCGCTGATGAGTTTGGTGTTGTAGTCATACGTACATATTCCCAGTGCCTTTGAAACTAAATGAACACTGCGGGTTGTTTCTAGGTTAATTTTGGGTTCATTGGGTAAACAAAGCCGACAACTAAACTTTGATCAGAGGAACCCGGTGATCATGAATAAAATCCGCGCAAAACTGGCCGATGGTCGAGACATCTTTTATTTTGACGATGCCCAGTCGACTCTGCCGACAGAGCGAAAAAGTGACCTGCGTGACTTGCCTTCTCGACCGGCCGTTGCCGAAATGCGCCTGGATTCACTAACCGGTGAATGGATCTCAGTTGCGGCCGCTCGACACAATCGAGCCTTTTTGCCACCAGCACACGAGTGCCCGCTTTGCCCAACAACCGCTGACAATCTTTCTGAAGTGCCAGACGTTTTTGATGTTGCTGTTTTTGAAAACAAGAGCCCTTCGTTTGGACCCGACTTGCTTGCTGAAGACGATGAGCAATACGCCGTAGTAGAAAATCTCGAGCTAGGCAGCACCCGGGCTTCTGTTGGTCGCTGCGAGGTCGTGGTGTTCAGCCCCGAGCACCTAGGCTCGCTGGGGCAAATGCCGGTAACCAGAGTGCGCACTGTGATTGAAGCTTGGGCCGACCGAACAAATCATTTGCAGTCTCTGCCAGGCGTGCGACAAGTGTTTCCATTCGAGAACCGAGGCCAAGAAATTGGTGTCACGCTTCACCACCCGCACGGCCAAATCTATTCATATCCATACGTCACTCCGCGAACCACCAAGTTGCTAGCCTCGATTGAGAAATTCGGTGCCGACCTATTTGAAAAAACTTTGCAGTTCGAGAAAGCCAGCGAACGTGCTTTGATCGTTGGTGAGCACTTCACTGCTTATGTGCCATTTGCGGGTAGATGGCCGATTGAGATTCACCTTTTGCCGCACCGTCACGTGCAACACTTTGGTCAACTCAACGACGCTGAAAAAGATGAATTGGCCGAAATTTATCACCGCCTGCTAAATGCGCTGGATCGGATTTATGACACTCCAACGCCTTACATTTCGGCTTGGCATCAAGCTCCGTTGATTTCTGGCGGCGAGAATGTGCGTTTGCAACTGCAAATTACTTCGCCTCGGCGCGCAGCCGACAAATTGAAATACCTAGCCGGTTCTGAATCAGCGATGGGGGCTTTCATTGCCGACTTTGCGCCAGAGATTGCCGCAAAAATGATTCGAGAGGCACTGTAGTGACCGACGCCCTGATTAAAAAAGCCTCGGATGACTTCGTCGAAAAGTATGGCCATGCACCAGCTGGCATTTGGTCTGCCCCTGGCCGAGTGAACCTAATTGGTGAGCACACCGACTACAACGAAGGTTTTGTTCTTCCACTAGCGATTAATCGCCACACTTTTGCTGCAGTCGCACTTCGTGATGATCACTTGGTTCGCGTTGGCTCAAGCTTTTCGAACGTCTTGCACCAAGTTCAACTTGACCAAATAGCTCGCGACGATGCGAATGACTGGGCCGCCTACCCTTTTGGTGTTGCTTGGGCTATCACCAAGTTGGCCAACATCACTGGCACGGGTTTTGACTGCTACATCGAATCTGATGTTCCGGTCGGTGCTGGTCTGTCTTCATCCGCAGCAATAGAGTGTGCCGTTGGCCTTGCCTTAAACGAATTGTGGAACGCCGGGCTCGATAAAAAGGCTCTCGCAAAGGCGGGGCAGCTCGCCGAGAATGAAATCGTTGGTGCCCCGACCGGCATCATGGACCAGTCGGCTTCTTTGTTAGGCGAAGCGGATCATGGTGTTTTTCTTGATTGCCGAAACCTTGAATCGCAATTGGTTGATCTTGGTTTTGCGAAGTCTGGGTTAGAGCTTCTAATCATCGACACCAAAGTTGCGCACCGACATGCAGACGGTGGCTATGCCTCACGACGCGCCGCATGCGAAGCCGGCGCGGCGGCGATGGCAGTCTCAAGTTTGCGCGAGCTGACCGAGGCAAAGCTAGAAACTGCAAAATCATTGCTGGATGACACAACGTTTCGAAGAGTGCGCCATGTAGTGACAGAAAACCAGCGCGTTCTTGAAACAGTGAAAACTTTGCGCGAGCAAGGCCCGCGAGCGATTGGCCACTTGATGCATGCCTCGCACGAATCCATGCGAAATGATTTTGAAATCTCAGTGGATGAACTTGATGTTGCCGTAGAGACCGCGATGCGCCATGGCGCAATTGGTGCGCGAATGACTGGTGGTGGTTTTGGCGGTGCCGCAATTGCTCTGGCGCCAATCGAAAAAATAAGCGAAATTACGCTGTCGGTTTTGGCCGAGTTTGAAGCGCTGGGTTTTGCTAAACCGGAGATTTTTGCGGTTTCAGCTGGCCCAGGCGCTCGCCGCGAAATCTAACTATTCGTTCGAGAGTGTTGCACCGCATCGGTAGAATCCGGTGACAAGATTGTCGATTGCAGTTTTGGCGGCATCGGTGACATTTCCCAAAGCATAAACAGCAAACACCATACTGGTGCCATCTTTGGCTTCAATAATTCCGGCCAAGGTATAGCCGTGCTTGATCCAACCAGTCTTAGCATAAATGTGTCCGGTGGCATCAAGGTTGTCACCTTTGAATCTTGACGCAAGCGAACCTGACTCTCCCGCTACCGGAAGACTCTGCTTGATGGTCGAGAAGATACCCTGACCCTCATAAACAAGCTTGTATAGCTGAGCCATGAAGCTTGGCGAAACAGCATTGAAGTCACTTAGGCCTGAACCATCTTTAATCACAACGCCGGTTGAATCTAAGTTGGTTGGTTTGAGAGCTTTTTTGATTGCCGCGTTTAGCGACGAGAACGAGCCATCGAAACCTAAGTCAAGCGAAACCAAACGAGCTAAATATTCCGCCTCTGTGTTGTCAGATACTTGCATCATGTGGGTAATCCATTTGCTGATTGGCTGCGACGAAACGCTTGCCAACTGAGTGGCACCGGCAGGCATTGCGCCGACTGTGATGCTTGCAGTTGCCGCGCTGGCACCAAGTGCCTGCTTGAACCATTTGCCGGCATTTTGCACCGGAGTGGTTGTGCGCTGAGAAGTTTCTGCTGCCGGATTCAACCGATCACCATCAACCTGAAGCGCGGTTACCTCAGACATGTATCCCTGAGTTTGCTCACTGCGTTCCCAAGATGGCTCCCAGGTCGGCCCGGCAAAAAGCGTGCTGTCCAGAATGATGTTGGTAATCGGAGTGGCACCCAATTTTTTATTTACGTTTAGCGCCAGGGTTGAAAGCTTTGGTGCGTCTCGATAAACCGATTGTTTTCCGATTGCTGTTCGAGAAAGAGTTGGGTCACCGGCGCCAACCAAAATGATGGTGCCGGGGTTGGCTACATCTTGGTAGACGCGGGTTTCCACTCGATAGTTTGGGCCAAGTGTCAGAAGCGCAGCCGCTGCAGTCAATGTCTTCAAGGTAGAAGCCGTTGCCGCTGGCACCGAAGCATTGCGGTCAAACAAAACTTCATCGGTCTTGGCGTTGATAACCACGCCAGAAAAATTGCCCAGAGCCGCATCGGTCGCCTGAGTTGCTACCGAACAGGTGCGGCTAGAAGTTGAGCTCGGGCTTGGCATTGAACTTGTTGTGCTCGAGGCGTCAGGAGTGTTCGAACCACTTGATGTCGGCAAATTGGCGCCAGAAATGCTGAAGCCGCCAATAATCAAAGCAAGAACGCCGGCGCCAATCAGCGCGCCCTTCGCGGCGTCTTTCCAATAACCAAAACGACCGTTTGACTCAGACAATGAAGCTCCATTTCACGCTAACTAGACTTCTAGTATGAAGCGTCTGATGAGTATTTTTGCTGGCTTAGCAGTGATTGGCCTAACATTTTTCGGCACACCAACCGCCGCAAACGCTCACGCTAACGAGACTTCGAGCTACCCCGAAGCCGGCACAACCGTTGAGGCCGGGGCTATCCCGGTGGCGATTAAATTTGGTGAAGAACTCCTGGATCTTGGCGAGGGCCAAGGAAATGTGGTTGAAATTCAGGCCCCAGATGGCACCCTGGTGGCTACCACGTGCTGGGCAATCGCGAGAACCGGTCAAGAGACCTCTTTTTCGACTACCGCCCAGTTGGCTACCGAAGGTAAATATGTTGTGCACTGGAGAGTAGTTTCTGCTGATGGCCACCCGGTTGAGG
>JBEGOY010000002.1:0-7440 GCA_041181745.1 Actinomycetota bacterium | reverse complement strand
GCTCTAGCAAGTCGGCAGTCATCTGCTCAAACTGTGCACGAGTCAAAGTTTCATCTAGGTTTGCTGGGCCATTCTCGGTTAGTGAAAGATATGGCAACTGAATGTTTGCCGACATTGACTGCGACAATTCTTTCTTTGCCTGCTCAGCTGCTTCTTTCAAACGCTGCAGCGCAATCTTGTCTTTCGAAACATCAACGCCAGTGGTCTCTTTGAACTTCTTAACTAGGTGCTCAACAATGCGCTGATCCCAGTCGTCGCCACCAAGGCGGTTGTCACCAGAGGTTGCGCGCACTTGAATGGTCGAGAAGCCCTCGTCCTTGCCAACCTCAAGAAGTGAGACGTCGAAGGGTCCGCCACCAAGGTCGAACACCAGAATTAGCTCGTCTTCTTTGCCCTTGTCTAGGCCATAGGCCAATGCGGCGGCGGTTGGCTCGTTGATGATGCGCAGCACATTCAGACCCGCGATCTCTCCGGCATCCTTGGTTGCTTGACGCTCGGCGTCGTTGAAGTATGCCGGAACAGTAATAACAGCATCGGTCACGGCCTCGCCCAGGTAGGTCTCGGCATCGCGCTTTAGCTTTGCCAAAATGCGGGCGCTGATCTCTTGCGGGGTGTACTTCTTGTCGTCAACGGCAAAGGTCCAGTCGGTGCCAATGTGACGCTTTACCGACGCGATGGTGCGGTCAACGTTGGTCACGGCTTGGCGCTTAGCGGTTTCGCCCACTAGAACTTCGCCATCCTTGGTAAAAGCCACGATGGATGGGGTGGTGCGGAAGCCTTCTGCGTTAGCGATAACGGTTGGCTCGCCACCCTCAAGTACTGATACGGCGCTGTTGGTGGTACCTAGGTCAATGCCTACTGCACGTGCCATTGTGATTCTCCTTGTATTTGTTGGGCTTTTGGCCCGGTTTAGGTCATTTGCGGCTAAAGTTGAGCCGATTTGACTCAAGTTTCACATGGCAACATTTTCTTGTCAAGTCTTTTTGGCAAAATCTGAGTCAAGTGGGCTCAAGTTTGCAGTTCACCAAGATTTTCAAGCCAACCAGTAATCTGTGGCTATGACCTCAACCAAACCTGCAAAAGAAAAACGCGGCACTTTCGCCTGGGCACTTTGGGACTGGGCCGAACAGCCCTTTCCGACCATCATGCAGACCTTCATCTTTCCGGTCTATTTGGCTGGCGCAGTTGCGGCCAAGGGCACGAACTCCGATGCCCTGCTTGGCCTAGCTACCGGCGTCGCTGGTGTTCTAGTGGCAATCATGGCCCCGGTATTTGGCCGTCGCTCAGACGAAGCTGGCAAGCGCAAGTTTTGGCTAATGATCAACACCTATTTATTGGTGGCAGTCATGATTGCGGCATTCTTTGTGATGCCTGACCCAAGCTTCTTGTTGTTCGGTTTGGTGCTCTACGGCGTTGGTTCGGTGATTCAAGAATCAGCGTTTATTAACTACTACGCCATGTTGCGTCAGGTATCGACACCAAAATCCATTGGCCGCATTTCTGGTTTGGCATGGGGCCTCGGATACGCCGGCGGAATATTGCTGCTGTGCATTTCACTGTTCGGTTTCATTTTGCCCGGAACAATCTTCGGAATTGCAGTGACCGATTCGCTGAACATTCGTATCGTATTTTTGTTCAGTGCAATTTGGTTTGCGCTATTTTCAATTCCGCTTTTCCGTTCAGTTCCAGAAATTGAAGCACGCGAGGGTTTGAAGAAAGAATCAATCCTGCAGTCCTATGTGAAACTCTGGTCGCAACTAAAGTCTTTGCACCGTCAAGCACCCGAAACTTTGAAGTTTCTAATCTCATCAGCAATTTATCGTGATGGCCTGGCGGGAGTATTTACTTTTGGTGCAGTGCTAGGTTCGCTGGCATTTGGTTTTTCACAAACTGAAATCATTCTTTTCGGCATCGCAGCAAACATTGTTGCCGGCATTGGTGCAGCAGTCGGTGGTTTTCTTGATGACAAGCTTGGATCACGCGCGGTCATCATCATTTCGTTGGTTGGTCTGCTGATTGCCGGATCCGCGGTGTTTATCTTCGCCAGTGCAGGAGTAATCACCTATTGGATTGGTGGCTTGTCGCTGTGTCTGTTTGTCGGCCCTGCTCAGGCTGCGAGTCGCACCTTTGTTTCTCGCTTTACGCCACCGGGTCGCGAGGGTGAGGTTTTTGGTTTGTACCAAACCACTGGTCGCGCGGTTTCATTTTTGTCTGGCTTTATGTGGGCCGGATCAATCACTGTTGCGTCGATAGTTTTCAACATCAAAGACGCAACAATATTTGGTGTGATTGGTTTGATGATTATTCTGCTGGTTGGTCTCATCTTGCTATTGCAAGTGAAGCCAAAACCAGAAGTTTACGTATAACCGAAATCGAAATTACTGCTCGAGCGGAGCGCTACCTACGTCGGTGCGGTAGAAGTTCATGAATGAACGTGAAGCAGTTGGCCCACGCTGACCCTGGTAGCGGTTCAAGTACTTCTCTGAACCATAAGGAGTCTCTGAAGGTGAAGAAAGCTGGAAGAAACACAGCTGACCAATCTTCATGCCAGGCCACAACTTAATTGGCAAAGTTGCCATGTTCGAAAGTTCTAGGGTCACGTGACCGTTGAAACCTGGGTCAACGAAACCTGCGGTTGAGTGGGTCACCAAACCAAGGCGACCAAGCGAGCTCTTGCCCTCAAGGCGAGCGGCGACGTTGTCTGGCAAGCTCACGAATTCATAGGTAGAGCCCAGCACAAACTCGCCAGGGTGCAAGATGAATGGCTCATCCGGGGCCACCTCAATTAGGCGAGTTAGTTCGTTTTGCTCTTCGGATGGGTCGATGTAGGCGTACTTGTGGTTGTCAAACAGGCGAAAGAATCGGTCGATTCGCACATCAAACGATGATGGCTGCAACAGGTTCATGTCGAGCGGGTCAAGGCCAATCTGGCCGGCTTCAATGGATGCGCGGATATCGCGGTCTGACATAAGCATGGGTCTAGGTTACTGGCTAGAACAGCTTTTCTATGGCTTTGCTGGTGCCCGCCATAAACCGCAGCACATCGGCGTCGACCATGATGTCGCTCATGCGAATGGCGCGAGTGAGATAGAGCCCCTCGAGCGAACGCACTCGACTGAGCGCCACATAGGTTTGCCCCGGGCTGAATGCGCCACGGCCCATATCGATCACAACTTCGTCATAAGTCTGCCCCTGGGATTTGTGCACAGTGACGGCCCAAGCCAACCTCAGTGGAATCTGCTGAAATTCAGCCAACGGCACCGCAACCAAAACCTCTTTGACCTTGCCGGTTTCCTCGTCGAACTGTTCGTCTATTTCGTAGCGAACTTTTTCCCAGGTGCTGCGACCCACATCAAAGGTTTCACCATCCACTTCAACAACAACGCCACCCGAAGATGGCAGGTCGATTACATGGCCGATGGTTCCGTTTACCCAGCGCTTGATTACGCGACCATCCGCGGATTTTTTCGTATTGCTGTCATCGTTTTTGATAAACATCACCTGGGCGCCAACTTTTAGTTCAAGCACCGGATCAGCTGGCAGGGTGCGACCAAACGCTTGTTGATCGGCCGCACTGAAAATTGCATCGAAGCGCTTGGGTTTGGTGGTTAGTCGCGACATTCGTGCGTGATTAACCGAGTTGACCGATTCGTTTAAGGTTGCCAAGCGAATTACATCGTCGTGCGGCGGGAATCGATTGCCGCACTGATTGATGTAGTCGAGCATTTCTTGCGTGCAAGAGCCGTCGCGAATTGCGTTGAGAATTTCTTTGAAGTGTTCGTCATGCTGGCGAAAGATTTCGCTGAGTTCAAACCGCTCGAGCGAATCCTCGCGCCAAACGTGTGCGTCAAAAAACCACGCACTCTGATAGTTCTCTGCCATGTAGGCGCGTTCTTCTGCGTTGCCCGGCACCGGTGCAAGTTGATATGGGTCGCCAAACATCACAACCTGTGCACCGCCGAATGGCAGTTTGCGGCGACCACGAGCAATACCCATTGCCCGACTCATTGTGTCCATCATGTCGGCATTGACCATTGACACTTCATCGATAACGAGCATGTCAATTTTGCTGAGCACTTCGCGCGTGCGGCGGTTCATGTGGCGACCAATATCTTCGGTGCCCAAAATGCCAAATGGAAAACCGAAAAGTGAGTGAATGGTCACGCCACCGACGTTCAGTGCAGCCACACCGGTAGGTGCACAAACCGCAACCTTCTTTTTGGTGTTCTCAATCAAATAAGAAAGCAGGGTGCTTTTTCCAGTTCCGGCTCGACCGGTAACAAAAATATTATTTTCAGACGATTCGATGTAGTCAAAAAGATTCTGCTGCTCGGCAGAGAGTGTGATTTCTTGCATTAGCTTCGCTCATCTCGCTTGGCCAGCTTTTGCAGCATGCGGTTATATTCCTCTACATCGGCATTGCCGGTTCGATCGCTGGCGCGGTCAAGGCGCACAGCCTCACGTCGATCAGCAGCAAACCACTGCACGCAGACAATGATGGTCAATGCTGCCGTAGGCAGCTCGCCAATTCCCCAGGCAATTGCGCCACCGGTCTGTTGGTCTGCCATCGGATCTTGCCCCCAGGTGCGACCCATGGCGCCGAACCATTCGGCAAGCAACAGGCCGTTGCCCGACATCAGGCTTAGACCAAAGAATGCGTGAAAGGCCATGGTCACGATCAGCAGGCCTAGGCGAATCGGGTATCCAAGGCGCTTTGGCCCCGGATCAATGCCAATCAGTGCTTGAGCGAATAGATAACCGGTAATCAAGAAGTGCACAACCATCCATTCGTGACCCACGTGTTGCCGGGTGGCCCAACTGAATAGCGGCGTGTAATAAAAGGTGACCAGCGAAGTGGCAAACAAGACGGCTGCAACCAGTGGATGACCGACGAACTGCATGTATTTGGTGTGCACCGCCCAAAGCACCCATTCGCGAACGCCGCGCGAGTTATCTTTGCGCTTCTCAACTGCGCGCAACAAAAGAGTGACCGGTGCACCGCCAACCAAAAGCACCGGAATGCCCATGGCCAAAACCATGTGACCAATCATGTGCATGCTGAACAAATACTCTTGGTACGCATTCAGTGCTCCGCTGGTCACATAGATAAGTGTCAGCATGCCTAGAAGCCAAGACGTGGTTCGCATCCACGACCACTGGTCACCGCGTTTGCGCAAACGATAAACGCCCGCGACATAGGCGATGATTGTGCCCACGCAAATCACCAACCAAAGCAGGTCAATTTTCCATGCGGTGACAAACGACATTGCAGTTAATTCCGGTGGCAGTTTTTCACCGGTAAGAATTTCAGCGGGTGTGGTGCCAACATTTGAAAGTGCATCTACCGGCGGTGCGGTTCGGGCGAGAGCGGTAGCAAAACCAATTGCCGAACCCATGATCACAAATTCGACGGCTACCAATTTAAAAAACGTTGCGGTTTGATTTGCACCGACAGCAATTTTTGAAATTACTCGACGGCGATAAATCACGCCAAGCACTCCAAGCAAAATGATTGCCGAAATTTTCAACAGCAAAATCAAGCCATAGTTGCTGAACCAATCCGAGGCATTTGGCAGACGCACAATAGCGCTCGCAAAACCCGAGACGCTGACCAAAATAAAACTGACCAATGCCAGGGATGAGTATCGCGAGGTGTGCAGCGCAGCCTCGGCATAATCGCGACCACGCACAACGAAAAGCGTGACCAATCCGCCGACCCATAAGATGACGGCAACCAGGTGAATGCCAATTGCGTTCACTGCCATGCTGTGGTTTGCCGTTCCAGCGGCGTGCCCAGTTAGAGCAATAGGAACAAGCGATGCAAAACCAAGAACGGCCAACAGCAATGTTGCAGTTAACCTGCGCACTGCAAAAGCAATCGTGCTGAACAACACGGCACCTAGAAGGTTGAGCGCAAGGTATTGACCCAATTGAATTTGAGTCGCGAACAATTGCAGGCTGTTGCTAAAACTTTCACTGCCAGAGAATGCAGAACCGGTCACCGACAAATATGTAAATAAAAAGTTTGCGGCCGCAGAAATTACCCAAAAGATTCCGGCGAAGCCGGACAAATTTAAAACGCGCTGCAACAGCGGATTGTCTTCACTGATGGCAAAGGCTGCGAACGCTGCGGCACCCACTGCGACTGCAATGGAAAAGTTGAAAATCAGTTTGCTGATTGGTAGTCCCCAGCGCACCACATCGCCAGGGTCTGCAAGTGTTTGAGCTGCCGCACCGCCACCGATCACGAGCGCGATTACTAGGCCAACCAAACCAAAGCCAACGGTTAGACCGAGTGCCACCGACGCACGTTTAGCAGTAGAAGTGTCGATAGGCATTACTTAAGCCTAGGCACAAAAAACGGCACGCGCTTAAAAGAAAAGGCACCCGCTTTCGCGGATGCCTTTTCTAATTCTTATAAAGACTTACTTAACTGCAGCCTTTAGCTTTGAACCAGCTGAAACCTTAACGGTGTTAGCAGCTGCGATCTGGATGGTTGCACCAGTCTGTGGGTTGCGGCCCTGACGAGCAGCGCGGTGGCCCTTCTCTACTGAAAGCCAGCCTGGGATGGTGACCTTTCCGCCCTTTGCAACGGTCTTTGCAATGGTTTCGAAGATTGAGTCAACAACGCGGTTGACCGCTGCCTGAGACTCGCCGGTTTCTGCAGCAACAGCTGCAACTAGTTCGCTCTTGTTTAGAGACATTTGGTCCTCCTGGACATTTAGACGTTTTGACGTACTGTCGCTAATCACGCTACTGCCCAATAAAAACTTGTCATTCATCTCGCTCGGCGTGTTGTGGCGCGGATTTTGACAAAGTTGCCAGATTTTTAGCGGTATATCGGCCCGTCGGGGTGGTTAAAGCAAAACCCGCCATCCTTTTGGATGACGGGTTCTGACTGAAAGTTGTTATTTTGGCGGATTACCAAGATGACTTGGTTACGCCTGGCAACTCGCCCTTGTGAGCCATGTCGCGGAAGCGAACACGAGAAACACCGAACTTTGCCAAGATACCGCGTGGGCGGCCATCGATTGCATCGCGGTTGCGAACGCGCACTGGAGATGCGTTGCGAGGCAGCTTCTGTAGGCCCAAACGAGCCTCTTCGCGCTGTGCGTCGGTTGAGTTAGGGTCAACCAAAGCCTTCTTAAGCGCTAGACGCTTCTCTGCATAGCGCTCAACAATTACCTTGCGCATGTCGTTCTTAACGATCTTGCTCTTCTTAGCCATTCTTAGCGCTCCTCGCGGAATTCAACGTGCTGACGTACAACTGGGTCGTACTTTTTCAAAACGATACGGTCTGGGTCGTTGCGACGGTTCTTCTTGGTCACGTAGGTGTAACCAGTGCCTGCTGTCGAACGAAGCTTGATGATTGGACGGATGTCCTTGTCTTTCTTAGCCATTTAGCGGCGCTCCTTAGATCTTCTCGCCGCGGGCAAGAAT
>JBEGOY010000001.1:0-18853 GCA_041181745.1 Actinomycetota bacterium | reverse complement strand
ACCGCTCACCTTGGTGTCAATGTTTGCGCTGAGACCGGCGTTCCACTCGGCATCATCGCCTCTGGAACCGGAAATGACTCAGCACGAACCCTGGGCTTACCTATCGGTGACATAACCGCAGCTGCGCGTGCAGTCTTGATAAATCTTGAAGAGCCCCGCACGGTTGATGCGGTCAAAGCCACCACATCCACTGGAGAATTTTGGGCCTTCGGTTCGCTCTCGGCCGGTTTCGATGCACTGGTTAATCAGCGAGCAAATTCTTGGACTTGGCCGACGGGGCCGAGTCGCTATCAACTGGCTATGTTGGCAGAGTTGGCCAAATTTAAACCGATTCACTATGAAGCTGAAATTGATGGCAAGCATCGAAGTTTTGAAGCAATGCTGTGCGCCGTGGCAAATGCACCCGGCTTTGGCGGGGGAATGTTGATTACCCCGGATGCCCAAATCGATGATGGCTATCTGGACCTTTTCATCGTTCACAAAATGAGCCGCCCAGAACTGATTCGCGTTTTTCCAAAGGTCTACACTGGCGCACACGTCTTTCACCCGGCCGTAGAAATTATCCGTGCTAAGCAGGTAAAAATCTCTGCTGGCCAAATGCCCATCTTTGCTGATGGCGAAGCTCGTGGCCATTCACCGCTAACTGCCACCGTGGTGCCTGGCGCGCTCAAGGTCTTCGCTAGCGTCAACACTCCGTTTGTGGCATAATCGACAGGTTGCTCTAACGGTCCCATCGTTTAGCGGCCTAGGACACCGCCCTCTCACGGCGGCAGCAGGGGTTCAAATCCCCTTGGGATCACAATCTCCCTCTCGATGACTTGCTCTCGGGAGGGAGTTTTTTATGCTCGTTTGGCGCGGATGCGATTGATTGAGGCAAAAATCAGAATCAAGACCACAGGGATAAACGCCGAAGCATTTAGCCCGCCAAATGTGGCCAGGGTCACAATGGTTCCGGCAACGCCTCCACCAATTGCGCCGGCCAGGTTCATGCTCGAATCGCTAAGTCCCTGAACGTTGGTTTTCTCTTCTGGTGGCAACGTTTTAGTTAACAGTGCCGATGCCGACACTGTGGCAGCCGACCAACCGAGACCAAGCAAGAACAAACCGATTGTGACCAGGGTGCGATCTAACTGACCAAATCCAGCAAAGCAAAGCGCTGCTAAATATATGAGTTGGCCCAACAGCACCGTGCGCACATTTCCGATGCGGTCACTTAGCAATCCGAAGATTGGACTAAACGCATACATGCCTGCGATGTGAAGGCTAATGGTGAAACCAACCACAACTAGGTCGTATCCCATATCTTTCATGTGCATCGGAGTCATCGACATCACGGCCACCATCACCATGTGACTCAGTGCTATCGCGGCAACGGCAAAAGCGGCCGTCGGATATTTGCGAAGGGTGGCAAAGGCGCTCGAAATTGAAACCTTTGGCTTGAGTCCACCCGCAGATGCATTCAATTGTTTGGCGACGATCAGTGGATCAGGTCGTAGACCAAACCAAAATACCGAGGTGGCTGACAACTGAGCCACGATGGTAATTAAAAATGGCCCGGTCATATCTGGCATGCCCAGCAGGTGGCCGATTGCCTGACCCGGGCCGAAAAGGTTTGGACCAATCACTGCACCAACGGTTGTGGCCCAAACCACCGTGGCCAGGTCTCTGCCGGTTGACCGTGAGCTCGAAGCCGAAAGATCAACGGCTGCAAAGCGAGCCTGCAAGCCAACCGCGGAGCCGGCACCGAGTGAAAACAAGGCAACCAATAAAAGCGGAAAGAAATGGATCGCAGCAGCAGTAATTACAAGCGTTGCGCCGAGAATTGCAAATGCGGCTCCCACGGCAAGAGATACCCGGCGACCGCGGGCATTAGCCAACCGAGCCAGGGGAATGGCAGAGAAAGCAGCCCCAAGTGTGCTGAAGGTGGCGGCCGAGCCAGCCCAGGCCGGGCTGCCAGAAAGTTGGGCGGCAAGCAGGGAGCCGATAGAGAGCGTAGATCCCAGCGCAAAGCCGCTGAATACCTGGCCCGTAGTGAGCACTCGCACGGTGCGCTGCTGCAGAAAATCCATGCCGGTTTCGCTCATCAGGCCAGCCTAAACCCAGTTTTGGCTTGGTAAACTTGGGTTTCATTCGTTTTGAGGTGTTTGCATGACAACTAAGCCGCTTACCTTGGCTGAAAAAGTTTGGAACGACCACTTGGTCGCAAAGGGCGAAAATGGTTCACCAGACCTGCTCTACATTGACCTGCACCTAATTCACGAGGTCACCAGCCCGCAGGCTTTCGATGGTTTGCGCTTGGCCGGCCGCCCGGTGCGTCGCCCAGATTTAACCATCGCCACCGAAGATCACAACACCCCAACCTGGGATATCGACAAGCCAATTGCCGACCCGACCAGCCGCACCCAGATCGAGGCGCTGCGCCACAATGCCAAGGAATTTGGCATTCGCATTCACTCACTTGGCGACATTGACCAAGGAATTGTTCATGTGGTTGGCCCGCAGCTTGGTCTAACCATGCCGGGCATCACAGTTGTTTGCGGCGACTCCCACACTTCTACGCACGGCGCTTTCGGTGCCTTGGCGATGGGCATCGGAACATCCGAAGTTGAACACGTTCTAGCAACCCAAACTTTGCCGCTAAAGCCTTTTAAGACGATGGCAATCAACGTTGAGGGCAAGTTGCGCCCGGGGGTTACTGCGAAAGACATAATTCTTGCCGTGATTGCCAAAATTGGCACCGGCGGTGGCCAGGGATACGTTTTGGAGTATCGCGGTTCTGCAATTCGCGACCTTTCTATGGAAGCGCGAATGACAATTTGCAACATGTCGATTGAAGCTGGTGCACGTGCCGGAATGGTGGCACCGGATCAAACCACTTTTGATTATCTAAAGGGTCGCCCTCACGCACCTGCCGCAGCAGACTGGGATGCCGCTGTTGAATATTGGAAGACTCTGCCAACCGACGAGGGTGCCAAGTTCGACGCCGAGGTTAATTTGGATGCCAACACTTTGGATCCATTTGTAACCTGGGGCACCAACCCGGGCCAAGGAGTAAGTCTGTTGGATGTTGTGCCGAGCCCAGATGATTTCACCGACCCTAATGACAAGGCAGCCGCCGAGCGCGCTTTGGAATACATGGATCTAAAGCCGGGCACCAAGATGAAAGACATCAAGGTCAACACTGTTTTTCTTGGTTCTTGCACGAATTCGCGAATTGAAGATTTGCGCGCCGCTGCCGAGATTATCAAGGGCAAGCAAAAAGCCGACGGCGTGCGTTTCATGGTTGTGCCAGGTTCGGCGCGAGTGCGTTTGCAGGCAGAGGCCGAGGGGCTCGACAAAATCTTTAAAGACTTTGGTGCCGAGTGGCGTTTTGCCGGTTGTTCAATGTGTTTGGGAATGAACCCAGATCAACTTGCACCTGGCGAGCGTGCTGCTTCAACTTCGAACCGCAACTTTGAGGGTCGTCAGGGCAAGGGTGCACGCACTCACTTGGTTTCACCTCTGGTTGCAGCAGCCACAGCCATTCGTGGAACGCTTTCCTCACCAGCTGATTTAGAAGGAGCCAACTAATGGAAAAGTTTGAAATCTTTACCGGCGTTGGTGTTCCGCTTCGTCGAAGCAACGTAGATACTGACCAGATCATTCCAGCGGTTTACCTAAAGCGAATTACAAAAACTGGTTTCGAAGACGCGTTGTTTTCTGCATGGCGCAACGATCCCGAATTTGTTTTGAACCAAGAGCCTTACAAACATGGTCAGGTTTTGATTGCGGGTCCAGATTTCGGCACCGGCTCTTCTCGCGAACATGCAGTGTGGGCACTTCGTGACTACGGATTCAAGGCAGTGTTCTCAAGCAAGTTTGCAGACATCTTTAGAGGCAACTCGGGCAAGCAAGGTTTGGTCACTGGCGTAATTACTGAAGCTGACACCGAAAAACTTTGGCAGGCGCTCGAGGCGAAGCCTGGTTCATCAATCACGGTGAATTTGATTGAACAAACCGCCACGATTGGTGATCTCTCGGTGCACTTTGACATCGACGAATACACTAAATGGCGTCTGCTAGAAGGCTTGGATGACATCGGGCTTACTCTGCGTGACGAGCAAGCAATTACAGATTTCGAAGCCAAGCGTGCAGCCTGGTTGCCGAAGACCCTGCCAGCGAAGCACTAAGGAGCCTGATGAGTCAGATCACCGTTCACGGTGGCAAGCCGCTAATCGGCCGTGTTGACCTAAAGGGCGCAAAGAACCTCGTAACCAAGGCAATGGTTGCAGCGCTTCTGGGTGACACCCCTAGCGTTCTTAAAGATGTGCCATTTATTAGCGATGTTGAAATCGTTTCGCGTCTTTTGCAGTTGCACGGTGCAAAAATTACGCACTCTGAAAATGGCGAGATGACCATCGACCCAAGCAATGTTAAATCTGCTCGCATGGTCGACATCGATGCGCATGCCGGCTCCTCGCGAATTCCAATTTTGTTTTGTGGCCCGCTTTTGCATCAGCTTGGCGAGGCATTTATCCCGGGTCTTGGTGGCTGCCAAATTGGCGATCGCCCAATTAACTATCACTTCGACGTTTTGCGCAATTTTGGTGCCGTAATCGAAGACCTGCCAAACGGAATTCGCATTTCTGCGCCCGAAGGTTTGCATGGCGCAAAGATTGCGCTGCCGTACCCATCGGTTGGTGCAACCGAGCAGGTGCTGTTGGCAGCAACTCGCGCCAAAGGCAAGACCGAACTTTCGGGTGCTGCCATCGAACCAGAGATCATGGACTTGATCGCCATTCTGCAAAAGATGGGCGCAATCATTTCGGTTGATACCGACCGAGTGATTCGCATTGAAGGTGTAGATGAGCTGAAGGGCTACAACCACCGCGCACTCTTCGACCGAAACGAAGCGGCATCATGGGCATGTGCTGCGCTGGCAACAAAGGGCGACATCTATGTTGGCGGCGCGCGTCAGCAAGAGATGACCACCTTCCTAAATGTGTTTCGCAAAGTCGGCGGCGCCTTTGAAATTGATGATGACGGCATTCGTTTTTATCACCCAGGCGGCGACCTAAAGCCAGTTGTGCTCGAGACCGATGTGCACCCAGGATTCATGACCGACTGGCAGCAACCGCTGGTAGTTGCGCTTACTCAGGCCAAGGGTCTTTCGATTATTCACGAAACTGTTTATGAAAACCGATTTGGTTTCACCGATGCGCTAGTTCAAATGGGTGCCCAAATTCAGATTTACCGTGAGTGCCTCGGTGGCACAGCATGTCGTTTTGGTCAACGCAACTTTAATCACTCGGCTGTAATTTCTGGCCCTACCGAATTGCACGCGGCCGACATTCGCGTGCCTGACCTGCGCGGTGGCTTTAGCCACATGGTTGCAGCACTTGCTGCAAAGGGAACCTCGAATGTGACTAACGTGCAGCTGATTTCTCGTGGCTACGAGCATTTCTTGCAAAAGCTCACCGATCTTGGCGCCGACTTCACCTACACAGAATAAAGATGGCCAGCAAACAGCGCGAACTTCCGATGCCGGTCATCGGGCCAAAAGAGCGTCACTTTACTCTGAGCGCAGTTGCGGCTCTTTTAATTCCGTTGGTTCGCCTGATGTTTCGCGTCAAGGCTCGAAATGTTGAACGTTTGCCTAAAAAAGGCGCTTACGTTCTGGTATCCAACCATGTGACCAACGTTGATGCGCTGGCCATCGCTTATTTTGTTTATGTGATTCTCAAGCGGGCCCCACACTTCTTGACCAAAGAGGGCCTATTTCACATTCCAGTAGTTGGCAAGATCTTGTTGGCCGCAGGGCAGATTCCGGTTTACCGCAGCGGCAAGCGCAACGATGAACCACTCAAAGCAGCCCACGCCTGCTTAGATGCAGGGCACACTATCGCAATCTTTCCAGAGGGCACTCTGACTCGAAACCCAGACCTTTGGCCAATGCGCGGCAAGACCGGAGCAATTCGCCTAGCGCTTGAAAGCAACGTTCCGGTTTATCCAGTTGCCCACTGGGGCAGTGAGCAAATTTTGCCTCAATATGGCAACAAGTTTCGTCCAGGATTTTGGAAGCCGGTTCGGCTTGTGGTTGGCAATGAAATTGATCTTTCAAAATATCGCAAACCACAACTTAGCCCAGCCGAGGTTTACGAGGCCACCGAGTTGGTCATGCATAAAATTACAGAGTTAGTCGAAGAACTTCGCGGTGAGAAATCATCTGGTGAACTTTGGGATCCGGTGAAGGCCGGCCAAGCGGCAACAGGTAACTTCAAGAAGGCGAGCAAGTAATCGTGGCAAAAATTGCAGTGCTGGGTGCAGGCAGCTGGGGCACAACATTTGCCAAGGTGTTGGCCGATAATTCGGCTAATCAGGTAATGCTTTGGGCTCGTCGTGAAGATGTGGCCGATGAAATTAACGAAGAACACCGCAATGGTGATTATTTGCCGGGCATCAATTTGCCAAAGTCATTGGTAGCTTCAACCAAGGTTGAAGAAGTTCTGGCTGGCGCGAAGATTGTTTTCATTTCGGTGCCTTCTCAAACTCTGCGCGACAATCTGGTTGCTTGGGGCGAACTGCTTCCTGCCGATGCAATTTTGGTGAGCCTCATGAAGGGCGTCGAAAAAGATACCGGCTTGCGAATGAGTGAAGTAATTGCGGCCACCACCGGTTTTGCCTCAGATCAAATCGCGGTGCTCTCGGGGCCAAACCTTTCACTCGAAATTGCGAGTGAAAATCCAACAGCATCGGTTGCTGCCTCAACCAGCAAGGCAACGGCAATCGCAGTTGCCGAAGTTGCCAAAAATTCCTACTTCACTACCTTCACCAATCTCGATGTCATTGGCACAGAGTTCGGTGGCATTCTAAAAAACCTAATTGCAGTAGCCATCGGAATCGTTGATGGCGTCGGCTACGGCGAAAACACCAAAGCTTCAATCATGACTCGTGGGCTTGCAGAAATTTCGCGTTTCGCGGTGGCATACGGGGCCAAACCAAACACCATGGTTGGCTTAGCCGGCCTCGGTGACCTAATCGCTACTGCCGAATCGCCGCTGTCGCGCAACCACAAAGCTGGTGAAATGCTTGGCAAGGGTTATTCACTTCGCGAAGTGAAGAAGCGCATGTCTCAAACCGCCGAAGGTCTTTCATCCGTGGCGCCGGTGTTAGCTCTGGCAGCTGCAAAGGGTGTCTCAATGCCAATCGTCGAGCAGGTGCAAGCCGTGCTTGAAGGCACCATGAACCCACGCGACATCGCGCCTCACCTAACCACCGAAACAGATGGCCCGTTAGGCGAATAATGCCCAAGCTTAAAGTCGTTTTGCTTTTTGGTGGCAAAAGTAGCGAACATTCAATCTCATGCGCCACTGCTGCGGGTGTGCTCGGGGCAATCGATCGCAGCAAATACGAAGTAATTCCGGTGGGCATTACCAAACTTGGTGTGTTTGTGCCGGCCATTGACGACGCCAATCACTGGGCCCTGCGCAAGGGAGATTTAGCAACTGTTGAAGACGAGGGTGCTCGCATTGAATGGGCCATGGATGGCTCTCGTCAACTAACCGAAGTTAATGCCAGTGGTGAACGTCGAGACCTTGGCTCGGTTGACGTGGTGTTCCCGGTGCTTCATGGGCCATTCGGTGAAGACGGCACCATGCAAGGTTTTCTTGAACTTGCCGGCATTCCATATGTTGGCAATGGGGTGCTTGCCTCTGCAGCTGGCATGGACAAAGAATTTACCAAAGCAATTTTTCAAGACGCCGGCATTCCGGTTACTCCGCACGTTGTGATTCGTGCAGACGAGTGGCACCGTGATCCGGAATCGGCAATGGAGGACGTTCGCCGATTGGGTGGTTTGCCAGTGTTTGTTAAACCTGCTCGTGCTGGTTCTTCGGTTGGTGTCTCAAAAGTTAAAACCTGGGATGAATTTGGCCCTGCTGTTGCGGTTGCATTTGATCACGACGACAAACTAGTTGTTGAGCACGAGGTTGTTGGTCGAGAAGTTGAATGCGCGGTGCTCGAAGGTCGCAAGAGCACAAAGCCGCGCGTGAGTGTTGCTGGTGAGATTGTGGTGAAGGGCCGAGACTTCTATGACTTCGAAGCCAAATACCAAGACGAAGCATCGGTTGATTTAATCATTCCCGCACAAATTAGTCAGGATGAGCTTCTGGAAATGCAGGCGATTGCGCGTCGTGCTTTTATTGCGCTTGGTTGCGAAGGTTTAGCTCGAGTCGATTTCTTCTTAACCCAAAACGGATTCATTGTGAATGAAATAAACACGATGCCTGGTTTCACTCCGCTATCGATGTTTCCGTCACTTTGGCAAGAAACCGGAATCGGCTACGAGCAATTAATTGACGAGTTAATTGAATTGGCGCTTGTCTAGCCCAAGCACTTTTTTGTTGCCGGAATAAACTTCACTGCACCACCAAGAGTTTCCAGCGCGGTCACGCCGGCAATTTTTGTTGAATCGACGATTACTTCGGTTGCCGGGTTGCGGCCAAAACTTATAAATCGGTAAGACGGTGACTTGCTGTCGTCAACCAGCCAATCCACACCACCCGCGGTTACGCACTTAAAAGTGCTTACGTCGGCTGGTGGCAATCCACAGCGCAGAATAACTGCAGTTGGGGTTCCCCAGGCGCCGGTCGCCTGGGCGTTGGTGCCGCGGCGTTCAAGAGCGTCAATTGTGTCTGGCAATCGCACCGAGACATCGGCGCACTTTGGATTATTTGAATCGACTGCTGGCTCTAGCGCAACCGTGGCGCTGCAACCGCTGATCATTGGCAAAACCAAAGCGCTGGCGGCCAAAACGCGAAAAATTTTCATCAACAACAGGCTACCTTTATTATGTGTCTTCTGCAGAAACCATCGGCTCCCTCGGCGAAAACGAGAGTTTAAAGCGCACTATTTCGCGCCTCAATGTTTCGACCAGCGCATTAGTTGGCCCTGGTGATGATGCTGCTGTGATTGAAGCCCCCGATGGCAAGTTTGTGGTGACCACCGACACCATGGTTGAAGGTCACGACTTCAAACTCGAGTGGTCTAGCGGTTATGACCTGGGCTACAAGGCCGTCGCCACCAATCTTTCGGATGTAGCAGCTATGGGAGCAATTCCTACCTCTCTAGTGGTTGCGATAACAGCGCCTAGTCACACCCCAATTTCTTGGCTAGAAGCTTTTGCTGATGGATTGCGAGATGCCTGTGAAAAATTTGCACCGGGTTGCGGTGTGGTTGGCGGCGATCTTGCAGCCAGCGATCAAGTGATGATTTCAGTAGCTGCGCATGGCAGCTTGCAGGGGCGTTCGGCGGTGTTAAGAAGCGGTGCTCAAGTTGGCGACACCTTGGCGGTGGCCGGAACACTGGGCAGAGCCGCCGCGGGGCTGGCACTTTTGCAAAGTGAAAATCAAGATGCAATTAATGCCTATGACGATTGGGTCAATGTTCAGCGTCGACCTCAACCCCCGGTATCGGCCGGAGTTGAAGCTGCAATTGCCGGCGCTACATCGATGCTCGACATCAGCGATGGTTTAGCCAAGGATGCAACCCGAATTGCACATGCCTCAAAAGTCACCCTGCAGATTGATCCACTTCAACTTCAGGGCTTCGAAGCGGTGGTCGAAGAGGCTGCGCGAGCAATCGCGGCAGATGCAATGGATTGGGTGATCAACGGTGGCGAAGATCATTCACTGCTGGCAACGTTTCCGGCAGGGGCAAAGTTGCCGCGAGCATTTAAGCCAATTGGTTTGGTGCTACCGCAAGGTGCCGCTCCGGTAATGCTAGGTGCACAACCTTTGCCCGAGCACGGCTGGGACTCTATCCGCGGTTAAGTGATTTTTTAGGCGTGTAGCTGACTGTTCAGCTGAATGCCAACACCGCTTCGAGGCAAGACTTCAACTCGACCGGTAACCGAATTGCGACGGAAGAGCAAATTCGCAACTCCCGAGAGATCTGCCGCCTTTGCCGTGCGCTCTTCGCCGCCGTCCAAAATAGTTACCTTGGTTCCGGCAGTTACATAAAGGCCCGCTTCAACTACAGAGTCATCGCCAATTGAAATTCCAACGCCAGCATTCGCGCCAAGCAAAGCGCGAGCACCGATTGCAACACGTTCGCGGCCGCCACCCGAGAGTGTGCCCATAATTGATGCGCCGCCACCGATGTCTGCCCCGTCACCAACCACCACACCTTGCGAGATGCGACCCTCAACCATTGATGTGCCGAGGGTGCCGGCATTAAAGTTCACAAACCCTTCGTGCATGATGGTTGTGCCTGGCGATAGGTGTGCGCCGAGGCGCACGCGAGATGCGTCGGCAATACGAACCTTGCGCGGAGTTACATAATCAACCAGGCGAGGGAACTTGTCGATTGCATAAACGCTAATTCCAGCGCGAGTTAGAGCAGGGCGCAAAACATCTAGGTCATCAAGCGCAATCGGTCCCACGTTAGTGAAAGCCACGATCGGCAGGTTTGGAATCAGCCCGTCTAGGTTTATGGTGTTCGGCTTTACCAGCAGGTGTGAAAGCAAGTGCAAACGCAAATATGCATCCGGGGTAGAGGCAACCGGAACCGTCAGATCAACTTCGGTATTGATTACCTGAGTGGTCACACGCCGGCGTTCGTCTTTGCCAACCAGCGCGTCAAGTTCTTTAGGCACAACCCACAATGCGTCGGTTTTTGGGGCATCGCCCAACTGTGGGTTTGGATACCAAACATCGAGCACGGTGCCATCGGCGGCTAGGGTAGCGAGGCCATGGCCCCAAGCTTTGCTGTCTAAGAACGTCATGAATACAAGGTTACAAGTTAGGCTCGTTTTGTGACTGTTGCCTTGAATCTTGCCGCCGACGTTGTCGAGCTAACCCGCGCCATATGCGACATTGAATCAGTATCAGGCAACGAAACCAACCTTGCTGATGCGATTCATCAGGCGCTGGCAAAATGCGCCCACCTTGAAATCACCAGGGATGGCGATGCAATCGTTGCCCGCACCAATTTAGGTCGCACCAGCCGTGTGGTCATTGCCGGGCACATTGATACTGTTCCGGTTGCAGATAACCTGCCTACCAAATTGCTCTCGATGGAACGCGAACAAGTGCTTTGGGGGCGCGGCGTGGTCGACATGAAAGCTGGAGTTGCTGTTCAGCTGAAGTTGGCCGCACAACTAACCGAGCCAAACCAAGACGTCACCTGGATTTTCTATGACCACGAAGAAGTGGAAGCCACAAAAAACGGCTTGGGTAGATTGGCTCGAAATCACCCTGAATTGATCGCAGCGGATTTTGCTGTTTTGTGTGAACCAACTTCAGCTGAGGTTGAAGGTGGTTGCAATGGCACCCTGCGGGCCGAACTGAAATTCAGCGGCGTAAAAGCGCACTCGGCCAGACCTTGGATGGGTAAGAACGCCATTCACGCGGCAGCCGGTGCATTAGCAACTTTGGCCAATTACACCCCGGTTGAGGTCAATGTCGATGGCTTGGTTTACCGAGAGAGTTTGAATGCCGTTTTGATCAGTGGGGGCATCGCGACCAACGTGATTCCTGATGAATGCGTCATCACCGTTAATTACCGCTTTGCGCCAAGCAAATCTGCGGCCGAAGCCGAAACTCACCTGCGCGAGGTCTTTGCAGGGGTTGAGCTAAGTGTCACCGATGCTGCTGAAGGGGCTCGACCAGGGTTGGATCGCCCTGAGGCCATGGCTTTTCTAGCCGCCACAGGCTCACTGGCCCGACCGAAATATGGTTGGACCGATGTTGCCAGATTCAGCGCGCTGGGCATTCCAGCGGTGAATTATGGGCCTGGTGACCCAAGTAAGGCGCATGCCGACGATGAGGCACTGCCGGTTAGCCAGATTTACTCAGTCGAATCGGGCCTGCGAGCCTGGCTCACTGCAAAGTGAACTTTTCTGTAATTAAGAAACGATTCGGTATTTAGGCCCTGTAACCGCGTGGGATAATGGTACTTCGGCATAAATGCCGGCAATGCAAGGAGTATTAAATGGCAGCAATGAAGCCACGCACAGGCGACGGACCAATGGAAGCAGAACGCGAGCCACGAGGTCTAATCATTCTTCGAGTGCCACTCGAAGGCGGGGGACGCCTAGTAGTTTCAGTGAACGACGAAGAAGCCAAGAACCTTCACCAGGTTCTAGCTGGAGTAGTTAAGAAGTAAGTTTTTTCAAATAAAAAAGCCGGTCATTATTGACCGGCTTTTTTGCTTGCCACCAGAAGTCCATCGCCCGCAGGGGAGAGCACCGAAATAAAGTCATCATTGCTGTTAAAGAAACGCAACACGTCACGGTAAACCGCAGTGGCATCATCGCGCATCGACGGATCAGGCACTCGATCTCGCCAAAGCGCGTGGGCAATTGCGACTACACCGCCAGGGCGCAATAGGCGAGAAGCTTCGTGCAGTTGCTGCTCAAGCGTTTCGCGATCGGCGTCAAGAAAAACTAAATCGTAGGCGGCGTCGGCCATGTTGGACATCACATCAATAGCCCGCCCGCTAATCACTCGCGTGCGGTTAGCTGCAATCTTGGCATCGGCAAAAGATTTTTTAGCTGCAGTTTGAAATTCCGGCTCGGTGTCGATGGTTGCCAGCACTGCTTGCGATGAACCGCTCAAGAGCCAAAGCCCACTTAGGCCAGTGCCGGTGCCTGCCTCAACAATTGCCTTTGCTCCTAGCGCAGATGCCAGAATCGCTAGGTGTGCGCCCACGGATGGAGTGATGCATTCGACGCCAAGTTCTTCAGCGCGACCACGGGCATTGCGAAATGCCTCTGGTTCAATCGAGAAGTCCTCAGTGAACTTCCAACTGCTGATTTTGTCTGCCATGGCTACTCCTTGGTCAAAGCATAAAGTGCAATTTGCCGAATACCGGTTAATCAAGGGGTAACCTGAAATGGTGTTTGGACTAAGCGGCGAGAAACTCCTGATTTTGGGGTTGATTGCCGTTTTTGTTTTGGGCCCAGACCGGCTTCCGCACTACGCCCAGCAGTTGGCCAAGTTTGTAAAGACTATTCGTCGCATGGCCGACGGCGCCAAAGATCAACTTTCAGCCGAGATTGGCGAAGAGTTGGATTGGAAGAAATTAGACCCGCGACAATATGATCCACGTCGAATTATTCGTGAGGCTCTTGCCGATGAAGTGGTTGCGCCAACCAACGCCACTGTTTTAAATCAACCCAAAAAGCAGGCTCAACCTGTATTGCAGGCTGGCGAGCAAGCGCCGTTCGATAGCGAAGCCACTTAGAAATTTCGCATCCAGCGCAGCATAGTTTTCATTAGCGGAGCCATGCGCTCGTAATCTTTGCCACGCGTTGGTAATTTCAAGAATCCTGATGCCACACCAATTGATTTTGCTTCGGTGAAGCGCAGCAAACCGCCTTCGCCGTTTCGACGACCTTGTCCAGATGTCTTCATTCCACCCATAGGAGACTCCATCGATGCAAAGCTTGCGCGGAATCCCTCATTGATGTTTACGCTGCCGGCCATAAGTTTCTCGGCAACGCGCATGGCATCTTTCTTTGGGCCGACTACCGCCGCATTCAATCCGTAATCGGTGTCATTTGCCCAATCGATGGCGGTATCAATTTCGTCATAACCCTCAACATCAACCACCGGACCAAAAACCTCTTGGCGTGCCATTCGGGCTGCCGCTTTAACTTCGGTCACGACTGTTGGTGCATAGAAGTAGGGTCCGGCTTGCGGCAATGACTTTCCGCCGGAAATCACGGTGGCGCCTTTTTCAACGGCATCATTTATGAAACCCTGAACTCGCTGCAATTGGTTGTAGCCGGTCAAGCTTCCGATATCCATGGTGAAATCGTTCGAACGGCCAACCAGCAGGCTGTCAGTCTTTGCTTTGAGGTGTTGCAAGAATTCCGTCTTCAAATTATTTGGCACATAGATGCGTTCGATTGCAACACAGAGTTGACCGGCAGAACCAAAGGCGCCTGCGAGAGCTATTTCTGCGGCCTTCTTTGGGTCGGCGCCCGGCAACACAATCATCGGATTTTTTCCGCCAAGTTCAAGCGAGCAGCCGATCAATCTGGTGGCCGCGCGCTCGGCAACTTTGCGGCCAGTTGCGGTTGAACCGGTGAATGCAATGTAGTCAACGTTGTCGGTGAGCGAGTTGCCTACCAGTTCGCCATCGCCGGTGACAATTTGCCAAAGTTTTTCTGGAACACCTGCGGCAACTGCAAGATTGCGAGCAAACAATACTGTGAGCGCCGCTTGGTTATCAGCCTTTTGAACCACGGCATTGCCTGAAATTAATGCGGGCAAAACATCAAGCATCGTCAAAGCCAGCGGATAGTTCCATGGCGTGACTACCCCAACCACACCTACTGGAACGTGGTCTACATAGGTTTTGGTAAGCAGCGGAATGCCCGAGCGAGTGCGCTTTCTGGCCAGGGTTTTGCGGGCAATCTTTGCGTAGTAGCGCGCTGCACCAATTGCGCCAGCGGTTTCTTCAAATGCGTGTGCGCGTGATTTTCCGGTCTCCAGTTGCAGCAGATCGAGCAACTTGGATTCATTTTCAAGCAGCGCGTCATGCAGTCGATACAAAATTTGCGATCGAAGAGAAACGGGAACCTCTTGCCAATCAACCTGCGCCGCTCGTGCGCTTTGGATGGCTCGTTCAACATCAACTCGTGAGAGCTGCGGCAGGTCATAAATCTTTTTTGAGTTTGCCGGATTTATCACCGGCACAGTTGAGTCACCTGAAGGCAGATGCCCTACCAATGTTGCAATGCTGGTTTCGCTCACAGACTAACTCTAAGCTTTTTGCCTGCTAGACCAATTTTGTCGGCAGCGATTTTTTCAGCGATTTGATTGATCGATTTGGCAGCTTCGTCTTTCGGCGTTGAGATGACTACCGGCGTTCCGGCGTCGGATCCCTGGCGCAATGCCACGCTGATGGCTATTTGACCTAGCACTGGCACCGGCGCACCGCTTAGTTTCGAAAGACGATCGGCAACGGCCGCACCGCCACCGCTGCCAAACAATTCAAGTTTTCTGCCGTCGGTTTGTTGCAACCAAGCCATGTTTTCAATCACGCCAAAAACAGACTGACCGGTTTGCAAACCCACTGCGCCACTTCGCTCGGCCACTTCTGCCGCAGCAACCTGCGGCGTGGTCACCACGATTGATTTTGCTGTTGGCAGCAGTTGACCAAGGCTAATTGCAACATCACCGGTGCCCGGCGGCAGGTCCACCAGCAGAAAATCCAAATCACCCCAGTAAACATCGGTCAGAAATTGGGCCACCGCTCGGTGCAACATGGGCCCACGCCATGCGACCGGTTTATTGTCGTCGAGGAACATTCCAATCGAAATTACTTTCACACCAAAAGCAACCGGCGGCAAAATCATTTCATCAACCTGAGTTGGTTTGCTGGTGATGCCAAGTTGGCCCGGAATTGAAAAACCAAATATGTCGGCATCGACAAGGCCCACCCGATAGCCGCGTTCGGCCAGAGCAACCGCCAGGTTTGCCGTGACCGAAGATTTGCCCACGCCACCCTTGCCGCTGCCAACAAGATAGACCCGAGTCAGAGTGTCTTTGTCGAATGGGTTTTGCTTTGGTGCTCGGCCGCCACGCAGTTTTTCTTTGAGTGCATCGCGTTCGGTCTGGGTCATCACCGTCATGGTCACCGATGCATCAAATCCTTGGATGGCTTTGCGCACATCTGCCTCGATGCGGTCAGCTGCCGGGCAGCCAATCACGGTTAGCTTGATGGTTACCTGGTTGCCGTCGATGGCGACCATGTCAAGGTCGGTAATCGGTAGGCGAAGTTCAGGGTCAATAACCGTGGCGAGAGCTTGCTTAATCTCGCTTGCGCTCATCCAAGATTTCTTTCAGAAGATCACGCAATTCATCGCGCACAAAATCTTTGGTCGCCATTTCTTCCATAGCCAAGCGCAAGGCAACAACTTCACGGGCCAGATATTCCGTGTCGGCCAAATTGCGTTCGGCACGTTGGCGATCCTGTTCAAACTTCACGCGGTCGCGATCGTCTTGTCGGTTTTGAGCCAACAAGATCAGTGGCGCAGCATAAGAAGCCTGCATAGAAAGAATCAGGGTCATCAGTGTGAAGTTTGTAGCACGAGGGTCAAACTGCATTGACTCCGGAGCGAGGGAGTTCCAGGTAAGCCAGATTGCAACGATGATAGTCATCGCAATCAGGAATGCTCCGGTGCCCATTGCTCTGGCGAATGTCTCTGACGCGCGACCAAAACGTTCTTGGTCTATTGTGAATTTTGGAACGAAGCGTGCGCCAGGGGTCATTGGTGCATCAAGTCGGTTTCTCTTATTTGCCATTAGCGCACCTCCTCTTCGGCTCGCCAGTCATCTGGCAGCAGGTGGTCAAGAACGTCATCTACTGTGACCACGCCAATCAAACGGTTTTCGTCGTCGACCACCGGCAGTGCCACCAAGTTGTAGTTTGCAAAGGTTCGGTGAATCTCTGCGATGTGGGTGTCGGCCTTTACAGGCTCAAGTTCGGTGTCAAGCAGTGAAGCTAGTCGCTCGTGCGGCGGGTATCGCAACATTTTTTGAAAATGCACCGTGCCCAGGTAGCGCCCGGTAGCAGTCTCATAAGGTGGCAGAGTCACAAAAACCGAAGCAGCGAGCACTGGTGAAATTTCTTTGCGGCGAATCAACGCCATTGCTTCCGCCACGGTCGCATCCGCGGCACAAATGATTGGCTCGGTAGTCATCAAACCACCTGCGGTGAATTCATCGAATTGCATCAACATACGAATGTCGTCTGCTTCTTCTTCATCCATCAGGTCAAGAATTTTTTCGGTGCGCTCTTCAGGCAGGTTTGCCATCAAGTCGGCAGCGTCGTCTGGCTCCATCAGATCTAGAACCTCGGCGGCACGTTCGTCGTCAAGTTCGGCGATGATGTCAATCTGCTCATCTTCTGGCAACTCTTCAAGCACGTCGGCAAGGCGCTCATCGTCGAGCTCTTCGGCAACCTCGAGCATGCGCTCGTCAGGTAGATCTAGCAATGCGCTCGCAAGGTCGGCTGGTCGCAAGTCTGAATAGGTAGCCAAGAGTTGGGAGGCGCTTTGGCCATCTTCGCCCTTGGCCTCTTCGGTCACTTGCTCCCAAGCGGCAAACAAAGTGGCACCTCGGGCGAATGGCGAAACTGAAGTCTTTGGTCGGCGCAAAAATAGTTCCGAGACTGACCAGTCGGAGTTTTTGCTTAACTCGATTGCAACATCCTCGATTGCGGCTTCGCCGGTGCCATCCAGAATGCGCACTTTGCGGCCTAGCATCTCGGCGATGACTCGAACCTCTTGCCCGCGCTGGGTGAATCGACGCAGGTCAATCAAGCCGGTGGTGATTACCTGGCCGGCCGAAATGGATGTGACGCGAGCGATTGGCACAAATACTCGACGACGGCCACTGATTTCGACCAACATGCCAGTAACTCGAGGTGCTCCGGTTTTGCGGTACAGCACAAGAACGTCAATGACTTTTCCTACACGGTCTCCCGCTGGGTCAAAGACTCCACAGCCAGCCAATCTGGCAACGAATACTCGGTTTGCGCTCACCCTACAACCTTAGACGAGCCCTTGAAGGTATGCCAGAATGGGCTAATGCCAACCAGCCGTCGCAATCTCTCACGCACCATTCCAGTAATGCCTCAGGGTGAGGTCATTGCTGAATTTGCGCAGTATCAAGAAGCGACTCAATTTGTTGAAAAGCTGGTGCGAAATAATTTTCCGGCCGGCGCAATCGCAATTGTTGGTTCCGACCTGCGCACCGTTGAGCGCATTCGGGGCAAGCTGTCTTATTCTCGACTTGCCATCGGCGGAGCCGTCACCGGTTCTTGGCTTGGTCTGATTTATGGAATCTTGTTCACCGGTTCAACGACCGCGGCAACGGCCTTTGAACCGGCACAATACACGGGTGTGGTTCAGGCGATCGTAATTGGTGCGGGCATCGGAATGCTCTTTAACGTAATTCGCTTCAGCCTCACCAAAAGCAAGCGCGGTTTTGTAAGCCAGTCATCGGTTGTGGCATCGAAATATCAGGTGCAGGTTCCGGCAGCGCTGGCAAATCAGGCGAAAGAAGCGGCTGCAGTTAACGAAGCCTAAAGTCGCCAGCTCAGTTCTGGTGACTGATTACCCACGCTTCAATTTCTTCAACTTTTCTAGGCAAAGCCGCGGATAAATTCTCAACCCCAGTTTCTGTGACCAGCACGTCATCTTCAATGCGCACGCCAATTCCACGAAACTCTTCGGGAACCGATAGGTCATCCGCGTGAAAATACAGACCAGGTTCGATAGTGAAAATCATTCCCGGTTGAAGTTCGGCATCAAGATACATTTCTTTTCTTGCTTGTGCGCAGTCGTGCACATCTAATCCAAGGTGATGGCTAGTGCCGTGAACCATCCATCGGCGGTGCAGTTGGTTCTCTTCTTTGAGCGATTCTTCGGCGCTCATGTTTATGAAACCCCACTCGCTCACTTTGCTAGCAATCACTTGCATGGCGGCGGCATGAACGTCTTTGAACTTCACCCCGGGTTTTGCGGCCTTGAATGCAGCATCGGCCGCTTCGAGAACTGCTTCGTAGATCTTTTTTTGAACCGATGAAAACTTGCCGTTGACCGGAATTGTTCGAGTGATGTCTGCGGTATAAAGACTCTCAAGTTCAACGCCGGCATCAACCAAAATCAGATCCCCGTCGTGCACGGCTCCGTCATTATTGGTCCAGTGCAAAATGCAGGCATGCGCGCCAGAAGCCGCAATGGTGTCATAACCGAGGTTATTTCCGTGGATTCTCGCTTGGGTGTAAAAAGCAGTTTCAACCACACGTTCACCGCGCTCATGCAAGGTTGCATCTACTAAATTGCGGGCGACAGCCT